>CAWGME010000027.1:0-423669 GCA_963823595.1 uncultured Acidobacteriota bacterium
ATATCTCTATCGGACCAGCGCCTGCTCCGGCTCGTTTACCTTCGCGTCGGCGGCATTGGCCAAGCCGCCGAAACGGCGTTCGCGGCTCTGATATTCGCGGATTGCTTCCAGCAGATGTTTTCCGCGAAAATCCGGCCAGAACCGCTCGGTCACATAGATTTCGGAATAGGCGATCTGCCAGAGCAGAAAATTGCTGATGCGCATCTCGCCGCTGGTGCGGATCACCAGGTCCGGGTCGGGCATGTGCGCCGTGTAGAGGCCTCCGAGAATCGCCTCGGTGAGCCGCGCCAGCACCGCTTCGAGCGAAGCATGCCATCGTGCTCGGCTGCAATTCTGGTGAGTGCGCCGCGAACCGCATCGACGATTTCGGTGCGCGCCGCCGTAATTCAACGCGAGCGTCAGCGTGGTGCCGGTGTTGTGCTCGGTTTGCTCGGCGGCCCAGCGCATCGTCTCCTGCACTTCACCGGGCAGTTCGGCGAGGCGCCCGACATAGGCGATGCGGACATTGTTGTCGTTCATCCGCTTCACATTCGCCACCAGGTAGGTGCGCAATAAGCGCATGAGGAAAGAGACTTCCGTCTCCGGGCGGCGCAAACTGTTTTCGAGGGAAAATGCGTAGAGCGTCAGCCAGGGAAGGTCGATGCGCGACGCCGTCTCGACCACGTACTGGACCGACTCCGCACCTTGCTGATGGCCGAAAAAGCGCTGCAGGCGCCGCTGCCCCGCCCAGCGGCCGTTGCCGTCCATGATGATGGCGATATGTTTCGGCAGCTGCTCCGGGTCGAGCTGCCGATAAAGCGCCAACTCGTCCGCCGAAAGTTCATTGCAGGCGGCCGGGTGCGGTGACAGGGGACAAGGACGATACCTCAACTGCTTTCGACCGTAGCATAGTGCCAAGAGCGCCTGCAAACAAGGCCCACCGGCGTCATGATGTGCTGCAATCTACAGCTGATCGAAGCGGCGGTCGGTGATGAACTGCAGGCGCGTGCGTCGATGTCTATGCGGTGCGTCGGGTTCCGCCTGCCATCTCCCGAATATGGCTCAAAACCATCGCCCGATGCAGCGGATCCAGGCCGGAGGCCCACAAGCCGATCTCGGCCAGAAAAGGGTCCTCCATCATGGCTGCGATCTCACGTTCGCGTTCATAGCGATCGTCATGCACCATTTCGCACATGGGCACGGCAAGTGCCGTAGCGAGGCGTTGCAGTGAAGACAACGTCGGCATGGCGCGGCCATTTTCGATCTTTGAAATATAGGTGCGCGGGACATCCAGCCGCGCGGCCAACTGGCGCTGGCTCAGATGCCGCGCATTCCGAAGTTCGCGCAGACGGACGGCGACCTTCGCGCAGCGGTTGCCCTGTGTGCGCGTGCCGATCACCTGAACGGGGGACGACACAACAGGTTCCGGAACTTCAATCTCCAGGGGTTTGTGGCAGCGTCTGCACAGCAGATTACTGGTGCGGAATTGCACCAGACTACAGTGGTCGCAACGTAGAACCTCCCTTGAAGCAACAGGAGCCATCATGGTTGCCATAGATATTTACGGAGGCCAGAGCCGACATCCGTCGCACGCTTGAGCGTGCTACTTTCGATACGTTGCGGGTAAATCCGGAATTTGTCAAGAAAAAAATGCGGAGTGCTTACAATAGCCGAAAAGAAGCCCGACAAAAGCGGGTATTCCCCTGATGATCGGAAGAGGAGATTCGACATGTCCGATACCTTGCCGCCGCCGGAAACCCAAAAAAATGCGCCCACAGTCCGGCGGAAAGACCGCGCCGATGCATGGCGTCTGCTGAATGAACATACCCAGTCGCCAGCCTGTTGAAGCACGCTCTGGCGTCGAAGTCTGTCTGCGCGCCTACGGCGAGAAGCAAGCGGCAGAATTGGGTTTGCCGCCAGGCGAAGCGCAGGCGATGGCGGAAATGTACGCCATCACCGGCCTATTGCATGACTTCGATTACGAAAAGTACCCCTCACCGGAAGAGCACCCCTGGGTCGGGAACCGCATTCTCGCCGAGCAGGGTTGGCCCGAGGAGATCCGCCGCGCCATTCTTGGCCATGCCGAATACACCGATACGCCGCGAGTTTCTCACCTGGATAAGGCGCTGTTTGCCTGCGATGAACTCGCCGGATTTCTGACCGCGAACGCGCTGGTCAAGCCGACGAAATCGATTCTGGACGTGAATGTTCCATCGGTCATAAAGAAGATGAAAGACAAAGCCTTCGCGCGCGGCGTTAATCGGGAGGACATCGTTAAGGGCGCGGCGGAACTCGGAGTGGACCTCGACCAGCACATTGCATTCTGCATTGCCGCTATGCAGACAAATGCGGATGTGCTGGGACTGGCGGGCACAACTGAGAAGATAACTCGCGCCGCTAACGAGTAAGCAGTGCGTTGGAGTTGATGTTGTAGGCCAGCAGGCGATAGCTCCCCTGTTCTTTGCGCCATCGAATTTCGGCTAAATCGATAGCAGACCTTCACTCGCCCAGAATTTCGCGCGGAGACCCTAGTTCCTGAAACAGGCAAAATCGTATTTATTCAGTCTTCCTACGCTACCGTGGTGTATATTCAGTTGATTTCTTAGGGGTTCTTTTTAGGAGGGGAAAAATGAAGAGATATTTTGCCGAACTGGTGGGGACCTTCGTTCTGGTCTTCGGTGGCGTGGGAGCCGCAGTGCTTGCCGGGAGCCACATTCATAATATCGGCATCGCTTTCGCTTTTGGCCTGTCGATCCTCGCCATGGTTTACACCGTTGGCCCGATCTCCGGCTGTCACATCAACCCCGCAGTCACCTTCGGCATGCTGCTGTCGCGCAAGATCGGCGGCAAGGATGCGGTGATGTATGCGATCGCCCAGATCATCGGCGCGATTGTCGCGGCGGGCTGCGTTCTCTTCATCGCTCATGGAATGCCGGGCGGCTATTCGGCCCATGTCAGCGGTCTCGCCTCGGATGGCTACGGCGCCCATTCCCCGGGCCTTTATTCAATGGCAGCGGGCTTCGTCGCGGAGATGATTCTGACCATGTTCCTCGTGCTTACCGTGCTCGGATCGACGGACATCAAAGCTCCGGTGGGCTTTGCCGGTATTGCCATCGGCCTGGTGGTCACGCTCGATCACCTGGTGGGGATTCCTATCACTAACACGTCGGTGAATCCGGCGCGCAGCATTGGACCGGCGGTCTTTGCCGGCGGATGGGCGGTCCATCAGCTCTGGCTTTTCATCGTCGCGCCGCTGGTGGGCGCCGCGATCGCGGCGGCCATTTACGCTGTGTTGCGTAGCCCCGATGAACTAATCTCGACGCGTAAGGCGGAGCGTGCGCTAGCAAGTGAGCAGACCGAACGCGCACGGACTGCGGGCAAATCGCTATGAGCGAACAGTAGGGATTGTCTTCCTGAACAGGCCGCGAGTAATGGAAAGAATAGGGTAGTTCTCGCGAACCTGTGTCCTTTGTCGCGGCCGCAATGCTTATGAGATTGATCCGTACCCTCGTCCCGGTGTTCACAAGGGTCAAAAGATAATTTCCCCGCTTTTCCGGCCTCAGAAATTGGACATCTTGGAATAAATTGGATAGAGGAGCCTTTACGACGGCTCATCGGAGGCCGCAGAAGTCCGATATCTCTACATCGGTGCTAACTCCAGCCGAATAATGAAGATTATATTGTGTCGATCGGGCAGGCGCGGCGCCGGGTAGCAGGTGAAGCCATCATTGAGATGGAATGGTGGGCGAGGCGGGAATCGAACCCACAACCCCCGGCTTAGAAGGCCGGTGCTCTATCCGATTGAGCTACTCGCCCGCACGCGGGCTTCGCTCATATTGTAGCGTTCGGTTCGAGTCGCGTCGACCTTGGGTCGCCAGGTTCGTCGTCAGCGGACTAGGAATTGGTGGTGTCTTCTAGTTGGGAGTCCTTGTGTCGTGTTCTGGTCGTGGCGGAGCGGAACGCCCATTTTCTCCGCGACTGCTTCCTCCATTTTGCCGGCGACCTCTTCCGCAATGGGCGTGGCACGGGAGCCAAATTTTTCCGTGGCGGCTTCGACGGCTTTTTCTTTCGCGGAATCCAGTATTCCTTCGAGATCGAAATTCATATGAGTTCTCCTTGACTTCTCTGTAGCGGTACAACTCTACTGACCTTGCGGTGGAAACAGGCAAGAGATCGACCGGTATTGTCGGGAATGTCGTTCAATCAGGACTTCTGCAGGAATCACCGGCTCGATCAGAGCCAGCAGCGCAGCCGACCACGCCTCCGCCGCCGATGCGGGCGATGCACCATATCCCCAGACATAAAGGCGTAGTGGCAAACCATCGTGTCGATTGGCGGATGGATCCTCGGAGATTTCCGGACCTCGCGATCTGCGGTCAGAATGCGCGCCGGGCGCAGCGTCCACTCGCACCGCGCCTCCAACAGGGCAATCGATCGCGCGCGTTCGGTCCAGTTTCGCAGCAGCTGTTCCGAGGCGGCGAAGCTTGAAAAGACTCCGCATCTCTGGCAACAGATCGATGTAGCTGCGCCTGCGCATAGGCAAAGCCGGGCAGATCTTCCGCATCGAAACAGTTCGCGGCATAGGTCCAGACATCGCATTTCGCTGTAAACATCGGCGCATCCGGCTGGTTCCAGCGGCGCAGAGCGGCAGCGAAGAAGCGTGAATGTGCGGCTTCCGGAATTTCGTTCACCCTATCGGGTGCGTCTCGCAGATCGATGTAGCGGAGCGATCCATCTTCGCCGCTCCAGGGGATGACGACAACAGGATCGTCCGCTCCGCAGGCGACACTCCAGTCGGCTTCCATAGCTCAGTGCCTTCTACAATCGGCGGAGTGTGCTGAGCGACCGACTGGATAAAGCCCATCAGCGTGGACTCCGCCCAGTAGCCATCGTCTAATCTGTCAGCGGCCGCAAGAAACCCGCAGTGGCCGCCGTGTCGCGTTTCCACCAGCGTGATGTTCGGATTGGCGAGGATCTTGGCGCGCGTCTCCGGCAGCAGACGGATGAAGGGATCGTCGAGCGCATGCAGGATCAGTGTCGGCACGGCGATTCGGTCGATGACGCGGGCGGATGCGGCGCGATCATAGTAATCGTCCGCGCCGGCAAAGCCGCAATTCGGCGCGACAATGTATTCGTCATAGGTGCGGATGCTGCGAACTAGCCTGCAATTCGCAAGGGAAAATTGCCCAGGAAACAACTTCGCCTTGCGGCGATAACGGCGCAGCATGTTCTTCAGAAAATTCAATTCGTAAATTCGATTGCGCAGATCGTGCAGCGCGTCCGCGGAAGGCTGCATATCCACGACAGGGGAAACGCCAACCACGGCGCGCAGCCACGCGGGCGCATTTTCGCCATATTCCCCGGCGGCCTTCAGCACCATATTGCCGCCCATGGAATAGCCGACCCATGCCATTTGCTGTCAGTCCATGCTCGCGCGGCAAAAAATTGCGCCACCGCCTGCACATCTCCGGAAAGCCCGGAATGATAGAGCGTCGGCGACAGCATCTCCGTGCCGCCGCAGTTGCGCATGTTCATGCGGATGACATTCCATCCGGCGCGCCAGGCCTTGTCCGCGTTGCCCAGCATGTATTGCGATTGCGACGAGCCTTCCAGGCCATGCAGCAGCAGCAGCGTCATGCGTGCGCCGCGCACCTCTTCCGGCTGCCAGTTGCAATGGCACAGGACGCGGCTGCCGGTCGCGGCATCGACTTCGACGAGGACATTTTCCGGCGCGGGCAACTGCACCTTGCGCGGCAGAAAATTCGCCAGCAGAGTCTGGAAATCGGCGTTTTGCGATGCGCCGGCGCGGAACAAAATCCTTCAGCCATGCGGAGGTGCTCAGGCGTGGCTCTGCTGGATTCGCCGGCTGGGCGGGAAATAGTGCATTGGGGGGGTGCATCGTAAAGACAAGTGTAGCGGATTTGACTGCTACGCCCGGGAAATGAGCAAGAGAATACTTTCAATCATCAGTCACCGGCGGAGATCGAAAGCGTACGATACTGGGGCGGCTAGTGGGGTTCGAACCCACGACATCCGGTGCCACAGACCGGCGTTCTGCCGCTGAACTATAGCCGCCGTGAATCAATAGAATTGTAGCATTCGCAGCTTTGAGATCTGAGCTGCGACAGGGAGCGAGAAGATTGACGCCGCACCGCAGCCAGCCCCTCCATCCCGCCGAAGTTCTGCCGCCGCGCAGCGCAGAAGGCGAGCCGCGTCTTCAGCGATGAAAATCTCGACATGCTGTCGCATGTTCTGGACGACTGGCTGCGCATTCCCGGCACCTCCATCCGCTTCGGCCTCGATGCCATCGTCGGTCTGGTTCCGGCGATTGGCGACGTGCTCGGCGGTCTGGCTTCCTGCATTTTGCTGGTGGCGGCATGGTTTCGCGGCGTGCCGTATATCACGCTGATGCGGATGTCGGTGAATATCGGGATCGAAGTGCTGGTGGGCTCGATTCCGCTGCTGGGCGATGCCTTCGATGTCGCGTGGAAAGCCAACCGGCGCAACTACAAACTGCTCGTCCGGCATACGGAGGAACCGCGCCGTCATCGCTGGAGCCACACCTGGAAAGACTGGGGATTTCTGGCGCTGCTTTGCCTCGGGATTCTCGCAGTGTTCGCGTTGCCGTTGATTGCGCTTGTATGGGTGCTGATGGTGTGGCTGCCTGCTCACTTGTGAATGCAAACGTGTGCAAATCGCGGGGCCTGGAGCGCCGCAACCGTGCGATACAATCGACAGAAGTCGGGGCGTAGCGCAGTCTGGTAGCGCATCTGCTTTGGGAGCAGAGGGTCGGGGGTTCGAATCCCTCCGCCCCGACCATGATTCTGAAAGGATTCCACGAGATTACTCGATTTTGCGTTCTCCGACTGTGGTGGAAATTCGGGGGAACTAATTTTGTCCTGGCGCCATATTCTCGCTGCAACCATAACCAATAGGACGGAGGGGAAAGGGGAGTCTAGCGAGGCTTCCCTCGACTAGGATAAATCGCAAGGGACCGAAATTCCTATCAGTGCGAGTACAAGGCGGGACGAGCAGGCACACCGTCTTTACGCCTCAGGTGTTCTTCCTGCTGCCGCGTGGAAGCAGTCCCGAAGAGTATCCACGATCGGCACTTACGGTAACTTACAGTTGCCCACGAACCCACGGGCCGCCGGAGCAGCATTCTGAAAGATCGCTCCGGTTATCGTTCCAAAGCCGTTGATGCCGGTAACGGTACCTGCCCCATTGCCAGGCAATTTGACGGTGAAGAATTTCCCCCCGCTGTAAATGTAATGTCCTACGCCGGCCGTCCCGCCACCGAAATCGCCCACGATCTGACCCAAGGCATTGACGTCAGAGGCTGTGGTAGCCACCGCGCCGGGGAATACGAAGTCTACGAATTGACCGTCGACGGATGCAAAACCATGGTCAACCACCGCGTTGGGATTTTCGGGGTCCGGCACCTCGTAAGTGCCGACGATCAAGCCGGCATCGCTGATGGCTTGTGGCGCCGCCGACGGGTTATTTCCAAACGGGAGCACGATCGTCTTTCCATTCTTGATCTCGATCGCAACAGAAAACGATGCCGGCGCGCTGGCATTGCCAACTGCGGAGCCGTACTTATTGATACCGCTAAGGCTCGTATGCGTAGCGCCGGGAAAATCAACGGTGACCCTTTGATTCCCGTTCTGGATGAAACCATGAGTGTGGTTATCCTGCGTGGAGAATTGGCCGACCATGGTGCCATTGCTATTCCGTTTGCCCACAAAGCCGAAGGGGAGGCTCTGGATTCGTCCGTCGCTATGCCGAATGAAGGGGCCCATTGCGCTGTTGCCCACCACGTTGCCCCAACGATTGATCCCGCTTGGCTGCGGGCCGCCGGGCCCGCCAAAGTCAAAAAAGGTGAAAGTACAGGAAGCGGGCGTCTGAGCCAGCGCCAGCGTGGATGCCGCGGACAACACGGCCAGGATTACCAATCGCCCCAAGCTTAGGTACATAATGCCTCCGTTCATCAGCTACGGAAACCTGAAGTGAGACGCATGCGCCGCGCTGAATGTGTTACCGCCGATCAGCATAGCAGACTGGTTTCAATCCGGTCTGAATGCCAGCCCTGAATGCCAAGAGGCATCAGCATGGCGTGAAAGAAGCGATCGCGCTCCTCGACCGGCTCCTGATTGATGATGTCGGCGAGACGTTGCCAGTACTCAAAACCGCGGGGCGCGACGGAATCCCTACCTTTGTCCCCCGCCATGAAGGTCTGTGTCTTCGGGGATTCCCAGCCTGAGAGAGCGGGCAGATGCTGATCTTCGTAAGCGAAGCGGCCGCGCTCGCACGGCCGAATCATTTATGAAGCTGCGACTTCGGCGGCGCAGTCACATCAACTGTCGGGTGCGGTCCCCCCGGTGCTTTCGGCAGGTCATTTCACTAAACTCGAATCACTGGTGCTGATCTTTCATCGGATGGTAGCTTCAAAAGCTGAAGGAAAGTTTTCCAATGGAATCGGCGAAATTCTCGCAGAGCTGCGAGAAAGGTCAGACGAACCACGACAGCGCTCTCTGCTCGAGTCGGCGCTTTCGCTAATCGACACGAATACTACCGGAGCACGGCAACACTCATGAAGAGTGAAGCAGTCCAAACCCAGCGAGCCCGCGCCAATCGAAGCACAGCCGGCCTCCTCGTCCTGCTCGTATGCCTTAGCTTCGTCAGCTATTTGCTCCGAACGAACATCTCTGTTGCGTCGGAGATGATGATGCCTGATCTTGGATTGTCCAAAATCCAAATGGGCCAGATATTCAGCAGTTTTCTCATCGGTTATGCTCTCTTCCAATCGCCTGCCGGTGCCATCGGGGACATCATCGGACCGCGCCTGACGTTGGGGATTGCCTTTCTGCTCTGGGGTCTGACCACAATTGCAACCGGACTCGTGCCGCATCCTCTTCTTGCGGGAGTAAACGTGACGCTGGTCTCGCTGATCATTGTCCGTGCGCTGCTCGGCGCCAGCGAGGCCGCCACATTTCCGGTCGCCACCGCTGTTGTTCATCGGTGGATGCCCTCCGCCGAACACGCCTTCGGGAATTCCCTCATCTTCATGGGCTCTTCGTTCGGAGCTGCCGTGGCTACTCCGCTGGTCTCGTGGCTTATGCTCAAAACCGGATGGCGAGGATCGTTCTATTGCACTGCGATCCCCGCCTTGCTGATCGCACCGGTATGGTTGTGGTACCTGAACGGTCTGCAGGCGGATAATCACATCGCAGATCAAATCAATCCGACCCGTCCACGCCTTCTTAGGTCTGCCGATATCAAAAAAACTCTTTCGCAGATGGCAGACAAAAACATCCTCTTCTTGATACTCAGTTATGTCTCCGAAGGCTATGTTCTCTTCATCTTTGTATTCTGGCTTTACATCTATCTCGTCGAGAAGCGCGGCTTCAGTGTCCTGAGCGGCGGTATTATCTCCGCGCTTCCGTGGCTCACCGCGTGCGTCATGGCTCCTCTCGGTGGAATCTTGTCCGATCGGATCTCCGCCCGCACCGGCCGGATTGCGGCATCAAGATTCGTGATTGCCGCGGGATATGTTTCCTCGGGCCTTCTGCTCCTCTTGGCTGCCTACTCGCGCTATCGCAGCATTACAGTCATCGCACTGTGTCTCAGCATTGGAGGGCTTTTCGCAGCGGAGGCGTCCTTCTGGTCTGCGATATCGCTTCTCGCAGGTGAAAATACCGGAGCTATCAGCGGAGTCATGAATTCCGTGGGTGTCCTCGGTGGAATCATCTCCACGTCGCTCGTGCCGGTGCTTGTGTCCCGCTACAACTGGTACGTAGCACTTGCCTCAGGTACCATCATGGCGCTGTTCTGCCCTTTTATGTGGTTATGGATCAGAAGCCCCGAATCACGGCAAATAGATTGATCGGGCAAATAGATTCATCGTCCGATGACAATAGCGGATGGGGGTTGCCAACCGCCTCGACTAAATTCGTGCGCGTCCTCTGCCGAATATCAGGTAAATAATCACAATCGCCAGAATGATATCGATGGCGCCCCCGCCGTAATAGCCGAGACCAGGACCCATGTAATAACCGCCGCCGCCAAATATCAGCAAGAGGATGATGAGAAGGATGATAAGCATGCGGAGGAGTTTAGCACGATGGCGCGCGCTTGAACCAGGCGAAATCTTTGGACCCAGATTTGCGGTTCAGCCGCACGCCGCGTCCCGCAGCGCTGCCATGGCAGCATTGCGTCCATTGATGCCGATAACGCTACCGCCCGGATGCGTACAGGCCCCGCAGAGATACACTCTCTGCATGGGAGTGCGCGGTTCCAGCCTGTTGCCCCACATGTAGGGCGGCAGGCACTCGCCTTGAAAGATGTGACCGCCGGTCAGGCCCACTTTTTGTTCAATGTCCGGCGGTCCGAGCACCTGCGCGTCGACTATCGCTCCAGGCAGGTTCGAGCAGAAGCGTCCGATAGACCGCATCGCCAGGTCGCGGACCTCGTTCCGGCGAGTGTCCCATGTGCCCTCGGCGAAGCGATAAGGCACGTACTGCGCGAAGACACTCATGGTGTGTTTACCTTGAGGAACGACGCTGCGATCATGCACACTCTGGAAGTAGAGTTCGCACCAGAGCGACTCGGGCAGCTCGCCGCGTTTGGATGCAGCAAATCCCTCGCGCCATTCCTTTTTGGTGAGTGGGGCATTGATTTGGCCGTAATGATGCGGTTCATCAGTACCTGGGCGTGAATTAAAGTTGGGCAGCTCACTGAGCAGCACATTCAGCTTAACGGTGCAGCCCTCGATGGGGACCTGCTCGACACGGGTGCGCCAGGTGGTGTCGGCATGATCGCCGAGCATGGCCAGAGTGCGGCGCGGATCGGCATTGGAGATGACCCGTCGCGCCGCGATCTTTTCCCCACATTCGAGCACGACGCCTTCACCGGGGATAATCTGTGCGACCGGAACGCCGGTGGCGACCACAGCTCCGGCCTCGCGGGCGGCGTCGCAAAAGTAGAAGGAGACCATCCCCATTCCGCCTTCCACGTACCCCCACATTCCCGGCATTCCGCCCAGCCGTCCGGAAGCGTGATGAAAGCGGATCGAAGCGGTGCCTTTATCGAAGGGGCTGGCGTTGGTCCCGATGACTCCCTGCCCGAGATATGCGTTTTGCAGGCGCTCGTCTTCAATGTAGCGCTCGACAAATTCTGCCATTGACCAGTCGAAGAGCAGAGCCCGCGCCTCCTCGTCATTGCCGAGACGATCTTCAATCTCTTCACGCGACGGAGCATCGCCAATCCACAGATCGCGGTCGCCTGCGGGACGCAACCGATCGCGCACCCGGGCGAGCACGTCGTTCATCGCGTGCCAGCCGGCTACATCGTCGGGAGCAAACCGGCGAACCTCGGTTTCGCAGAGTGCGTCGTCATCCCACAGCTGGATGCTGGAACCATCGAGGAAGGGAACAAAGAGGCCATTGACTGCCGGAATCCAGCGGAAGCCGCGCTGCGGGAGGCCGAGTTCGGCAATGACCATCGGATGCAGCAGCCCGGCCAAATACGCGCACGGTGACATACGCACGCCCGGGAATGGCTCCTCAATGGTGCAGGCGCCGCCAACGCGCGCGCGGCTTTCAAGCACCAGCACGCGCCAGCCTTCGCGAGCCAGATAGGCCGCGCATGCCAGCCCGTTATGTCCGGCACCGACAAGCACTGCATCCCAGGTTTGCGAAGCGAGCTCGCGAATCGGAGCGGGCAATCCGATTTCGCCCAGGACCGCAGCTGTCGAGGAATTCAACTTCTTGTCTCCAGAGAAAGGGCCAGTATCCACCTCGGTAGCGAAAACGAAAGCTGCAGGAAATTAGCGGGAGAAAGGAATTCCCGCGAAAGACCACCGGCGGCGCGTCGTTCAATCAAAACCGGCGCTCTTCGGTGAGCACAGCCGTGCTTGATTTTCATTGACACGCCGGTATCAGGATTGTACGATCGTACCGGTTTCACCGGCTTCCCCAGCCGCGTTCGGTCAAGCCCGTTGGTCATACATCCAAACAGCTTCGGATGGAGATCTACCGCCACGCGGTTTGGGACTTCCCCGCCGTCGCCGACCGTGCATACTGCCCAAGAGTACGTGAAGGAGTTGTCCTCATGAGAAGTTCCATTCTGCGCTATGGTTCGATTATTGGATTCATGATCGTGCTTGTACCGGCGATGACCGCCCAGAATTCCATTCAACTGTTTGGGCCGGT
The DNA here is from genome assembly GCA_963823595.1 of uncultured Acidobacteriota bacterium. Taxonomy (GTDB): domain Bacteria; phylum Acidobacteriota; class Terriglobia; order Terriglobales; family Acidobacteriaceae; genus JAKAAZ01. The sequence goes on from CAWGME010000027.1 coordinate 12,192, forward strand.
CAACGTGCGGGCGTCCGCCAACGGTACCGGATACGGCACCAACGCGGTGACGTTCAACAGTACGATGTTGAATCTGAATTGCAGCGCATCCCCGATCATAGCCGTAATCTCATCTTCTGCGGACAGCAAGGGAAATGTTCTGGTCGATAACAGTATCAGTCTCGCTGTGACCTCTGGGACCACGATCACCGGGCCGGTGAACGTCTGCCGGGGCGGAACATCGGACTCAACGCCGAATGGCCGTTCCCCGAACTGCTTCACGTCCACCTATCAGGGGCCGGCGAGCAAGGGCACTCTGAATGGCCAGGATCCCGATACGTTTGTTGCAAGCGGCGGCGTCGCTCCCATCGATGTCAGCAACCTCCTTCAGTCTGGTCCAGTGCAAGTCGCGATCAATCTTATCGACAATGGTGGTGTTCTCGCGAGTTCGACTCTTTATCTGAATACGAACTGTTCAAAGACCGGAGTTACAGGTCCGGCTGAAATCACCGGCAATCCTATTTCGCAGACGAACCCAACGCCGACGCAGTTGACGCAGAACTTCCCATTCAATCTGACGACCGACCAGAAGGTGCAGTTTGTCTACGACCTTTCGCAGGCGCAGACGGCGGGAACCTTGACGATCACTCCGGACACGATCCCGGGATCTGGAGATACGCCGATCGATCCGAGTTCCTTCCGGTCGACATATGTCGCCAATACCTCCTTTGCGACCTCCAGTTGCCTGATTCACACAGGAGAACTACTCAACGGCGCACCGGCGTGCAAGCTCTACACGCTGGAATGCACGGTCGGTACGGGCACAAACGAAAGCGGCGCTCAATGTCCTGTTTCCTCGCTTCCGAACGAGGTATTTCAAGCCGTCTTCGACGGTCCCAGCTTTACTCTGCCGGATATCGCCACTCCGAACGGCCCGACGTTCCACCAGGGGGTCGGTTTCCTGATGGCGAATGAAGACTGGACTGGCGGCTCATGCACGTTTGATCCAGCCTCCGGGCTGCAGAACACGCTCTGCCCGCAGAACCTGCTCTCCAGTTTCAGCGGCCCTGGCCTGTATGTCACGACCGGCCACACCTCTCACCCCAACTCGGCCTTTATTCCAGTGAGTCAAGTTCCTGAAGATCTCACCACTGTCACCGTCGCGGGCCAGCAGCCTGGCGGATGGATCAAAACTTCCAATGCAAACGTGACACTCTCCAGTCAGCCGCCTGTCCTCAAGGGCACGAATATCCCGGGCGCCGCCAATTTTGTCGCGTCTCCAATTCAGAGCATCACCTACGGCATTTCGGCTGCGAACAATGTGCCGGTCCCGGGAACAAATCTTTCCACCGATACCGTAGTCCAGAACACAATTCCGTGTCCGGCTCCAGCAGACCCGCTCGACCCGCCTGCCACCGTTTTCACGACGCCCGTCCAGACGCTCAGCGGCCTGTCGGACGGCAGCCACATCCTTCACTACTTCGCCCAGGACTGCGCTGGAACCGAGGAACTGCAGTTCAACCAGGGAGCCGGTGGAAGCTGGTCCACGTCCTACTACACCGTCCCTATCAATGTGGATACGTTGGCGCCAGCCGTTGCCTCCGGGCCGGTATTGTCTCCTGCTCCCGGCAATTCGGGTTCTTATACGGTCGGTTATGTGGTCACGGCAACCTATAGCTGCACGGACGATCGTTCCGGCTTGGTGCGCTGCGGCGCTTCGACATTTTCCTACAACGCCGGTGTGTTGAACACCGGAAACATCAGCAGCCATGTGGACACATCCACGCCCGGAACGAAGACGTACACTGTGACGGCAATCGACGCCGCCGGCAATCAGTCCTCGGCGTCTGTCAATTACTCAGTCATCACCGCGCAAGTGCCGTCCTCATCGACAACGTGCAATGGGACGTATATCGGCACGTTTCGGGGCAAGCCTGACTATCTCGGCCGGGCAAAACTGCGTCTTCATGAGCGGGGGAGCTACAGGCAACGTGACAAATAACGGCGGGAATCTGACCCTGTCCAACTCCAAGGTGGGCGGCAACGTAGCGGAAAATCGAGGCAACCTGTCCCTGACTAATTCCAATGTCGCCGGCAATGTTCAGATCGATGGTGGCGCGTTCACCATCGAACCTGGATCAACTATCGGCGGCAATCTCCAAATCCAGGGTCTCCCCAGTGGGTCGGGTCAGAACCAGGTTTGCGGATCCGCCGTGCATGGGAATTTGCAGTTCCAGCAGAACGGAACCGCGGTAGCCATCGGGACTCCATCGTGCGCGGGCAATAAAGTCAGCGGCAATCTCCAGGTGCAGAACAACAAGGGAGTCACGGCTATAGGGGGTAACACTGTATCCGGCAACCTGCAGGACAACAGCAATACGGGAGCCACGCAGGTGTTTAACAACGTGATCGGCAGCAACCTGCAGTGCCAACAAAACTCCTCGATTACTGGAGGCGGGAATAAGGCGCGTTCCAAGCAAGGGCAGTGCGCCGCCTTTTGACAGTACGCCTCTGCGGCCGAAGTCCTCGATTCGGTTTATTTGGTCTGCTCCCGTTTCCGGGGGGAGCAGCTTCGTCGGAAGTCGCGGACGCGGTTCTGGGGCGGCAGATGTTAACCGTGGAACTGCTCTAATCGGTTTCAGAGGATCGCACCGGCGCGGCGGTCACACTTCCGCCATACCCGGCTCCAGCACTGGCGTGGTGATCGAAGGCATGGATTGTTCTCCAACTGCCAGGCGAGTGATCGTAAGCACGGTGATGTCGTCATCCTGGCCGAAGGCGACGGCCGCCTCCGTAGCCTGTTCCGCAGATGGGCGAGAGGCAAACAAGGTCTGCAGCCTTTCAAAGCCGTAGAGTTCCCCGGTTGCGCTGCGGGCCTCCACCACTCCATCGGTATAGAGCGCAAGGTGGTCTCCCGGGTGCAGCAGCATGGAAGTTTCATCGTACGTCGCAGACGAAACCAGACCCAGAGGCAGAGACCCTTCCACTTTCAGTTCCCGCTGATTCAAAAACGGAGGCAGGTGACCGGCGTTGGCCAGCGAAACAATGCCATTCGGGTGAATACGCAGAATCATCGCGGTAACGAAGCCTCCCTGGAGCCGCCCGCAAAGACTGCGATTCAACCGTTGAAGCATCTGGACGGGGCTGCAGCCCGCGTCCGCCAAGGAACGCAAAACCCCGACAATAAACGACACGTTCATCGCTGCTTTCAATCCCTTGCCGCTCACATCCCCTAGCGCCACGATCGCCGAGCCTTCTTTCTCGCGGATGATCTGGAAGAAGTCCCCGCCGACTTCCAATGCAGGCCGGTACGCGCTGCTGACAGCGAAACCTTCAAGCGACGGCAGCGTGTCTGGAATCAGCACCCGTTGAATCTCCCGGGCGCTCCGCATCTCCCGCTCCAGCATGCTTTGTCGCGCCTGCTGTTCCGTGCTGTACTGATACACGGCGTAGAGGATCGACAGGAACAGCACGATTGCGACCAGGTTGGCAGCTCCAAACGCGATGCCATGAAAAATGAAGAGCGGCGCGTTCACGGTTTCAAACAGTGTCCAATGCGTGAATCGCTGACCCGCCGCGCTGGTATCGGCGATGGTGTCGATCATCTGCGATATGAACGCGCTGAGAGCGACGACCCAGCGGGAAATCTCCAGCCGCTGGCGCAAGCCAATGGCGATAATGGCGAATGGAAAAACTTCAGCCAGCAGGATGATCGTGGTCAGAACGGCATCCGTATGCTGCATCCACGGACGAGCGCCGCCCCAGAAAAACGCGAGGATTCCGTCGAGGACGCCGGCCGTGAATGTGCAGAGAGCTAATCCCTGGGTCCAACGAACCAGTGCACGATTGCCATTGAGCCGCAGCAGCCAGAGCAGTAGAAACCAGAGGGAAATGTGATTCAGCGCATAAAGCGGCTGGTTCAACCCTCTGCCCCACGCATAGGTAATGGGGAGGAGAAACAGGCCCTGAATGACGGAGAGCAGGACCGGCGTGGCGGCAAAGATGGCGAGCCAGAGAAGAAGTTTTACCTTGCGGTTGCGGCTCCATAGCAACAAGCTGAGCAGCGTAACAAACCCGTAGAGAATGTCCAGCGTGTAGTCGTACAGAACCTGTTGTATCGATTCCGAATTGATGGCCGCCAGTTGCGCGGCAATCGCCTGGGGAGCGCCTAACATCGGGGCTCCATTCATGCCACCCAGCGCGTCGGAATCGACAAACAAAAGCGGGGATTTCCAGACGCGAAACGCTAGCGTTCCCGAAGTGGCGGAAGGTACGGCGAAAGTGCGGAACAAAGAAGAGTAGTACCAGTATGGATGAGGAGGGAGTGCCCCATAACGCCCGATCAGTTCACCATTCCAATAGACTTCATAAGCATCGTCGACCGGGGGCACCAGCAGCGCGTAGGAAAACTTGCTTCCGCCAGCCGAATCGATCTGCAAGTGGCGGCGATACCACGCAAAGCCCGTATATGCGGGATAATTCTGGCTGCCCCACGAGCTTTGAGGGCTGATGGTCCCCCATGCGGAATCATCGAAGGTAGGCGATGCCCAGGCTGGATTATCGCCGAGGTGAAACTGCCAGGGACCACTGAGCTCGACTGCGCCCGGACTCAATCGATGAATCACCAGAGGCGGTGGAGTCCTGGATGCCGGCGGTTGTCCGAAAAGCGGCATGGCAAAGAAAAAAATGACTGCCGCTATATTTATCCGGAGCAACATGGGTCGAGAATATCACTCTGAACTGATCTCAATCCGTTCTCAATCCGGCGGAAGCACGGAATACATCTCTGGAAATTGTGACGTATGAAGAGGCCGGTTTGACCGCTGCCGGCGGCATCAAAGGAACGCAGGAGAGCCTATGCTCTGGCTTTTATATCTCGTAGTCATTGCCGCAGGCGCGGCGAATCCATTTCAGTCTGGAACCAACGCCGAACTGAACAAGCAGCTGAGAGAGCCGCTTTGGGCCGGCGTGTTCGTCTACGCCAGCGGTCTCGCAGGTCTTCTCCTGCTGCAATGGATCTTCGGCAAACCCGTTCCTTCTGCGACGCGGCTGGCGGGGATCAGTTGGTGGGCATGGATGGGCGGTCTGATCAGCATCGGATCTACCATGGCGGGGTTGACTCTTGCCCAGAAGCTCGGTTCAGGCGTGTTCACCGGCTTGAGCATTACCGCCGCCATCATCACCTCGGTTGCCATCGATCAGTTTGGCCTGATCGGATTTCGGCAGCATTCGCTTTCACCTGCGCGGATGGTCGGGTGCGGGCTGCTGATTGCCGGAGTCTGGCTGGTCGCCTGGTTCTAGCAAACACGGGCCGGTTCGCATAAAAGCTGGAAGGCTATCGGCGTGCACGCCGGCGCCGGCGCCGTGCACGCCGATGCGTTGCGCGCTTCCGTTTTCCTTTGCGGGTGGCATGCGTTAGATGCCCAGCAGCCTCATCTCTGGCCGCTTCAGCATCCTGTTTCGTGCGGGCATCAGCGTTGCCCTTCAGCACCTGGTCGTACCAAAAGACCGCCTTCGTGTAGTTCCTGGGTACACCGAGACCGGCCGCATAGGAAGCGCCAAGGATTTCCTGCGCATTGGCGTTTCCTTGCGCTGCGGATTTGCGCCACCAGGCTAGTGCATGGGCATAACTGCGCGGAACGCCCAGACCATGGGCATACATGATGCCCAGAGCGTTCTGTGCTTGCGTGTTTCCTTGCTCCGCAGCCTTTCGCAACCAGAGGATTGCCTGCTTATAATTTTGCGGTACGCCGATCCCATTCAGGTATATCCACCCGAGATCGAATTGAGCATTGGCATCCCCCTGCTTCGCCGCTTTGCCGAACCACACCACTGCTAACCGGCGGTCCTTATAGGCACCCAGTCCTGTGTAGTAGGCCTTTGCGAGAGAGATTTCCGCAGCAACATCGCCCGATCTGGCCCTCCCCAGAAGTTTTGCATCGGGGCTCGATTGCGCGGTGGCCTGTAGAACAGCCGCCAGCAATAAGGTAACCAGCAACCAGGATGGAGGCACGACAGCACCTCGGCAATTCATCGGCTCAGCTGACGTAGATAATCGGCCGATGTTCCGGATCGGGAACGGCACGCCGCAGAACTTCGTGCGTTAGCGGTGCGATGTCGCCCTCGCCCAGGAATATGTAACGGATTATATTGGCCACGGGATTGCCTTCCTTCCATTTGAAGTAAGCATGGGGAAGATGCCCGGTCGTTTGTTCCAGGTGAATCAGAAGCGCGGCGATGGAATTGGCGACCGCCGGGCTCTTGGCGCAGAGCACTCGGTTTTTACCAACTTTTACACCGTCAACGCAGAGAGTCTGCGCGAACTCCGAGGCGTCTGTGCGCTCCACTTCAAGAAAATAGAGACAGGCGTCGTGCGGCAAGCCGTAGCGATTACGGACAAACGCCTCGATCGCATCCAGTTCCTGCACGTTCTCTTCCCGGGGTATTTCTTTCGGACTACGCGCGATCAGCCGAATTACCTCATCTGTGTTCTCGGCGAGGAGGCGCGAAGCTTCGGGAGAAAGCTCAACTTTCAGAATGCGAAGTTCAGTCGATCGCATGGCGCGTGAAATCAGTGAGGTAATGATGATCGTCAAAATGAAGAACGAGGCGATCTTCAGTCCTTCCGGCCGCTCGTGAATATTGAGCAGGGTGGTGTAGGTGAAGACAATGGTGATCAGCACGAAAACGTACCGTAAAAATTTTCGGGGCCAAAGGTGGATCGTAACCGCCAGAGCCGCGGATGTAATTAGAACGAGGACTCCGGTGGCGTACGCTCCGCCCTGTGCGTCCACATCGGCGTGGAACAGCAGCGTGACCAGAAAGGCAGTCGTCATGAAAACGAGCACCAGCGGCCGCGATGCCTGGGCCCACTCCGGAGCCATGCCGAAACGCGGCAGGTAACGCGGGATCAGACTCAGCAAGCCGGCCATCGCTGATGCCCCGGCAAAGGCCAGAATCAGAATCGTCGAGACATCATAGAGCGTTCCAAAGCTGCTGCCGAGGTATTGATGGGCCAGATACGCCATCGCGCGACCGTTGGCGGGACCTCCTTCGGCGAAATCACGTGCGGGAATCAGCAGCGTGGTGACAATGCTGGTGGCCATCAGGAAGACGCTCATGATGAGGGCTGCGGTGGTCAGCAGTTTCCGGGTATTGCGGATACGGTCATCCAGATCCTTACCTCGAATGAGGGGCATGACGGCAACGCCAGTCTCAAAGCCAGAGAGGCCGAGGGCCAGCTTCGGAAACAGAATGAGGGAGAGTCCTAACATGCCGAGAACGCTGGGATGCTGGATGCGAACGGCGCGGTCCCAGTTCTGAAACGCCTCCGGGTGGTGAGAAATCGCGATGAAGGCAACAACTGTGACGACGGCATTCAGCACTAGATAGACCGCCACGAGTATGACCGCGATTCCGATGGCCTCTCTGAATCCTTTCAGGAAGATTGCACTGAGACAGGTGAGCAATAACAACGTAACCAGCATCTGGCTGGAGAGCCAATGGGGAGCGTACGGGTTATGCACAAAATGCGCCGCGGCATCGGCGGTCGACAAGGTCATGGTGATGATGAAATCGGTCGAAGCGAAGCCGAGCAGAATCAGGACAAACGCCTTGCCGCCCCATCTTGGAAACAGTCTTTCCATCATTGCGATGGAGCCCTGTCCATTGGGACTGACTCCGGCAACCTTGCTGTAGACAGGAAGGGCTGCAAACAGCGTGACCAGAACCAGCACTAATGTTGCAATCGGAGAAACCAGACCCGCAGCCAGAAAAGCGATTCCCGGCTGGTAACCAAGGGTGGAAAAATAATCGACTCCGGTAAGGCACATGACGCGCCACCACGCGTGCACCGGCTCAGCGTGGCCATGAACTCCCTTGGGTAAGCGAATATCCGACAACAGCCAATTGGCGAATGAAGTTCTAGTCATCGGAAGTTTTCAGCCGCCATGCGAGTGGGATGCCGCTTAGGTCCATCCGGCATCCGATCCGCGAGTAAAATGAATTTTCGCCAACGCGTATCCGATAGTTTATGGCCAGCAGGCACAATTCTGGAAATCCAACATCCCGTGTGCATCGGATGCCCTTTGGCGCGGAGGTGCAGGAAGATGGCAGGGTGCGCTTCAGCATCTTCGCGCCCGCAGTGAGCTCCGTAGAGGTGAAAGTTGAGGGCCTGAGCCACACTCTTCCGATGACAGCCACCGGCAATGGGTGGTATCGAGTCACAACTCGGGAGGCCAGCGCCGGGTCGCGGTACTGGTTCCGGCTGCCGGATGGAGCGGAAGTTCCCGATCCTGCATCCCGCTATCAACCCGCGGATGTGCATGGGCCAAGCGAGGTGGTCGATCCGGCGGCATACATCTGGCATGACCATGGCTGGAAAGGACGTGCGTGGGAAGAGGTGATCCTTTATGAACTGCATGTGGGGACATTTACAGAGGAAGGGACATTCCGAAGCGCGATCGGGAAACTCGACCACTTAGCCGAACTTGGGATTACTGCGATCGAGTTGATGTGTGTAGCGGATTTTGCAGGCAACCGAAACTGGGGTTATGACGGCGTTCTGCTGTATGCTCCGGATTCTGCGTATGGCCGACCTGAGGACATGAAGGCGTTCATTGAGGCGGCGCACATGCGCGGCATCATGGCGATTCTGGACGTTGTCTACAACCACTTCGGGCCGGAGGAGAATCATCTGCCGGAGTACTTCCCACAGATTTGCAGCGAGCGGCACCGCACGCCCTGGGGCAAGGCGCTGAACTTCGATGGGGAGGGGAGCGAACAGGCCCGCGACTTTATTATCCAGAATGCGCTGTACTGGGTGAAGGAATTTCATGTGGACGGACTGCGGCTGGATGCATCGCATGCCATCATCGACGAAGGCCCAAAGCATGTGCTGGACGAATTGAGGGAGCGGGTTCTCGCGGCCGCCAAAGGCCGCACCGTGCATCTGATTCTGGAAAATGAGCAGAACATCGCCGAGCGGCTAACGCGAGCCGCAAGCGGCCGACAGAACGGCTACACGGCGCAGTGGAACCACGACAGCACACATTTGCTTGCCGCCGTTCTCGGTAAGCCGTGCGAGGAGCGCAGGCAGGATGATGGCGGCGAGACAGAGAAACTTGGCAAAGCGCTGGCCGAGGGTTTCGTGATTGCGGCGCAGGAGAAAGGCCGGACTGAACTCGACCGCCATGTACCTCCGACGGCTTTCGTCGCATTCATTCAGACGCACGACTTAGTAGGGAACAGGGCGTTCGGCGATCGCATCACCGGACTTGCGCCCCCGGAGAAAGTTCGGGCGATTGCCTCAATTTATCTGCTGTTACCGCAGATTCCGATGCTGTTTATGGGAGAAGAGTGGGGAACGAAAACGCCCTTTCCCTTCTTCTGTGATTACCACGGCTACCTGGCAGATGCGGTGCGTAAAGGCAGACGCGAGCAGCTTCGAAAGCAGGATCCTGCGCCGTCGGAAGAAGAGCTGAAGCGGGCGCCGGATCCGCAGTCTGAAGAAACGCTGCGCTCCGCCCAGTTGCCATGGCGGGAGCTGGAGGAGCGCTGCCATGCCGACTGGCTCGACTGGTACCGGCGCGTGTTGCAGGTGCGGAAGCAGGAAATCACTCCATTATTGGGTGGTCTGGCGAAATCCTGTGGCGAGTATGAAGTGATCGGCCCTGGTGCGCTGAACATTACGTGGAAGCTTGCGAAAAGAGCCAGGCTGCACCTGGCGGCGAATCTTTGTAATGAATCGACATCTGGATTCGGGGCAGCAGTCGGAAAGGTAATTTGGCTGGAGGGAAGCCAGGCGAATAGCAACCTTGGTGCGTGGAGCGTGCGATGGTCGCTCGAAGCCGGAGCTAGGCCTTCGTTGAACGCGAAGTAAACGACCAGCGCACCGACCACGCCGCCAGCTGCGCCTCGTCCAGCATGGAACCTTCGAGCCAGATTGTCTCGCCATCCAGGCGGGGAAAGGGCGCACTGGCCTCGTCGAAGAGATTGGCATCGAGACGCAGTTCGCCGCGATCGAGCCTCCACAGAACCTGAAGCGCGCGCGGCCCGAGGACTTCGTAAGAGCCGGCGTTTTCTGGAAAGTTGGTCAGCAGAGGAATGATTTTTTTATGACGAGCTTGAAGGATGCGGCGATAGAAGCCGAGCCAGCTCGAATGAGGGTCAAGGGAAATTTCCGCCCAATTGAGTTTCGCAGAAAAGAAAGTTTGCTTTGCGACCGGATCGGGAACCGTGGCGAGGAACTCCGGATTTCGCCGTTGCTCCGGCGAGGCGAATTGTTCCAGCCGGCCCTGGCGTACGGCTTCGGCGAGCTTGCCTTTGAAATCGCAGAAGTATGGGAAGGGAGTGTTTGCCGCCCACTCTTCGCCCATAAAGAGCATTGGAATTTGCGGGGAGAGCAGATAGATTGCGGCCAGTGCACGGACGATCTGGGGCTGGGCAAGATCAGTGACGCGCTCGCCGCGCAGACGATTGCCCACCAGGTCATGAGTTTGCAAAAAAGCGATAAAGCCGGTGGGAGGCAGATGCTCCGGGAACTCTGGAACGGATTGCACGGACCCGTCCTCGCGTGAAGCCCAGATCTTTGGCGGCCTGGAAGTAAAACCTTCGACGAGAGCGCGACCGAGCAAACGGGTGTTTTCCGCATCCTGTTCCGGCGCGCGGCCCTCCGATAGCCCAAGCACCAACAACTGTTTGCAATCGTGATTCCACTGCGCAGTGCTGAGTAGCGGGGCGGAGGCCTGATCGCGGATCAGGTGATTCCACATCGTGTCATCGCTTTCGAGCACCAGATGAACGTGCCGGTCGGACGCAAGTTCGCGCACGCGCTGCGCAAGCTCGTCCAGGATATGAGTGGAACTGGTGTCGATGATGGCGTGAACGGCGTCGAGGCGAAGGCCATCCACCCGAAACTCCTCGATCCAGTAGAGAGCGTTGTGAATGATGAATTCGCGCGTCCGTTCGCAATGACGGGAATCGAAGTTCAGCGCCTGACCCCAGGGTGTGGAATAGCGCTTTGTGGCAATATCCGGAAAGTACTGGGGCAGATAATTTCCCTCTGGGCCAAAGTGGTTGTAGACCACGTCGAGGATCACCATCAGGCCGCGCTGGTGGGCCGTATCGATGAGGGTTTTCAGGTCATCCGGCGTGCCGTAGGTGGAATCGGGAGCATAGAGGAGCACGCCATCATAGCCCCAGTTATGTTCACCTGGAAAATCGGAGATTGCCATAATCTCAATTGCAGTAATGCCCAACGCGGTAAGGTAATCCAGCTTCTCGACCGCAGCCAAAAACGTGCCCTGTGGAGTAAAGGTTCCGATGTGCAGCTCATACAGGACGGCCTCTTCCCACGGACGGCCCTTCCAGTCGGGCCTGCGCCATCTATAAGCAAGGGGATCGATCACCTCGCTGGCGCCATTCACGTCTTCCGGCTGGAAGCGCGATACAGGATCGGGAACATGAAGACCGCCGGGAAGAATAAAGCGATAGCGGGATCCAGCGGAGGCTTTGTCTGTGGTTAGCTCATGCCATCCATCTTCTGCCGGGATCATCGGCATTGGCTCGGCGGACTCATCCAATGCGAGCTGCAGAGAGACAGCTTCCGGAGCCCAGACGCGAAATCGCACCTCTCCATCGGGCAGCAGTTCGGCGCCGAACGGCATTCTGTGGACAAAGTGAGGATCGGTCGAGAGAGCCGGTGTCCTGTCGGGATTCACCCTCTACCTCGAAGCCGGGTGATGAGACGGCGGTTGCGTTTCGAAGGCCTGCCTTCTCTCATGGCCTCAAAATTCGGCATGGTTTTCCGCTCCTCGGCGATCTTCATTCGCAGCTCACGGCTGGCTTCTGTCTCGCGGTAGAGTGTTTGCGCAACCACCGCTGGACCTCGTAGTTGACTCAGGAGCAGAACTTCCAGCTGGAAGTCGCCACTGTCATTTTTTACCTGAAGCAGATCGCCGATTTTCACATCGCGCGAGGGCTTGGCCTGTTGCCCGTTCGAGGCAACTCTACCGAGATCGCAGGCTCGCGCGGCCAGCGCACGCGTTTTGAAAAACCTCGCGGCCCACAGCCACTTATCCATCCGCACGCAGGTCATAGTCCATTTTCCCATCGACGGGGCGGCTTGCGAAGCCTTGTTCATACTCGGCGAAAGGGCCACTCTCGTCGCGCAAGAGAGCGCAGCAGAAAAATCATCAGCCCGATCAGCAGGAGTACGGCTGCGAACTCGATTTCTTTCGACAGGCTTGCGCCATGGAACAAGACGAACAGGAAACCGGCGATCGCGAGCAGCGCGGGAATCGGATAGAACGGCATCCGGAATGGATTCGGCTCGCCGCCTAAACGCTTCCGAAACGCGACCAGGCCAATCGCCTGTAACAGGAACTGGAACACGATGCGAGTTACGACGAGTGCGGCAATCAGGTCGGCCAGCCGGAACAGGCAGAAGAAGATTGAAATCGCTCCCAGGACCAGCAAAGATACGGTAGGAAAGCGCTTCGTCTTGTGCAGAGTGGCGAAGCCGCTAAAATAATTTTTGTCTAGCGCGGCCGCATAGGGCACGCGAGAGTAGCCGAGCAGCACGGCAAAAACAGAGGCAAACGCAGTCCAGATGATCAGTAGTGCCATCGCCTTTCCCGCCCAGGGGCCGTACAGGCGCTGCATCAGTACGGCAATGACGGAGGTGCGGGTTGCAATCGCCCCTGGCCGTAGGAACTCCTGTACCGGAATTACTCTCAGCACACTGACGTTGAGAAAGACATAAAGCGCGACGACAAGAAGAATGGACCAGAGAATCGCGCGGGGAATGACACGGCGAGGATCCTTGACCTCTCCGGCAAGAAAACAAATATTGTAGTAGCCGCCATAGTTATAGATCGCAATAAGCAGGCCGGCACTGAAGGCTCCCAGCCCATGCGGAGCAATCAGAGCAGTCGATGCCGTGTGATGTATGTGTGTCAGTCCGGAAACGATGACCCACAGGATCGCCAACAAGACCCCGACGGATAATACGCGCGAAATCCGGCTGATGGTCTGAATGCCGCTATAAATAAGAAATGTGGCCAGCCCGCACGCAGACATGGCCACCAGAGATCCAAATGTAATGATCAAGGGATGAGCCGCGAACAGCGGAACATTCAGCTTTGGCCAAAGATAGGCGGCATATTGCGAAAGCCCCACTGCCCCGGAAGCGGTTGAAAGCGGCGCGCTGAAAGTGAGCTGCCAGATATAGAGAAATGAGACAAGACGACCCCATTTTTGGATTCCGTACAGGCGGTTCAGATACAGATAACTGCCGCCGGACTCGGGAAACCGCGTACCCAGCTCTGCCCATACCATGCCATCGCAAAGCGCCAGGATCGCGCCGAAAATCCAGCCAAGAACGGCGCGGTTTCCCAGGGCGGCGATCATCAGCGGCAATGTGATGAATGGCCCGACACCAATCATGTTCAGCACGTTCAGATTGATGGCGGTGGTCAGGCCAATGCCACGAACCAGCGAAGGCGATGGAACAGCTAACGGCTTGGAATCAGAGCCCACTTTTTGAATTCAACTCGAATCGGGTTGCTTTGTCTGAGATGATCGAAGTTACAGAAATGTGAAGGAAATTCAATCGAGTTCTCGCGGGGCGGCTGTCAGTCTTGTTTTGAGGCTCGCGATAGATCACCGTGATAGCGTCCTTTAAGGCCATGAAATGAATCGAGATCAAGCAAGGAGATCCGCTGCGTGTGTCCTGATTTCGCTGATCGCATGGATCACGATACCAGCTTTCGGGCAGACTTCAGGAAAAGTAAAAGCAGACCCAAATGCTCACAAGATTGCGATCAATCGTGGTGCGGCCGCGCTCTGGCGGAGCCTGCGGGAGCTTCATACCCGTGCCAGCCTGATCATGTTTACCGCTCATCCGGACGATGAGGATGGCGGCGTGCTTGCCTACGAGAGCCGATACGTGGGGGCGGACACCACGTTGTTCAGTCTGAATCGAGGCGAAGGCGGACAGAATGTGATGTCGTCGGACTTCTGGGACCAGCTTGGGCTGGTGCGAACGGATGAACTGCTGGCTGCAGACCGCTATTACGGCGTGCACCAATACTTTTCGCGCGTAGCCGATTTCGGATTTACAAAAACGAAAGAAGAGGCGCTGCAGAAGTGGGGTTATGACCGGGTGCTCTATGACTCAGTGCGGGCCGTTCGGATGACGCGACCCCTGGTCGTCACGTCGGTATTTGCCGGCAACGTTTCCGATGGACACGGACAACACCAGGTGGCCGGCCAGATGGCGCAGGAAGTATATAAAGCCGCTGCCGATCCCAAAATGTTTCCCGATCAGATTCGTAATGGACTTCGTCCTTGGGCACCGCTAAAGGTCTATGTGCGGCTGCCCTTCGCGACCGTTACTCAAAAGGGCGTGTATGACTACGCGACGGGACGTTGGGCACCGGCCCGGTTCCGCAATTACGTGGATAACACCTGGATTGAGGGAAAGCCGTCGCCCACTCTGGAGATACCGGAAGGTCAATACAGTCCCACATTGGGACTTTCTTACATTCAGGTTGGCCGGCTTGGGCTGGATCAGCAGAAATCGCAAAACGGCGGTATCGCCATGCCGGAGCCCGGCCCGGATTCTACCGCGTATCACTTGTATGCTTCCCGTGTTCCAACCAGCTCGACGGAAAAGAGCTTTTTCGATGGAATCGATATATCTCTGACGGGGATCGCAGATTATGCTCCAGCGAGCCAGGCTGAATGGATCCGAGATCGACTTAGATCGATCAATTCACTTGTAGGACAAGCTATCCAGAATTTCTCCGTCGACGCGCCGGATAGAATTGCGCCGACTCTGGCCGATGGCCTTTTGCAGACCGAAGCGCTAATTCGTGAGATTCAGGAGAAACCGCTACCGGGAGATGCCCGCTATAACTTGTTGCATGAGCTGAATATTAAGCGGATACAGTTCAATACCGCACTCGCCGAGGCGCTTGGAATCAGCATTGAAGCGAACGTGCTGAACAATACGCAGTCGGCAAATGCCCACTATTACCGGGGTGCGGCCGAGACATTTCAAGCTGCTATTCCGGGGCAGAGTTTTTATGTGAAAGTGCATCTGGCCAATCAGGGAACCGATCCGGTCGGGGTAAAAGATGTGCACCTCGTGACCACCCCCGACAAAGACTGGAAGCTTGCAGCCGGAGGGTCCAGCCCCAACCATCTGTCTGCAGGGGAAGCTGACGATGTCCAGTTCGCGGTAACTGTTTCTGCCGACGCGACTATTACAAAGCCGTACTTCAGCAGGCCAAATTTTGAGCAGCCTTATTACAATATTTCAAATCCGGAATATCTAAATCTGCCTTTAATGCCATACCCATTATCGGCGAAGGCGATATTTACTTACCGAGGGGCAGAGATAACTCTTGATCAGGTAGTGCAGACCATGCATCGAATTACCGGCCGAGGCCCCGTTCTGAATCCCATAATCGTTTCCCCTGCAATTTCGGTATGGGTTTCTCCGTCTGCGGGCGTGGTGCCACTTACCAGTAAGTCGCTTAGAATAACAGCCGTCATCCACAGCAATGTTCAGGGGCCGGCGGAGGGAAGTGTCTCATTACAACTGCCTGCCGGGTGGACCTCGATACCACGGCAGTCAAACTTCGCAACCAGGCAGAATGGAGATGAGGAGAATATCGGCTTTGAGATTACCCCCGGGAATATCGAAGCCAAGCCTTACAAGATCACGGCGGAAGCCAGCTATCAAGGTCATACTTATACTTCAGGTTCGATTTCTGTCGGATATCCTGGTCTTCGCCCATACCCTTACTATCGGAACGCCTCCTACCGCGCTACAGGAATCGATCTTCATCTACCTACAGGGATGAAAATCGGCTATGTGACGGGTACCGGCGATGATGTTCCGGCGTCGCTTGGGGATATCGGCATCCATGTCCATTTTCTTTCCGCGCAGGAGATTGCAAGCGGCGATCTGGATACCTTCAATGCGATCATTCTAGGAGTACGCGCCTACGCAGTGCGTCCGGAGCTAAAGGCCTTTAGCGATCGCTTGCTGGATTACGTGAAAAGCGGCGGCTCGCTGATCGTCCAATACAACACACCGGAATTCGACCATAACTACGGGCCTTATCCGTATGAACTGAGCAGTAACCCGGAGAAGGTCATTGATGAAGGATCGAAGGTGGTTCTTCTCCAACCGACTGATCCGGCACTTACCTGGCCCAACAAAATTACAGTGCATGACTTTGATAATTGGGTAGAAGAACGCGGCCATGGTTTTATGCGTGCGTGGGACCCGCGTTACACAGCACTTACAGAGACCCATGATCCAGACCAGGCGCCACAGAAAGGCGGCCTTCTGGTCGCCTCGTATGGCAAAGGATTCTATGTGTATGACGGCTACGCACTCTACAGGCAGTTGCCGGAAGGCATCCCGGGAGCTTTCCGCATTTTTGCGAACCTGATTAGTCTTTCCAGCAATCCAGGAATGCACAGGCGGTCGGCAGGGGGCCCTAAATAGGGCTTCGCTAGTTCCGCGATAGAGGAAGCGCGAAAGAGAATGTGGATCCCTCCGTTGGAATGCTTTTCACGGTAATCCTGCCGCCGTGCTGTTCCGCGATCCAGTTTCCGATCGAGAGGCCCAATCCCGCGCCATCTGCCACGCGTGCGATATCGGCGCGATAGAAACGATTAAATATATAAGGCAAAACTTCTTTCGAGATTCCGATCCCGGTGTCGCTGACTTCCACCGTTGCCGCTGCGTCTTCAGTCTCCAGAGCAATGCGCACGTTTCCTTTTTCCGGCGTGTACTTCACCGCGTTATCGATCAGGACCAGCAACAGCCGGCGGAGTGCTGCCACGTCTCCGCGAACCTTTATGGGTTGAGCAGGTAAATGAACCGACCATGCGAGATGTTTTATTTCTGCCAAGGGCTCCGCGCTGGCGGCTGTTGTCCGTACTAATTCGGTTAGGTCTATATCCGCAAAATTCAATGTTTCTGCGCCAGCATCGGCACGCGCCAGCAACATTAGTTCTTCAAGCAGTGCGGAGGTTTTTTCCAGTTCCTCCAGATTGGACTCTAACGCCGCGCGGTATTCTTCCGCGCTGCGCGGGCGGCGCAGCAAAATTTCGGTGCGAGTTCGCAGCAGCGCAACCGGAGTGCGCAATTCGTGGGAAGCATCAGCTGTAAATCGGGTAATGCGCTCGAATCCTGCCTGGAGACGGCTCAGCATTCTATTCAGAGTGAGGGCGAGCCACTGGAGCTCATCGTCGGTACACGGTACTGTGATTCGCGTGGAGAGGTCTCCGGGATGTATGGCGTCGGCGGCCGCGATCATTGAGCGAATCGGCGAAAATGCGCGGCCGGAAATCCAATAACCACCTGCGATAGACAATACGAGCAGTAATGGAATCGCGATCCAAAGCGTGTTTTCCACTTGGTGGATTGCTTCGGTGAAATCCTGGATCGGTATGGCAACTATCACAACGTAGGTGACGCCCCCCGCAGAAATATTCCTGACCAGAACTCGAATCGGATAGTGCCGGTAGGAGCGGACAATGGGACGTTCCAGCGGTGCCGGGACCAGGGCAGGGATCTGCATGCGGTTCATCGCCGGCGACCGATACACGATCCGTCCGTTCGGGCCCCATATTTCGAGCAGGGTGAGATCGGGGGCCAACTCCACATCTTCATCGAGATCATGGCTTAAGGCCGCGGGCGATCGATTCTCGTCTTCATTAATGATCTGCCGAACCGCTGCCATATGCGCGTGGAGTTGCCGGTCCACGGTGCGATGCACTGCATGGCGCAGCACGGCCAAGGTGAAAAAGGCAAATGCCAGCAGGCCGGCAGCGAGAATGAAAAAATACCACAGCGTCAATCGCAGCCGGATGGGAACAGGCCTCACGGCTTCCTCCGCGTTTTTGCCGCTTCAGCGAATGACGTGCGGTCTTCCAATACATACCCGACCCCACGCGCGGTATGGATAAGGCGCGGCCGGTAGTCTTTATCGACTTTATTGCGCAGAAGCGAAATAAAAGCGTCCAGAGTATTTTCTTCCACGGGATCGTCGAATCCCCAGACTGCCTCCAGAATTGCGGCGCGTGTCACTACCCGCCCGACGCGGCGCAGCATGTATTCAAGCAACCTGTATTCCGTCGCGGTCAGCGGAATTTCCTGTCCGGCTCTGGTGACGCGCTGCGTGGCCGGGTTCAGCACCAGATCGGCGAGGGTCTGCAGCACTGGCAACGGCGATGCGGGCCGACGCGTAATCGCCCGCAGCCTCGCGAGTAGAACCTCAAACGCGAACGGTTTTGTCAGATAATCGTCCGCGCCGGAATCAAGACCGCGAGTGATGTCGGGGATAGCGTCGCGGGCGGTCAGCATCAGGATCGGCACTTCGCAATGAGCCGCGCGCAAGCGCCGCGCCACGGAAAAACCATCGGCTTCGGGGAGCATCACGTCCAGCACGATGGCATCGAACTGATAGATGCGGGCGAACTCGATGGCGGCCGTGCCATTGCGGGCGACGCAGACTGTGTGGTTTTCCTCCGTCAGCCCCTGTTGGAGAAGGCTGGCCATGGCTGCTTCGTCTTCCGCAATTAGAATCCGCATCAGGTTTGGGGCGCGGCGATGTCAAGGAATTCCGCGCCACTGGCTTGTATCCTAGCAGCGAGGCAACGCAATTCCGGCTGCCTTGCGGGAATCATGGCGCAGGATTTGTTGAACTCGGCTCAATCCGGGGCAACGCTCAGGTAATGGCGTACATCGGCGCCTCGAACCCAGAAGATGACATCCTCGGCAATATTGGTTGCGTGGTCGGCGATGCGCTCCAGGTTGCGCGAAATCACAACGGTGTTCAACGCCTGCTCGGTCCATTCCGGATGTTGCTGGATGACCTGAACCATCGCCTGATGCACCTGGCGATTCATTCCGTCCACATCGTCATCCATGCTTAGGACGGACTTCGCCATGACTGGGTCGCCGTCAACCAAGGATTGCAGCGCAACGCGGATCATCCGCTCGGTCAACTCGCCCATCTGATGCATGTTGACGGGCAGCTCGGCCGGAGCCATCCGCAGCAGATCGGTCGCGCGCTCGGCAATATTGACCGACTGATCGCCGATCCGTTCGAGATCGCCGTTAATTTTTATTACCGCCAGCAGAAAACGCAGATCGACGGCGGTCGGCTGCTCCATCGCCATCAGCTCGTAGGCCATTTCATCAACCGACCGCTCGGCGGCGTTGATGGCAGTTTCGTTTACTTGCACGTGATGCAGCAGCACGGTATCGGCTTTCAAATAGCCGTCCATCGCGCAGTCCATGGTTTGCTGCGCCAGGGCTGCCATGGCCAGCAATTTATCTCTCAGTTGCGCCAGCTGCTGCTGGAAATGGATGCGCGGCACGCCGACCCTCCAGGTGGAAACTTTGAACCGATTGTCTCCCAGAGAGGTTGCAATCTGGTGAAATATTTTTCGCTAGCCGAGCCGCCGCTCTGCCTCTTTTGCCGCTTCGTAAATTTGCTGAAATGATTCCACGGCGTAGAGCACGGGCTGCATTTTCGAGACGGAAAATTCATGCTCCAGCACCTCGTCCAGATTGAAGTCGCGAATTTCAGGGCCATTTCCCACTACATACGAGCATTCTCCATGAGAGGAGATTAGTCCGCTGCCGTAAACCTTGACGATGCCTTGCTGGCGGATTACGCCAAACTCCACCGTAAACCAAAAAAGACGGCCCATCCGCTCCAGGTCGCCCTTGCGGCCGGCCATGCCGCAGCAAACGCGGCCATATTCGTTTAGAAAGTCCGCGAAAACCGGATGTGCGTGCATGGGCACATGGCCGAATACGTCGTGGAAAATATCGGGCTCCGGCGTGTATTCAAGAGAGTTCTTATCCCGCAGCCATGTCGTAGTGGGAAAGCGCCGCGCCGCCAGCATCTCAAAAAATGCATCGGGCGGCAAGAATCCCGAGACGGCGGTTGAGTTCCATCCGGTGCGCGGCTCCAGTTTCGCCGATACGGCGGCAAGGTCGGGAATGGTGTCGTGGCGGAGACCGATTTGCTCAAATCCGTCGAGATATTCCTGGCAGGCATGCTGGCGCAGTTGCGGCATGCAGCGCTGGACCAACTCCGACCAGGTGGCATGCTGCTCCGGGGTGTACGCGGCCCAGTCCTGCTGAATCAGGAACGGACGCGCGACTTCAAGATGTGCGGTGTTCGTCGCCATGACAACCTCCGGCGAAGCCGCAAGGAGCACACAGCGAACTGCGGCTAAACCTTTCAGGATGCTTCCGTCGATACGCGAATGTCAACGTCCCTGTTTAGGGCTTCGCGGGCGCTGGCATTTGCCCGGTCATAGAATAAAATCGCATTTCTACTTCTTATGGCTGGACTTGATCAATCACCACCGGGTCCGATGGCGGACGCCCCGCCGCGGCAGCGTTCAATAGCGCCAACGCCCACGAGAATCTATAACTCGCATCAAGTCAATCCGGACCATTCAATTACTTTTCGTCTTGATGCGCCGAATGCTCACGCGGTGGACCTCGTGACAGACATCACTCCCGATGTACTGCCACTCATGAAAGGGCCGGATGGGTTATGGAGTGTTACGACTTCACCTCTCCCGCCGTCCCTTTATTCGTACGCGTTTTCGATCGATGGAGTCGACCAGGCTGATCCGCGGAACTCCTCGGTCAAGTTGAATCTTGTTTCCAGTGCGTCCCTGGTCCTAATCCCGGGTGAGCCCGCAAAGCCGTGGGAGCCAGCACCTGTCCCTCACGGCACCGTGCATAACCACGTCTACACAACTGCGGCTGTGGAAGGCCTCTCAGCCAGGCAATCGCGTTATGTGGTGTATACACCGCCTGGATACGATTGTTTTGCCAACCGGCCATACCCTGTGCTCTACCTTCTTCATGGCTGGTCCGATTCGGAGATTTCCTGGACCCAGATTGGACAAGCACATTTCGTGCTCGACGCGCTGATCGCTTCGGGCGAAGCAAAGCCGATGATCATCGTGATGCCACTCGGCTATGGTCAGATGAGCTTCGTGGAAGAGGGAATCGGAGTGTGGCAGACCCCTGTTGCGATTACGGCGAAATATCACGCATTTTCAGCAGGCGCTTCTGAACGAAATCCTGCCTGCGGTAGAGTCGATCTATACCGTACGTTGCGACCGACATGGCCGCGCCATTGCAGGACAGTCAATGGGCGGGCTGCAGTCGCTCCTGATCGGCTTGAATCATACGGACAAATTTGCATGGATTGGCGGCTTCAGCTCTGCCGTGTCGATTCTCGACGGCGAAGGAGCGCCGAAACTCTTCGCGGGAATCTGAACTCCAGTACAGCGAAGCCAAGCCTAATATGGATGTCGTGCGGTGCCGCAGATCCTTTTCTCGACCAGAATCGCCGGGTAATAGCCTGGTTAAAACAACGGAGCTTATCTGTGACTGCGGTAGAAAGTGCGGGCGGCCATACCTGGACCGTGTGGCGGGAAGATCTCATCCGGATCCTGCCATTCTTGTTTACCGATTGCTAGTCATGCCTCAGGGAA
Source organism: uncultured Acidobacteriota bacterium (assembly GCA_963823595.1). Lineage (GTDB taxonomy): Bacteria > Acidobacteriota > Terriglobia > Terriglobales > Acidobacteriaceae > JAKAAZ01. The sequence continues at coordinate 33,732 of CAWGME010000027.1, forward strand.
TGCTGCCATTCCTCCGGCTCCTCGGTACCCCGGTGTCATCCTGTTCTGGAGTGACTTTCAAACGAAAGCCGGCTATCGCCCGAATCCAACCGTCCCTAGGCAAGCCTCCTTCGCCGGGTATATCGTAATAGGTCGCCGGGGAACTCCACTCCAGACGACGAGTTCCAGAGGTTTCGGAGGGATACCGTGGCAACCGCAACCAAACATCCATCTGAGCAATCGGCTGCTGATAACAGCAAAGATTTCCTGCCGCTGAACGGGACCGATTATGTCGAGTTTTATGTGGGCAATGCGCGCCAGGCGGCGTATTTCTATCGCGCCGCGTTTGGCATGAAGTTGGTTGCCTATGCCGGGCCGGAAACGGGCCTGCGCGATCGCGCTTCTTATGTCGTCCAGCAGGATAAGATTCGCTTGGTACTGACCACTCCGCTGCGTCCCGGCAATGCCGTCGCCGATCATGTCGTTAAGCATGGCGATGGCGTGAAAGACATCGCGTTGTGGGTGGACGACGCCATCTCCGCCTGGCGGGAGACCACGCGGCGCGGGGCGCGCAGCGTGCGGGAACCCTGGGTGCTGAAGGATGACCACGGCACTGTGCGCATGGCTTCGATCGCCACCTACGGCGATACGGTCCACACTTTTGTCGAGCGCAAGGACTACAGCGGAACGTTTCTTCCGGGCTTTGAAGCCGTTCACCACGATACGATCGCTCGTCCTGTGGGACTGAAATACATCGACCACATCGTGGGCAACGTCGGCTGGAATGAGATGAATTCGTTTGTGACTTTCTATCGCGACGTGATGGGCTTTGAGATGTTTCAAAGCTTCGACGATAAGGACATCTCAACCGAATACTCCGCTCTGATGTCGAAGGTGATGTCGAACGGCAATGGCCGCGTTAAATTTCCCATCAATGAGCCGGCGGAAGGCCGCAAGAAATCGCAGATTGAAGAGTATCTCGAGTTCTACAACGGGCCTGGCGCGCAGCACCTGGCGCTGGCGACAAATGACATTCTCCACACGGTGAGCAAGTTGCGCGAACAGGGTGTTGAGTTTTTGCGCGTGCCGGAGACGTATTACGCCGATCTCGAAAAGCGGGTGGGAAAGATTGATGAGTCGATTGAAGATCTGAAGCGGCTGAACCTGCTGGTAGATCGCGATGAGGAAGGTTATCTACTGCAAATCTTCACGCGTCCGGTGGAAGACCGCCCGACCGTATTTTTTGAAATTATCCAGCGCAAGGGCGGCCGCAGCTTTGGCAAAGGAAACTTCAAAGCGCTGTTTGAGGCGATCGAGCGCGAGCAGGGCATGCGCGGAAACCTGTAAGCGAGCATGAAACTCTGTACATAAAAAGATAAGCATGAAGCTTTGCACGTTTGAGATCCGCACGCATCTGGGCCGGCACCGGCGGCTGGGCGCGGTTGTGCAACAGGATGGCGCGGACGCGATCGTGGATCTGAACTTTGCCGCCGCGCATCACCTGAACAACTACCGCCTGGCTGAGGCGCTGGTGCCGCCTTCGTTGCGAGGCTTGCTCGAAGGCGGAAATGCCTCCATGGAAGCGGCGCGATCAGCGCTGGCAAGTCTTCCTCCAGATTTGCGAACAGGCCGAAGGGACGAGACGATTCGTTACCGGCTCGGATGAGATTCGACTGCTGACGCCTTTGCCGGATGCTCGTTCTCTGCGCGATTTTTTCTCGTTTGAAGCGCACGTGAAGCGCGGCTTTGAAAAGCGCGGCGAGCCGATGCCGAAGGAGTGGTACGAAATCCCGGTCTACTATCAAACGGGACATCACAATTTAATTGGCACAGATCAGGATGTGCTCTGGCCTGGCTTCACGGAACGCTTTGACTATGAACTGGAACTTGCAGCAATAATTGGACTAGAAGGAAGAAATATTGCCGCAGACGGAAGCTGGAAATTATATTGCGGGATACACAATTCTCAACGATTTCAGCGCGCGCGACATCCAACGCAGGGAGATGAAAGCTCGTCTGGGTCCGGCGAAGGGGAAACACTGGTCGAGCGGCATAGGCCCCTGGATGGTCACGGCGGACGAGATTCCGGACGCATATTCCCTGGAGATGATTGCTAGCGTGAATGGTGAGGAGTGGTCGCGCGGCAACTCCCGGGACATGTATTGGAAATTCGAGCAGATGATCGAATACATTTCCCATGACGACACGATTTATCCGGGAGACATCCTCGGCTCCGGTACGGTGGGAACCGGCTGCGGGCTGGAACTGGATCGTTGGGTACAGCCTGGCGATGTGATCGAACTAGAAATCGAAAAAATCGGTGTGTTGCGCAATCGCGTGGTGCGCCCTGGAAAAGCACGCGAAACGGAGCCTGTTCGATGAGTGAAGTTGCTGCTCCTGTCGCAATGCGGACATTGAATCCGTCTGAGCAATCGCCGCAGGACACCTATAAGCTGCTTGTCGGCTCTGTGGTTCCGCGGCCGATTGCCTTCGTTTCATCGATCGATCAGCAGGGAATTCGCAACCTGGCCCCATTTAGCTTTTTTACTGTGGCAAGCGCGAACCCACCGATCGTGTGCTTCTGTCCGATGGTGCGTGGCGCGAACCAAAATAATTTGCAGCCTACGAAAGATACGCTGCGAAACATAATTGCTACTCGGGAATTTGTGCTGAACATCGTTTCCGAAGAGTTCGCGCAGCAGATGAACGCCTGCTCGGCAGATCTGCCGCCTGAAGTGGATGAGTTTGAGATTTCCGGCCTGACTTCCGTTGCCAGTGAGCTTGTGCGGCCGCCCCGCGTTGCCGAGTCGCACATACAGATGGAGTGCCGTCTGGAGCAGATCGTCCACGTCAGCACGGAGCCGCTGGGCGGCAGTCTGGTGCTGGGTCAGGTGCTGCGGTTTCATCTGCGCGAGTCGCTGCTGGAAAACTTCAAAATCGATCCGGAGAAGCTCCACGCGATTGGACGCATGGCGGGCGCTACCTACACACGGACCAGGGACCGGTTTGAGATGGAACGTCCGAAATAACTCACCTCGATCGGCTTCCTGTACAAAGGTGATATGCCGTCCGCAAACGCAAAATATTTGATCCGCCGTATTGCCGTTCTGGGAGCGGGGACGATGGGCGCGCGCATTGCCGCCCATATCGCCAATGCAGGCTTTCCGGTATTCCTGCTCGACATGGTACCGCAGGGACATGCTGATCGAAATCGCCTGGCAGCCCAGGCATTGGAGGCTCTGAAGAAATCGAAGCCGGCCGGCGTTCGTCGATCCGTCACTGGCCTCCCACATTCAGATCGGCAACTTCGAGGACGACCTCGACAAGCTGAAGGAGTGTGATTGGGTCATCGAAGCGGTGGCGGAAAATCTGGAGATCAAGCGGAATCTGCTCGAACGAGTGGCGCGGCATGTTCGTCCAGACGCGATTGTGACCACGAACACCAGTGGCCTGCCGGTCGCGCTTATAGTGCAAGGCATGCCGGAAGGTTTTCGTCGCCAGTGGTTCGGGACACATTTTTTCAACCCGCCACGTTATATGCGCTTGCTGGAAATCATCGCTACATCGGAGTCGGACGCCGAGGCGGTCGCCGCGATCACAAAATTCGCCGAAATTCATCTGGGAAAAGCGGTAGTGCCCGCGCACGACACGCGAAACTTCATCGCCAACCGCATCGGTACATTTGCAATGCTGAATACGTTTCGCGTGATGCGGCAAATGGGTCTCGGGATTGAAGAAGTTGACGCGCTGACCGGCACGGCGATCGGCTGGCCGAAGACGGGAACATTCCGCCTCGCGGACCTGGTAGGGATCGATGTGCTGGCCAGCGTGGCGAAGAATTTTTCGGCGAATGTTTCGGATGAGCGCTCGGACGTGAAGCTGCCCGCGGTTCTGGAGCAAATGGTGGAACGCAAGTGGCTCGGCGATAAGACCGGTCAGGGCTTTTACAAGAAACAGCGCGGTGAAGATGGCAAGGAACTGCGCCTGGTGCTCGATTTGGACAAGCTCGAATACAAGCCAGCGGAACGTCCGAAATTCACTGAGTTGGAGATAGCGAAAGCAAACGATTCCGCAGCCGAACGTATTCGCGCACTGCTGGCCGGCAATCCAGAGCGGGAGAAGGTGGCGCGATTCTATTGGGCAATACTGCCGGAACTGTGGGCATATGCGGCGAATCGCATCGGGGAAGTTGCCGATACTATCGTGGACATCGATCGCGCGATGCGGGCCGGCTTCAACTGGGAGCTGGGGCCCTTCGAAATGTGGGATGCGGCGGGCGTGGCGGAGACGGCGGCCGCCATGCAGTCGCGCGGGGAGGCTGTTCCGGAGGCGGTGGAGAAGCTGTTGGCCGCGGGCGGCAACTCGTGGTATCGCCGCCAGGGGAGCGAATTCTTCGATCCCGGTTCGGGCAGCTATTTTCCGGTTCCAGAGACGCCCGGCATGGCGACTCTGGCGAAATTCAAGCGGGCGAATGGAGTTGTCGAAAAGAATGCCGGTGCATCGCTGATTGATCTGGGCGATGGGATTGCCTGCATTGAATTCCATTCCAAGATGAACGCAATCGGCGAGGATATTGTGCGGTTCGTGCAGAAGACGCTTCGACCGGGCAGCGATGCGGTGCGGAACTTCGCAGGGTTCATCATCAGCAGCGATGCGGTAAATTTTTCCGTGGGCGCCAACCTGATGCAGGTGCTGCTTGCAATCCAGGATGAAGAGTGGGATGAGATCGCGCGCTATATTCGCGAATTTCAGGCCATGACGCAGACGATTAAATTCTGCTCGCGTCCGGTGGTCGTTGCTCCTTTCGGTTTCTGTTTTGGCGGCGGAGCGGAAATCGCACTCCATGCCGCGATTCGTCGGAGCCACATCGAACTCTACATGGGGTTGGTCGAAACCAGCGTCGGATTATTGCCGGCCGGGGGCGGATGCAAGGAGATGACTCTGCGCGCAATGGAAGCGGCGGGGGCGATGAATCCCGGTGGACGCGCCGATTCCGTGGAAGTAAATGATGCGATCAAAAATGTTTTCGAAATGATCGCCATGGCGAAAGTTTCCACCTCTGCCGTGGAGGCGCGCAAACTTGGGCTGTTGCGCGATTCTGACGGGATCACGATGAATCGTGAACGGCTGATTAGTGATGCGAAAACAGAAGCTCGCCGGCTTGTCGATGGCGGCTACACGCCTCCGGTTCCACGGACAGACATTCCTGCGCCGGGGGAAGCAGTGATGGCCACATTAAAGCTGGGGATTGACATGATGCGGGAAGCAGAGTTCATCAGCGATCACGATGTGAAAATTGGCCGCCAAGTCGCGAATGTTCTGTGTGGCGGTGCGATTACGTCCGGCACGCGGATCAGCGAACAATACCTGCTCGATCTGGAACGCGAAGGATTTCTTTCGCTTTGCGGGGAACGCAAAACTGCCGAGCGCATCGCGTTCACGTTGAAGAACGGTAAGCCGCTTCGGAACTAAGAGGATCAAGATGAAGGAAGCATTTATTGTCAGCGCAATGCGAACGGCCGTAGGAAAAGCGCCGAAAGGAACCCTCCGATCGACACGGCCGGACGACCTGGGGGCCATCGCCGTGCGAGGCGCGCTGGCCCGGGTGCCCGAACTCGATGCTCGATTGATTGAGGATGTCATCATCGGGTGCGCCATGCCGGAAGCGGAACAGGGCATGAACGTGGCCCGCATCATCGCTTTGCGTGCCGGGCTGCCGATCGAGAGTGCTGCGATGACTGTCAATCGATACTGTGCATCCGGGCTCCAGTCCATCGCACTGGCTGCGGAACGCATTCGCGGCGGCTCTGCCGATGCGATTGTTGCCGGCGGAACGGAGTCGATGTCCTTCGTCCCGTTTGGCGGGAATAAAATCGCCGTGAATCCATGGCTGGTGGAAAATTATCCCAACTCCTACATGTCGATGGGCCTGACCGCCGAACGTGTGGCGAAACATTACGGAATTTCGCGAGAGGAGTCTGACCAGTTTGCGCTGACGAGTCACGAAAAAGCGCTCGCCGCGATTCAAGCCGGCAATTTCGATGACGAAATCGTGCCTGTGCCGGTTGAGAATTCCACACCGAACGGCTCCGGCAAGCCTGAAAAAAAGGAGAGCGAGTTCCGCGTCGATGAAGGTCCCCGTGCTGACACGTCCTATGACGCGCTGGCGAAGCTGCGCCCTGTTTTTCACGCGCATGGAATCGTGACTGCTGGAAATTCGTCGCAGACTTCGGACGGCGCCGCCGCTGCGCTTGTTGTTTCGGAGGAATTGGCAAAATCTCAAGGACTGAAACCGCTGGCGCGTTTTGTATCTTTTGCATACTCCGGATGTTTACCGGAAGAGATGGGAGTAGGCCCGGTCTACGCGGTTCCAAAAGCGCTAAAACTGGCGGGACTGACGTTGGACCAGATGGATGTCATCGAGTTAAACGAAGCTTTTGCCGCGCAGTCGCTGGCTGTTATCAAATTGCTGGGACTGGATCCAATGAAGGTGAACGTGAATGGCGGCGCAATTGCTTTGGGACATCCGCTGGGCTGCACGGGCGCGAAGTTGACGGCGACGATTCTGCGAGAACTGAAGCGGCGTAATGGCAAATATGGCCTGGTGACGATGTGCGTCGGCGGCGGCATGGGCGCGGCGGGAATCTTTGAGAATCTTCAAGCCTGAACCAGCGTAGATTCGGAGAACATAATGAGCACACCAACCGCAGCCGTGGGCCGGCGATTATCCGGCGGAAGTTTCCTGATCGAGGACATCGGGCCGCACGATATTTTTACTCCGGAAGATCTTTCCGACATACAGCGGCAGATTGAGCGCACCACGATGGAGTTCGCTGAGAAGGAAGTGCTGCCCCAGATCGCGGCCATCGAGGCGAAAAATTTTGATGTTACCCGCGGTCTTCTGCGGAAAGCGGGGGAGCTGGGACTGATGGCCATCGATGTGCCGGAAGAGTACGGGGGCCTGGAGATGGATAAGGTAACCTCCGCCTTGATAGCGGACAAGATTGCGGTCTGCGGAAGCTTTTCTGTGGCTTTCAGCGCCCATGTGGGCATCGGGACGTTGCCGCTTATCTGGTACGGCAGCGCACAGCAGAAGGAGAAATATCTCGCCAAGCTTGCATCTGGCGAATGGATCGCGGCCTACGCGTTATCGGAATCTTCCTCCGGCTCGGACGCCATGAATATCCGCACGCAGGCAAAACTGTCTCCTGACGGCAGGCATTACGTGCTGAATGGAGAAAAGATGTGGACTTCGAACGCGGGCATCGCAAACCTGTTCACCGTGTTCGCAAAAATCGACGGCGAAAAGTTCTCTGCATTTTTCGTTGAAGCGGGAACGCCGGGTCTGACCGTGGGGCCGGAGGAGCACAAACTGGGAATTCGCGGTTCATCCACCTGTCCGCTCATTTTGACCGATTGCCATGTGCCGGTCGAAAACCTGCTTGGCGAAGCTGGAAAAGGCCACCACATTGCATTCAACATTCTGAACGTCGGCAGATATAAGTTGGGAGCTTCTACCATTGGTGGCGCAAAGCAGGCCTATCGCGACGGTGTTCGTTATGCCCGGGAACGCATCGCTTTCTTGAAGCCCATTACCTCCTTCGGCCTGGTGCAGGAGATGATTGCCGATAGCGCAGCGGCGATTTATGCCGGCGAGTCGCTGGTGTACCGGGTAGTAGGCGCGATCGACCGCTCGCTGGCCGAGCTGGAGAAGAACTCAGCCACATTCACGCGGGACACTCAGCGTGCCATCGAGGAATTTGCCGTTGAATGCTCGATCGTAAAAGTATGGTGTTCGGAGATGCTGGATGGCGTAGTCGATCAGATGCTTCAACTGCACGGGGGTTACGGGTACGTCGAGGAGTTCCCGGCAGAGCGCAATTATCGCGATTCCCGCATTAACAGAATCTTTGAAGGAACAAATGAAATCAATCGTCTCATCATTTCCGGTTTCATGATGAAGCGCGCCATTCAGGGGCGCGTGGCTCTACTGCCCGCGATTCAACATGTCATGGACGAAGTCCTTGCCGGCCCTTCGACGCGGCAGGAGCTCTCGGGCGAACTGGCCGGCCAGCATCAACTCCTCTCCAACGCGAAAAGATTGACGCTCTTCTGTGCCGGCGCGGCATCGCAGAAGTTCGGAAGCAGTCTGGCGGACCAGCAGGAGATTATGGGTGCGCTGGCCGACATGATGATGGAAGTGCTTGTGCTTGAATCTGCCATTTTGCGGGCGGAAAAGTTGAACGCCGGTGATTCCCTGGCCGTGAAACTAACCAAATACTATGGTGTCCGATCTTTTCGCACGATTGAAAGTGCGGCGGAGCGTGTGTTGGGAGCAGCAGCGGAAGGGGACATGCTGCGCACGCAGATGACGATTCTCCGCCGCCTGACAAAACATGACCCGGAAAATACGGTCGCGATTGGACGTGAGATTGCCGCCGCGATGACCGACGCGGGGCGCTTTACGTTATAGCCTTATCAGCTAACGTTCAGGATCATCTTCGCAATCGTGGCCAGCTGCATGTTCGACGTGCCTTCGTAAATCTTCCCGATCTTGGCATCGCGATACAGCTTCTCGACCGGATAGTCCTTCACAAAACCGTACCCGCCGAAAATCTCAACTGCATGGCTGGCTACGCGCTCGGCAACCAGCGAGGTGAAGTACTTCGCCATGGCGGCCTCTTTCGCCAGCGGCAGACCTGCATCTTTCATTCGCGCTGCGTTGTAGACCATCAAACGTGCGGCTTCAATCTCGGTCGCCATTTCCGCCAGCGTGAATTGCACCGCTTGAAATCCCGATATGGATTTCCCGAACTGTTGTCGTTCATGGCTGTAACGGGCCGCGTGATTCCATGCCCCTTGCGCCAGCCCCAGCATCTGGGCTGCGATGCCAACCCGACCCTCATTCAGTGTCTCGATGGCGATCTTGTAGCCTTTCCCGGCTTCGCCCAGCAAATTCGCCGCGGGCACGCGACAGTCGTCCAGCAGCAACTCGCAGGTGGAGGAAGCGCGAATACCAAGCTTGTCCTCTTTTTTCCCTACCTGGAAACCGGGCGTGTCGCGGTCAATCAGGAAAGCAGTAATGCCCTTATATCCCGCCGCGGAATCGATGGTCGCGAACACGATGAACAGCCCGGCCTCGGCGGCATTGGATATCCACAGCTTGCGTCCATTCAGGACATAATCATCGCCATCGCGGCGCGCCTGCGTCTTCAGACTGAAGGCGTCGGAGCCGGAGCTGGCTTCACTCAAAGCATAGGAGCAGATGGTGTCAGTCATGGCACGGGGAAGATATTTTCTTTTCTGTTCTTCCGTGCCCCAGCTCAGAATCGCGTTCGCCGTCAGCGTATTCTGGACGTCCACGACAACCCCAATCGCCGGATCGACGGCGGAAATTTCTTCGACGGCCAGGATGGAGCCGAAGAAAGAGCCGCCGAAACCGTCGTACTGTTCGGGGATTTCCATACCCATAATGCCAAGCTCAAACAGCTGGGCGAGCAACGATGAAGGGATCTTCTGCTTCTCATCCATTTCGCGGACCATTGGAGCGATCTTCTCCTGCGCGAACCTGCGGACTGAATCGCGGAGAATCTGCTCGTCAGGACTCAATGAGGTGAGTGGCGCTCTGACGGAATCTTCACTGATAGCGTTTTTCATCGATCTGAAAACCTCATCGCAGGGTTGCGCAGCCCGCTACCGAAAGGTAGATTAAGCTGTCGTGGTCATTTCTGTGTGGCGGGCGCACGTTGCAGTATAGAGTGCCGCATTACGATATGTGAAGTAGATGGAGTGGGTTATGCGGATTTTGACGGTGGTTCGCCAGGTGCTGGATGCCGAGGAAAGCGTGCGCATTCGCGCGGGTGAGGTCGATTTAAGTGGAAGCAAGCTGGTCGTGGACACTATGGATGAGTATGGCGTGGAGCAGGCGCTTCGCATCCGTGAGAGTGGAATGGATGCGGAAGTCATCGCGCTGGCGGTGGGTCCGGAGCGGGCTCAGGACGCTCTGCGGACGGTGCTGGCCATGGGTGCTGACCGCGCCATCCACGTATTGACGGAGCTCGCGCTGGATGCAATCTCGCTGAGCAAAGTTGTGGCACAGGTTGCCCAGCAGGAGAACATCGACCTGATTTTTGCGGGTGGTCAACAGGCCGATTGGGATAGCAGCGCGCTAGGCGCGGCGACCGCCGAACGCCTGAATTGGCCGCAGGCGACCTGGACAAATGGTCTCGAGATCGACGGCAGAACACTTACCGGCAAGCACGATGCGGAGGACGGCAGCGAAATGTTCACGCTGCAATTGCCTGCCGTTATCACGACGCAGCAAGGGTTGAACGAACCCCGTTATCCGACCGTGCCGAATATTATGCGGGCAAAAAAGAAAGAGCTGCGTGTCGAAACTGTGGAGAAATTTCAGGTTACGCCCAGGCTGAAGGTCGTTGGCAACGAAGTGCAGGTGAAGGCGCGGCGGCACAAGATATTGGACGGCAAAGATGCGCCGGCAGCTGCAGGCGAGCTGGTGAAACTGCTGCGCAATGAAGCCCGGAGCATCGCATGATCCTGATGGTTGTGGAATATGCGAACGGAAAAGTAAGCAAAAGCACGTACGAGATGGTGACGTGCGCTCGTCAATCGAGCAGGGAAGGTCCATTGACCGCGCTTGTCCTCGGTTCCGGAATCGCTTCCATCGCGAATGAAGCGGCGCTGCTGGCCGATCAGGTGCTCGTTGCGGATCATGCGGACTTGGCACAGTACGATCCTGAGGTTTGGTCCGCAGCAGTCGCGCAGATTGCGACGGAAGGGGAAGCGCACACCATACTGATCGCGGGTAGCCGAAGCGGCCGGGAATATAGTCCCCGCGTCGCCGTTAGGCTCGATGCGCCTCTGCTGGAAGATGTGATTAGTTTTTCCACCGCGAACGACGTGATATCGGCGGAACGGTACACCTATCTCGCTCGTGTCACGGAGAGGATCGAAGTGCAGGCCCCGGTCATTGTCGTATCGGTGAAGCAAGGCGCGTTCGCCGCAGCCGTGCCGGGCTCAGGCGCGGCGGAGCAGTTCGATCTGGATTTGACATTGCCGGCACGCCGTCTGCAGGTCACCGGGAAATCCAAGGAAAAGACCTCCCGTATTCCGCTGGCCGAAGCCGAAATTATTGTCGCGGGTGGCCGGGGTGTTGGCAGTCCAGAAGGCTTTACATCGCTGGTTGAGGGTCTGGCGGACCAGCTTGGAGCAGCCGTCGGGGCTACGCGCGCGATTGTGGATGCTGGATGGCGGCCCTACTCGGAGCAGGTTGGCCAGACCGGGAAAACGGTGCAACCGAAGACGTATATCGCGATTGGCATTTCCGGCGCGGTGCAGCATCTTTCCGGTATGAACAAAAGCAAATGCATCGTCGCCATCAATAAAGATGCGGATGCACCGATCTTCAAGGTGGCTGATTACGGCATTGTCGGCGACGTAAACCAGGTTGTTCCCGCTATCATCGCAGCATTGCGCAAGTAATTAACGCAGCGCCGCCACCGTTTCGCGAGACAGGTTTCGATGCTCCCACTTTCGCAAAAGTACGCGTTCGCTATTTTCGCGCTGCTCACGCTGGCGCTGGGCGTGTATGGTTTCTATCGCCTGTTTCTTCGGATCCGCCGCGGCCGCCCCGACCCGGACGAGCGCATCGATCGCATTCCGCAGCGGCTCTGGTACGCGCTGACGACTTCGCTGACGCAATCGCGCACCTTCCGGAAGCGATCTCTCGTCAGTACCTTCCACGCATTTATCTTTTACGGGTTCGTCTTCTACATCCTGGTCAACTTTGTCGATGCCGCGGAAGGATATTTTCCATTCGCCGTCTCTTCGGCGACGATTCCCGGCGCGATTTATAACCTCCTCGCCGATGTGCTCAGCTTTCTGGTGTGGGTCGGCGTCATTGCGCTCATCATCCGCCGATTCTGGCTGCCCGCGCGCCGTGATTTCCGCTTCAATCCGAACACGCTGCTGAAGAAAGAGGTCCTGCGCGGTTACATCAGCATGGACTCTCTGATCGTTTCCATTTTCATTCTTTTCCACGTGGGCAGCCGCGCCGTTGGAGCGGGCGCGCGGCGAGCAATGCTCGGCCCCGATCCGTGGCAGCCTTTCGCGACGCTGTTTTCCCATATGTTCACGCCCGAGAACGCCCATTTCTGGCGTATTTTCGGCTACTGGGGCGCGCTCGGCAGCGTGCTCGTTTTCCTTGCGTACTTTCCATACACCAAGCACGTCCATATCTTTATGGCTCCGGCCAAATATTTTTTCGCGCGCCGGGCTGGCTCCGGTGTTCTTCCGCCCATGGAGATCAACCTCGAAGCGGAAGACCAGCAGATCGGCGCAAAGCGGCTGGAGGATTTGACCTGGCCGCGGCTGCTCGATGCCTATGCCTGCATCCAATGCAATCGCTGTCAGGATGTGTGTCCGGCAACGGCGACCGGAAAATCGCTGAGCCCTGCGGCGCTTGAAATCAACAAGCGCATGGAGTTGAACGAACTCGGCATTCACCATTCTGGATTCGCGTCTGGTGGCTCGAGCCCGCATCCTCTTCTGCAGTTCGCCATTTCCACGGAAGCGGTGTGGGCCTGCACCACCTGCGGCGCCTGCATGCAGGTATGCCCGGTGCAGGATGAGCAAATGCTCGACATCATCGACATCCGCCGCAACCAGGTCATGATGGAGGGAGAATTTCCCACGCAGCTGCAGACCGCGTTTCGCGGCATGGAGCGGGCAAAGAATCCATGGGGCATCAATCACGATAAGCGCATGGATTGGGCTGAAGGCCTTAACGTGAAGACCACGGAGGAGAATCCGCAGCCCGATGTTCTTTACTGGGTGGGATGCGCGGCCAGCTACGATCCGCAGGCGCAGAAAACCGCGCGCGCCGTCGTCCAGCTGCTGGGATATGCGGGAATCAATTTCGCGGTGCTCGGCAAAAGAGAATGCTGCACAGGAGACAGTGCGCGCCGCGCCGGGAATGAATTGCTCTATCGGGAACTGGCGGACCAGAACGTCGCGACCTTAAATGACATCAAACCGAAGCTGATCGTCGCCAGCTGTCCCCATTGCATGAACACCATCGGCAATGAGTACCGCCAGATTGGCGGGTCATATACCGTGATGCACCACACGCAATATCTCGAGCTGCTGGTGGCAGATGGCAAGCTCAAGGCCGATCGTCTCGACGCCAGCATCACATATCACGATCCGTGTTACCTGGGCCGTCACAACGGAGTGTATGACGCACCGAGAAATATCCTGCGCGTTCTCGGCAATGAAACAATAGAACTGGACCGCACCCGCGAGAATTCGTTCTGTTGCGGCGCCGGTGGGGCGCAGTTCTGGAAGGAAGAAGAGCCGGGTACCGAGCGCGTCTCGGAGAACCGCTTCAATGAGGTGAAAGAGCGGCTCAGCTCCGCGAAGTACGAAAAAACGCTGGCAGTTGGCTGCCCGTTCTGTAAAAGTATGTTGGGCAGCACCCCGGGCAAAAACGATGCGGATGGAATTGTGATCCGAGATGTCGCGGAACTGCTGCTCGAAAGCGTGCAGAAGAATCGGAACATCGCGCCGCCTGCTTTCCGGACCGATCGGACATCGAGCGAGATTGACGTTGCACTGCCCGAACTTGCGATCGTACCGGCTCCAGCCGGGAGCGTTGCAGTCATCGCTGAGGAGCCGGAGGTGATTGCCGCATCCGGCGATATGCTTGAATCAGTCGTCCCGACTGCGACCCCCGCCGAGACGTCGCAGAAGATCGAGCGTAAAAAGTGGCGCCCCGTTGCGGCAACGGAACCCATTGAGAATTCCGCTGACGCTCACCTCACGGATACGTCTGCTGTAGCCGACGCTGTTCCGCCGCTTCCGCAAGCGCGCAAGAAATGGACGCCGAAGCAAGCTGGCTCCGCGGCCGTAAGTGCTGGCGAGATGGCCGCGAGAGAAAATCAACCCGAGCAACAGCCGGAAGCTTCGAGTGAGGCATCGAATTCTGCCGCGACTGTCCGGAAGAAATGGAAGCCGAAGTCAAAAGCCTGATGAAGAGACTCCTCATCTTATTTTTGTCCTTGGCATCGCCGGTATTTGCTCAAGCGAATCAGGGGGAATTGCGGCTCAAGGTAACGGATCCGTCTGGGCTCGGGACCAAAGCCGTGGTTCAGATTATAAGCGAGGCGAATCAGTATACGAATACGCTCACCACGAATGCTGAAGGGAATCTGGTGGCGCAACATCTGCCCTATGGGGTATATGACATCGAGATTCGGCAACCGGGGTTTCAAGAAGTGTCGAAGTCTCTTGAGATTCGCTCCTCTATCCCCATCCGCTATGCAATTCAGCTGAAGCTTTCTTCGATCAAGCAGTCGGTCGTCGTGAAAGCCGCCAATACGCTCCTCGATCCGGACCAGGCGGGCACCGTCAGCCAGATTGGTCCAAACTTCATACAACACCGGCTCGGCTCTCTGCCCGGCCGCTCGATACAGGACTTGGTGAATTCTCAGCCCGGCTGGCTTTACGAGGGAAACGCCGTGCTGCATCCGCGCGGCTCGGAATACCAGACGCAATTTGTTATCGACGGCATTCCGCTCACCGACAATCGCTCTCCCGGCCTGGGCCCGGAGATCGAAGCCGACGATGTAAAGTCGGTCAGCATTTACACCGCTGGCATTCCGGCCGAATACGGCAGAAAAATGGGCGGCGTCATCGAGATCAACACGCTGCAGGATTCGCAGCCAGGACTCCACGGACAGGCCGTGCTCTCGGGCGGGAGCTTTGCCACTGCGGGCGCATTCGCCCAGGCGCAATACGTTTGGGGCAAAAATACTCTGGGTGGGAGCGCCAGCGGTAGCAGGACGGATCGCTATTTAAATCCGGTCGTCCCGGAGAACTACTCGAATACCGGTACGCTGGGCGACTTCGCCGCGAACTACCGGCGCGACTTGACGCCGAACGATCAATTGGCCCTGATGATTCGCCATGATCTTGCGCGCTACGACATTCCCAATGAACTTGTCCAGCAGGCTGCGGGACAGCGCCAGAATGCCGACAATGTTGAAACCATGGGGATCGCTTCCTACCAGCACATATTTTCCGCCAATGCTCTGGGAGACTTGCGAGGAATGGTCCGCGAGAATGCAAACGATTTCACCTCCAACCCAGATTCGACGCCCATCGAGGTCTTTCAACATAACTGGTTCCGGGAGGGATATTTTAAGGGCAACCTTACCGTGAATCGGGGCCGCAACGAATGGAAGACGGGATTCGAGTCAGATAACACATTTCTGAATGAAAATTTCAGCTACATTATCACGGACCCATCGAAGTTTGATCCTCATACCCCTATAACATTCGCATTCCAAGGAAACCGGCCTGACCTGGAGCAGTCCGCCTTCATCCAGGACTTGATTCGCCTGCATGACTGGACAATCAACGCGGGCCTTCGCTGGGATCATTATCAACTGGTATTGAATCAGCAGGCGGTCGAACCCCGTTTAGCGATGTCGCGCTATTTTCCTTCTGCCCAAGTCGTATTGCATTTTTCCTATGACCGTGTTTTTCAGACGCCGTCGTTTGAAAATATTCTGCTATCCAGTTCCACCGCCGTCGAGTCGATCGATCCGAAGAATTTTCTCCGCCTCCCAGTTAGACCTTCCCAGGGCGATTATTACGAAGGAGGTTTGAGTAAGGTTTTTTTTAAACAGATCAGGCTGGACGCAGACTATTTTCGACGATTCGTGGATAACTATGCGGACGACGATCAGATAGAAAACACAAGCATCAGCTTCCCAATTTCTTTCCGAAAAGCCATTATCTATGGCGTGGATGGCAAGCTTGAACTTCCCGACTGGCGTAATCTTTCCGGGTACCTGAGCTATTCCTATGAAGTCGGTAATGCCTGGTTTCCGGTTACAGGCGGCCTCTTCCTCGGCGGCGACGCGAGTGCAGCCGCTAGCCAGGTCACAGGTCATTTCCCGGATTCGCAGGACCAGCGCAATACCGTTCGTGGCCGCCTGCGTTATCAGATCGCCCCACGGTTCTGGATTGCTGGCGGACTTCAATTTGACTCAGGCCTGCCGTTCGATTTCGACGGTGATCCGGCGACAGTGCTCGCCGAGTATGGGCAGCAGGTTCTGGACCGCATCAACTTCGATCGTGGCCGGATCTATCCTGCGTTTCAGGCAAACGCCTCTGCGGGTGCAACCATCTATCGATCACAACGCGTAAATATGCGTTTTCAGATCGATGGTCAGAATTTGAACAATGTTCTGGACGTGATCGATTTCGGCGGACTATTTTCGGGTAATGCCATCGGGCCGCCCCGCAGCTTTTCACTTCGTCTCACGACAAAATTCTAGACTGCATGCATCACGCAGGCGATATCCAAGTTGAATCGAGCCCTCCTGGGTTTCCAAAGCGTCAGCGTGGGATCTCAGGCTCAATTTTCTGAATGACCAATTTCAAATACGATATGCTTGATCCGGGTTCTGGAAGGCCAAAATGAGAGGGAAGGAGCTTAATCACTCGACCACTGCAAACGGTCAGTACGAATGCAAATGGAAGCTTACCCTTGCACGAACGCCGGCATCCAATTACCGTAAATGACTCGGGGAGGAGTATGGCTTCACTGCGTTGGTAATCTGGTGCGGCTACTCCCATGAGTAAATCAGGAGAGTTTGCGATGAAAGTTTTCCATTTAGGTACCGCAATTGTGCTGGCCGGCGTGCTGAGTCTGCCGGCGTTCGGTCAAACCAACATGCAGGAAAATAAAGACACGCAGCACCAGCTGAAACAGGAACATAAGGCAGATAAGGCACAGGCAAAGGCAGACAAGGCTGAGCGCAAGGCTCTAAAAAGCCGAAAGCAGAAGAAGGCCGATAAGGCCCAGGACAAGGCCAACCGCGAAGCTGACAAAATTCCTCCACAACAATAGCTCGAATAGTTCGGTGATAAGCCAGCGAGCTATCAATTGAGATTGGATTCAGGTGGATCTTAAAATGACGATGACGCACATACCTGCTGAGACGAACTCCCTCACCTCTTCCGAGGTCGTCGATTTAACGCGAAAGCTGAACTATGGCACCTGGCGTTATCAGAAATCCTGGAATCCCTTGCACGTCGTGGACGCCCAGGATTGCTACTTCGTCGACAGTAAGGGGAAGCGCTATCTCGATTTTTCATCGCAACTGATGTGTGTGAATTTGGGCCATAAGAATGCCGCTGTAATTGCAGCTATCAAAGAACAGGCGGATGAGCTGCCCTACGCGATGCCTGGGTATGCCACGACGGCCCGTGCGGAGCTGAGCAAGCTTCTACTCGAAGTACTGCCCGAAGGAATCAGCAAGTTTTTCTTCACGACCTCCGGCACGGAAGCAAACGAAGCAGCCTTCAAGATCGCCCGCATGTATACGGGCAAGACAAAAATCATCTCTCGGTATCGCTCGTATCACGGATCCACGATCGGATCTATCGCCGCGACTGGGGATCCGCGACGCTGGCCTATGGAACCGTCCGGCAAAGGCCCCAATGTCATTTTTGCTCCCGAGGTAAATTGCTATGACTGTCCCATTCAGCATACTTATCCTGGATGCGGGATAGCATGTGCGGACTACTTGGAACACATGATTGTGAATGAGAGCGACGTGGCTGCCGTGTTAGTAGAGCCTGTTGTAGGCACAAACGGAGTGCTTGTCCCACCCAAAGAATACATGCCAAAGCTACGCGCTATTTGCGACAGGCATCAGGTTTTGTTGATTGCCGATGAAGTAATGACCGGCTGGGGTCGCACCGGCAAATGGTTTTGCATGGATCATTGGGGAGTGAAGCCCGATATTCTCACCACCGCCAAGGGCATCACTTCGGCGTATGTTCCGCTGGGGCTATGCGCCACGTCCGAGAAGATCGCGAGGTTTTTCGAAGACCACTATTTTGCTCATGGCCATACTTATGAAGCACATCCTATGACCCTGAAACCAGCTGTCGCAACCATTCATGAAATGCAGCGGCTCGGTTTAGTGGAACGCGCGCGCCTGCTGGCTCCCTACATGGAAGATAAGTTAAAGGGACTTAAGCAGAAACATCCATCCATCGGAGACGTACGGGGATTAGGGTTGTTCTGGGGAGTGGAACTGGTCAAAAACCAGAGCACGAAGGAACCGTTCAATACCGGCCGGGACAAATTGGAAGGCAAGCCTCTGGTCGTAGATCAGATTGCCGCTAAGATGCTTGCCTCCGGCGTCGCCATAAATGCGTGGATCAGCCACTTTGTTATCGCACCACCGCTTATCATTGAGAAGAGCGAAATCGACTCCGGTATTGCTGCTTTCGACGATGCTCTCAGCATCGCGGATGCGCTGGTCACCGGATAGGCCGGCAACACTTTAAGAAAACGCGATACATCCGCGATCCCGGTCGATTAAACCTGCTCCGGCACTACAAACGGCGCCCGATATCCGCGATCGCCGTCCCGCAGCAGGCGATTGGCTTCGTCATCGTTCTTCACCATCTTCGTCTCAGGATCGAAATTCAAGGTTCGTCCGAGCCGGTAGGAGGCGTTGGCCAGATGCACCAATCCAGCGGAAATGTTTCCTTCCTCAATGGGAGCGTTGAGGTCTTCTTTTTTCCGGCTGATGACGCAGGCTATGAAATTTTCGAAATTGGTGTCTTTGGCCGCCGGCGCGGAGGGGCCGGGCTGCTGGTCTTGTCCCATCCAGCTGCGGTAACCGCCATTGCCACCATCGATGGCCAGATACCCCTTGGATCCATAAAAAATGTTTCCCACAGTGTTGTAACTCCCCTCCTGCGGACCGAGTCCACCCTGAGCTGTTTCCGCCAAGTCTACGCGGGCTTTGCGGCTTAGTCCGATTCCTGCCTCGTGGTTTGTGTCCCAGTGGCGGACTTCGAATTCCAGCAGTGTGGGTTTTTTGCCGGGTTGGATGTACTCGAACGCGGCATTCAACGTGTTTGGAGTCTGCTGGTCATCATCGAACATGAAGTGGCCGCCGATTGCCGATACTTTGTTCGGGAACCCCAGACCCAATCCCCATCGCGCAATGTCCATCTGATGGATGCCCTGATTTCCAATATCTCCGTTGCCGTAGTTCCAGAACCAATGCCAGTTGTAATGAAAATGGTTTTTAGTGAAGGGCTGGAGCGGCGCCGGTCCCGTCCAAAGGTTGTAGTCAACCCCTGCGGGAACAGGGGACACCGGCGTGTGGCCGATTGTGTCTCTGCGCTTGTAACACAGGCCGCGTGAAAGATAAACATCTCCGATAAGGCCGCCCCGTACTTTTTTTATTGCCTCGACGATTTCGGGGGTGGAGCGGCTCTGGGTCCCGTGCTGCACGATCCGGTTGTATTTCGCCGCGGCGCGGACAAGTTGCCCGCCTTCCCACAGATTGTGGGAACAGGGTTTCTCCACGTATACGTCCTTGCCTGCCTGGCACGCCCAGATACCCATCAGCGAGTGCCAGTCGTTCGGGGTTGCAATGGAGACAGCGTCGATGGACTTATCGTCGAGCAGCTTACGTATATCCACATAAGTTTTTGGATGGGAACCGAGCTTCTGCACTTCTGGAAGCCGTTCCCTCATCACGTTATCGTCGATATCGCAGAGCGCGGCGATTTCAACGTTCGGCATCGCTCCATATTGTTTGATGTGCTCTTGGCCTCGACCACGAAGCCCGATGACCGCGACGCGTACGCGATTATTGGCACCTAGAACATTTCCCTGCGCGAATGCGCTCAAGGGTTGCGCAGCTGCAATCGTGGCGGCCGCCTTTGCGCCCGTCTTCAGAAACTCTCTTCTGCTCTCGTCCATTTTCTTATCGCTCCCAATCTTTTTAAGAATGCATCAAGATGCCGCTGCCGTTATTGCTGGGCAGCATAGCTACTGTATTGCTCCGCCACATTCGCTTGCTTGTAATTGCCGTCGTGGATGAGCACGCGGTACTGAAAATTGATTGATTTTCCGGCAGGAACGGTATAACTTCCGTTCTGCTTGGGATCGCGGAGAAAAAACGAAAGTCCAAAGGGATTCGCGGCCAGCAATCCGTACCCACGAGCGTGCCAGTAGGTCGGATGACGAAAGCTCTTCGGGCTATCGAAAATTGCGACACCGAGCGTTTGGCCGTTTATCACTCCATCGACATTGACCCAGTCGGCGCGTTTACCCCAGATCTGAGCCTCGCCCTGACTGCCCTTTGAATCCACCATCTTCCCTGTGGGAGCGTCGAGCTCGGGCGCGAGGCGAATGGCGAAGGTACCCTCCTTCGTATCACCGAATTTTACCGGACCATGGTTGGCGTGAATAACGATGTGACTATCAATGGTGCGCGATCCCTTGTCGCCCCGGAAGGTAAATTCCTGGGTTTCCTGGGCAAATGGCTTGTGATCGGGACCCACCAGGTCGAACGTCGCGCGAATAGTGCCGGAAGAAGGCCCGCCGCGCATCTCGTCAATTTTACGGAACACCATTCTTCCCCAGCGTGAGGTTTCATGGCCATAATATTTGGCAAAGACTTCCTCGCTCCAAAAGTCATAGCCATTGATGTTGCCGTGCCCGAAGTACATAGCGCGCTGATGCGGTTCCAGGCTCGGATCATGCAGGTGCGCAGCCGGAATGGCATCTCCAATCGGAAAACCGCGGGTGACGACTACGCCGTTGGCGTCGCGCAAAGGCTGCAGATAGGCCTTGGCAGTCTTTGGATCGAAATGGTAAGTGGTAAAAGGCTTGTCACCTATCTTGACCTGAATCGTGTCTCCCTGTCTCGTGAAGCTTACCGGTTCCGACTGAGCACGCCCGAGTGGAGGGAGAAGCATTATCCCCATGAGCACAACAACTGTTGTCCCAAACATATTCGGCATGAGTTCTGTTCCTCACATTAATAGTAATAGTTTGATGAATTTACTGCCCAGAACCCCGTTTCCATATGCAGGTCAGGGAATGGTTTCGGGCGCGTTTAACATTTGCGGTTCCGCTCACCGTTCGGCCGAGGTCGACTCTTGCGCTTGCTGTGCCTGCAGAATGCGCCACATCGTTCCTGAAAAAATATTGTCCTGTGCGCTTTGCGGTACCTGACAGGCATCCAACATCGCGTGATAGCGCGCCATCGCACGGTCGAATTCCTGTAGATCACCACCGAAGACATCTGAGCCGAAGACGAGTTTCTCAAAAGCGCTGGTACCGCTGGAAGGTGTATGGGGGCTGACGATGCCTGTCCACCAGAAGATGGAACGGAAGAAACGATAATCATCCTTCTTCTTAATGAGACTCGTGCCCGAAACGTCGAAATAGAGATTCGGATTCCACCTTGCAATTTCAGCAGCTTCCGCGTAATCGGGATTTCCAAGATGGGCGCCGATGATGGTTAACTCGGGCCAGTGTCGCGCAATCAAATCAAGCCGCGAAGCCCGGCTACGGTCGAAGCTGATGTTCGCGGGCTTAGACGGATCCGGTCTACTCACGATCCCGGTATGAAAAAGAAGAATCATGTGATATTTATCAGCACGATCATAGATGGGCCAGTATTTCTGGTCGTCATAGTTCTTCAACGTCGTACTAATTTCGCCCAATCCTCGAAATCCAGCGGCGTGGAAGCGGTCGACTTGCTGAAGAACACTCGGATCATCCAGGTTGATATCCCCAAAACCAATAAAGCGGTTCGGATGTTCATGAATGAACTTATTGGCTTGCGGAAAGCCCTTTTGAGTTACCAGCAGAAATGCCATACCATCGACGGCATTCAGCCTGTCGAGCAGCTTTTCAAGCACGCCTGTCTCGCCGTCGTAATGCACGTGCACGTCAATAATTTTCGGAGCACGAGGCTGCGCTGAAACTGCTAACGCCACTGAGAACACACATAGAACGGCTATCCATCGAAAATGCTGCTTCATCGATTCCTCGCTGTTAACTCGCTTCTGCTTCCGAATTCGGAGTACTCCATATCGGCGCCAAAATTCTCAAGGTGAAAATGCAAGTGGTTTCGACTGGAGCGTATTAAAGAATCAAAATAGCCCTCGCTATGTTCAGTGTCAAGATAAATTTCCCGAGCTATAGAAAAATATCTTCCATGGCCAAGTGTATCCAAGCGCTGTCTTCGATACGTCGCTCCATAAGGGGAGACATAGGAATCAAAAGAGGACTTTGGCTGCCAGCTGCGCGATGCGGGGATCGCCTGCACTCGTGACGGTACCAAAGCCACCTGAACTGACGGCGACGACGGGGCTATTCAGGTTCGTGTGATTCAGCAGGTTGAAGTATTCAGCCCTGAACTCCACGTTCGCCCTTCCTTTCACGGGGAATATTCGAACTAAGCCTGCATCCCAGTCGAAATAGCCTGGGCCACGGAAGGATCCCTTTACCACGTTGCCAAAATTGCCAATCGCAGGCAGAGAGAATGCAGCCGGATTCAGGTAGTTTTTGCATGGAGAACTTGTCTTGCATGCACCGGGACCATACGCGTTTGCTCCATTCCATTGCGCGCCGATCCTGTAACAGGCCTGTTTTAGAGATATCCGAGCCGGCGGTGATGGTGATGGGTGGACCACTCTGGAGCTGAACAATCCCGGTCGTCTGCCAACCGTTAAGCACCGCCCGCACGATCGCAGAAGCGCCAGTCAGTTTCGGAAGCGTCCAGATGTAAGAAGCTGAGAAGACATTAGTCCTGTCAAAATCCGAAGGACCTATATCGAGTGCTTTGTAATTGGGTCGATAGATGGGGTAAACATAAGGTGAACCAGGACCAGAGGAAGGCGTCGAATTTCCTGTCAAATACGGCAATGTATCGATGGCTTTCGACCAGGTGTAGTTCGCCATCACGCTGAGATTGGACCGCCTATGCTGAATCGTGGCCTGTAGAGAGTTGTAGTTTTCATTTCCACTCATGCTTGCCTCCCCAATATCCGAATACCCCGGGAAGTGACGTCGCTCATTGGTACCTAGTGTGCTGCCGGGAATATAAGTGGCTGGATTCAGATCGCTATCGACAAACAGATGACTGGCATGCATACCTACATATGCAATTCTCGTTACAGTGCTGTGTGCGATTTGCTGCTCGAGAGTTAGATTCCATTCGTACTCGACTGGAACGTGAAAAGTTCCAGATGGATCATAGGTGTTGACCTGGACGGGAGACGGAAACACAACATTCCTGGGCGGCGGCTGTACGGAGGGAAACGGATCTGTGATGCCGGCATAAGGATTGCTAAATGATCCCTGCGGGTCGGTCAGCGATACGGACAGAGAAAAAGGAGTGATTTCAGACGGAATGCTATTTTGAATGGCTGGCTGTCGTGTGTCATAAAAGATACCGGCGCCTCCGCGCAGACTCGTCTTGCCATCCCCGAAGACATCGTAGGCAAAGCCAATGCGCGGCATGAAATGGTCGTAAGAGGGGTGGACGCCGCGACTAGGCACACCCTGATCTCCCGGGAACAGCAGCCCGGGGGCGCATTCGTGAATACCGTCGATACCTGGCCCGCAGCATACGCGGCCGGATTAAATTGCATAATACGATCTTTGATTGGGGAAGGGAAATGGCTGGTTGACTTGGGTATATTCGTCTATATTGTTGCCGCCGTCGAACATGTAGTTCGTATCTGCCGTTCGCGCGCCATTCACAGAGACGGTAACAGCAGCGGGAAATGTCTTGGTGACTCCCTGGTCAGCATTGTCGACTGGACCCAACACCACACCCGCAACCAGTTCGGTTAGCTGGGCCGCGTTTCTTCCATTGAGCGGCAACTGGTTTGCCTGCTTTTGATCGATAACCTGCGACAAAGTGCCTGTCGTCGTGTTGACTTGCAGGGCATTCGCTGCAACCGTCACCGTCTGCGAGGCTTCACCAAGCTGGAGAACCGCATTGATGCTCTCCGACTGATTGGCCCGAAGAACGACATCTTTCTCCTCGAAGTTTTTGAAGCCAGGCGCAGTAACGGATATCGAGTATCTTGCTGGCGGCAGGGATGGAAAGACATAAAAACCACTCTGGTTCGTCTTCACGTTGGTAGTTGTGCCTGTGTCCGATTGTGTTGCCACGACAGTGGCTGAGGGAATCACAGCACCAGAGGTATCATTCACTGTCCCGGATATGGCACCCTGACTCTGGCCCAACAAAGCCGGCGTGATCACTATTGCAGCCAAGAACGCCACCACCGCACACACATTTCGCTGCATCTAGCACCAGCCTCCTTAACGAATTCCGGAAATGCGACAATTTACATTTATATCCACTAATTCGGGCCACGCCGGTCGGCAGAGCTCGAAGAGATATGTAAACTGTTTACTCTGCAAAAAACGATGCTGTAAAGGAAGGATAGTAAAAAATGCGCGAAATATTGCACATTGCAGGTGCCTGCTTCGCTTCACTGTTCGGGTAAAGACGGGGTGAAATGGCAAGGAACTACTGCAGATAATGGCAGCGCCGTTGCTGCTCGAAACGGCTCAGTATCTTAAAGTTTCCGGTTCAAAATGATCGAACAGCCACAACAACATAACTCGACATCCGAAATGGCTACATAGAAGTTTTGAAAAATATCTTGACTTTAAGAAATTTGTTGCGGACCATTGTTCGGGCAGCTTGCTAAAGTTCCGTCGACGCATTCAGGTGTACTGCGGGGGATATCGATTGACGCGGATGTAGGCACGAAAGGCTGAAGTAGCTGTTTTACTTAAACGCAATGGCTAAGCACAAACGAGGTGTGGTTTGACAACACGACGAGATTTTCTTGCAGCTAATCTTATCGGTGCAGCGGGATTGGCCGCCAACCCGGCCCAAATGTTTTCTGCAGCAGCCGACGTTAATCCAGCCGATGATACCGATCACAAGAGTCGGTTGGATCGCGATTTCTGGAATGATTGGCCAGCTTATCTCACCGAAGAGATGAACCGGGCGAGAACCAGACGGCTGACAAAACTGGCGGCAATCAATTCGGTGGCAAAACTACAGGAACGGGCCGCCATGGTTCGTTCACGGCTGTGGGAACTCATTGGAGGACCACTGGAAAAAACGCCGCTCAATCCTCGGGTCACCGGCACCATGGATCGAGGTCCATACCGGATTGAGAACGTCATATTTGAGAGCCTTCCACAGGTTTACGTCACTGCCAATCTCTATATTCCCACTTCAGTGAAGCCGCCCTATCCAGCTATTTTGGCTCCTGTTGGCCATACGGAGAAGGGAAAGGCATATCGCAATTACCAGTACCTTTATCAGAATCTCGCACGCAAAGGGTACGTGGTTCTTGCATACGATCCTTTCGGCCAGGGGGAGCGGCTCCAATACATTGATCCCCAGACTGGCCGATCCCTCTATGGGCCCACCGGAGAACATTCGCAAATCGGCCGAACTATGGTTCTGCTAGGCGAGAACTTTGCGCTTTATCGCTCATGGGATGGCATTCGCGGGCTGGATTATCTGATCAGCCGTCCGGAGGTGGACGCCAGTCGACTCGGATGTGTGGGTCATTCAGGCGGCGGCACAATGACGATGTACCTGGCTGCCCTGGAACCGCGGCTTCGATCCGCTGTTGTTGTAGAAGGAAATTCGGAGAATGTCGCCGGGCCGTTTTTCGATCCTCCAGGCGCGATCGCGGATGCCGAACAAAACATCGTGGGAGGGCTGCCTTTTAGCATTGACCGCGGGGATCTTCTTTGGGCCTTTGCCCCCAAACCACTTTTAATCTGTTACACCACCCACGATGTGGGGGAAACATATTCTCCTGAATATGAGGACTCAACGAAGAATATCTATCGGGAGCTGCAACGCGTCTACGGTCTATCGGGAGCAGAGGATCACGTTGGGCTCTATGCTTCCCACCTTCCCCATAGTATGGATTTTTTTAATCGGACCGAGACCTACGGATGGTTCAATCGATGGTTAGGAAATCCGCATGCAGGAAACGAGGAAGCGGAATTCGACGCATTTCCTCCAGAAAGGCTGAACGCAACAAGCACGGGACAGGTATTGACTTCTCTCGGCGGCCGTTCCGTGGTTCAACTAACGACCGATCGTGCTCGAATGATCATGCAGAAGAGCCCATTTCTCAACGCGCCGGGAAATGCTGGGTCATCCAAACGGGAAATGCAGGCTGCGGTGATAAAGTTGTTGGCTTTACCTCAGCAGCGGCAGCCTCTTCAATCGAGAATTCTCTCTTCGAATGTTCGTAAAGGCGTGGTGATCGAGGAGATCCAATTTGAATCCGATCCGCGCATACGGATTCCAGGCTGGTTTGTTAAGCAGTCCTCTGGAGGAAAACAACGCTCGACCGTCCTTTACCTCACAGAGAGCGGCGGAGATGCGGTGGTCGCGGAACCGGGGTCGATGGACCATTTACTGGCTGCAGGCCATGCCATCTGCACGATCAACCTCCGTGGTCTGGGCATCACAATGCCCCGCCTCCCCAAGGCGGGTCCCCACTTCTATGGCGGTGGTCTTGACCTGGAAGAAGATTTCGCCTGGTCCGGCCTTATCCTGGGCAGGCCTGTCATTGGTCAGAGAGTGTGGGATGCATTGCGCGCGATCGATTATTTGGCCAGCCGGCCGGATGTTGATCCGTCGCAAATTCGCCTTCTCGGTACCGGGAGTGCCGGTTTGGCCGCAGTGATGGCGGCGTTTCTGGATGACCGTGCACGCTCCGTTCTTTTGGATCAAACCTTGGTGAGTTACGCCTCCGTTCTTGAATCCAAAAGCTATTCAATAAAGCTTGAATGGTTCGCGCCGGGCATTTTACGCAATTTCGACCTTGCGGATATTGTTGTCGGGTTGAGTCCTCGTCCGTGCTGGATCATGAATGGCTCAGGTCCCAGTGGGCAGACACTCTCGGAGGCTTCCATTCGAGAGCAGTTCAGAAATCGACTTGATCAAAGTTCTTCTTCGCCTAACAATGTGCGATTTCTTGTTTCACCCGAACATGAGGCCCAGGAACGTTATTTGGATTGGATGCAGAAACACCTGAGCTCGATCTCCGATTCACTGAAAAGCTGGTGGAGAAAATCGTTGGACAACTGCATCGAATGTATGTTTCAGTGATTCATGCAAAACGAGAAGCATATCCGGATAGAGAACCAATCGTCCTCTTCAGCCGCGCCAGCGCGGACAGGCTTTGCCCCGAGACTTGATCTTTTCGATTCGGTGATGATTGTGGCTGGGTCGATGATCGGCTCAGCTATCTTCATCGTTACGTCGGAAATGTCCCGCGAACTTGGTTCATCTGGCTGGGTGATGATTTCCTGGTTGGTTGCGGGATTGCTAACGGTTACCGGCGCGCTCTCTTATGGCGAGCTAGCCTCCATGATGCCGAAAGCCGGCGGCCAGTACGTTTACCTGCGTGAGGCATTCTCTCCGATTGTCGGATTCCTGTATGGATGGACTTTGTTCCTGGTAATTCAAACGGGAACTGTGGCTGCTGTGGCGGTGGCCTTTGCTCGTTATCTCGGAGTATTCATTCCCCAGCTGTCTGAATCCAACTACCTGATCGCGCCAATACATATTCTTCCCAGGTACGCCATATCGCTTTCTACGACACAAGCGGTTGCCATCCTGATCCTCGTCTTACTGACATGGACGAATACCCGTGGCCTGGAATATGGGAAGCTGGTCCAGAACACTTTTACGGTCAGCAAGATAGCCGCATTGGCGGCACTAGTTGTGGCAGGATTATTCATTGGACGGAACGCGACCGCATGGCACGCCAATGTTGCATCCCTGTGGAAGCCACATGGGTATGAACCGATCACTTCGCATTTGAGTGCGGCCACTGCATTTGGTATCTTCATCGCCCTCTGCGTCTCACAGACAGGTTCACTCTTCGCCTCGGATGCCTGGAACAACATCACCTTTATCGCAGGAGAAATCAAAAATCCCCGCCGCAATGTTCCTCTTGCTCTTGCGGTGGGTGCTATCTCGGTAACTTGCCTCTACATCCTCGTCAATGTTGCCTATTTCGCAGTCTTGCCTCTATCGCAAATTCAGCATGCGCCGTCTGATCGCGTCGCTGGAGCCATGCTGCAGGCGGTGTTTCCAAGCTTTGGCAGTCAGTTAATAGCGGTTCTTATCATGGTATCCACGTTTGGGTGCATTAACGGCATGGTCTTGGCCGGAGCCCGCGCTTATTATGCAATGGCGCGCGATGGACTGTTCTTTCGTAAGGCTCAACAACTTAATCGAACCCATGTACCAGCTACCGCTCTGGTTGCGCAGGGATTGTGGGCAGCTTTTCTCGTCCTGCCACGAACATACGATCCGTCCACGAAGGTCTACGGAAATCTTTACAGTAATTTACTCGATTACGTAATCTCGGCGGGGCTGCTGTTCTACATTCTGACCATTGCGGGAGTCTTTCGATTACGCAAGCTGCGGCCTCTTGCGGATCGTCCTTACCGAGCCTTCGGCTACCCGGTTATTCCGTTTCTCTATATCGCCGGAACAGGAACATTGCTGGTTGTACTTTTGCTGTATCGTCCGGCCACTACCCTTCCAGGGTTTCTGATAGTTGCCCTTGGGGTTCCGGTTTACTTCCTCTTGCGGCGAGCGAATCTCCGCATCGCTCAGAAAACCCCAGATTCCGATAATCTTGTCCACAGTCCCGACGAGGCGCCCTAAAACTTCGCGTGCTCATGCTCATCCGAGCGTGGGCATGGAGGTGTCGACACCCGTGCGAATGCCGGCGGGCCAGCGTGCGGTAATCGTTTTGATATGGGTGTAAAATCGCACTCCTTCGGGCCCGTGCATGGCATGGTCTCCAAAGAAAGAACGCTTCCATCCGCCAAAGCTATGGAAAGCCATGGGAACGGGAATGGGAATATTGATCCCCACCATTCCGGATTTGACATTGTTTGCAAATTCACGTGCTGTGTCGCCGTCCCGTGTGAAAATGGATGTTCCGTTGCCGAATTCATTCTCATTCACCAGGTTGAGCGCCGTATCGAAATCCTTCGCGCGAACGATTCCCAATACAGGGCCAAAAATCTCGTCGCGATAGATGCTCATCTCCGGCTTCACATGATCAAACAAACACGCATTAAGAAAAAAACCTTCGCCGGCGGGGTTGGCTTTTTTTCGCCCATCCACAACAAGTTCGGCGCCTTCCTTGGTACCTGCCGCAACGTACCCTTTGACGCGGTTCAGGTGTTGATTTGTCACAAGCGGCCCCATGTCTGCGCCAGTATCCGTGCCAGGCAATACTTTCAGGGCCTCGATACGGGGAATAAGCTTCTTAACCAATTTGTCCGCGGTGTGATTGCCCACTGCTACCGCCACTGAAATGGCCATGCAGCGTTCTCCCGCTGAGCCGTATGCGGCACCCACCAACGCATCGGCAGCCTGATCGAGATCCGCATCCGGCATTACGACCATGTGATTTTTCGCGCCGCCCAACGCCTGCACCCGCTTGCCGGTTGCGGTGGCTTGGCGATATACATATTCCGCGATCGGTGTAGAGCCGACGAAACTTACCGCCTGCACGGTCGGGTGTCCAAGGATCACATCCACCGCTTCTTTGTCGCCATGGACCACGTTGAATACGCCGTCCGGCAGTCCGGCCTGCTTCAACAATTCAGCAATCATGATCGACGCACTTGGATCCCGCTCACTCGGCTTCAAAACGAACGTATTGCCGCATGCTAAAGCAACCGGGAACATCCACATCGGCACCATCACGGGGAAATTGAATGGAGTGATACCGGCTACAACTCCCAGCGGCTGGCGCACCGACCAGCTATCGATGCCTGACCCGACTTGCTCCGAAAATTCACCTTTTAGAAGATGCGGGATGCCGGTCGCAAATTCGACAACTTCCAGTCCTCGAGTGACTTCACCCTTTGCATCCGAAAGCACTTTGCCATGCTCCGACGTGATGATTGCCGCGATCTTATCTGCATTCTGTTCAAGAAGTTCACGAAAGCGAAACAGAATGCGCACGCGACGCAAAGGAGGCTGTTTCCCCCACTCCGGAGCTGCAGCAGCGGCAGATGCAATTGCCCCCTCCACTTCAGCGCGGTTCGCCAGCGGAACTGTCGCCTGCTGTTTGCCGGTTGCCGGATCGAAGACACTCTGCGATCGTCCCGATGTGCCGTGAATAGCCTGCCCGTGAATCCAATGGCTAACTTCACGGAGTTGATTCTTATTGCCAGAAGTCGTCTCAAGGGGCAAAACGGTCGCCATAAACACCTCACACAATCACTTGATAAAACGGATTAAATACTTACCCACCAAATTATAGGTCAAAGTTTAGAGTACGAAATCTTCACCGTGCGGATACGTGACGAGAACAGTCGAGTTGATTTGGCGATCCCAAAGGGCAATTCTCGAAAGGGTTGCACTCAGCTACGCTGCAACGCCGGGATGCTATTGGAATGCCTCATGGAATAAAACAGCCGGGAAACCTTCTATTTTCCCGCTGTGGTTCCTCTCCACTATTGTCCAACTGTCAGCGATCCCAGGTCGTACCAGCCATCGGGCTGTCTGCCGCCAATGGCGAAGCGGATCGCAGGCTGCTGTGTTCTTGGATCCAGCATTGCAATGCGGAATTTATAGTTTCCTGCAGGCAAGTTGTAGGGCACGAAATAGCGTACCGTCGAAAACCGCGTCTCCCGGAAGCCACTTTCGTACGTCTACAGGAACCCGGATGATCGATTTCGCGTTTGCCGACTGCAATTCCACAGCAAGCCAGTATTTACGGTAGATGGGAGCAACCCCGGCATTCAACCACCACATGTGAACGGGCATCATCTCCCCCGGCCTTATTGTTTGCGGGTACTCCAGGCGACGGAGAATAAAACGATATCCCATCTTTTTCTCGAAATCTTCAAACTGAGTTTTCCCATTCCGGCGGAATTGGAGAAGACTTCACGTTCATCGAGGTGATATGCCAGCGCAGCGCCTGGGCAAGGATGTAGGACACATCGTAGCCATCCTTTTTCCAGCTTGCTGGTGTCCCACAGGTTTCCAGCGAGACCGGGCTGCGCTGCCATACATTCTGAATTCCGGTCCGTGCTATTTGTTGTGGATATAGATCCAGCATTTCTGGCTGAAAATATGGATCATTGGATTCTGTACGCATATCGCCGAGGCAATCCAGCCGCCATCCGGCGCCATGTTGCGTTCCATAGGCCAGAGACTGAGGTTCGTCAAAGTTCATCAAAAGATGAGTGTGTGGAAAAGCACGAAACCAGATATCTATCAGCGGTTTTTGAAAGGAGAACGGCGGCATGTAAGGGCTCCAACCTTCTCCCCAGTATCCGACCGAGGATATATCGACGCTATCGAGGTAAGGATTGCCGTCATATCGCATTCCCGCTTCGGCTACCAGTTCCCCCCAGTTCTTTAGATAAAGTGGGTCGCTGAAGTCCGGCTGCCAGATGTCCCCATCTTTATCTGTCAGCTTATTTGCGCGCCGCGCACCGGAATTGCGATACCAGGCGGGCAGCGGATTCTTATCGGAATAGGGCATCA
Organism: uncultured Acidobacteriota bacterium; assembly: GCA_963823595.1. Lineage (GTDB taxonomy): Bacteria > Acidobacteriota > Terriglobia > Terriglobales > Acidobacteriaceae > JAKAAZ01. The sequence continues at coordinate 65,168 of CAWGME010000027.1, forward strand.
AACGAATGGCGAGCGTCTGTCCATGTTTCCGTGCGTCCTGCAATGCGAGATCGATGATGTCCCAGCGAAACTTTCCCGGCTCGGGTTCAAGGACACTCCAGTACCAGCGACAGTAGGCAATCGAAGCCTCTGGGAAGTCGGCTTTGGTGGCCGCTTGCGGCAGCTTCGTAACCGGTCCACTTTCGGACCAGGTCAGCGGCGGATTCAATGCCTGACCGTTGAAGCGTTGGAAGGTGGTGATTCCCATGCCCGGGGTTGACCAGCACGTCCTGAATCTCGACAGGACGGATAACAGTATCCGTTTGGGCGTACCCGCCAATTCCAATCGCCAGAATGAGAAGAGAAAATAAAAGTCGATATTGTTTCATTTAGCCTCTGGACTCATCAATATTGTCAGCCTGTATCTCGACTCACGGATTAGTTTATTGCAAGAGATATTTGGTTCTCTTTGATGAACCATTGCATGGTATTGCATCGCATAAGGATCTCATCAAGTTTGAGAGCGGCTGTACCCGAACTGAACACCTCACGCATTCGCGTCGTGCAGGAGTCCCGGGGTGATGCTTGGATCACTTTCCGACAGCGGCTGAAGCTTCTTCCGCAATTCTTCCCCGGACCACGACGATCGATGCGGCGGGCAAATCGTATTCTGTGGTGCCGCTCACGGTTTTGGTTTCGTGCAGAATCGGTCCATCGGGATTCGCCTCGCCATGCGGGTAGATCGGCTCAACGGCGGGGTTGATCCGCTCATAATGCGCCATTGTTTGGAGGCCGATTGGGTGCCACGCATATTGCGCCCTGCCAAACGTCGAAAGCTCCACCGCGCCGGAGAACGACTGCTGCGGTTTGCCCTGCGATCCAAAAACAATTTGAATCTTATGCGCGTTCCATTGATCGTTGTTGACGATCATCAGCGACCACTGGCCATCGGGCCGATGGAGCGCATAAGCGGTTACCAGCGCATGGCCTGTGCCATCCTGTATGTCGCTCGATGCCGGAAAGATGTCCTGGACGCCAGTGCCGGGCTCGACCCATTCCCGATTGATGAGCTGGGCGGCAAAGAATTGCGCCAGCTTTTGTTGTATTTTGTAGTTCGCATCCACCGTGAACATGCCGAAGGTGCCAAGCGAGTTGTCGCATCCGCGTTCCATTTGCAGCGGAAGATCGTGGAAATAATAGAGCGCATTCCCGCCGGCATTCAGAAATGAACCCACATAGTTGGCGAGCCACAGGCCGGAGAAAATGTCCTCATACGTTTCCCCGGTGGAAGAGGACAGATTGGATTCAGTGATGAACATTGGAATGTTTGCCGGCAGGCCATCCTGCCGCCAAACCTGCATAATGTGGGCGATCAGCGATGGCTCATCATACAAACTGCTCCACGGGATTTTGCAGGGTGTATAGGGATAATGCTCAAACGAGAAAAATGCTAGGTCGTCCATTCGATGATGGCTTCGTAGGTAGTTCAGGAAGCGGGTGAACCAGGAAGCGTCGCCACTGGCATCGGGCCACGCGAGAATATCATCGTTCACCCCCTCAAACGCGGGTCCTCCCAGCTTCAATGCGGGATCGACTTTGTGTAGCGCCGTCGCCCACTGGATATATAAGGCGGCATAATCTTCCGGCAGCATGAACTGGCCGTCGACCTCTTCACCCATCTCCACGTAGGAAATGGGATATTTTCGCTTTTCCATGTACGCGATTTCCGCGGCGGAGTTTTCCGGCGTACCGTAAATCATCGCGACCGGAATCATGGCGGGCAGTCCGCGGGTCACACCGCTGGTATAGAAGAGATCGAGGCCCATTTGTGCCTCACGGGTATTTTTCAGATCCGATGCCTCATGCCACGGGTCCACGGAAGAGCAGAGTGTCGCAGTCTGGTCCTGATCGGGTGTGTGCCAGATCATGTCGTGAAATTTTCCGTCGGATGTCATGGTGCCGAAGTACAACTCGCGGATGGCGTAGCCAACGCAGTTCCGCGGATCGGAAGCGCCGTGCGAATCGCAGGTATTCGAGGATTTGGTCATCCATACCCGGATGAAGCGGACCGGCAGAGGAATGTCGGCCAGGCGAATTGTCTCGAGGCCGCCCTTGCCGCCCGTCACAACGCCGTGAGGAAAGGTTTGCCAGACGCCATTTGTTGGATAACCGATTGGATCAACGCCAGTCCAGTATTGGACGACAAAATTTTCCGCGTAAGGATCTGCCCATGCGATGCGGATGCTATCGGCGAACTGGGCCACGCCGAGATCGAGTGTGACCCATTGCGGATGGAGCGAGTCGTCTTCTCCGGTAAAACGGCTGCTCAGGTAAGGATTGCTCTTCCAGTAGGAGTTCAGGTCACCATCGGTGAGACGCGAATAGCCGCTTCCCTCCACGCCGTTATTCCTGGTAAAGCCGCGATGCGGCAATGCGTAACCGTACGAGTAACGGATCATCTTGCTGGTGGGAGTCGAGGAGCCGGTGAAGTATCCCTTGCCACTGGGATCGCTCCATGTACCCTGCGGGTTCCAGTGCCACGCCTCTACGGAAAGCTCTGTATTTTGCCGGTATGTGATCGGTTGCCAGCCCGCCGCGAAGACCTGATGCAGCGTCTCCGGGTTCAGATCGTCGTCGATTGCTGTGACGGGAATGCGATCGATTCCCGCACCCAGCGTTTTGGTGGGGACAAAGCTGTTCGTCGAGTGTCCGGGGGTCACGTCGACTTGAATGGTCTGTGCTGAGCAAGGCACGACCAGCAACGTACTGGAAAGGAGGAATGCTGAAAGATAGATTTTTCCGGAGGTCAAGATTTCTCTCCTTCTTGGCGCCTTCAGGAGGTACCTGCATCAGATCGTAAAAGACTTGCGTCAGTTCTTGCGCTCGGCGCCGGCTGCGGATGAGTCCTTAGCACGTTCGCAGTCGAGCGTGTCTTGCAAGAAATTCCTTCAGGGCCGGAACATTCTGGAATCCACAGATCCCACCTTCTCCAGTCGTAGAATATGCGCCGCATGCGTTCCCAGATTCCAGGCACTCTTCGATGCTTGCTCCACGCGTCCAGGAATGTAGGAATCCAGCGTTGAAACTGTCACCCGCACCGACCGTATCTACCATCGCGACTTTCAAACCAGGAACTTCATACCGTCTTCCGCCATTCAAGGCAAATGCGCCTTGATCTCCCAACTTCACCACCACTGTTGGGATCTTCCTGGCAAGTTCCCGTGCGGCATCATCGACATTGTCTTTGCGTGCTATGCGGCAGGTTTCATCTGCATTTGGCAGGAAGATGTCAACATGCTCCAACACTTCAAACAGCGGCTCTTCCCACTGGCTCGAAGGATCGTCATTGGTGTCCAGCGAGGTAGTCAGGCCCGCCTGCTGCATTGCGGCTAAGCAGCCGCGATGCATCCGGGCGCAGAGCGCTCTGCAGAAAAAGTGACGACAGATGGAAATGGCGCGAGGAGGAGAGATAGTCAAGATCGAGATCGCCGAATTTAAGCGCGCTTATTGCGCCTGTATGGGTGAATGCCTGGCGCGAATCTATCGTGCTGCAGAAATACAGTGATACCGGTGCGAAGATTCGGTCGGGGTGGGACCACGCGGCTTAGGTCTACCCCGGCTTTTCCCAAATCGCGCAGGCAGAATGCAGCCCAGGGATCATCTCCCATCTGCGTTATAAAGCCTGTTTTGCTTCCGAGCGCGGCCATATTATGCGCGGTAATCGCCGCAGAACCACCCAGCAAAGTGGAAAAGCCGGAGGCCAGTAGTTCCCGCTCCATGGGAAGTTCCTCAGGCAGCCCGTAGAAAACCATGTCTAGATTGGCTTCGCCGGCCAAGGTTATGTCGAACTGGGGCATTTCTTCTGCTTTCTAGAAAAAGTAAAAATCACTCGTCAACGGTTTTTCTGGATTGCGCCGTATCTCATCAGTTATCGGCCGCAATAGTATTTCTATGTCTATTACTCGATTTCTCCATGCCGGGCTTCATTACTTAGACCGGATCCGTCGCGAGCTTTCGCTCTCCGCGCAAACTATAGGTAATTCCAAAGAACATAACGGAGCCAATACCGAAGCCGTCCTACATGGATCCGTTCAGAGAAAGAAGTATTGTCAGAACACACCGTTTGGGCAGCTTACTCGGTGGCGGAGCCTTTACGTTTATTCTTTCTCAGTTGTAAAGTGATTGGGTCTATGTTCCAGCCTGTAACTAGAAGGGCAGGCGCGCCTCCCGAGTATTTCTCGGGTAACAATGCGGACAGGTTCCGCTGCTCACCCGGCATCAATTCTATAAAGTCATCCGTCCACAACATCGGGATGATCGGCTCGCCATCGTTGCCGTTTGCTGCCACCTGAACCTGGAACGCCAAAGCTTTGGTCGGGTTTTCAAGATGTACCTCCAGCTTTCGACCTGTTAATTTTACGGAGCCCCTTGATCTGAGCTTTGGGAAGGTCTCGCAAAGCCTGCATATTCGCGTACTCTATGGCTGGTGTATGCGTATAGTCCGTCTTTGCCCAGTCAAACTGGGTAAGCTTCGATGGAATCCAATAGAAATTTCGACTGACTACTTCGCCGGAGTGCCGAGTTAATGCCAGGCGAACAAAGTGGGTCGAATCCTGCGGCTCGAAGACACTGGATGGGATATCCAGAACGCGCTGCGAACCATCGGCCGGAATGTCAACATTCTTCGTCTGATTGAATACCTGCTGCAGTTGCAGGTCAAACACCTCGGCATGGACGGTAAGGTCTGGTGAAGGTGTGGGGAGACTGCTGACCACATAAATACTGTGGTCATCGTAAGAGTACTGCACATGGACCGGTTCACAGGCTTTTTTGGTGCCATAGTACCCGCCTCCGGTGTTCAGGTAGTAGTCATATAAGTGCCAGATAACGGAGGGCCAGGCATTATTCAACATCCATTGAATGACGCCGGTCGAGGTGTACTTATTCCGAGTGTAAGCCTCGAACATTGCGCGTTCACCGTCATAGGCCATCGTCTGCGCAATACGCGAATAGGCGGGCATGGAGTCAGCCCTGCCATAAGTCGCTCGCATTCCGGCATTGAATACATTCAGGTTCATGAAATCACCACCGCCCGCGTGGTAATCCCATACCTCATTGATCGGCCAGAGGTCCTTGGCAGGAAGAAACTTTCGCAGGCTATCGGGCTGCGGTATCGCTGGCCCGGGACTGGTTTCCGTGTTGAAGCTGAAAGCGCCGCCGTGCTTTGTATCGACCAGCCAGTAGGAGGGGGACACGTAGTCATAAGGGCCGGACATTTTGACACCACTTCGCCCGGTTATCGTTGTCGGTGTGGCGGAGGCTGAGGAGATCGTAGGGTTCGGCCATTGTGTTTCCTTCTCTACATTCAAATACGACTGCTCAACCTCCGCCGGCGGGGGATTGTCGCTCCCATTCAGCCAGACAAGCAAGGATGCATGATGGCGAAGACGCAACATCTGGGACCGGAGCGATTCGTTGGCAACCATATGATCTTCCGGGGTCCAGTTTTTCCACTGTTCCCACTGATCGCAGCAACACCAGCCGGCCATCACCAGAATGCCATTCTCATCCGTTAGACGGTAGAAGGCGTCGCCTTCGAGCTTCGCCTCTTGACGAATAGTATTCAGATGCAGGTCCTTCACCATGCGAATCTGCTGCGGAAGATTCTCGTGGTCTTCCCGCATCATTAAATCCTGCGACCAGCCGCCACCGCGAATTAAAATCGGCTTTTCCATTGATTCGGAACAGCCTGGCGCCTTTGTCGGTTAGTTCAGAAGTGACTTCACGAATCCCTACGCGAGCCGATGCGGTGTCAGAGAGTTTGCCACCGGCGACAAAGCGGACTGTCAATCTTTCCAGCGGATGGGCACCCATTTCGGCGGGCCACCAGATGGCAGGATGCGTCAACTTCAACTGCGGAAATTGCTCCGGTGTAAAACTGACGCTTTTCGATTCTGCTGCGGCTAGCTCAATGGGTTGTTGGAACTGTTGGCCGGCGAAGGTGCCCGATAAAGTTCCCCTTACAGCATGATCCGTCGCATTTTCCAGTTCAGCGGTTACCGTAACGTCGGCCACATGCAGACTGGCGTCTTCAAAATGAGTCGCAATAAACGGGTAGCGAACAGCGATCGGACCGCTAGTTCGCACGTTCACGGGTCCCCAGAGTCCCATATCTTTATCCGGCGGCGATGGATTCCAGTCCACCCAGTTGATCCCCAGATCGAGCGGCCCAGGCGCAAAGGTCTCAATGGCGACAACGGCGGGCTTTCCGGGAATTACTGATTTGGAAATGTTCAGATCGTATGCGCGATAGGCTCCGGCAATCTGTTTGGAGTCGGCAACTTGATGCCCGTTTACCCATATATTGGCCCGGTAGTTGATCCCTCCAAAATGCAGCCACGTCGTTTTGCCGCGCGAACTAGCTGGAACTTGAAATTGCTTCCGATACCACCAGCCGCAATGATAAGGGCTATCGCCGGGTATGGGTAAAGTAGAAAATTTCGCCCCAATGGGATAACTGGTGCCCGGAATCTTTCGCAGATTCATTCCGTAATAAGGATCTTTATAGATTCCGGCAGCCACTTGCGCTGCAAGCACCGTACTTGGAACCGTCGCCCGAATCCATCCTGTTGCATGGTACTGGGCCGAAGAGAGCTGCGCGCCGTCGCCGCTGATCTTGCAGGCAGACTGAATCTCCCATCCCTGTCGGAGTGCCGTGGATTGATCAAGTCCAGGCTGAACCTGTAGAGACCTCGGCTCCGGCCGAGTCTGCGCCGAACAGAAGCTCATTGCAAGAACTCCGCTGAAGGCCAGCAACAATCCTGATAGTGCTTCCCGATGATGCTTCATTGGAAATAATTATCTCCTGTAGTTGGCTGTAGCTGCGGGGCCACGCTACGTTCACCCGTGAAGGTCCCATCCATTGCGCATGGCTGCGCCAGAATGGCGAGCCGGAAAATCCGCCGATGGAAACGCGGGCTGGTCAGAAGATGGCCTTGGCCGATGTGCTTTATCATGAGTGTCGCCTCCCAATCTCCAAGATGCGATCCCTGAGAAGGGCCCATAAAGCGGGACCGTTTTTTACAGCCGATTCACCCTGATCATTTCGCAACGAAAAGAGATATTGAATCGTTTGAATAAGCTTTTTAAAAGCTTTATTGCGCATTGTCAAGTGATTTGTTTTATACATGTCCTTTTCGAACGGGAAAATGTCGCGTGACGGGGTCGGCAGCTGCGGATCGCGCCGTACCATCGGCGTTGAAAATCGCCGATTCCGGAGCCTTGTAGCATGGGCAGTCGAAAAGCCCGGTGCGGAGCGGTCGTCCGGCAGCCGTATGCCTATATTCCGCATGACGCGGGCGGCACGTGCGCTAGCTTTTCGCTGCCGGACCAGTAACCTCCGGACCCACAGCAGGAACATTGCCTCTGGAGCATTCATTTGGTAGGTTAAAAAACAATAATGTCGTCCTCACGGCCGTTAGAAAGCCGAAGATGCAAAAGGGCTTATTCTGCATTTTTATGAATGGGATGAGAGAGACGGCAACGTCGAAATCCATATGCCTCCAGGCGCGTCATCCGCCACCTTCACTAATTTAATGGAGAAGCCGGAAGGTAGCTCGCTACAGATTAGTGGTTCAGGCGATCTGACTATACAAGTTCACCCGTACGAGATTATGGCCGTTCGGATCGACTATCTGCTAAGTGGGCGGTCAGGGAATGGATGAGAAACAGCGCTTTGAAATTGGGGGAGTGCGAGGAAAGAATCGATGCTCACGATTGAACCCTATGTGTGGAACGGACGCGACGCGACGCGGCTGGCAAATGACCTCGTTGAATTGATCACCTTGGTCGATGGCGGTCATCTCGCCGCGTTCCGTTTCCTAGAATCAACTAGGTGCCCATCTGAGAACGTGCTGTGGGAAGCTCCATGGATGACTGTAGGGCTCAATTCAAATCGAGATGAAGAGCTTTCGCAGACCGGTGGAGTTACCGGACATGCTCTCTGTCTGGATTATTTTGGACCACCTTCCCAAGCTGATGCTGCCGCGGGTCTTCCAATCCATGGCGAGGCTGCAGCGCGGCGTTGGAGCGTGGAGCGAAATATCGACGATAAACATGCGACGTATCAAGCGAAGGTCCAGTTACCCGTTGCGCAGCTGAGTTTCGAGCGGACAATTCTCCTACAAAATCATGAGAGTGTCGTCTATATCGAAGAGAAAGTCAACAATACGCGTAACATGAACCATGTTTTCCAGTGGGTGCAACATGCAACATTTGCTCCTCCGCTTTTAAATTCAGCCGACAGCACCTTCGCTGTCTCCGGCACACGCGGGACAACCTCACCGCTGGATTATGAAGGGGGATCTCTGCTTGCCATGGATAAAGAATTTTCATGGCCCTACGCGCCTTTACGGGGTGCCGGCGGAGCCACTGTGGATTTAAGCCGTCCCTTCTCTGCGAAAGGGCGAGGTTTCGTGACCGCAGTTCAACTGGATCCGCGGCGTACCGTGGAATTCGTTCTGGCGATGAACTGGAAATTGCGTTTGGGTGTGGGATATTGTTTTCGTCGAAAGGACTTTCCATGGCTGGCGATCTGGGAGGAAAACTGTGCGCGGTCCGGCAGCCCGTGGAATGGAACAACACAAGCCCGTGGAATGGAATTTGGCACGACGCCGCTGCCGCTTGGACGGGAAGAGACGATTCGCAGGGGCGACATATTCGGCACGCCTACATCGTGTGTCGTTCCTGCGGGGGGAAGGAAGATGGCGTGTTATCTAATGTTTCTCTTTGCCATTCCAGAGGGAATACAGTCGATCGAAAATGTTGAAGTTCGAAAAAGCGGAATCATTCTCTGCAACGAGCGTAAGGAGCCGTTTTCTACAATTTCTGGATTAGGATGCGAAGACTTTCTTGTGAATGGATGAATAATGGGCACATAATAGCAATTCATCCAAACGCGGATGAACAATATTTATTTCGCTGGAATCTTATGTTATTTGATCCAATGAACTCGTCTTGGCTGGAACGTGCGATTGCTCCACTGTCTGAAGTTCGTGTTGCCGTGTTGGGAGACTTCTGTTTGGACGCGTATTGGCAGCTCGACACGGATGAAGCCGAGTTTTCTGTTGAAACAGGATTGCCAGTCCGCCGGGTACGCAGTCAACGGTATAGCTTGGGCGGTGCAGGGAACGTGGTAGCCAACCTGATCGACCTGGGTGTTCGCAGGGTGCAAGCGATAGGAATTATTGGAACCGACTTTTACGGGCGAGAACTATTACATCTTTTGCGCGAGCTTGGCGCAGATGTTCGCAGCATAGTGCTCGATAAGTATTGGCAGACGACGGTCTACGCAAAGCCTTGCTATGGGGACAAAGAAGAAAGCAGGATCGATTTCGGCGCCTTCAATGTGCTGCCCCAAGAAACAGTTGATGCTCTGATTGAATCCCTGGAGAACGCTGCAGCTGAAAACAATGTGGTAGTGCTGAATCAGCAAATTCCCAGAGGCGTGAGTAGTCTGTCGGTCATTGAACGTATAAACAAGGTAATTGCCAACCATCGAGACACCCATTTTGTGGTGGACGCGCGCCATCGTCCCGACCTGTATCGGGGAGCGGTACTGAAACTGAATACACGGGAGGCGGCGCGATTTCTGGGCGATCCTGTGGAAGAGTTCCTTTCTACCTGTAGAGCAAAGGAGCTTGTCCACCGCATTTCACAACGTACGGGAAAAGCAGCCTTCTTGACCCGCGGTGAGCGCGGCATTCTTGTTGCGGACGGCGAAGCAGTCCATGAAATTCCAGGAATTCAGATTGTGGAGAAGACGGATCCTGTAGGTGCCGGGGATACTGTGGTCGCCGCCATCGCAGCCGTATTGGGCAGCGGCCAAGATTCGTATACGGCCGCGAAGGTTGCCAATATAGCAGCCATGATTACAGTTCGGAAGCTGCAGATGACAGGCACTGCCACCCAGGCGGAGATCCTTACGGTGGGTCCGGAGCCGGACTATGTTTTTGACCCAGAGCTGGCGGAAATGCCCCATCTTGCTCGCTATTTGGACGGGACTGAGATCGAGCAGATCGGCGAGTTGCTAAAGGATCTTCAAATTCAGCATTGCATTTTCGATCATGACGGAACCCTCTCCACCTTGCGCGAAGGTTGGGAAAAGATTATGGAACCGATGATGGTGCGGACAGTGCTGGGCTCTCATTACTCGACTGCCGATGCAGGGTTGCTTGGAAAGATAACAATGGAAGTCCGCCGATTTATCGACCGCACTACCGGGATTCAAACGCTGGTGCAGATGAAGGGATTGGTCGAGTTAGTGCGGCAAGCAGGCTTTGTCGACGAGAGTGAAATCCTCGACGAGCATGGTTACAAACATATCTTCAACCATGAGCTTCTTACGATGGTCAATCGGCGCACAAAAAAAATAGAATCGGGCGAGCTTGACCCAATAGATTTCCAGGTTAAGAATGCGACACCCGTTCTACGAGAGTTATATCGGCGCGGGGTGAAACTGTATCTGGCAAGTGGCACTGATGAAGCGGATGTGATCGGCGAGGCAAAAGCGATGGGGTACGCGGATCTGTTTGAAGGCCGAATTTTTGGCGCGGTAGGAGATATTAAGGTCGAGGCAAAGAAGATGGTTCTGGAACGAATCATTCGCGAGAACAATCTTGCCGGTCACCAGTTTGCGATCTTTGGCGACGGACCGGTCGAGATTCGGGAGACGAGGAAACGCGGTGGGTTCTGTGTTGGCGTTGCCAGCGATGAGGTGCGCAGGTTCGGATGGAATCAGGTGAAACGATCCCGCCTGATTCGCGCCGGAGCCACCCTGGTGATTCCAGATTTCTGTCAGTTTCCAGCATTGTTGAAAGCAATGCAGTTGGACTAGTTGGCTGCTATTCCGTACGTCCGCCAGTAGAGGTGCAGAATGAAAATCGCCAACCCGAAGATTCTGACGATTGAAGAAATGCGTGCCGAGCGCGACCGGCTGGTTGCAAATGGAAAAAAGCTTGTTTTTACGAATGGATGCTTTGACATCCTGCACCGGGGGCATGTCACCTATCTCACATTTGCCCGCAATCAGGGTGACGCACTGGTAGTTGGTTTGAATACGGACGCTTCCGTCAGAGCGAATAAGGGCAATGACAGGCCGATAAATTCCGAAGATGACCGCGCATTTGTAATTGGCTCGTTGCGGGCCGTGGACTATGTAGTGATATTTGGCGATAAAGAGCCGAAGGATATTATCGCAAAGATTCTGCCGCAGGTTCTAGTGAAGGGTCGCGACTGGGCCCATTATGTGAGCGGTCGTGAAGTGGTGGAGGAGAACGGGGGCAAAGTAGTGCTTGCCGATTTGGTGGAGGGCCGCTCCACGACGAATACTATCCAGCAAATATTGAAGGTTTATGGCAGAGAACAAACCGCCGGCGACTAAACAGGCGGTATCGTGACCTTTTGCGAACTTTCAGCGAAGTTTGTCTAGCTATTAAATATCCGAATCTGCCGTTCCACTTCAGCCACAATTTTACAGGATGAATTTCGACGAGGTCCGATACGCAAATGGCGGCAGGGGAGAGGGACGTCAGACAAAGGTCGAACGGGCTGTTATGGATATTCTTTGCAGCCTATTTTACATTTGGGATCGTTCTGAATGTGGTGGGAGTGATCATCCCGGTCTTGATCAAACAGTATCATCTGAGTCTCTTCGCAGGTGGTCTGCTGGCATTCGCATTCTATATATCTTTCGGGGTGTTTTCGATTCCCGCTGGATTGGCAGCGGACAGGATTGGTTCAAAGCCGGTTGTACTCACCGGAATATTTCTGATGGGCGCTGGTTGCGGGGCCATTCCATGGGCCAGCGGCTATATCGCGATAACATTTCTGGCATTTGTTATCGGTGCTGGAATTGCGCTTCTGGAAACGGCAGGCAACTCTCTCATTGAACTCCTTGACTGCCGTGAGAATTACCATCGAAACCTTACACTGACGATCGGCTTCTGCGGAATCGGAGCATTTGCAGGGCCTTTCTGCCTTTCAGCGCTCCAGCAGCGTGGAGAGCCGTGGCAACGACTCTATGCCGGCTATGCGGTACTCTGCGCCATACTGCTGGTCTTACTGGGCTTCTCCAGTTTTCCGGAACAAATCAAAACCGCGAAAGAACAGCTCCACGTTCGCGAGATCATCAAACTGCTCGGCCATCCCATCGCGATCACCTACTTTCTGGCGGTTTTTTTCTATGTAGGTGCGGAAGTCGGGACCGCATCCTGGATCGTAAAATTTTTCCAGCAGGTTCATGGGGTAGGAGCGGAACGGGTTGCGGATGCAAGCCAAAATGTTTTCCTTCGCAATCTGCCTGCCCTTCCCATCCTGACGGTGTCACTGTTCTGGGGGTTGCAAGCACTTGGCCGCCTCACCAGCGGTCCCGGGATTCACAAAATTGGAGCCCGATCCATGTTGCGGCTGTACGCTATAGGCGCGCTTGCTTCTCTCGTGCTTGCGATCCTCGCTCCTTCGGAATGGGCCGCCTTTGGTTTTTCAGCCTGCGGGTTTTTCACTTCCGTGCTGATTACTCTTCTATTCAGCGGCGCGATCCACAGCTTCAGTCAATCGCAAGGCGCGATCTCCGGACTGTTGGTCACCGCGTCGATGGGCGGAGCGATTATCCCTCCGCTTGTGGGACTGACTGCAGACCACCTTGGTCTGCAAGTCGCAATGACAATCCCCGCGCTTTGTTTTGTCTATGTCTTAATTGTTTCGATCGTAGGGAAAGCTGCATATGAATGAGCAACGGAATCCTCGCCACGGGGGAACAAGACCTGGATTGGCGTGGATATCGGCGGCACCAAAACCGCCATTGTCCTGTGTTCGCAACCACCCGTAGTTGCCGCGCGAGTCGAATTTCCGACGTTAGCAGAACAGGGTCCAGATCGCGTTCTCGATCTGATTCAGAAAAATATTTACGAACTTATCCGTACGCACAATATCCACAAAGTACAACTTGCAGCGATTGGTGTCAGTTGTGGAGGTCCGCTGGACCGCACTATCGGAGTGATTCAATCTCCTCCAAACCTTTCCACGTGGGTGGATGTGCCTATTGTTTCCATCCTTCGCCGGGAGTTCGATGTTCCTTGCCGGCTGGAGAATGATGCGAATGCCGGCGCCGTCGCGGAGCATCGATTTGGAGCCGGACAGGGAACGCGTCACATGATATTCCTGACTATGGGAACCGGGTTAGGCGGCGGGATTATCGTGGATGGCCGCTTGTATCATGGAGCATCGGACATGGCGGGCGAAATCGGGCATGTGCGCCTGACCAGTTCGGGGCCGGTCGGGTACAACAAAGCAGGCTCCGTCGAAGGTTGGGCCAGCGGAGGAGGGATGGCCCAGGCAGCCCATCAGGAGGTCGCCGCCGCGATTAAGAACGGCGAACCAACTACACTGGCTGCGCCCTTCACAACGAATAGAATTCTTACGGCAAAGGACGTCGCGAATGCAGCACGTCAAGGGGATGAGGTAGCAAAGCGGATCGTCCACAGTACGGGAATCCGATTGGGAGAGGCGATTGCGATTCTCGTTGATCTATTGAACCCAGAATTGATCGTCATCGGAGGCCTGGCCATGCGTTTTGGAGAAAGCCTTTTGCTACCGGCACGGATTGCAATGGACAGAGAAGCGTTACGTCCAGCCGCCAAATCATGCAGGATTGTGCCTGCCGCTCTGGGTGAGCAAATCGGCGATATTGCGGCGATTTGCGTGGCAGTGGGTTTCTAACGGAAGATGCTTTTGACTACAAATTCGGAATTGATCGCGCCGCGGAGAAGAACACTACGGAGCAGAGTCCTTGTTATAGGAGTCATCGCTCTAACCACTGTGCTCAACGCGCAAGTCGCGAAGCACGTGGATCCATTCCTGGGAATTGACGGCGGCGGCAACACCATCCCTGGCCCGTCATTGCCTTTCGGCATGATCAAGCCAGGCCCGGATGTCGGAGCGAATCAGGCAAATTCAGGTTGGGAACCAAGCGGTAAGATCAATGGGTTTAGTCAGACGCATGTAAGTGGGAGCGGTGGCGGCCCAAAGTACGGCAATATCCTTGTGCAGCCGACGGTTGGGGCGCCACTAGCCCGGGGATATGGCTCCGACCGTGAAAATGAGCAAGGATCTATCGGATATTATCGCGTTAGGTTGCGACGCTATGGTATCGACGCGGAGATTACTGCGTCACAGCGCGCCGCAATCTATCGGTTAACTTATCCGTCGGCACGGCAATCCGGCATTCTGATCGATGCGGGGCACTGCCTGAGCTGGATCAGTAAAGCTGGAGAAGGCCAGTTCGTCACTTCTTCTCAGGTAACAGTCGTTTCTCCGACCGAGGTGAGCGGGTCGAGCAGTGTGACCGGTGGCTGGAATAAACAAACTAACTCATATACGGTGTTCTTTTACGCAGTGAGTGACACGCCCGCCGAGAAGTGGGGAACGTGGCGGAATGGGCATTTGCATCCCGGCACAAAAACAGAGAAGCCTCAGGCTGGCGGCAAGACGGGCGCATGGTTGTCTTTCGCGACGAGGCAAGGGCAGCAAGTCCGGTTAAAGGTCGGCATTTCCTTTGTAAGTGCCGATCAGGCAAAGCGCAACCTGACCGATGAAATTCCCGGTTTCGATTTCAATCGCGTACGCACCGCCGCAGTTACCGCATGGAATCGTGCACTGGGCGTGGTTGAACTGAAAGGAGCGACGGCCGAGCAGGAGCAATTGTTCTACACCGCGCTGTATCACGCGATGCTGATGCCCGTCGATCGCACAGACGAGAACCCATTATGGCAATCGAAGGAACCATATTATGACGACTTTTATGCCATTTGGGACACCTTTCGCACCTCTGGTCCCCTGTTAACGCTGCTCGCGCCGCAGCGTCAGAGTGAGATTGTGCGGGCGCTGGTGGACATCTATCGTCACGAAGGTTGGCTTCCGGACGCAAGAAGCGGGAATTTTACAGGCCGCACACAAGGCGGAAGTGACGCCGATATGCTAATTGGCGACGCGTATGTGAAGCGTCTGCCTGGGATTGACTGGAACGAAGCCTATCAGGGCATGCAGAAAGATGCCGAGGTGCCTCCGCCTGATCCAATGCGGGAAGGACGCGGTGGACTTGAAGACTGGAAAACCCTGGGCTATGTCACCATCGAAGGTACGGACCGCCCCGGCTCCAAGCAGATGGAATATGCCGCGGACGACTTCGAGCTTGCTCTGGTTGCGCAGGGCTTAGGTAAAGGAACGGATTATCAGAAATACCTGAAAAGGTCGGGAAATTGGAAGAATCTTTGGGATGCGGATTTCGAAGCAGGCGGGGTAAAGGGCTTCATCCGGCCACGCCATCGGGATGGCAGTTGGGAGAAAAACTTTACCGCCATGAAGCAGGGCAGTTGGGGCGGCGATTCCTTCTATGAGGGAAATTCCTGGACCTATTCATTGTTTGTTCCGCAAGATGTCGCAGGACTGATCGAGAAGTGCGGCGGCGAGCAGTTTTTTGTCAAGCGCCTGGACGCTTTCTTCGATGTACCCGGACGCTATGAGGTAGGAAACGAACCTGGCTTCCTGAGTCCCTACCTTTATATTTGGGCGGGAAGGCAGGATAAAACCGCGGAACGTGTCCGGGAGATCATCGCCAAAAATTTCCATACTGGCCGTAAAGGTTTGCCGGGAAACGACGATTCCGGAGCGATGTCATCGTGGTATGCCTTCGGGGTAATGGGGATTTTTCCGAACGCGGGGCAGGATGTCTATTTGATCGGCAGTCCGATATTTCCGGAATTGACGCTGCATCTGGCGAATGGCAAGACTTTTGTGATCGAGGCGAAGAATGTCTCTGCTCAAAACAAATACGTAATCGCGGCAACTCTGGATGGTCAACCCCTTAGGAGAGCATGGCTTCGGAATGAAGATATTTTGTCCGGCGGCCGGCTGGTTCTGACGATGTCCGATCACCCGGCAGACTGGGCAACTGGCGTCGCGCCGCCATCCAGTTCAGATCGGCGGCTGAGCTCACCTTGAAATTTGAGTAATTGATGGGACCTGGGAATGTCTGAGTGTTGAATCGCCCAAGCACTGGAGGGCAAATGAGACCAAAATTAGCAGTACTTCTTGGACTCACACTTTTCTTTTCGGCCGATCTGTATCTGGCTGCCGCAGTAGCGGGCGGACAGAACAATACCGTGTTTCAGCTTGGGAATTTCAACCGCTCGTCAATGGAATTTGCGGGCGGCTTGCCGGATAAGCCCGTAGATTTCATCATCGGGCAAAGTAGTCCCGCGAAGGACTGGTACGCCACCCAGCCGGCTGTAATCGCCTCAGAACCTTCCACTAAGAAAAATGTAGCCAATGGATCTTCTCCGTGGGCCATCCACTTCGACTTGAAACGTGCGCCTGCGGCGGTTTACCGGCTGCATGTTGCGCTGCTGATTGAGACCGCCAGCGTGCCTGCTTTGCGGGTCACCATCAATGGAAAGAATGGAATATTTTATCTGCATCCCCAGCCTGGACTGAACAGTGGAGACCAGACCGGAGCGTTCTCTCCCATCTACTCGCATGCGGATGTCGCATTCGCGTTTCCTGGCAGCTATCTTCAATCCGGGCGTCAACACAATCACCCTCCAGGCGATCGAACAGGAGCAGACACATGTCCCCGGTGGCGGCCTGACCTACGATGCGATCGAACTGGACCGCGAATCGGGGAGTTTTCATCCGCAAGATCTTCCGCGCAGATTGTGCCCACCATCTTCTATCAACGTCATAACGGTGAGCTGGATGAGATTGTGGATGTTTTTGTTCGCTACGACGGTCATGCGAGACCAGGCGGAAATGTGGAGCTTGCGATCGCGGGCGGGCATTACCAGCAGGCAATCCATGTCGCTCACGATTTTGGGGAAGAAAAGCTTGATTTCGATGTGCCGGAATTTCCAGCGCAGACGCGAGCGCAGCTCCGGTGGAGCATCAATGGACATCGGGAGCGTCAGGAAGAAACCATCGGTCCGGCAAAAAAATGGACGCTGTTTCTGGTGCCGCACATCCATCTCGATATCGGATATACGGACTACCAGGCCAAAGTAGCGGCGGTTCAAAGCCGTGTCATCGATGAGGCTTTGGACCTGACGGCACAGCATCCAGATTTTCGCTTCAGCTTGGATGGCATATGGCCGCTAGAGCAATTCCTGAAAACGCGGACGCCAGCGGAACAAAAGCGCGCCATAGCCGCAATTGAGAACCGGAAATTGTTCCTCCCGGCGCAATATGCCAATCTGCTGACAGGTTTTCCGACGGCAGAGACGCTGATTCGCTCGCTTTATGCCAGCGCAAACTTCAGCCGTGCCCATGGTACGCCGTTCAACTATGCCAACATCACAGATGTCCCATCGTTCTCCTGGTCGTATGCTTCTATCCTTGCCGCGGCGGGAATTCACGAGTTGTTCTCTGGCAGCAATAACTACCGGGCGCCGGTGCTGCTGCAAGGACGCCTGAATGAAAATTCTCCCATGTGGTGGGAAGGTCCGGACGGCCAGAAGGTCCTGCTCTGGTACTCGCGTCATTACATGCAGATGCAATTTCTGTTCGGGTTGCCGCCGCTGCTGGCCGCGGGCCACGAGACACTTCCGTTGTTTCTGATGCAATACGAACAACCCAGCTATCGCGCCAATGCTGCGATCATCTTTGGCACACAGGTGGAGAACACCGATCTTTTCCCTCGGCAGGCGGAACTGGCGCAGCAGTGGAACAGCGTTTATGTGTATCCGCATCTGCAATACTCCGGCTTTCATGCGGCGCTCCAGAACATCTCTCAGCAATTCGGCGACGCGATCCCAACCATACGCGGGGATGGTGGCCCGTATTGGGAGGATGGCATTGCTTCCGATGCCCGATATGCTGCGATGGAACGTGGAAACGAGAGCCGCGGACCTTCGGCGGAAAAACTCGCGACATTAACTTCACTGATCAATCCGCGGTTGGCCGCAGACACGACAGACCTGAATCGCATGTGGACGGATATGGTGTTGATGGATGAGCATACGTTCACTTCCAGCAACAGCGTGGATGATCCAACCAGCCGGGAAGCTGTCGAGCAGTTGGCGGTGAAGAATTTGTACGCCGTGAACGCGCAGAAACTTGGCGAATTTATCAGGCGCAACAGCATGGCCAGCATCGCCGATTCCATTTCAGCCGGCCCGGGAAGTCTGGTCGTGTTTAACACGTTGAATTGGAAGCGAAGTGCGCTTGTGTCCGTCGATGTGAACGACCGGCAGAGTCAGATCGTCGACAAGTCCACTGGCGACGTAGTACCGCTGGAAGTGCTTGGCCACGGAAAGGATTTCCACCGTGTCCGCTTCGTTGCCGAAGACATTCCCGCGCTTGGCTATAAAGTTTTTCTGCTGCGCGACACGGAGAAGCCTCCCACACCCGCAGCGGTGGAGCAGCGGACGGTGCTCGAAAGTCCGTACTATCGCGTGACCTTGGACCCGAAAACGGGAGCCGTGCGCAGCATTTATGACAAGCAGCTCCAGCGCGAGCTGGTGAACCAGCAAAGCCCCTATCGCTTTGGACAATATGTCTACGTAACCGGGGGAGACACGATGCCGAACAGCATTCAGCAATACAGTCGCGCCTTCCCGAAACCGGAGCTTGCAATTCATTCTGCCCATAATGGCAGTCTTGAATCCGTGACCCGCACGCCATACGGCTGGGTGGCCCGCATGGAAAGCATGGACACGAATACACCCGCGATCACGACAGAGATTCGCTTGTTCGATCAGCAGAAGAAAATCGAGTTCGTCGAAGATGTGGAGAAAAAAAACGTGGATAGCAAAGAAGGGGTCTACTTTGCATTTCCATTTGCCATGGCTCAGCCGCGGTTCCAGTATGAAATTCAGAACGGGGTTGTCGATCCGGCCAAGGACATGTATGCAGGAGCGGGCCATGAGTGGTTCTCCGTTCAGCACTGGGTTTCCGTCGAGGCGAAGGGAATCTCAGCGACGGTGATGCCGCTTGATTCCTCGCTGGTGACCCTGGGCGATATCAACCGCGGCGAATGGCCGACTCAATTTGGCCAGCGAACGGGAACTATTTTTTCTTATGTCATGAATAACTACTGGAACACCAACTATCGCGCCGGCCAGGGGGGACACTTCCGTTTCCGCTATGTCATCACCAGCGCACCGGCTACGGATCCTACCTATCTAAGCCGCATAGGTTGGGAGGAAGTGACGCCGCTCGAAAAGGATATCGTCACCACGCAGGACAAGGCACTGACGCAGCCGCGCCCACTGGATGGTAAACAGGAAAGCTTTCTCGATCTTAGCGATCCGGCACTGCTGCTCGAAACCTGGAAACCCGCTGAGGACGGCAAAGGTACGATCTTGCGCTTCCTCGATCTTGGCGGCGCAACACGAGCAGTGAGTGTTCAAACGCAATTGCTAAAGCTGAAACAGGCGTGGCTCACCGATGCAGTTGAAAGAAACCAGAAGGCGCTGTCGCTGCTCGGAAATCACGGCTTTCAGTTCACAATTCATCCACACGAAATTGTCACCGTTCGAATCGAATGATGCCTCTATACATAGTGACGAGAATCGCGGCGGTTTTTCTCCGCGGAGTAGGCGCGCAGAAATACCTTGACCGCCGCCTCTACACGCTTGTGCCTGTTTTTCGTGCCGGAATTACTGCCCAACCCTAAAACCGCCCAGCGCACCGGACCGCTGATGAGCAAGCTGTTGAGTTGCTCTGCCATTACGACCGGATCCTCATCGACGAGGCGACCGCGCCTGATCTGTTCCTGCAGGTAATGCCTCAGATGGATGATCCCGCGCTTCGGGCCCAACTCATAAAACCGCTTACCCAATTCTGGAAATCTGCTGGATTCCATGCTCACCACCCGGAGCAACGCAACCTGGTCTTGGGAAAGAGCTAGTTTCAGGAGGCGAGAACCGAACTCTTTCAGGGTGCTCTCGATCGGCGCGTCGATCGGGAGGGAAGTAGCAACCTGGCTGAACACGAGATTCATTCGTCGCTCGAGGACCGCTATAAAAAGCTTTTGTTTCGTAGGAAAACGGGAATAAAGAGTTGTCTTTGAGGCATTTGCCCGCCTGGCGATTTCGTTGATGCTCGCGCCCTCAAAGCCGTAGGAGATAAACACCTCGGCTGCAATCTCCAGAATTTCGCTTACGCGATCCTCTTCCAGTCTCAAGCGAGCTGGACCTGTGATCGTGTCGGCATGCCGAAGGTTCTTCCGTTTTGCAGTAGTCATCGTCCCAAATCCATCTTAACTTCGATTTCCCGAATAGCCCAGTCAAATGTTGTTTTCAGATACAGTACCGGATGGTATCATACGGGTTGGCAGGCTCCCCCCGCCCAAAGACATCAACGATGCAAGACGCAATTTATAGGCCGAAGCACAATCCGTGGGTCATCGCCGTTACGGTCACGCTGGCGACGATTATGGAGGTGCTGGACACATCCATCGTCAATGTCGCGTTGCCGCACATCGCCGGTTCGCTAGGGTCTTCGCAAGACGAGGCCACCTGGGTTATTACCGCCTACCTGGTGGCAAACGCAATTATTCTTCCGGTGGGCGCATATCTCGGGAGCATTGTCGGACGCAAGCGCTTCTATATGACGTGCGTGGCCATCTTCGGCGTCAGCTCGTTGATGTGCGGACTGGCCCCTTCGCTTCCGCTTCTATTGCTGTTCCGGGTTGTGCAGGGATTGGGTGGCGGCGGCCTCCAGCCCTCCGAACAGTCGATTCTTGCCGACACTTTCGAGCCCGCGAAACGTGGACAGGCATTCGCCGTCTATGGACTCGCAGTGATTACGGCTCCGATTATCGGCCCAACCCTTGGAGGGTGGATTACCGATAACTACAATTGGCGATGGATCTTCTTCATCAACATCCCCATCGCAATTCTCTCTCTAATCCTGACGCATCGCCTGGTCGAAGACACTCCGCAGATCAAAAAGGATGTGGAGGAAGCAAAGCGCAGCGGTTTCAAACTCGACACCATCGGATTCGGGCTGGTTGCTTTAACGTTCGGTTGTCTGGAAGTCGTTCTCGATAAGGGGCAGGAGAAGGACTGGTTTTCTTCTCATCTCATTCTTGCTTTCACGATTGCAGCGATCGCCGGACTGGGTGGTCTTATCGCGTGGGAACTGTGGCAGGCGCGCAGAGGTCATCGACCGGTCCTGGATTTGCGGCTGTTTACGCGGAGAAATTTCTCCGTGGCTTTCCTGATGATGTTTGTGCTGGGGTTTGCTCTGTATGCGACTACGGTGCTGCTGCCGCTGTTGTTACAGACGCTGATGGGCTATACCGCCGAACTCGCGGGTCTCGCCATGTCGGCGGGCGGACTGGCGACTGTCATCTGCATGCCCCTCGTAGGCCTTCTGATTGGCAAGGTCGATGGACGCTATCTGATCATGTTCGGTTTTTCCGCACTGGCCATCGCGCTGTATCACATGACCAGTCTCGATTTGCAGATGAGTTTTAAATATGTCGCAATGCTGCGCTTTTATCAGGCCATCGGGTTGGCGTTTCTGTTCGTGCCCATCAACACACTTTCCTACATCGGCATCCCCGCGGGGAAAAACAACGATGTATCGGGACTGGTAAATCTGGCGCGGAACATTGGCGGGTCCTGTGGAACGGCTTTTTATGCGACCATGCTGGCCCGCCGCCAGCAGGTCCACCAGCAGGAATTAGTCAAGCACGTTTCCAATGGCAGCGCCGTCTGGATGAGGCATTACCACGCGCTGAGCCAGCAGGCGCTTGGCAGAACTCCGTCCCTGCACGATGCGCAGCATCATGCGCTGGCGCAGTTCTACCGGATCGTACAGATGCAGGCGGGCGTTCTGTCCTATCTCGATGTTCTTCAGGCGCTTGCTATTTTTGCCGGATGCATGATCCCGCTGGCGTTGCTGATGAAGAAGCCGCCAAAGGGAATGCAAATGGCAGCCCACTGATGGATCGATGGATGTGTATATGCAACGTTTAAAAAACATAGCGATCTGTATTTTCTGCGCAAGCCTCCTCCTGTGCGCGCTCCCGGCGGCTGCCCAGACAGGTGCGCCGAGTTCTGGTACCGGTGCCCGCGTTCAACAGGTGCCGCGTTCCGGACGGCAGGGCGCCAATATAGTTTCAACCCAGCAGAGTAGCAGTCCCGCTGCCGGATCGAGTATCACCACGATCAATACATCGATCCAGGTTCAGGGTACGTATCAGGGCAGCGTGCACGGTCCGAGCAACGTTGGCCCGACACTCACCTTGACGCTTCAGGACGCAATCGAACGCGGCCTGAGATACAACCTGGGCGCGGTAAGTGCTAGTACGTCGTTGCGCCAGGTGCGGGCCGAGCGGCTGGCCGCTCTCAGTCAACTCCTTCCAAACATCAACGCCAGCCTGAGCATGACCGAACAGAAAACGGACCTGCAGGCGCTTGGATTGAGCAGCAGCACCTTAGGCCATCTTCCGTTTGCATTCCCCACCACGGTCGGTCCATTCCACTATTACGACGCTCGGGGAACTGTGACCCAGAACGTTTTCGATCTGACCGCGATCCATAATTATCGATCGGCAAAAGAGCTGCAACGCGCATCCGAACTGACCGCTCAAGACGCGCGGCAGCTTGTGATGCTGGCCGTCAGTGGAGAGTATCTTCGCGTTTTGGCGGGCATGGCACTGGTTGATTCCCAACTTGCGCAGGTGCAGTATGCACAATCGAGCTACGATCAGGCCGCCGCGCAGCATCGGGCGGGAACCAAGGCGCTCATCGATGCCGAGCGAAGTCTGGTGCAGTTGCGGACCGAACAGCAACGACTCACCTCCGACAAGGCTGAAGTCGCTAAGCAAAAGCTGGCGCTCGCCCGGGTCATCGGGTTGCCGCTGGGAACAGAGCTGACGCTATTCGAGAAGCTCGCCCCGAATCCGTCATCGTTGCTTCCTCTAGAAGAGACAATCCAACGTGGAGTGGCGCAGCGTTTTGATCTGAAATCGTCAGAAGCGCAATTGGGTGCGGCGGAACAGGCTTTAAAAGCTGCCCACGCCGAACATATTCCAAGCGCCAGCGTGAATGGGTATTACGGAATCGAAGGTGTCACGCCGGCGAGCGGCGGCAACGGGATCTTCGGCGCAACCGGTTCGCTCAACGTACCGATATGGCAGGGCGGTCGTATCGCCTCCGACGTGAGCCAGGCCCAGGCGGTTTTGGATCAGCGACGCGCCGAATACGAAGACCAGCGAGGCTCGGTCGAGCTTGATATTCGCAACGCATATATCGATGTCACGGTGGCGAATCAGCAAGTCGGCGTCGCGGAAAATAATCGCAAGCTCGCTCTCGATACCTTGCGCCAGTCGCAGGATCGTTTTGTCGCGGGTGTCGCTGATTCGGTCGAGGTGGTGCAGGCGGAACAGACGCTGGCCGCCGCCGACCTGGATTACGTCAACAGTCTGTACTCGCAGGATCTCGCCAGGATCGGTCTCGCACGTGCGACCGGCGACGCCGAGCAGGACATTCCCGGTTTATTGAAAGGAAAATAAATGGCTACCGACCTGGAGCAAACGGAAAACCAACAACCGGCAGCCCCCGCTGAGACGCCCGCTGCAGGCGAGCCGCAAGTCTGCCGCCACCGGAAAGAATAAGCCGGTTGATCCCGCCAAAAAACGGAAGCGCATATTTGTGCTGCTAATCGTGGTGGTGATTGTTCTTATAGGGATCGGGATATGGTGGCTGCGATCCCGTAATTATGAAGATACAGACGATGCGCAGGTGAATGGACACATGAATCCGATATCCTCACGCGTTGCCGGAACCATAGCGGGAGTTTCTGTCGAAAACAATCAGCAGGTGAAAGCTGGCGAGGTGCTTGTCGATCTGGATCCCAGCGACTATCAGATTGCTGTGACACAAGCCAAGGCGGGCTACGACCAGGCCGTGGCGCAGTCCACTGCGGAAAAGCCCAACCTGCCGATCACGGTGGTAAGCAACGCAACAAATGAGAGTACCGGCCGGGCCGAGGTGACGGCCGCGGAGGCTTCGCTTGCCGCCGCACATTATGACTATGACAGTGCATCTGCGAAGCTGCTTAGCTCCGAAGCAAATAATGCGAAAGCGCAGTCGGACCTGAAACGATACGCACAGCTCATCCAGAAACAGGAAGTGGCGCAATCGGAATACGATCAGTACCTTGCTGCGGCCAAAGCGCAGCAGGCGGCGGTGGCGGCGGACAAAGCTGCATTGGCAGCGGCGGCCCAAACGGTCGATCAGCGCCGCGCGCAGCTTCGGGAGCAGCAGAGCCAACTAAATCAGATATTGAAAAACGCTTCCAGGCAAATCTCAATTCGCAACGCGACCATTCAATCGCGTCAGGCGAGCGCCGAATCATCGGCAGCCCAGCTCGAACAGGCAAAGCTCAATCTCGCCTATACCCACATTGTTTCGCCTGTAAATGGCGTTGTGACCGAGCGCAGCGCCGAAGTAGGCGCCCAGGTTTCGGCTGGACAGCAGCTTATGATGATTGTTCAAACCGATGATCTTTGGGTCACCGCAAATTTTAAGGAGACGCAGCTTCGCCGCATGCGCAAGGGCCAGTCGGTACGGATTCATGTGGACGCACTGGATGAGGATTTCAATGGCTACGTTGAAGGTATGCCCGCCGCAACCGGCGATATCACCAGTGTGCTCCCGCCGGAAAACGCAACTGGCAACTATGTGAAAGTGGTTCAGCGACTGCCGGTCCGCATCGGCTTTAAACCAAACCAGCATGATCTGAACCGGTTGCGTCCCGGCATGTCGGTCGAGCCCAAAGTCCACCTGGAATAGCACCCTCTCTAAATCTGGGAATACGATGTAGGGCTGAGTGTCAGATTCGAAATGTTGCTCACAATCGATTCAAAATTGTATCGTGGCGAATTCGATAATTTTTTCCATTCGGGGTCTCCGGAAAAAGCAGCCCACTTGGCATTCATCTCCCCCAGGTCTGGATAGCTGAGCATGTAAGTAAGATTCGGCAAGCGGGATCCAACCAAAGTGTCGCCGTAAAATACCGGCCAGAAGCCCGCTCGTTGAAAGATAGCCATCTCACCGCTTTGAAACATCTCAATCTTCCGGACGTGCGCCTGATTGCTGGGGCTCTCATAAGTGCGCAGTTGAAAGATTCGCTTGCCATGCTGCGCCGTGACCGGCGGAATGATCAACTTTGGCCACCCCTCGAAAGCAATCAGCAGCGAGCTCTCAATCCGGGTAAAAGCCGGTTCATTGGCCGGTGCATTCCAGAACGGATCGGCAGCCTTTAAGAAAACTTCATCCTGCGCAAGGTGCAATTCGGCTGTGACGAGCGTCTCCAGCGATCGACTGGGGAGAAGGAGATACAGCGTCGGAGTCTCCGGGCCTAGGAACAGGTTGAATGCTCCCACTGGAGAAATTCCGAGCTTGTTCAAAGCCGGTATTAGAGCCTCTGACACGTAGGTATCCGTCAGCTTCGTTTGCGGTCCCGCCACCAGATGGTACTGGCGCAGTTCATAAAATTCGCGGGATGTCCCGCCAGCCGGCGGCTCCGCCTGGGATGTTTTAGCAGCCAAGGCCATGGCCGATGCAGCGAGAGAGGAAGTCAAAAACTGGCGTCTTTTCAATGGATCTCCAATAGGATCGTGTGAACATCTGAGCGGCGTTACCACACCACTGAATTAAACCGCGTCCGGACCCACAGCCACGACAAAATATTGCGCGGGACCATTGCCGATATTCTTAATCCCGTGTTCCTGATTCGACGCAGCAAAGCCGACGCCTCCTGGTCCAAGGCGATGCCCGGCTCCATTGGCGGTAAATTCGACCGTCCCTTCGCGTACAAGCCACATCTCGCTGTGGACGTGATGGTGTGGCGGGTGCGGCATAGTTCCGGCCGGCAACATGGTCTCATGCACTTCCAGCAATTCTCCCGTGGGCAGCTTGCCTCGTAGCACGGCGCGCGTCTGCACGCCACTGGGCGAAGTATGCACAGGAAGCTTGTCGAATGGGAACGCCTCAGAATCTGCGAGCGTTTCCCGCGTTTGGCTTTCCAGCGGCAAAGCTGCAAACAACGCGGCTGCCGGCAACAGGGCGCAGAGATCACGACGGGAGAATTCCATCAGAAAATCCTACCACCCTTGCTACCGCGCCCAAATCAGGCGTTTGACTTTGAGCCCTAGAGGCGCTTGTGAAATCGAAGCTCAGGGCGGCCTTTGCGATTCGAAAATCGCTTGACACGAGCGCAAAGAAAGAACATGATTGCTAGCCATAAGATTGGGGGCGGCGCTCACATGGTTGAAATGACCGCTATCTCTGGGCTTTCTACCCAGACCGCTGTGTGTCCTTTGCACGCAAAAAAAAGTCCTTTCAGCACTGCCTGAAGAGCCTCTCTCGGAAGTGATCTCATGCTTAACCAAGGCGTCCTCTCGGTGCGCCCCGCCGTTGACGAGGCTCATCTCCTACCTTTGCCTTCGGGCTACGGCAAAAATCGTGTCACTCTCATGGTGCGCGATCCCCGTTGCGCATATGCCTACTGGGAAATAGACAGCGACCGTATTAGAACTGCTAACGCGAGAATTGGTGGAGGCAGCGCCTTCTTGCGCCTGGTTGATCCTTCAAACGGACGAGCGTTTGCTCACTTTGAAATTCGGGCGGAACGTGGCCAGCATTGGATGGAACTGCCAAGGCCGGATCGTGCCTATCGAGCGGACCTCGCTCTTGTAGGCGAAGGAGGATCCGTGGTGTTGGCCCGGTCAAACGTGGTGCACGCTCCTCCGGAGCAGCCCCGGCCGTTTGGTTCTCCAGTTTTCGTTGGACGTTCCGAGCAGCAAGACGCACTGAGACAAGGGCAATCTCTGTCATATC
Organism: uncultured Acidobacteriota bacterium; assembly: GCA_963823595.1. Classification (GTDB taxonomy): domain Bacteria; phylum Acidobacteriota; class Terriglobia; order Terriglobales; family Acidobacteriaceae; genus JAKAAZ01. The sequence goes on from CAWGME010000027.1 coordinate 92,053, forward strand.
GCGGAGCAGCTAATCGACAGGGCTTATCTTCATACCCGTACTGGTCAACAGCGACGCCGTCGATGTGGCTGCTGTGGCCGGGGGCATCCGAGGCGAGATTATTTGGCATTGGATCGGAATTGCGACTCACCGGCGTTGGATCTGAGGGACGGCTTCTAAGAAGCAATTCCTTGCGACGCCCTGTCGCAACCGCCCGGGTTCTCCGCACTCCAGCCAGAATGGCTCGAGCAACGAACGCACTCGCCGGGGCAATCAAGGGGGGCGATCAGGTTGCAGCCCATGCTGCAGCGGACTCGCTAGCGACAGCGATGGTTGCGGCTGGGACCCCGGTTGGTGTTGCAGTGATCGTCTTAAGCGAACCGACTGGAACCGTTCATGGTTCCGCGGGACCACGACATGACGCATCACGGAATAATTCTGATTCTCAAAATTCGCAAAATACCAACGATGGATGGACTACCGTCAATAATCCGGATGGTTCAGTCACAGTGACAGATCCGAGTGGCGCAACAATGACGCTGGGCCCGGCTAGCTTCGTGTCGGATGGGCAAAGCAGCTTTGCTGCAGCTGTGGGTACGCCCTCAGGAGTTGCTGCAGTCGGAAGCGCATTGAGTGCAGGCACAGCTGCCACGGCGGGCGGGTTGGGCACACTGACCGGGAGCGCGGCGGCGGCGGGAGAAGGCGGCGGTTTTTTGGCTAGTATGCTTGGGGCTGCAGAGACTTTAGGATGGGCCTTGAGCGCTGGTTTTGGCCTGCTTGCCGTTTTGCTGCCGGGCACTGCCAATGCTCCCGAGCTACCTCAGATTCAGCCGCCCGTTGAAACGCCAGACGGGACCGTCTTTTCTCCGACCGACGGTCAAACCTTCACAAACCCCGATGGATCTGTGACGGTGGTTGCACCAGATGGGACCACGGTGACTCTCGGCCCGGCCACTTTCGACGACGGGACGACCACCACGCAGAATCCCGACGGCTCGGTCACGATCACAGGTGCTGATGGAACTTCAGTGACAGTGGGACCGGCGACCTTCGACAGTAGCGCTAACACGACGAATAACGCCGACGGCTCGGTAACTTTCACGAGTCCAGACGGCAGCTCCGTGACTGTAGGTCCCGCCACCTTTGGCGATCCTGGAGATTCGGGCACAGGTGCCGAAGGCGGCCCGGGCCCTGGCCCTGGTCCTGGTCCGGAACCTGGCCCCGAACCTAGCCCTGAGCCAAGCCCGGAGCCAGGTCCTGAGCCGGACCCCGAACCCGGCCCGGACCCTGATCCGATCCAGATCCAGGTCCTGAACTTGGACCAGAAGCGAAGCTGGCCACATCGGGATCCTGGCGTGTGGGCCGAAAATTGAAACCCATGTACTCGCCCGGGATTGCGCCGAAGCTGCCACGCCAGTCTGATTAGCTGAGGAGCGTCATGATGAACAATTTGCCTGCTGACGGAAGCGGACACTGGACTCAATGTCGCGCACCTTTTTTGCATATTTACGCGCCCGAGGTTTTCGCACCTGAGACGTATCACAGGCTCTCACACGCGTTCGAGATAATCGTTCACAACACCATCGCTGGGACAGTTGACGGGTTAAAGATGAAGAAAACTAACCCGAACTACGATGCGTTGGTCCTCGCCATGAATCGGGATTTGTCGTCTCAGTTTGCTCCACTCTTCACAGAGGAATGGAAGAACTGCCTGGCCGAGGTTTTCGATTTGCCGCTCACGACGCGAATCGACGCTGCGCTGCACCATGTTCCCAGGGGCGGGTCTTCGGGTTGGTTACATACCGATCTTTGCTCCGGGTGGTTCCTGCCTTCCAACTCGGCGGAAACCCTTGTGTTCCCTGATCGATCGGGGTGTGATTACTTCACTGGCGCGCCACGCAGGCAAGGTGTTCATCCGGAGGAATTCGTTCGGACTGTCTCGATGATCTACTACCTGAACAACGACGGCTGGATTGAGGGCGACGGTGGAGAAACCGGACTCTATAGCACTTCACGTTCCGATGTGGGACCTGGAAAAGCGGTGCCTCCTAAAAGCAATACGCTTGTGATCTTCGAGTGTAGTCCGCACTCGTTTCACCGACTCATTGCGAACCCGGGCCGCGATCGCAACAGTATCGTCGCTTGGTTTCACACTACGCCTGAGTTTGCGGAAGCCAGGTGGCCCAATGCCGTTTCAAGAGAGCGTGCCTCGTGAAAGACAAAGTCGTGCTTGTTACCGGAGCAGCGGGAAAGCTGGGCAGCGCTTTGTGTCACTCGTTGCTGAAAAATAACCAGGTGATTGCCGCCTTTCACGACCGCCAACCCGACTTTCCATCACAGCTGTGCTGGCCGGCCGGAAACGTCGCAGATTCTCCATGCAGCCGCGCCTGGTGCGTCCAGGCGGATATTACCGATTCCAGCGATCTGAAGAGGCTTGTCGAAGTGAGCCTCGCCAGATACGGAAGGATTGATGTCATCGTCAATGCTGCGGCAGATATCAAGTATCACGGCCGTTTGACAGACTTGTGTTACGCGACAGAAGCCGCAAGCAATCAGTTATCGATCAACTCGGTCGCCCCATTCGCTTTAGCTTCTTTGGTGTTTCACGAATTGTGGAAGCACGAGCGCGATGACAACTCTTTACGTAACCGAAACGTCATCAATCTTTCAAGTTTTTCTGGGTTGTACGTGGGTGACACTCAAGGCCAGGGATTCTATGGAGCGTCAAAGGCGGCGCTCAACATTCTAACCTTGCATTTGGCTCTCGAGCTCGCGCCATATGCAATACGCGTGAACGCCCTGTGTCCTACAAGATTTCCTGACAGTATTCCTACAGATGCGGTGGTCGCTGCCGTAATGGAAATTGCCAACGGGAATCAAACAGGCGAAATCGTGGAGCTGACTTCTCGGAAGTCGGCCCACTTTGCCGGCGCTGCGTAAGCACCTTCGCCGGCTTTGGCCAGGTAGTTGTTAGCAGTAGCAGATCGAGACCGCAGGTCGGGTTAAAAGGCTGCTACGGAAGAGTGAACGATGCCTAATTGCGAAAACCAGTCTGGCGAAGGGCACCTCGTAATCTTTTTGCACGCACACCTCCCGTTTGTGCGTCATCCGGAGTATGACGAATTCCTCGAGGAAGATTGGCTATACGAGGCAATCACGGAAACTTACCTCCCTTTGCTATCGATTGCAGAAAGATGGCAGGAAGAGAAGCTTCCCGCTCGACTCACATTTTCAATCACACCACCTCTGCTGGAGATGCTTCGTGACGAATTGCTGATGCAACGTTGCGCGCGTCGGATTGAACGGCTTCTCGATTTAGCTGAGAGCGAAGTTCGCCGAAACGCGGGAGACGAGCGCTTTCGGTTCACTGCAGAGATGTACCGTAATCGTTTTGCTGACGCCCTCGAACGATTTGAGAAACGGTACTCAAGAGACTTGGTCTCGGCGTTCAAGGCTTTGCAGGATGCTGGAATTCTAGAGATACCCACTTCGTGTGCGACTCACGCCTACCTGCCGTGTTTTGGACCGACGCACGTTCGCGCTCAGATACGACTAGGCGTCAAGACATACATAGAACACTTTGGCTGTGCCCCACCCGGATTGTGGCTTCCCGAATGCGGTTTCATTCCGGGAATAGATCGTATGCTCGCCGACGAGGGCATCAACTATTTCTTAGTGGATTCCCATGCAGTTGAGTTTGCAGACCCGCCGGCTGTCTTGGGCACATACTCACCGGTTGTCTGTCCCAGCGCAGTATTTGCATTTCCAAGAGATCGGGAGTCGTCGGCGCAGGTGTGGAGCTCGGACTCGGGTTACCCCGGCGACGGCCGATACCGAGAGTTCTATCGTGACATCGGCCACGACCTGGACGACGCATCGGTTGCTTCCTTTCGCCTTTCTAATGGTGCAAAGAAGAATGTAGGAATAAAGTATCACCGCGTTACTGGCCGAGACGTTAGCTTACACGATAAACAGCCATACCACCGAGGTTGGGCCCTGGAAGCAGTCTGCGAACACGCTGAACAGTTCGTTTCCGGACGTCAGATGCAGATTGACCACTGGCGCCAGCTATTGGCTCGCCCTCCGGTGGTTGTTGCACCGTACGATGCTGAGTTGTTCGGGCACTGGTGGTTCGAAGGCCCCGAGTTCCTGGACCTTGTGGTACGTAAGATTGCTCAGGAAAACCGGGGTTACCGGTTGTCTACTCCGACGGATGTGATGAACAGCGGCTTACAGTTCCAAGTGACCATGCCGGCTGCTAGCTCCTGGGGGGCCTATGGATACAGCGACTCGTGGCTCAATAGCAAGAATGAGTGGGTATGGCCCCACCTGCATCACACCGCGCAGGAGATGGCGAAAGTAGCTGGCGATCTACGAAATGCGGAAGGTCTCGAGCAGCGCGCGATAAACCAACTAGCCAGAGAACTGGTTCTTGCAAGCTCCAGTGATTGGCCCTTCATCATGACAATGGATACGACAGTGCCCTATGCGGAGCGGCGCATCCACGAACACGTAAACCGTTTTAATCGGCTGCTCGGTCAAGTTCGTACCCATACGATTGACCAGGACTGGCTGGTTGAGATCGAGCACCGCGACAACGTATTCCGAAAAATCGATTTCCGGGACTTTGCCCCACCTTCGTAGTGTTTAGTTACAGTTATGTAGCCAACTGCGACATTGTCGTGATCACGTGCGAATGCTTCGCGCGCCGGTACGACAGGTGTTTCAGAAGGTGCGAAAAGCAGGCCTCCTAAACCCAAAATCCTCGCGAACCGTGCAAGTATCAATTTTCACTATTGTTATTGTGAATCGAAATGCTACTATGTAGTCCCCCGAGATCAAAAATATAAAAAAACGAGGGGACAATGAACTTCGAAAAAAGAGTATTTCCGAAAGACCTGGTTGTTTGTGGAACTCCTGCCTTATTAAAGTCACGCACCTTACAACATGTGGCGCTCGCCGCATTCATGGCATTCGCGGTTCTCGTTTTCGGCGGGAGAAATGCGAACGCTGAAGCCCCCGCCCCGACAATCAACTGCACCAACGGGCAAACCCCGCATATGACCGTCGAGATTTACAACGACTCCACTGGCCATAACATTTATCCGGTGCTGTTCGCCGGCGCAGCCAGTGTTACGGATACCTGGATGCAAGCCTGCTTCCAGCTCACCGATGCGCAGCTCGCGGCTAACCCGTACCCGAGGGCCACGCAATATCGCATGTACATCAATTGCTGCGCCAAGGGAGAGAATGGCATTCCGCCGGGCGGTTCGGTGACCATCACTCTGCCGCTTTACTCGCCGCTGGTTGGATCGATCAATCCCAGGCAGTCCGGCCAACTGATCGACTGGTGGCAAGGCGGCGGCATCAATTTCTATCGCAGCCCGGTTTCGGATACGTCGCCGCCAAATGTGCTGCAGCTGCACTGGAACGCCGACCAGAAGGGTAACGCGATAACGCCGACAAACAACCCGCCCACCTGCAGCGGCGGTTGCAAACTGAGTTTCTTCAAGGCGCCTGCCTCGATCCCCAATAACGACCCCCAGCAGTTGACCGAACATACCCTGGGCGCGCAACCGATTAACCCCAACCATACGCAGCCAGGGCAGCCCGCGCGTCTGTGGGTGCCCAACAACGTCGACTACGACGTTTCGTACGTCAATTACGTTTACATGCCGGCGGTGATGGAACCATACGGCAACCCGATGATCGGTTATATCGGCTCGCCGAGCACTATCAGCAATTTCCGCAAGGCGATCGACGGCTGGTCTGCTACGACTCTTGGAACCGACTGGCCACTCTACAAGGTCAGCGGCGGCGTTGTTTCAGGGAAGATCCCTTCGGCTCTGGAAATTTTTCTGAATACCGCCGCTTTCAACAATACGAACGTGTTCACTCCAGCGCCGGTGAACTCCAAGCCAATCATCGCGATGACCAAAGAATTGATAGAGTGTATCGACCAGATTGGCGGCGACCCGATTTGCCCGCTGGTCCGTTCGGTTGTCGCTCTGCTTGGCGCCAACTACGAGAATTACGTGAATGTATACACCAACGACCGGAAGAAATGGACTGGTGAATGGGGATGCACGGGCAAGCCGGTGGCGATCACGGAACAATTAGCCTTGGCCCACCTTTACGGCTGGACTCCGTTTGTGGAGAACTGCACCAACACCGCGGCGAACCAGCTTTACACCACTCCTGGCTATACCGATCTGAAAAAACCGGTGAATTACGAAACCGTCAAGGCCGATTTTGACGAACTCCAGTACTGGGTGAACGTCCTGAAGGGCAACTATGGGAAATTCGACCCCTATGTCGCACTCGTCCATGGGCCGGATTACCTGAACGCGCCGTACACCTATGCGTATTCCGTCGATGACGCGGTTGGCAATATGCAGACGGACGGCACCGGCCTGATCATCGCGGTGGGTGGATCGCAGAGCTTGCCCAACCCGGACCACGCCACTCCCAATGTCAACTTCCCGTTTGGATATTCTTCGTCCTATGACGGTGGTATCCACTTTACGCAATACGGCCGCTGCACGACGACACCCGACACCCCGACGGTTTCGTACTTCACCAGTTTCGCTGTGCCGGAGGGAATTGATGGTACGTCGAGCAGTATCCTTCACTGTAAGAACTCGATGCAGGATAGCAAGGGACGAGTTTATGTCTTTAAGCTGAAGGGTCTGCCGCCCAATTTCTCAAAAAATCCGTTTCCGACGCCGCAGGAGCGAAAGGCTGCAAATAGCCAATTTATCGACTGCTCCGGGAACACCGGCCAGGTGCTGAGTTGGTGCCAGGATATATATCCGTACAGCCAAATCGATCCAACTGATCCGCGGGCGAGGTTGAATTACTACGTCGTGATGGGGGCCCCGCCACCCCTCAACTAGGGACCGCGTCCAGTTCGTTCCTCATCGGGGAGATCGGTGCGACAAGCGCGGATCTCCTGTTTCACCAGCAGGCGAATTGTCAGGCATACATTCCATCGTGATGATCGCCGAGCGATTCGATGATTTGTCGCCAGCCCTAAAAAGGTTCGGCGCGGGTGGGAAAAGCAGTGCCAAAGTGCAGTTCTCCGCAGCACGATTGAGCGGATGCCACATGACAAAGCCGAGATGCAATAGCACGGCGCTGTTCATGAAGATCCCTCGGCGACGATGATCGTTCCGCGTTACAGAAGAGAATTCTCATAGTTCCCGCTCCTGGCCCGTAGTTGGACAGCCTCCCCCAGGGGTTTACCTAGTCATGCTGGCTTCATCGCGGACGTCTTGGCCCTCAATGCTGTGAAGAGATCGACGACTATGTTTCTCTGCGGGTCGGGAGGGCCATTCAGCTTGTTGTCGGCGAGCATGATATCGACCATGTGTTCTCCGAGCGCGCGATATGCCTCGAACATGGTCTCTTCAAAGAATTGATTGGCTGTCGTGTCGTGCGGGAAGGCGCTATCGGAGGCGCGCGTGCCGAGAACGTCTGATGGCTCATCGTTCGTAAGTGAGCTCTTCAGATAAAGCAGAAGACCGGATGGCTGCCCCGGATAATTGATCGTTCCGATGGCGTAGTGAGCGATTCGGAATGGCGGTTCCTTCTGCAGTTTCATGTCGAGTTGCGCCTCGATGCGTATCTCGACGCCAAAATCGGCGCGGCAGCGTTCCACGGCCTTGCCAAGGTCGCCAAAGGTGAAGGTGGGATCGGCGTCGGCGTCGGAGCAGATGATGAAACGCACCCTGCGACGCACCAGCTCATACAAGCCCAGATTTTCAAAGTGGCCGCCATCGGAGAGATAGACGTAGTGGTCGTCGGCGCCGGCACGGCCCAGCAACTCGGAGACAAGATACCAGATGCCGGGCGCGTATCGATCCCAGGTTCGCGGGTTGCGCGGATTGCCCGTCCAAAAGCCGAGGCGGACGTTGAAAATTGCAAGTAGCGCGGCCACTCCGGGTTTGGTATGGAATCCCATGTTCGGCGAGGCCGCGGCGCCGGACGCAGCCATGGCCGTGCCAATGTAGGGAGTGCCGCCAGTTCCGCCGTAACCGGGTGCGCCGTTTTGAAGACCGGTGCGCCGGTATCCGTAGAGGTTCCCATCCGTCGGTCGCTTCACTGCCTCGGTGTCATCGTCCATGGCCGGCGATTCCGGCTGTGCAGTTTTTGCGACGAGACCGACATAGTCCCAACCGCAGAACAGAGGCGTATAGATGAACGAAGCGCCCTTCCGTTGCTGCCATGCCAGATCCTCGCCGGCTGTAAGGTTGAGGGTGGTCCCCCAGATCGGGTAGGGGCCCTGGAACGAATTGGCAAAGGTCAGGTCCTGAAGCGCAATATCGTCGTCGGCGGCAAAGCCCGTGAACAGGCTTGGTTTCCTGGTTTCATTGGACGCGCCCAGGAAGGTTCGCACCAGACGGTTTCGGTAGAACAGATTCATCGAAAACTCATTGACGTCGAGGCGCCAGGCGAGCAGGCCCGCGAGCGCGGTTGCCATGACCCACAGGATCAGAGAGGGGTGGTCCGTCAATGAGCCCATGGCGCCAAATACGAGCGCGTGCGTCCCCCAGGAGAGGAGCATCAGCAGGCCAGCCAGAAAGATGGGCGGAGCGATACCGACGACGAACTCCAGGCCGCGCGAGGATGTATAGGCGTTGATGGTGGGGCTCTTTGCGCTCTTTCCACCGATCAATCCCAAGATCACTACGAAGAGCCATCCACCGGGTAGAACCGCGGCAAGAATCTTCGTCTTCCAGACAGGCTGCTGCAGGCCATGCAGGAGGAGGGACACGATTGCCGGACCCTCCAGCACAAGGCCCAGCACGATGGCCGTAACCGCCGCGAATGCCAGCAAATATCCCGAGAGACGTGCCAGCCACTCCCGCTGGCTGTCGGGGAGCGCATTTCCAAGCAGCCCTGTGAACAGATAAGAAACAAGAGCCGTTGCGACGAGAATCGCGGGGAGAGCGAGGATCACATATGATCTCGTGACATAGACAGAGCCGGAGGCTATCAGCCATGCGCGAAAGGCCATATCGACCAGGCAAACCGCCCCTCCGGCGCCGGCCCAGGCGAGAGCGAGAACCAACGCGCGAGTCCCTTTTCCCTTCTCGACGGAGCTGTTCATTGTCCTCTCTCCAAAGACGGAGCTAACCACGAAGCCGAGGACGCCTAAACCGAGCACAATCCAATCTGTCGCAGAATCCGCAGGGTGCGTCACGTACCATCTCGGCGTAATCAGCCAGATCAGGCAGGCGATGCCCCACGCGCAGCCGATCGCAACATAGGCTGGGTATTTCTTCCCCGGCGTGCTGCTCTCCGGAAGTCTCGCTAGCGCGCGCCATACCAGAACGGCTGCAACACCAAAGAGCACAACCGTCATCGGTACCCCGATAACCAGCCAGCGTGTGTCGAGCGCGGTGGCCGATCCGATGGTTGGCGTGATTTGTTGCAGCACGACAGTAACCGAGGCCAGAGCGGCGACCAGCATGACCTGGTTGAGTAACAGGTTTCGCAGGTATATCGAGACGGCTGCGAAGGTGTCGCCATTGAACAGCCCCATTCGCGGGGTTAGATACGACGAGTATCTGCGCAGGTAGTGGAGGGGGTCGGGCTCGAGAAAACGACTGTATTGCGGTGGCTCGGCAGGTTCCGCAGGCAAACCGTTATTGGTGTTGTTACCCAGACACCCTTGAAGTACAGAGAAATCTCCCAGTCGCTTAGTCCACGCAGTGAGCCAACTCATCGCGTAGGTGCCACCTGAGATGGCGGAAAGATAATGTACCTGATTCAATATTCCGGCTTGGGCCAGGCGCTGCATGACCCCGATCGCCACGCAGGCGCTGCGAATACCGCCGCCAGAAAAAGCGATGCCCAGGCGGTCCGGCACGGGAGTCCCCGGCTGGCCGTCGAATTTAAGGTCGACGGCTACATGGCGAGCGTCGCACTGGTTGGCGATCTCTTGCTGCTCTTCTTCGAATACTTTGGCGAAATTGTAAGCTCCGGATGACAAGACGCCTCCTGAACTACTCTGCGACACGAACAGCTTGTGAATAAGAACGCCAAGGCGATGAATCATCTTCTCGGCGTAAGTCCGTCCAGCTTTGCCATTCGGCGTCTTTGTGCATTCGAGCCACGGGGCGATAGCTGAAACCGGATTCATCCCATAGCATGGGATCTCAAAATCGAGAGCTGTCGCCTATCGCGCCGGTCTCGTCTTGGTGTGCCTTAGAGCGCGCGAAATGCCAAACTTAAAAGTTTCACGGAGTGTATATCAGCATCCGTCGATGTCAACAGAAATGATCGATATCTTGTGCCATGAAGAAATCTCTGGAATGGCAGTCCTTTGCTCTCCAGGTGCGGGTGGTTCTCCGGCCGCAAGGGAACACAGGCCTTTAAGAAACGGCGCGCATTTCTTTCCGGCCGCATGCCTACGCTTACCACCCAAGTCAACATGCACCAGAACATGCACCAGCAGAAAACGGCCACTCGTAGTGAGTGACCGATTTCCATATGGGCCTTCAGAATCTTGGTGCCGGGAGGGGGGGTCGAACCCCCATGACCCGAAGGTCGGCGGATTTTGAGTCCGCTGCGTCTGCCAGTTCCGCCATCCCGGCTCGTTTTCTGATTCTAAACCAACAGTTGCCGTACCGTGCTCCTCGACGAAGTGCCGCCGCAGCTGTTCGGATTGCGATCAACTCTGTCCCTCCTGCCTCTTTCAAGCCATGCAACTGTTACGTGCACCTGACGGCTGTGGCGCTGGCCCTAAAAGTCTGATCACGTTTCTTTCGCGTGAAATCGGCGAATGCCGCCGGCTGGTACGCAGCAGTTCAAATCTCGTGTGCGCTACTTCAAAACGAATATGGGAATAGCTCGTACCCCTACTCGCGACCCTGTTATTTCTGCATCTATGTCTGGGTAAGAGCAAAACACAGTTGCTGAAGGAGAAACTACATGAGTAAACGATTGGTAATGGCGTTCGCGGCAGTGCTTGCAATGCCCGGTGTCATGATGATGGGACAGCAAAGTGGTGCGGGTGCCGGAGCCGCCGGATCAACTGGAGCCGGGACCTCACAGGGTAGCGGCTCTGGAACCGGTGCGATGCAAGGAAATGGAGCCGGACAAGGGACGACGGGTAACAGTTCCGCGGGAACAAACGGCCAGGATACGAACGGCGCGATGCAGAGCGGTTCGCCGGACAACAGCAATGGCAGCATGTCAACTCAGTCGAAGAAACACAAACGCCATCATCATAAAGGTACAAGCGGCGACACAAATGGTGGTATGAACAACGGAACAGGGACGGGAAGCGGCAGCACAGGCACAGGGACTGGCAGCACGACGACCCCTCAATAACTCACAATCAAACGGAAGTTTACCGGAGCGCGCCAAGTCAGATCTGACTTGGCGCGTTCTGTATTTTTCGCCGAAATCCGGAGTACGACAACGAATTGGATTCCGGCCGGGGTAGGTCCTGCAACATCCTGGACTATCTGGAAAAGATAATGGAGTACAGAAGTATTGCTAGTACCACGCTGCTGACGGCTACATATATCCGGTCCCGCTCCAGCGCGAACGCGCCAACAAGGAAAGCAACCCGGGCTACCGGCGTAGCGATCAGCAGCAGTATGCCAAATTGGATAATTGCCTCGGAATCCCCCCTGAACGCCTCGGGCAGCAAGTCACCAGGATGAAGGAGATTTTTGTTGATTGGATGGAAAATCCGATAATTCGGGGTCGCGAAAGGGTGATGCAGAAGGTAGAGGATGAGCCCCGCCAGTGTGACAAAGCAGGATATGAGCATTCCTGCCCGGAGTACCTGCCCGATCAATAACTCGATTTGTTTATCCTTGCGTCTGCGCATTGCCTCAAACCCTGCCCATCCAGCCGTTGTAGATCATCTCCAGGCCGAGCACAAAAATCACAGCCGAAAAGATCAACCGAAGCGATTTCACATTCGCTCTCACCAGCAGTCTCGCGCCGACTAAGGAGCCCACCACCACGCCAATCATCACCGGTGCCGCCAGCGGTGGATTGATGTAACCGCGGCGAAGATAGATGCCGGCGCTGGCCGCCGCCGTAACGCCGATCATAAAGTTGCTGGTGGTGGTAGAAACTTTGAACGGAATCCGCATAATATGGTCCATCGCCAGTACTTTCACCGCACCGGAACCGATCCCCAGCAGTCCCGACAATGCGCCTGCTCCGAACATGGTGGCGAACCCGCCGGAGATATGCGTCACTGCATACTGCTGTTCCTTGCCATGTCTCCCTGGATACGTGCCGTTCATCTTCAGTCGATCCGACCATTTGTTCGGAGCTGCCTTTGCATCATCATGTCGTTGAAATGAAACGTATACGGAGTAGAGGAGCACCACTCCGAAAACAATCGCGATGCCCCTGCCCGGCATCCGCGTAGCCAACCAGGCCCCCGCGACGGCGCCGACTGTAGTCGCGATCTCCAGAAACATGCCAATGCGAATGTTCGAATAGCCCTCGCGTACATACGCCGCTGCTGAACCGGAAGAAGTAGCGATAACGGAGATGAGAGAGGCTCCAATCGCGTAATGCAGGTCGACCTTGAACAGAATCGCCAGCATGGGAACGATGACAACCCCACCCCCCAGGCCAGTGAGCGAACCCAGTAATCCGGCCAGGAGGGAACCCCCAAAGATGACCAGGGAAAATACCAACTCGCTCATTGCCAAACTGTATCATCTGGCAATTGCAAGGCGGTGAACCGGCCTTCCCGCTCCAAGTGGTTGAATCGAGCTACCGCAGTGCACAGAAGTAACCAGCAAAGCGTAACAATAGTTACGGCAGCGGGTTCGTAGGAACATGCATTCTTTGGACATCCGAGAGATACTGGAAACGAAATCCTATTGCGGAAATCGATCGTTCCAGGTGGGCCCGAAAAAGGCGAGGATAAGAAGTATATGAGCAGTTTTCAGATTGACCGCTGCGCTCGGGCCGGCTTCGGTTCATTCGCGGCAGCCATAGTGTTGGGCGGATTTCTCATGCTGAGCGGCCCCCGCACTTCGGCGGCACAGAATCTAGTTCAAAACCGGATCGCGGCTCCGATTCGCGCCAGCGCAATGCAAGCTGTTCCAGGTACCGTTCACCCTTTGATCTCCGTGGCCAGCGATGAGGGCCAACTGAGTGGCTCGACCGTGATCCACGGAATCACCTTGATTTTTCGCCGTTCGGCGGTTCAGGAAGCTGATCTGCAAAAGCTTCTTCGAGGCCAGCAGACGAAAGGCTCTCCCATGTACCACCAGTGGCTCAAACCCGGGCAGTTTGCCGCGCGATATGGCGTCAGCCAGACGGATTTGACGAAGGTCGCGGCATGGCTCCGGCAGCAGGGGTTCACCATAGATTCCATCCCGGCCAGCTCGGATCGCATCGTCTTCAGCGGAACCGCAGCGCAGCTAGGCTCCGCGTTTAAGACCGAGCTGCACCGGTACATGCTTCGTGGGCGGCCTCACTGGGCTAACTCCACAGCCCTCAGCGTCCCGCAGGCGATTGCCGGAATGACGCTCGCGGTCGAGCACCTGAATACATTTCGTCCGACGGCGAAAGCGACAAAAACGTACGTGCATGTGGCTCAGCACAGCTCGCGGGCCGCAGTGACCCCTCAGTACACACTGCAGGATCAGAACGGCGCGGAAGTCAATTTCCTCGCGCCTTCGGATATCCAGACCATCTATAACATCGGCGGTTTATATACCAACAGCGTCACCGGAACCGGCCAGACAATGGCGGTGGTGGGCCAAACCGATATCGAGCAATATAAAAGCGATATTCAGCATTTCCGCTCCCTTAGCGGGTTGGACGCAAGCAATTTGCCGACTCAGATTCTGGTGACCAGTCCAAATACCGGCCCCGCGACGGTATCTCCGGGCGATCTGCAGGAGGCCGATATCGATGTGGAGTGGTCAGGTGCGATTGCAGAGAATGCGAGCATTCTTTATGTGACCGTCGGCAGCAATCAGAACTACTCTGTCTTCGATGCGCTGCAATATGCCATTCAGCATCCTCTCGTCGACAACAACACCAAGTTTGTTCCGGTGATCAGCATTAGCTATGGCGGTTGTGAAAAAGTGGACCTTCCTGCTTCCTATATTGCAGGATTTGAAAGTTCTCTTGAGCAGGCAAATGCGCAGGGGCAGACGATCGTTGGAGCCTCCGGTGATGATGGTTCTGCTCAGTGCGACGATTCGGATAGCACCGCGGCGGCCGCAAGCCATGGCCTTTCCGTGAATTACCCGGCAAGCAGCCAATACGTCACTGCCGTCGGCGGTACTTCGTTCAGCGGCGATGTTTCCGATCAATCAAAGTACTGGAACCGGAGCAACAATGCGGACAATGGCTCGGCGACCAGCTATATACCCGAAACCACCTGGAACGATGCTCCAACGCTTGCTGGGCTGCAGAATACAGGCTCTTTGAGCGCCAGTGGCGGCGGGGCTAGCTCGATATTTTCCAAACCGTCCTGGCAAGCTATCGCTGACCCGTCCGGTAGCATGCGCGAAGTCCCGGATGTCTCGCTTGCAGCCGATCCCACGCACGACGGATATGTGCTTTGCACCGAACAGACGAATAGCAGCGGCACGGCTCTGAGTGGTGGATCGACCTGCGTCTACCCTGTGGGCTCAAACGAGGTACCCTACTTCACCGCCAGTGGGCAGGGCTATTTGTACGGCGGCACTTCCATCGCGGCGCCCCAACTGGCAGCCATGATCACGCTGTGGAACCAGAAGGCAGGGAACACCAATGGTGCCGGCAACGTCAATCCCATCCTGTATCAAGCGGCACAGAATACCCCGGGTGCGTTCCACGATGTCACCACAGGAAATAATGCTGTCGTTTGCCAGCAGGGCAGTCCCGGTTGTGTATCCAACGGTGCGGGCGGTTATGTTATGTCCTGCTGTAATGCCGGTTCGGGATATGATCAGGCGACCGGGCTGGGATCGGTGGACGCTTCGGCAATGGCGGCCGCTTGGCCCTCAATTACGGCTGTCAATCCAAATTTCAGCGTTGTTCCAGGGATGGGTACAGTTTCGGTAGCTCCCGGCAGTTCCGTCTCGACAACCCTGGCCGTAGCACCCAGCGGCGGATTCACCGGAGCGGTCGCGCTCTCCTGCTCGAACCTGCCCGCCGATACAACGTGCAGCTTTTCGCCAAACTCATCGGTCAATCTCACCTCCGGAGCGGCCCAGAATGTCACGCTTACCGTAACCACCACGACCGCAGCTCACATGGAAACTCCCGGACAACCCTTCCAGCGCAACTGGCCGTTGGAAACCGTGTTTGCGGGCCTATTCGGCCTGTCGATCTTCGGATTGGGGCGAAGAAAGCGGCGGTTCTTCCCACGCGGCTGGATGACTGTTTTGCTGCTGGCCTGCGGACTTACCGCAGCAGCGGCGATGACCGCCTGCGGTGGGGGATCTGCCGGTGGAGCATCAACAAGCTCACCCCCTCCGACAACTCCGACAACTCCCATTAGTACGACTACCACGGTGACAGTGACAGGAACTTCCGGCTCAAACACTGCGTCGGCCACTATCCAGTTGACGATTACATAAACAGATTTCAGCTCTGCAGCAAAGGAATCCAGCGGCGGTTGCTTCGATCGGCCGCCGCTGCATCTGTTCTACGCTTTGTTATGATGGTCGATTCCCGGGTGCATCTTGTAGAAGCCCGCCGCCTGCTGGTACGCACGCGCAAATGCGCAGAGCTTTGCATCCTGATACAGGTTGCCCAGAAATGTAATGCTGACCGGCGTGCCGGGTCCGCCAATATTATCTTCATCGCCCGTATCGACGGCGGGCGGTTTCGGTGCATCCTTGCCGCGAATGCCATTGGGTTGGATGACCGCCGGATGGCCGGTGAGATTGGTGATCGTAAGCTGCTCACCTCCGCTGGGAGTGACGATCACGTCCACCGTCTTAAAGATTCTCGCCATCTGCTGGATCGCCAGGGTTCTCGCCCGATTCGCCTGAATGTACTCGACCGCAGGATAGAATCGCGCGACGCGAAAGAGGTTGGGCCAGTCTTCCGGCCCTTGTTCCGTCAACAATCGGTCCCGGCCGGTGATCGTCAACTCGTCAAAAGCCGCGGCGGCTTCGGCATTCAGCAGATTTGCCATTGCATCGAACGGCAGTTTCGGCAATTCCACAGAAACCAGTTTGACCCCCATGCTGGTCAATTTATCCAGTGTGGCGAGATCGTAGGTCCGGTCATACGCGGTGCGCTCGCGGGAAGCACGATGATCCGCTAACTGCTGCCGCCGCTTTTTTTGCTCCTCCGGCGGCAGGTCAGGGGGAACTTTCTCGACCACCGGCGGCGGCATCGCGAAGGCAGATTTTTCGTAGCCGATGCGAAGCGTCCGCCAATCGAAATCGGCGTCCCAATTGAATGCGGCATTCCGGACGCTAAGGTCCTTCTGGTCAGGTCCGTAGATGCTGCACATAACCAGGGCGCAATCCTCCACCGCGCGGCAGATAGGGCCCAGTTTGTCCATCGTCCACGCAAGCGCCATGGCTCCGGTGCGCGGTACAAACCCAAATGTCGGACGCAGACCGGTGACTCCGCAGCGTGTCGATGGGGAGGAGATGGAACCAAGCGTTTCCGAGCCGATAGAGAAGGCAACACAGCCGGCCGCGGTGGCTGAAGCCGGGCCGGCAGAGGAGCCGCTCGATCCTTGCCCCATATTCCAGGGGTTGCGGGTGCGCCCGCCGAACCACTTATCTCCGTTGGCGAGCGCGCCCAGCGTCAATTTCGCTACCAGAACGGCGCCCGCTGCATCCAGTCGCTGAACCACGGCGGCATCCTCGTCAACCACCTGGTGTTCGAAACCACCCGCCCCCCAGGTGGTCGGATACCCTTTCACGGCGAGTAGGTCCTTCGCTCCCCAGGGCAAACCATGCAATGGGCCTCGATAGTTCCCGGCGGCAATCTCTGCATCGGCGGCACGGGCCTGTGCCAGCGCACGCTCCTCGGTCAGGGTAATCAGGAAATGCAGTTCCGGATCATAGCGGCGGATGCGCTCGATATACATCTCCGTCAATGCGATCGATGAAACCTTACGTGTCCGCACGTATTCTGCGAGCCTGGGAACCGTCTCAAAAGCGATGCTTTCCAGATTTGCCGGTGCGCTTCCGATTGCCGGCGCGTTCCCATAGATAGGGAATTTTCGGTCGGAATCCACGATCGCGCCGGGTGGCAGCGGGTCGAAGATATAGGCTGGCGCGACGCTATTGGGTAAGTCCAGCGCGCGGATACTCTGGTATCCTGCCCGCTGCTGATTGAGCCCCGCCAGCATCATTGGCATCTGATCCGGCTGAAGGGAGACTCCGGCAAGCGCGGCTGCCTGATTCAGCATCTCCGGCGTAATGGCTGGAAGGTGCCCTGTCGAAGATAGAACGCTGGCGGCATCCTGCGACTGGGCCGCGATCGCGTACAGCACTCCCGGGAGCAGGGTGGAAGCAAATCCAAATTGCGAACAGACGAGGAGAAAACGTCGCCGGTCAAGCATGATGGCCGAAATGTATCACAGGCGGCTCGCCACCCCGCACCACTACTTGTCGAGGGTCTTAGATATGGAACCACATTTGCGAACGAATATTGGCCTGACTTAGTCTAAAGAAGGGCCGCTGGATACTCAGGCGGTCGAGATTCTTATTTTCGGTATGCAGATGGCATATATCTGAGACTCAGATGATGACCCGCCCGACCTCTTGTTAAACTGGCTGCCCTACGCCTCGGGTGCGCCATTGACCGCAGGCACGATGGTATGCCCGTGGCGAACGATCGACGCATCCCTTCCCGCCATGGATCCTGTGCCATTGGTCAGCATTTTATTCAGAATCGGCAATTTCGCCCGTTGCAGTTCCACGAAGTCCACGCCGTCGGCTGTCAGCGCGAAATCCGAGTTGTCCGCTAGGGTAATGTAACCTTTTTTTCGCAGATACCACGTCGTGAATCCTAAATAATCACGGGGAAACCCCATGCGCTCTTCAACTTCGGCAAGTGAAACTTGCGGGAAATCCGGCATCGTGCGGCGTCTTACATACAGCAGTGCCAGAAGCGCCAACCGCCGGTTCAGTTCGCCCTCCATATCATCCATAAAATCAATCGAAGCGGAAAGGGCGGCCGACTGGGTCATCTCCTTTTTAGCCGCATCGTAGTGGGCGCGGCGCTCTGGATCGGATAATACGTCATAGGCTTGTTTCAACCGGGCGAATGCTTCCAGATTGCCAGTCTCCGGATTGTCCGGGTGAAAGCGCGCAGCCAGAAATCGGAAAACCCGGTGGATTGTCTCGGGCTCTGCATTGCAGCTGATTTGCAGAAATTCGTAGTAGTCCATGGCTTTGATTTTGGCCCTCTAAGAAAAAATGCTCCGCTTTCAATAGATCAGGTTAGCGCAGAGTCCATCAGCCATAAACACCATTGTGCTAGTGGTCTGGTCTCTACCCCATGAATCCTGTTCGCAAGCTGGAGGTCAGCAGTTTGATCCCGCTTCGCCCTTCGAACCGATCGTTTGCGGTAAGCCTACCAGTTCACGACTCGGTTTTCTATCGCCGTTTGTGTCATAATCCTTTGTTTCCCCTGGAATCACTCAAAACAGAATGATCATTACCGGGCCGACAAAAGCCGGCGCGCTGATCGAATGGGACCCAGGATTCGGTCGGCGCCGATACCATCGAACTCAATCCACCACATCGGCACTCCATACGCAATGGCCGATAGCACTCCGACAAAAACCAGATGAGGATAATCGGGTGCGAGAACGTACCGGGTGATGAGCCACGGAACGATCAGGAAGGCGGCGCACCGGGAACCGGTCCGCAGATACATCAAGCCTGTTTCCCGTGCGCTGATATGCAACAGCCTTTCGACCACAATCGGTTGCAGGATTCCGCGGAAAAAGATGCTGGGAATCAGGGTTCCGAGCGCCACTCCAACCATGCCAAATGGCCGCACCAGCAGAATGCTGAGGATCAGGTTCACAACCGCCTCGCTGATATTGAGCGCGGCATACGCCTTCTGATGCAGGCTTGCGTACAGCGCATTGACGGATGTTGCCTGCGAGGTTTCTATAAACATCGCGATAGAAAGAACAACAATCACTGGATAAACGTCCGTGAAGGAGCGGCCCATCCATCGGATCACAAAATCCCGCGACCATGCCAGCATGCCGAACAGGATAAAAGCGGAGGAAACCAGTGCAACCCTCGTCCCCGATAAGAAGCTTCGCTCAAATCCGGCGTGATCGTTGACACTTTTCTGCATGCTGAGCACGGGGATAATGACGCCGATGATGGCGGCGATCGCGTCCATGTAATACATCACCAGGGTGCTGCCGACGGCGTAATGGGTGACGGCGGTCAGCCCGACAAAGAACGAAACCGTCAGAGTGTCGGTCTGAAAGCGAATGCGGTCGGCAATCTGCCCAATCAGTACAGGCCCGCCGAAACTGAACAATCTGCGCGCAGTCGGCATATGCCATCGCGGCCAGCGAAAGATTTTCAGGAACGGGAACTTGCGATGCACGCTCCAGATAATGATCATGTTGGCCGGCAGCGCGGTAAACATGCTGAGCCATGCCAGGCCGACAACGCCATGGTGCGCATCTAGAATGATTACGGTCCCGACCGCGCGCAGAATTGCAGAGAGAATGATGGCCCAGGCAGTGATGTCGAAGTGTTGTGCAGCGTTTAGCGTTCCAAACGGAACCCGCATGCCGAAACTGCTTGCCGCTCCCAATCCGACAATGATGAGAACTTCGGCCAGCACCCGGCCGTGGGTGTAATGCAGGAAATATACGCTCGCTGCCGCAACCAGCGTCACAACCGTCAGAGCGGCGCTTACGGCGCTGAATATCCATACGCCCGCGCCATAAATATTCCGTGCCTCTTCGTGATCTTCCCGTCCCAGAGCATAGGACATATGGGTGAAGACGGCCCCGGAAAGGCCCATATCCAAAAAGCTGTAATAGCCTAGAAAAGCCATCGCCGTCACCCAGATGCCGTACTGTTCCGACCCCAGGTGGTGAATGGTGAAAGGCATGAGAAAAAAGCCAATGATCGCCAGCAGAATCATTCGCAAGACGCGGCTGCCTGAGCCGCGAACCAGCCTTTTCAGCGAATACATTTTGCGGTGCTCTTGGCTTGAAACGGTTGATACCACAGCAGTCGATCTCCCTATTACGTGCGCATATTGCAGATGTCATGGATAGTGCTGCATTTGGCTGGCCAAAGCTGAGCAGCGACCCTCCCGACGCAGATGCGTGATTGTTTTGCTTCTCATTTGACAAACTTGGCCTAGCGGCCGCGAGTGTGCAACAGCTTGCACATTACGGTAAAGCATTGACCTATGCAGGGCGAAAGCGTCGGGAAATGCTGTGGTGACCTAAGAATTCATGGAGCGAGTCGCCATTAAAGGAGCTGCCCGAGATGGCATGGTACGTGCATTCTGAGATGACGTATATCTCTCGGGTTCAGTAGGCAGGTTGCGGATGGAGTTTGTTGTCCTTGCGGTTATCTCGCTGTTGGCGATGATTGGGTTGGCCCGGCCTTACATAGGTCTGCTGGCGCTCCTGATCGTCATGGAATTGCAGCCTGGAGAATTGTATCCGGCGCTGGCTCCCCTGCATTTGGAGCGAGTTATCGCCCTGCTCCTTCTCGTGGGATTTCTCATACACGGACAGAAGCCGCGGTTTCCTGCACCAACGCGCTGGTTTCTCGCTTTTTACGGCGCGATGCTTATCGCGGTCCCACTCGCCTTCTGGCGGAGCAATGCCGTAGCTTCATGTGTCTCCTTTCTCGAGATTGTCGTATATGTCCTATTCGCGACTGCCCTTCTTACCACGGAGGCGCGGATTCGCTGGTTCATCTTGACCGATGTTCTGCTCGTTGACTGGCTTGGTGGAAGCGCTCTGTGGAACTACAGCCATGGAATCTGGCTGGTTCGAATGAACATTGAACGCGCTGTCGGTATCACCAGTTCCGCCGGAGATCCCAATTCTCTGGCAGCGACCCTGCTCTTTGCGATACCACTTTCGATTGCCCTGATGACCCGCGGAAACCCGACTTGGATGCGGGTCATTGGTTTGCTGTCGATCGGGATGGGGGTGGTAACGATCGTGGATACAGGTTCCCGTTCTGCCGCACTCGGTATCGTTTTCCTGGTCGCCCTCCTTGTGTTCCGGAAACCCAAGAACCTGATTTATTTACCTGTCCTGATAGCTCTCAGTCCGTTGGTTTGGATGGTGATACCGCAACAATATAAAGCCCGCTACGAGACCGTGGATCATCTGAAAGGTGACGAGTCGTACCAAAACCGCGTATTGAGTTGGCGCGGTGGCATTGCCATGTTTGAGAGCAATCCAATCACCGGGATTGGCGCTGGGGACTATACCTATGCGAACGGTGTGAAGTACTGGCCCGGAGCAGGCCGCAAGCATTACCTGAACGCCCATTCCTTATATTTCAAGCTTTTAGGCGAGCTGGGCCTGATCGGGATCATCACATTTGGCGGATATCTGATCTGCGTATTCCGGCTGAATTCGAGGACTCGAAAGCAGCTGAAGGAGCGAGACACATCCAGATTCCTGCAAGAGCTTCCAGGCCTGCTCAGCATTATGTTCTGCCAGTCCCTGTTTGCCGGGTATGCGGCGCATAATTTGTACCGCACGGGCTGGTTTGTTGTAGGTGCGATGTCGGCCTCCGTAAGCCTGTTGCCCATCCTGCAGCAGCAGAATCTGCTGGCGGCCGCGCCGGTGGATGTTGGCATCCACGACCAAAACCCAGCGAAACTCGAAGGGGAATGGTCTCCAGCCCTGCTGCCGGCCTTGCGTAACCGGATTCCGATCGGAAATCCGCCTGCATAACAATATTTTTGTTGGCCAATACCTGAATTGGCAGTATTATCCTCCCAAGATTAAACATTATTGCAGTGCTTGTTGCGGGTGAGAGATATTCTCGTCCGCTCTCTTCTCAAGTGATCGCTGTGGCTGCGATTGCACACGTGTTTCTTGCCGTGTGTTCCTCGCAACGCGCGATCACTGGCGTGTCTATGCGGTAATTTCGTCCTGCCTGCACCTTTGTACCGTTTAACAGATTGGCGATACCAGCTTCAGGCCGGTTCGCCTCTATCGATTGTTATTTGCGCAAGCGGAATATTCCGCTGCGATATTCGCAGGAACTCATGGAGCGCGTGAATGATTCAAAAGCTGTTCCTCCCCCTGACAATCACTATCTTGCTGGCCAATGCAGCCGCCGCGAACACGTACAGGCCAGTCCATACCGACCTATGTGGGATTTCTGCGCCAGTGTCCCAGCGTATTTTTCCGCCGTCAGCTGGATTTCCACAGAAGACCGTGATTGGCGGTCTCTCCGGCGTTACAGACCAGGTACGGTTCGAGGGATCAGGACCGTCTGTGCTTCGCGATACGGGACGCCGGGGTCTGCGACCCTATACGGTTGCGGCCTTGGAAATGAGAGGAACACCTTTTTCCGGTGGAACCCCAAACAGTTGTTATCCGCCACTGAGCTTTGTCACGACCAGTTTGCCCTCCGCGACGGCGGGCGCCAGCTACACCACTTCGCTCACCGCCAATGGTGGGCAGCCCCCTTACAGCTGGAGCTTCGGGCGTTCTGGGCTGCCGCAGGGTTTTACCATCGGGCCTGACGGAAACTTAACGGGCACCCCCCAGGCAGCTGGAACATATAACTTCAATGTAGTTGTGTCTGATTCATTGAAGAACAACGTAACGGGTGCGCTCACGCTGACTGTTGCTCCAAGCGCCCCGACACCAACACCAACACCAACACCAACACCGACCCCAACCCCAACCCCAACACCAACACCAACACCGACCCCAACCCCAACCCCAACACCAACACCAACACCAACACCAACACCAACACCAACCACCAACACCAACACCGACACCAACACCAACACCAACCCCAACACCAACACCGACCCAACGCCAACACCAACACCAACGCCAACCCCAACACCAACACCAACACCAACCCCGACACCGACACCAACACCAACACCGACGCCGACGCCAACACCAACACCAACACCAACACCAACACCGACGCCGACGCCAACACCGACGCCGACGCCAACACCAACTCCAACTCCGACCCCAAAGCCGCGGCCACACCACCCGCACAAACCACCGCCGCCACCGCCGCCGCCACCGCCGCCGCCACCGCCGCCACCGCCGCCACCACCGCCGCCGCCGCCACCGCCGCCGCCGCCGCCACCGCCGCCGCCGCCGCCGCCGCCGCCGCCACCGCCGCCACCGCCGCCGCCGCCGCCACCGCCGCCGCCGCCGCCACCGCCGCCACCGCCGCCGCCGCCACCGCCGCCGCCGCCACCGCCGCCGCCGCCGCCGCCACCGCCGCCGCCGCCGCCGCCGCCGCCGCCGCCACCGCCGCCGCCGCCGCCGCCGCCGCCGCCGCCGCCACCGCCGCCACCGCCGCCGCCGCCGCCACCGCCGCCCGTCGGAGGGCAGGTGGCGACGCCGACCTTTTCGATACCGTCCGGGCAGATTGCGCCCGGAACTTCGATCACCGCGTCCGACTCAACTGCAGGAGCGACGATCTACTACTGTATCGATTGCGGCAGCGAGCCGCCGAGCTATGACCCGACCACCTATCTGGCCCAGGGGCACTCCCACATTTTCGGAACGGGCGGGAACTATGGGTTGCTAAAGACCACGCCACAGAATCCGAATCCGAAAGTGTATGTCACGGCGTTTACTCCTTACGGGCCGCACACAATTTCGCTGCAGGCGGCGATGCCGGGAATGACAGATAGCGCGGTAACGACGGAATCCTTCACAGTCACGCCACCGACAGGAACACCGATCAGTTCTTGCGGATTGCTTCCCGCGACCTCAGGAAATTTCTATCTCACCGGAAACCTGAGCTGCCCAGGGAATGGAATCATCCTTAACGCCAACAATCAGAATGTGAATCTGAATGGCTACACGTTGACCTATGGTACCGGGCAGACGAGTCAGGCCAGCGGATCAGATTTGGTGGCAACGAATGGAAGCACCGTCGTTACCTCCGCGAGCGGTCACTTTACCGCTGCGCTGGTTGGACTGCATTTCTTTGGGGACAACTACAACAGCGGTGGCTTTGACAACTTTGCTGATACCACAACCGTGGTCTCGGTACAAAGTTCCACGCAGATCACCCTGAGTACTGCGGCTGGTTTCTCCACATCCGGTTCCGCGCCCGGAGAATACGTTATTCCGCAGAATCCAACCTATGGGGTAGTGTGCGACCAGAGTCCGAAGATTGGAGGCGGTCCGTGCCTGGGATCGAAGATCTATAACGGCACGATCACTCAATCCACCAACGCCAGCCCCAACAGCAATGCCATCCAATTCCAGGTCCCGTTTGGATGGGCGTCAATTGGCAACAATACAGTCTCGGATGTGACATTTAATATCTCGCAGCCGGAAACCGAAGCAATCGACGACAACAACCCTCCTGCTACCTATGTCAACACCATCGCTTACAACACGGTGAACGATTCCGTGACGACTATCTATTACCGCGATGGCCTTCCTTACCCGATCAAGCTGGATGGCCACGGCCACATTGTAAAAACTGCGGTACAGCAGGTGCATGACAACGTGATTCTGGGATCGCCGCAAGGCGGCATTTATGCCGGGCTGACGACCAACGCGGTGAACAATTACGACAACCATAACAGCGGTATGCAATACGCCAACGGATTCGGCCTGTTCTCAGCCACCAGCTACAATGTCTTCGCTGGAAATACAATCCTGGGCTACGCTCAGGGTATCGAGAGCGAGGCGACCAACCTCAATGCGAACACGAACTACATCGACATTGTGATGTCTCCCCACGTCCATGACCCGGACCACAACCCTAACGGATGCGAAATTGGCTATAGCTTCCGCTCGAAAGACTTCGGCTCATCGGCAACCATGTTTGACAACCTCATCGACGCGAACTGGATCAATTCTTCGGCTGGCACATGCGGCGAAGTCTTCATTGAGTTCTCCATTCTATGGACGGGAGACACGGCGACGGTTAGCAATAATCTTTTGACGATGGCGCTTCCCAGCAAACCGTCTTCCACTTCTGCAATCTTCGGTACGCAGGGCGGCACCGCCACTTGGCCGAGTAACGATGCGGATGCCAGCGGCATCACCTATGCGAATAACACACTGTCCCGGACGGGAACTTACGCATCCAGCGGGTACGATGCAGTAATTCTCTATAACGGAATCACCAACTGGACGATACCCGGGCTAAGCAATCCGCAAATCGTGTTTCAGCAGGGAGACAACAACTATGTCGCCAGCCCCTCTACGTTCGCTTTCTCTGGCACTGGAACGGCGACCGTGGCCTGCCAACCAGCGTCGGGGGGAACCACTTTGAAGGGAACATATAATGGGACGTCGGTGCCGTATAACTGTCCGTAACAGATCCGCAAAGTCTACGCGGTTTCAAGAGGGACTGAATGAACAGGAAACATCTGGCGCTCTCGTTCCTCGTGTTTGTGCTATTCGCGCACTGCTCAGCCAGGATCGCCACAGCGGCACGGACCGCCAGGGGTTCGGGGGGCATCTCGCAGCCCGCCGCTCTCGCTGAGAAAAGCGGTCCGTCGCCGGCTCCGCAGCCTCGTCGTCCGCGGGGAAAGGCGCTTAAATCTTGCGGTGATATCACCAGGGGCGGTAACTATTACCTGGCGAATGATGTCTCGAGCGCGGGGACATGCTTTGGGATCGATGCTGACAACATCAATCTCAACTTGAACGGCCACACCATCACGTACGACACTGCCGACAGGAACTTTGCTCCCGCAATCGAGGGGCATAACTGCTGGTCGACTACGAATCCGCTCATCGCCGGTCCATGCGGGCCGGCACACGGCGGCCTGGAAGTTTACGGGGGTTCGATTGTCCAGTCCCCAGGCCAGAGCGCATTCAGTCACGTGTTTGAGTTCGGGCAGGGAACATTTCGCACGGCGCCGCATATTCATGAGATCACTGCAACCTTTCAAAACACCGGCGCGGAATTTTATTTCTCCCGCTATCTTCCCGCTGGCGCGAAGGTCGAGAACAACACGATCAACGACAATGTGATCAGCATCAACCACACCGGACAAGGAGATCTATCGTCGCGCTCGGCATTCCAGGGCCAGGCAATCTACATAGGCCAACAGCGGAATAATCCGGGTGCGGGCGATGTGATTTCCGGCAACAGGATTATCGGCTCTCCGCAAGGCGGCGTGTATTCGGATAACCAGAATACGGTTGTGAGCGGAAACGACATCAGTATGAACGCGCGCTACGCGAACGACTTCTGCGATGTCATGGCGGCCGATCACCAGATATTTCGAGACAACCATTGTCATCCACTCAGCGGTCGCGGCGTTCACGTGAACGCCAGCAATGATGTCGTCGCCAACAATACGATCACAGTCACTGTGTTGAAACAGAATATGGAGTATGGCCCCAACGGGCAGGTCGGGTGCGAAGGGGGAGGAACATACGGCGTCCAATTGGAATTTGATTCCAGTTTTCTGCGGACGCCGCCGACGGGCGTGCAGGTCACCGGAAATAAAATTACGGCGAATGCCGGAGACTGCAACGCAATCGGATTGCGGGTAACTGGGATGACGCCAGCCGGAAACGCTGTCTTCACTGGCAACACCGTCATTACGACGAACAACGGCGGCAAGGGGCTGGACTTCGCAATCAGTGTCGACGCCGAGAACGGAACCGGTGTGACGTTCACCGGGAATACATTCCAGTCAATGTACGCTTACGCCGGAGGAGAGTGGGATGGATACCAGAATCATGTCATCGGGCATAATACATGGCAGGGAACACCAACATATACTTTCGTGGCTGCCGATGGCGCGTGCGATCCGAATAATACCGACCACGATCGGGCGGTGTGTCCAGCTAGCTTCACCTTTAGCGACAACTTGCCAAACACGGTACGGTGCGGCCTCCAGTCGGAAGCCAAGGTGACTATTGGCAACCAGGTGACGCAGTGTAAAGCTAAACCCTCACAAAAGTGAGTGGGTTCTTGAGCTCGCGAAAGATCAATGTGAGGTTGCGAAGCACATCCGGGCGGACGAAGCATTCCAAACCGCCTGCCTGAGTTCTATCTGCCTCTTGCCTTGGTTTTGCGTATATTTTCGACTAATTTCACCGGAAGAAGAGTCAGCATTCCGTAGGCAGCAGACTTTATCCCGCGTTTATCGAGAGACAGTGTCTGCATAAATTCATTGCGCGCTTCCTTGAAGTTGAGTTCTTCCCATAAACACTCCCCTACCCGATAGCGGGCATCCAGCAAGCCGGCTTTCAGAGCGGATTTCTGCTCTGGCGTGCAGCCATTGGGAGTCTGTCGCAATAGATCGGCGTAGAGACGCTTTCGTTGTTCAAACCGTCTGCGGTGATTGCCGGAAAAATTGCCTCCATGCATTCTCCGCATGGTTAGTTTTTCCGGCAAATATGCAAATTTCCCCCCGGACATCATGATTTGTAGAAATAGTTCCAGGTCATCGATCCCAAGATAATTCTGAAATCGGAGACCGCTCTCCTTCAGAAATGAGGTTTTGATCATTACGGTTGACATCAATGGGATTGCGTATTCAGTGATCATCGGGGTAAAGAGATGAGCTGGATCGTTCAAAGCTGAAAAATTATCAGCGAATGATTTCTTCTCAGTTCCACCTTTGCCGAATTGAACCGCATCTGTGTAGGTCAGCACCGCTTCCGGATGCCTGGTCGCAAAATTGAGATGTTTCTCGACTTTGTCCGGAACCCACAAATCGTCGTCGTCGAGAAATGCGATGAACTCGCCGGTGGCTGCTTCGATCCCGGTGTTCCTGGCTGTGCTGATTCCGCTTCGCGCGAGTCGAATATTTTTCACTCGATTTCCGAAGCTGGTAAGCATCTTCTCCGTGTGGTCGGTACTGCCATCGTCCACCACGATAATCTCTAAAGCTTGATGATTTTGCGAAAATACGCTCTCCAGCGTTTCGCGGACCAGGTCGGCGCGATTATAGGTAGGGATGATGACTGAAACGGTCAGCGATCGGGAATTCATGATGCAGATCTGATGGCATGCGGTCTTTCCCGGGTCAGCAGCGAGCGCGCGAACCCTGAGGACGGCGGAGGAATTTCCGAGACGCACAGCCGGATCTTTCCGGAGCGCTCCCGCGGGATATCGTCCACCTGTTCGAGCGACCACTCCATGGGCTGGTTCATCAAACCGTCAATCGCCGTACAGATCGATTCCAGTTCCGGCTGCTTGGATGCGTTCTCTTCCTTCACCGCATACCGTAAGTGGATGTGCCCGAGACTTTTCTGCACGAATTGCACCTGGGCAATGGCGCGGAATGTGTGTCCCATCTGGGCCATCTGGGTTCCAAGGCTGATGCCGGGAACAATCCCGCCGTCGGCAAGGACAATGCCTTCGCAAACGCGCCCCAGAATTTGACGAACGACAGGAAACCAGCGGCCGCAACTGCAGCGCTGTTCCGGAAGCGTGACACAGTCTCCCGTATCGTAGCGGATGAATGGCTGGCCGTAATTGAGCAGATCGGTCACCAGCAGGCGATATGCCGGACCGTCCGGTGTGTCCCCGATAGGGTCGAACTCCACATAAGTCGACCAGGGATGGAAATGCACCCCTTCATGCTCCGAGCACTCGGCGGCAACCATGCCTACCTCGCGGCTTCCATAGAACATGGTGACGGGAACGCCAAAGACGGACTCTGCCAGTTTGCGGTTCTCGTCATTCATCACCTCGGCGGTGGCAATCACGACCCGCGGACGGTGCTTCATCCCGCGTCTTTTCAGATAACCGGCAAAGGCTGCAAGCACGGTGGAATAGGCATAGAGAACCTTGGGCCGCTGCCTTTCATAGCGTTCGCGAAAGCGTTCCAGAACTTCATCGTTGATGATTCCGCTGGGAGCGGGGATGCGGCGCATCAGAGTTTCTTCATACATCCGCCAACGCCAATTGGGCTGCAGCGCCAGATCTCGATGCGCTCCCCACAGCATCAGGACAGAATCGCCGGCTTCATATCCCGCGCACGAATTCAACTGCAGCTGAAGCGCGTTTTTATTCCGCAATCCTTCCAGGTCGCGATGGAACTGGACCGGCGTGCTGGTCGTACCGCTGCTTGCGGCCCGGCGCAAGTTTTCGTGATGGAAGGCATTCGACAGCAGGGCGTGATCTGCATTGCGAAGGTCGTCGCGGCTCATCACGGGCAGATTCAGCGGCCAGCCGATCCGCGCATCCGAGGGTCGAAAACCGGCATCGTCAAACCGTTTGCGATGGAAGGGAACTGTCCTGTAGGCGTGTTCCAGCAGCTTTCTCAGGCGCTGCTGCTGGATCTTTTTCTGTTCCCGTTCGGACATCCGCTCAAATCTTCGAATCTGGCGCAATCGGGCGGGCAATCCGGCGTAACGGTCTCGTTCGGCAAAAGGCAGAACAACATGAGTGTGAAATATGCTCATAAGTGATTCCTGTAAATCGTTATGCTGTTATCTCGACTGTGTCGTCGGTCTTCTTTACAAACCTGTATTTTCCAGAGGGCTCTGACGGGATCGACTCCGCCCGCACAATCGTCAGGCTGCTCAAGCTTTCGAGGTACGGCTGCATGCGGCGTCGCAGTTCCTGCTCGGTTAACAGGTTGTATCCATAACCGGCGACCACCTTCAGCGTCACATGCCCGGGATCGCGCTGGATGAACTGAACCTGGCGCACGTCCCGCATATCAGCGGCCAGCAATGCCAGCGATGGACCTGCAATCATGCGTCCGTTCGGCAGGCTCAGGAAATCCGAGGTGCGGCCCTGAATATTCCCAATCAACGGCAGGGAACGTCCACAAGGACAGTGAATAGTTGGATCGAGACTCGCCAGATCGCCGATTTCATAGCGGATCAACGGCATGGATCGATTCAGTAAATCCGTCACCAATACCCGCCCCATTCCCGATGGCAGATTCGGGGCAGCTTCCACTTCGACGATGAGTGCGTCGGCGTTTACGTGAAGGCCGCTGTGGAACTCGCACTCGCTCGCGATCACGCTGACTTCCCGACAGCCATAACGATTGAAAACTTTACCGCGGAATGTCTCTTCGAGGACCTGACGTTTTCCGGGCAGCAGCATCTCTGCGCTGACGATCATCGATTCAAACGAAATATCTTCGAAATTGTTCTTGCGGCAGAATTCCGCGAACAGTACAGCGGACTGCGCATACGCCAGCATGTAGCGCGGACGATACCGCCGCAGTACCTCCACATACCGCATCATCGACTCATCGCTGACAGCCGCTGTGTGGAGCGTGAGACTTCGGTATAGAAGTTTTTGCCGCCATTTCGGGTTTGGATCCGGTTTATCGCCGACGTCGAACGTGGACCCCCATAGCTGGGCAAACCAGTCTCCCGGGCGTAATCCTGCCCAGCCATTGTGGCGATCTGTGCTGGCCATTCGGGAGTCGGAGCGCTCGCGATCGACGTAGAACTGCAGCGGGCTGCCAGTCGATCCCCCCGTCTGGTTCGGAAGCCACTTCGATGCCGGAATGTTGCTGGCGACCAGCATGTCCTGCTGATCCTGTATATCGCGCTTGGTCAGCACCGGGAGCAATCGCAGGTCCTCATGGGTCTGGATGTCCAGCGGCGTCAACCCCGCTTCTGTCATCCGATGGCGATACAAGGGAACATAACGATAGGCGGCGATCAGCTGCTGTCGCAACTTTCGCATTTGCAGTGACCGCAATTCATCAGGACTGAGATATTGGTTTCGTTCAAACTCACGCAGATAACGGGCGTAGGTCGGATGGGTACATTTCGCCCATAACGGATAGACGACGTTGCGGACGAATCCCGCAGACATATTTGACGTGAGTTGGGATATAGCTGGCTTGGTATTTTCCATTATCCTGCGACCTGCTCCACTGCTTCAGCCTGTTGGAAAGCCGTATTGACTGGTTGGTGTCTATTGTCTTCGAGGAGCCCTCTGTGAACTTCGCGAACGGGACCGAATTGAAATTGATTGAGTAG
The DNA here is from genome assembly GCA_963823595.1 of uncultured Acidobacteriota bacterium. Taxonomy (GTDB): domain Bacteria; phylum Acidobacteriota; class Terriglobia; order Terriglobales; family Acidobacteriaceae; genus JAKAAZ01. The sequence goes on from CAWGME010000027.1 coordinate 123,113, forward strand.
ACTCTGCAGCTTCTCCTCCATGATGGCCGTCCCCCACGTTTGCCGGATGGTGGATTGGAAGGACAGCGGAATGTACGGTTGATATGGATCGATTTCCCAGGGATGCAGGTATAGCATGGCTGGCGATCGCATCTCCTTTTCCCAGGCCGCAAGGCCGCGATGAATGTATTGATACGGCAGAAGGCGCAAATACGCGCCGCCGCCGACCGAGAGGTTTCGCCCTGCGACTTTCCAGGTCGCTATGGGGAATTCCATCAGCTGGCCACGAGCAACCGCATACGGCCCCCGGGGAGCCGTGGGATTTCCATAAACCGGATGGTGCACGGGATGAACGCTGGAGTCGTAGGCGAATCCGAGGTTGGCAAGCGCTTCGAATGCCCACTCGCAGCCGGGTGTAATCGAGAAACACGGCGCCCGATAGCCGCGGATCGGTTCCTGAATGATCGATTCAATCAAAACCTTCGCTGTCTGGGTGGTTTCATAGAATTCCGCGGGGTTCATGCGGCATACCAGGCGATGGTCAAGGCTGTGGCAACCGATTTCATGGCCGCGCTGATGAATTTCATGCACCAGGCGTGGATAGCGTTTCGCCACCCATCCCAGCACAAAAAATGTCCCCCGGGTCTGGCTGCCATCCAATAAGTCCAGCAACCTGTGGGTACTGGCTTCAATCCTCGACGGCTGCTTTTCCCAGTCGGCGAAGGAAACTCCCTGGGAAGCTACCTCGGTATGGAAGTAGTCTTCCAGATCAATCGTCAGAGCATGGCAGGGGCGAGTGCCGGGATCAGGGATCGGGGGTTCACGGCGCTGCCCTTCACGGACGATCATTGGCCCGCCTGTTTCCGGTACGCGCGGACGGCTCGACAGAACGGCTCCATTCAGTTTGCGATTGCGGGTAATCCACGTGATGACGGTCCCATAGGCGATGCAGAAGGTTCCAAAACTGAGCAGGCCAATCGGCTCGATGTCCAGCGTGTGGCTGAAAACGATATTCAATGTTGCCGCAACCCCGGAGACTACGACCAGAATGACGGCGGACCTGCCTAGCGGGGATGCTGCATCGCGACTCATAATTTCCTCGCAAACGTTCGAGCAGGAGGATGCTCTCTACCTCATCCATTGCAACTGCGGGGCCAAACTCAATACGAGGCACGTCTTTCCGTCGCCGGCTGGTCGAGAAACAAGATATGTGGTTCTGTCGTACACCGCGCAGGGATTTGCGCCGGTGCGTCCGATCAGAGCCACACAGAGGATCTGGACAAAGGATCCAATCGCAGTTCGATGGATGTGGGCTTGGGGCGAAGGAGGAATTTGGTAGGAGTAGAACGGAGAGGTTGCGCTCTCATGCGCAATCCTTTGCACACGAGAGCGCACGAAGGAGGAAACTATGCGACTTCGAGCTGTCTGGATTGTTCTTCGAGCAGTCCGATAATTTGAAAACTGCTCAATGATCCCTTCGGCACGAACAGGCAGCGGTTGTTCGTTAGCTCGTCGACGGGGAAAAGGCGGAACGCATTCTTCGTCAGAAGATCGATGTTGTTGGAAACCCGGCCTTCCATCACTTCTCCATCATGGAAGGTCATCCGTATCCAGAGATACGGGTGAATCGAAAGGGAGTCGAAGAACCTCACATCCTGCTGGGTCGGACTACCGGCGAAACTCCGCACAAAGAATACTGCTTTCGCATCGTCCAGGTTGACCTCGACTGGGGAGCCATCTTGTTCCAGTTCGATGGTCATGCTGACAGGCAAATCTCCAGGTACGGCGCTCGCCGCGATGGCTGAATCGTGAGATCGATAATACCCGCGGAGCACGGATGAGTTTTTCAGGTGTACGACAACTGTATGTAGCATTCTGGTCCCCTCGATAGTAAAGATTCGGCCTGCGGTTTATGCCGATTGTGCCGGCGCTGATAGGTTATACTGCCGGATCTTGTAAAGCAGCGCTTTGTAACTGATGTTGAGCCGAGTCGCGGCAATCCTCCGGTTCCACTTCGTTTCAGCCAGCGTGTCCCGGATTGCCTGCATTTCCGCCTGGTCTTTCAGCCCGCGAACCATTGACTTCAGGTCCGGACTGGTGGTCGCCGTAACCGAACCAACATGTGCCGGAGCGGGAAGGAAATACCCCGGAATTTTCGATTCGAGATCAGCCAGCGCTGCGGGCTCGTCGCGGATGACGAGATAACGTTTGACGAAATTGCCCAGCTCGCGAAGATTTCCCGGCCAGTGATAGGCAACACAGGCTGCGATCATCTGCGGAGAGAAATTCACAGGATCGAGATCATGCGCAATCGCCAGTTGCTGCGACATCTGCGACAGCACATAGGGAATCTCCTCGCGCCGCTCACGAAGCGGCGGAATATGCAGCACAAATGTGCTCAGGCGGTAATAAAGATCTTCGCGAAATGTTTTTTCAACCAGTGCTTTCTGGATATCGATGTTGGTAGCCGCGAGGATACGAGCGTTGGTGCGTTTTTCACCCCGGCCTCCCAGCCGGGAAAAAGTCCCATCCTGCAGGACGTGGAGCAGCTTTGCCTGCAGTTGCGGACTCATCTCCCCGATTTCATCCAGCAGCAGTGTGCCCTTATCGCACATTTCGAACTTGCCCGGCTTGGATTTTGTGGCCCCGGTGAAAGCGCCGGCTTCGTAGCCGAACAGTTCACTCTCCAACAGGTCGAGCGGCAGAGCTGCACAGTTGATTTTCAGCCACTCTTCGTTCGATCGGCGCGAAAGATGGTGGATCAGCCGCGCCACCACTTCTTTGCCGACGCCGCTCTCTCCGGTGATCAAGACCGGAATATCGGCGTGAGCGATGGCGGCAGCCTGATCGTAGATTTTTTTCATGGCGGGTGTTGCGGCCAGAAAAAACGTGCCATTGCCAAGGTCTTCTCGAATGATCGTACTGCTCGCCGTCTGAGCGTGAATACTTAAGACGCGATCCTGTACACGGCGAAGAATCGCGTCCAGCTGGTGCCGTAAAAACGGTTTCGGCAATACGTCATAAACACCCTCTTTTGCCGCCGCGAGAAATCCCAGATGATTATTCGCCGGCAGCAGAAGGACGACGCTAAGCTCCGGGCGCGTCTGCCGCAACCTCGACAGTAATCCGGCAACATCGATGCCCGGCAATGTCGTGTCTAGAAGAAGCAGATCGGCCAGTACAGCCGAGCGGCATGCGCTTAACATCTCGATAGGTTCCGGAGAGTCCACGGCACAACCAAAGGATTCCAGCAGATTCTGGATATAGCCGCGTACCTGAATCTCGTCTTCGAGAAGAACTACGCGAAGTGGATGAATCACAGTCACCGCCCCATAAATTCGGTATTTCATGCGCTCAAAAACACGCATTCATAGACTGGGCACGGTTGATGGCACAGAGAAGTCAGCGCCAATCACAGATTAATGATCAGATAGAGAGCCCAGACAAATCTAAGTCTAACAAAAGAAAGGATACCAAGAGTTTAGAATCAAAGCTTCATTTAAAAACCCATCGACCGCTACAGCGCCGCGGCGCTTCCTGTTACGGCCGTGATGGCAATTCAGATGTGATAATACGGAAAAGACGTTGCTCCCCAGCAGCAATCTAACGGTGGATAAAAAACCTGAATTCCTGCTGGCCTTGTGTGGGGTAGCTGCTCGGTATTTCACACAAGCTGCAATCTCTTGCACCCCTTCTCTCAACTTCGCCTCAATTCTGCTCGTTTTCGCTGCGGTTTACAACAACCCTTTAGTAACTCAAAAACAAGGTACCTCGGCAAGAACTGGTTTGTTATCTCGATAACCCTTGTGCATCCGTCATCCTCGGCTCAGGCCCGATCTTCAGTGTGAAAAGTTTTGCCCACTGCGCACATAACTTCCTATCGCGTTTCCCTCCCGGCAGCTTTTCCGGAGGCATCCAGGAGGATTCTGTAGCGCATCCGCGAGAAAGATCTCCGTTGCTCCAGTAAGCCTCCCAACCTATTGATTTGAAAAAGATTTCCTGATGATCTATCCAGGCATTCCGGACCCTGATATCGACCATCCGGCGTTTGGCGTTGCACGTGCATAGTTGAACGGCGAGTCGCAAAATTATGCAATTAATCTCGCCCTCGTTATTCTCCATGCCCGTATTGCTGGGAAACTCTCCAGCCATGATCGCTGTTCGCCGTCAGCTGGAGCAGGCCGCCTCTGCCGGGATGCCCGTTCTGATTACCGGGGAAAGCGGCACCGGGAAAAATGTCGTTGCGCAGAGCTTGCACTTGCTCTCGCCGCGACGCGACCGGCCCCTTGTCCAGGTCAACTGCCCTTCGCTTCCTCACACCCTGATTGAGAGTGAACTGTTCGGATATGAACAGGGCGCGTTCACCGGCGCCAATCAATCCCGCAGCGGCAAAGTGGAGCAGGCCCAGAAGGGAACTTTGTTTCTTGACGAGATCGGCGACCTTGATGTGAGCGTGCAAGCCAAGCTGCTCCAGGTATTGCAGGACTTTCGCTTCAGCCGCCTGGGCGGGTCTGAAGAACGAGCGGTAGATATCTGGCTGGTCTGCGCCACTCACCGCAACCTTGGCGCCGACATGGAATCGGGCCGCTTCCGGTCTGACCTCTACTATCGCATCAATGTTGTTTCCATCGAATTGCCGGCGCTGCGCGATCATCGGGCCGACATACCCATGTTGTTGAACCACTTCTTGCGTCATTACGAGCTGAAATTTGGCCGCTCCATCGAGCCGCTCTCAAGTTCTGTAATAAAGCTGCTCGAGAGCTATCACTGGCCGGGAAATGTACGGGAACTGGAAAACCTGGTCAAGCGCTACGTCGTCCTGGGAAGTGAACAGGCCATTGTCGAGGCGCTCAACGACCGCGAATCTGCGACGGAAGTTTCGCCGTTCGTTCCCGATGCTCACCTTCCGCTTCGTCTCCAGACACAGCGCGCCGTGCGCATCCTGGAACGGCAGATTATCCTGCGCGCGCTCAACGAACATCGCTGGAACCGGCGGAAAACCGCCCAATCGCTCGATATTAGCTATCGGGCGCTGCTTTACAAAATTAAGGATGCAGGACTGCCGCGACTGCGGCAGGCAAGTTCTGTCGCCCATTCCCCCGAGGAGAACTAAATGTTGAGTAGAAAAGATATTTCTCGCCGGATGCGGCGATTTGGCTTTCTTGCTTTGCTAACCGCTTTGGCCTGCTGCCCGTTGCAGGCGCAGTCGGATTCCCGGCTGGCGCAGCCTGTCGGCGCGCCTTCCAGCACGCCTGCCGCGCCTGTCGATACCACGTTCAACTCGAACTCTGATGCTGCGCAGGCGCCAGATACCAGGACTTCCCCAACCGCCGGTTCCAATTACCGCATCGGCGCCGATGACGTGCTCACCATCAATGTTTGGCATGAACCGGAAGTATCCCGCAACGTGCCGGTTCGTCCGGATGGCAAAATATCTCTTCCTCTGATTGGAGATGTTCAGGCCGCCGGACTGACGCCCACGGAGCTGCAAAATGAACTGGAAGCGCGCTTTTCAAAGTATCTGACGGATCCGGCGATCAGCGTGATTGTTGCCGAAATCCGCAGTCAGCGCATTAACGTTTTGGGCGAGGTCTTTCGGCCCGGAACCTACGCCCTGGTTCCTCCGATGAGCGTAATCGATGCCATTGCAATGGCCGGCGGGCTGAAAGAATTCGCGAAAGCAAACAAGATTTATGTGTTGCGAACCCTGCCGAATGGTCAAAGGGAACATATCAAATTTCAGTACAAGAACGTGCTTAAGGCCAAGCGCGGCAGCAAAGATCTACTGTTGCAGACTCGTGACACGGTGGTGGTCCCGTGATAAGTCGTATCTATCGATCACGTAGCTGGCGGTCGCGTTTATCTGTCATGATCCTTTGTATGGCTGCAGGATGGCTGCCGATAGTGGCTCGTTCTGCGCGGGCGCAGGCGGTTCCAGCCGCCACATGGCCCAGTGGAAACACGGACCCAGGCCAGCAACCGCTGTCCGGTCAGCAACTGGGCACCGATTTGTCGCTGAATCAGGGCATTCAGTCGATCACGGCTGAAAACGAATCCTTCAATCGCTATGGATTAGGCGTGGAGGCATCCGGCGGTGTGATCACCAATTTTTTCGGTACTCAGACCGGCCAGACGACCACCTCTATTGCGGAGCTTGGAGCCCAGGCTGGCCTCCGGTTTCAGACCGAACGGACCCGCTACTTCGCCGTCTATCAGCCTCTGTACAACATATATCCCGGATATTCCCAGGTGAACAGCTTCGCGCAACGCTTTTATCAGGTTCTGACCCACCAGATCACCGCACACAACGGGGTTGAGTGGAGCATGACAGCAGCCCGTTACCTGAGCCTGAATGAGTATCTTCCTCTAGCACTCAATATTGGCGGTGTCGGAGTTGTCTCACCCACGTTGGGTGCAATTTTGCGAGAAAACAGCTTTGAGGTTACGAATGTTGCAACCAGCATTCTCTACCGATATCTGATGAGCGCGCGGATGACTCTTACCGGAACCTTGGTCAGCGGCTACTTTCTGACTGTTCCGGCTGGAATCGCCCCCGTCCACAGCGGGTTTGGCGAGCGATTCATCACCAGTGGCGCCGATCTGCGGTTGGAGTATCAATTGGCTGCGAAGGATCTGGTCGGGGTTGAGCTCACTCCGATCTATATCTATGGGGTGCGGCCCACCGGCCATGTGCTGGCCGAAACTCTTCAGGGTACTTACCAGCGCCAATTGACCGCTACGCTGCAGGCAAGGGTGGCTGCGGGGCCACTATTTGTCCAGGGTACTAGTCCCGCATTTGGACCCATTCAAGACACCAGCTATGCCATCACTGCATCCCTGAGCCGACAGATCCGGCAGTCCCAGTTCGCCCTGGGCTTCAACCGCGCCTTCGTGGTGAATTTGTTATCGCCGGAAGTTCTTTCTAACGGCGTCAATTTCAGTGCCTATCTTCCGATGGAAAAAAATTGGATCCTTGTCGGCGCGGCATCCTATGTCCACGATGCTGGCAATGCTCAATATGGCTCGGCAGATTTTTATGGTGCTCAAGCACAAGTGGCGTATCAACTCAGCCGTAAATTGCAGCTTTTTGGCCGCTATTCTGTCAACTCCCAAAATTTCGATCGTGAAGTGGCGTTCCAGTCTTACGGGTTTACCCGGAATCAGATCAATGGCGGCATACGGTTCAACCTAGGAAATCCAACCACCCCCGGAGGTGTGCAGTAATGGAACGGAAACCCCCTACTTCTGTCGGCGACTTTGTTGCCGTAATCCAGAGACGCAAATACTGGATCATCATCCCCTCGGCGGTGGTGATTGCGCTGGCAATCCTGGTCGCCCCGCTGGTGCCGCGTTCGTACATGTCGACGACCACGATTATGGTCCAACCGCAGAAAGTGCCAACTGCCTTCGTGCGGCCGGTCTCGACCACCGATATGGAAAATCGCATCCACACCATTCAACTGGAGGTGATGAGCAGTCCAGATCTGGTTCAGGTCATCGATTCGTTGAATCTCTATCCTGAGTTGCGCAAGCAAGGCAAGATGAATCGGGCCGTCGATGCGATAGCCAAGGACATCACTGTGGCCGAAGCGCCCGATTCTTCCGATGGCAGGGGCGGTGTCGCCGCGTTCACAATCTCTTATGTCGGACGCACCCCCAGGCAAGCCCAGCAAGTAACCAAGGCGATTGCAGACCTTTATATCCGCGAAAATCTAAACGAAGGTCATCAGCAGGCCCAGGGAACGGCCGCATTTCTGGATGCGCAGTTGGCCGACGCGGGCCAGCAATTAGCCGCTCAGCAGGCCAGGATTCAGGCTTTCAAGGAGTCGCACCTGGGCAGTCTGCCGGAACAGGCTGCGGCCAACATGCAGATGATCGGTCAATATCAGTCTCAACTTCAGACCAACAGCGCTGCCATCGAACAGGACAATCAGCAGCGTGTCTATCTCGAATCTGTCCTCAATGTGAATCCAAACGGCGGCGAACAGGGCGAAACCCCTGCACCGGCGACCCCGTTGCAGATGGAACTCGCCCAGAAACAGGCGGAGCTCCATGCCGATCTGCTGAAATACACGCCCCAGCACCCGGATATTATCCGACTGCAGCATGACATTGCCGCGCTGAAACTCGAGATACGTCAGGCCCCCAAGTTCACCGGCACAGCCTCGGTCGCGCCCCTTCCGCAGGCGAACGGACCCTCCCAGACGGATCTGCTTCGAGGTCAGTTGATCGCTCTGAACGCAGATATCAAAACGCGAAATGCGCATCAGCAAGAGCTTGAACAAAAAATTAGCCAGATGCAAAGCGCCTTTGGCACCGTGCCGGCCGTGCAAACGCAGTACTCGGCTCTGGATAGCAAGTACCAGCAGATGCAGAAGGATTACAACCTGCTGCTTGAAAAGCAACAGGAAGCGTCTATGGGTGCGGCACTTGACCGCAAAGATGCAAGCGAACAGTTTATTGTCATCCAGCCGGCGAATCTGCCGTCGGTTCCTTTCCGTCCGAATCCAGCTCTTTTGTATATGGGCGCTGTACTGGTCGGGCTGCTCGTAGGTCTCCTCTGCGGACTTGTCGTGGAGTTGCGCGACGACACCATGCATAGCTCCGCGGAGGTGGCCGAATATCTCAAGCTGCCTGTGATTATCGATTTACCCAAATGCCCTCCATTTTCCGATGAGGCATGGAACGTTTCCGCGAATAGATGAGGAATCCGCACGCGCTGTGCAGGGACCCAGGTATGCGCCACACCAAAGGCGATGGAGAAGCAAATGAAGGTAACGAAGATCAATCAGGAGGGTGTCGCAGTGAAACACGAAAGCGCGATTCGAGTCGAGGAAGAAAAATCCGGTCTTTATCCCCAGCCCATCCACGAAAAAGGCCGGATTGTGCGGCAGGTTGCTGGGGCCAGGATAAGCCAATCTCTGGTCACGCTGGCCCCTCCCGGCGCCGAACTCGACCCCAAGCAGCGGACCATGGCCGAGCAGTTCCGCCTGCTGCGAGCCAGGGTAAAGAATTTGAGCAGGGATTTTCAGCTCCGCACCATGCTCATCACCAGCGCCCTTCCCGGTGAGGGCAAGACTACGGTGACGGCCAACCTGGCGGGATCTTTGAGTCACGTCGAAGGCCTGCGTGTTCTGGTGATGGATTTAGATCTGCGGCAGCCGAATCTGCACACCATTTTCGGCGTGGAAACTGACATGCGCTCGCCCTCCGCACTGGCTGGGGAAACGCAGTGGCAGAATTCGGTTTATCAGGTGAACCGCAGGCTGGATGTGCTGTTCGGCTTCCGCCCGCTCCAACAACCCGACCGGCTGCTGCAGAGCAGCCGGCTGGAAAAACTGCTGGCGGAGGCAAAGGCCGATTATGACGTAATCATTCTCGACTCCGCGCCGCTGCTGGCGGTTGCTGATACCCAATCTCTTGTGCCGTTCGTTGATTGTGGATTATTTGTTCTCAACGCCGACGCCACTCCCATCAGCGCGGCGCAGGAGGCATTGGCCATGCTGCGCGACAAGGTGATTGGATGTGTCGTCAACCGCGTCAGCAATCTGAAGAGTGAATCCTATTACCGCAGTTCCGGGTATGGATACGGGTACGGATCCAACCACACGGAGAACTGACATGATTCGCGTGTTCAACCTGTATGTTCCGTCAAGCAAGCTGCTGCTGGTGATCGGGGATGCCCTGTTGCTCGCGGTTGGGTTCTTGCTGTTGCTCGGACCTGACGTACCCATGGACACCGTGGCTGGTGTGCAGCTTTTTGTGCTGGTTGCATTCGCTGCTGCAATTGGAATCTGGTCTTTTTATTTCTCCGACTTGTACGACGTCTCAACCCTTCGCAGCCGGCCAATGGTGCTGGCAGCGGGCCTGCGCGGACTTGGTGTTAGCGCGCTCCTGCTTAGCCCGCTGGTCTGGCTTCTGTTCCGGGATCGGGCCCAATATCACCTTATGGAGCCGTTCCTGGCTCTGATGCTGTTTCTGCTGTATCTACAACGCTGGTTGTCCGACTGGTGGCTGCGCCGCATGAGCAAGGGGCAGCGGGTCCTGTTGGTAGGATCGGGCGTCACCATCCAGCGATTGGCTGAGGAACTGACCGGGAAAAGCGGCCTGCCGCTCAAACTGGCGGGGGTTGTGCTCGATCACTCTCGTCCTCTCCCCCGGGATTTGCGCTTCGCCGTGGTGGGAACCGTAGACCGGCTTCGGGAACTGACACATTCCTTCCGCCCGGACCGCATCGTGATCAGCTCTGAAATCGGTGTCTCCACCGTTCCGGCGGCGGATCTGCTGTCGCTCCGTCGGGTTGGAATCCGCGTGCAGGATGCCGGCGAGTTATACGAATCGGTTACCGGACGCGTGCCGGTCGAATCGGTCCGGGCCAATGCTCTCGCCTTCGGCAACGCTCTCATTCCGCCGCCCATTACACGCGCCATCCATCGCATCGCCAGCTTCCTGGCCGCTCTGCTTTTGACGGTGCTGCTGACACCCCTGGGCGTGCTCATCGCTATTGTCGTCAAGCTGGAATCTGCCGGCCCGGTGTTCTACACCCAGGAGCGGGTCGGGCTGAGCGGACGCACCTTCCGCGTGATCAAGTTCCGTTCCATGCGGCAGGATGCGGAGAGTGCCTCCGGGCCCGTGTGGGCTACGGCAAAGGATTCCCGCGTGACCCGCGTCGGTGCCGTGCTGCGCAAGCTTCGCCTGGATGAACTGCCGCAGGTCATCAACGTGCTTAAGGGGGAAATGTGCATGGTAGGTCCCCGTCCCGAAAGGCCGCATTTCGTTCGCATGCTCGAAGAGCAGATCACCTATTATGACCTGCGCCATTGCATCCGGCCGGGCATCACCGGCTGGGCGCAGGTATGCGCGGACTACGGTTCGAATGTTGAAGAATCACGGACCAAGCTGGAGTACGACCTCTTCTATGTGAAAAATGCATCCCTGCTGTTCGATCTCCATGATTCTTTTTAAAACGATCAAAATCGCGTTGTGTGGCCGGGGGGCTCGATAAGTTCATTTCCGTAATCCAACTGTCGTGCCGGGAAGTTCCAGCAGGCGGTCTGCATGGAACCCACCGAAGGAGAGAACACTTTGTCCCGTATATTGCATTTGATCGCAAGCAACTTGATCGGCGGTCCGGAAAAGCAGCTTCTTCATCACGCGCTCGATACGCGAGATGCCGGCTACGAGATTATTCTCGGCAGTTTCCAGGACGACGCCGAATTGCCCTCTATACTGACGTTCGCCCGCCGGTATGGGATCGAGACGGTTTCGATTCCTGGCGGTATACGGCCCGGACTGGTTGACGATCTGACGCAGTATCTCCGTCAGCATCACATCGATCTGCTGTGTACTCATGGCTATAAGGCAAATGTTGTGGGCCACTTCGCGGCTCGAAACGCGGGCGTTCCCTGGGTTCCATTTGTTCATGGATTCACCGCGGAAACCTGGCAGGTCACATTGTATGAGCGCCTGGAGCGCAGTTTGCTGGTGCGCAGTCCCTGGGTCGTCTGCACTTCGCCGGCACAGGCCCGCGAACTCGGCCGCATGCGCCGCGGACGGCACGCGCCCTTGGTCATTCAAAACGCAGTGCTGGCCCCGCGCGAGGCCGACAAATCGCAGCAGCGCGCGCCCACTCGCGAGGAACTCGGATTTTCCCGCCGCGATTTTGTATTCGGAGCCGCCGGCCGCTTCAGCCGCGAGAAAGGCCACTGCACTCTGCTGGAGGCCTTTGCGCTTTTATCGAGGACGATCCCGGCGCAGCCGATTCGGCTTCTGCTGTTGGGAGAAGGACGCGAAGAAAGCTCCTTACGGACGCTCGCCAGGAGGCTGGGGATTGAGTCTCAAGTCTGCTTCGCCGGGTTTCAGCCAAAACCCGCAGCCTGGATGAAGGTTATGGACTGCATTGTGCACCCGTCATTGGCCGAGGGCACGCCCAGCTCAGTATTGGAAGCGATGCTGCTCGGAGTCCCGGTGATCGCGACCACGGTTGGAGGAGTACCCGAGATCGTTTCCCACGGGGAAACAGGCCTGCTGGTGGCTCCTGGTTTACCCGTGGCGCTCTCGGAAGCGATGAAGAAGCTGCTGCGTTCTGCTTCTTTGCGCAGGCAGTTGGCATCGGAAGCCAGACGTCATGTCGAACAGAGGTTTTCGCCCGTGCGGCAGAGAAGCCTGCTGGAAATGCTGTACAGAACCCTTCTGGGCAACGCGTTTTATATGGAGATCGAGGAACCGTTGCATGGCGTCGCCTAGAATCTCGATCATTTTGCCGGTCAGGAATGAAGCCCGTTGTATTGGACGCTTGCTGAACCAACTGATTGAGCAGACATACCCGGCCGATGCTTACGAAATCCTGGTTGCCGATGGCGGCTCGACCGACGGAACCCGCGATGTAGTGCGTGAGAAAGCGAGACAATCGGCGGTTTCGATCCGGATCGTCGATAATCCCGGAGTTCGTTCCGGTGCCGGCCGCAACGCCGGCAGTTGCCGAGGCCACGGGAGAGATCATCCTGTTTATCGATGGGCATTGCGAAGTTCCTTCGCGACGCCTGCTTGAAGATACGGTTCTGCTGATGGAGGAAACGGGCGCGGATTGCCTTTGCCGTCCCCAGCCTTTGATTGCATTTTCCCCGCAGGGCGTGGGCCGCATCATCGCCGACGCGCGCGCTTCCACCCTGGGCCACGGGCGGGATTCGCTCATTTACGACATGCATCACACCGGCTTTGTTCACCCGGCCAGTTCCGGAGCTACCTATCGCCGGGCTGTCTTCGAAAAAGTAGGTGCATACGACGAAACTTTCGATGCCTGCGAAGATGTCGACTTCAATACTCGCGTTGCCGCCGCCGGGTACAAGGCTTATACCGATCCCAGGGTTGCGGTGTACTACGAACCACGGCGAAATTTCCGCGGGCTTTTCCGGCAGATGATGCGCTATGGCATCGGACGCGTGCGCCTGGCCCGCAAACATCCCGCATCTACATCCCTGTCGCAATGGGCGCCCGCGGTTTTGCTGGCGGTTTTGGCCGCAGGCGTTCTCTCTTGCGCGGTTGCGATGGTTACGGCAAGCTGGCTGGTGGCCATTCTGGCCGTTCCGGCGGCGATGTTCCTGCTGATTATCTTCGCCGCCTCGATCGATCTTGGCCGGCGGCACAGCTGGAAACATGCAGTCCTGGGGCCGGTGGCCTATTGCGCGGTCTATGCCGGTCTCGGCGCCGGTATGTGGGCGGAGTTGCTCGGCATCACTCGGCAGCCCGCCCACTCCTCGGTGCGCAAGGCTTCGAGCGGACCGGTACAGAAGATCGTGACTCAGACTCCCCCGGCACCAGCGGGCATCGCGGATTTCAGCCAGGAACTGAGAAAGTAAACCGAAGTCCGGCTGGAAGAGAATTCCTTTTCGCCGCGGCTGACGGCCATTTCATCCATGGCGGCGCGTACAGCAATTCGCGGGATGCGATAGAGGTTTTGAATTCGCGCTAACCAGCCCCGGTTTCCCGGTAAGGGCGGAACGGAAACCTGCCGATCGAACAAGATCCAGCACGCGCCGGTTGTACATCCCATTTGGATATGCCATGCTCTCGGGCACAACTCCGGTATGCTCCCAAAGGCTCGCGCGCGAGTCCTCCAGCTCCCGCCGGATATCGCGGTCGCTTTCCGATGCAAGTGTAGCGTGCTGGCTGGTATGGGAACCCATTTGGATTAAGCCGGTCCGCAGCATGATGCGGACCTCATCCCAGGTAAGAAATCTCCGTGCCGTTACCGGCGGAATTTGATATCGCTGCTCAAAGTGATCCAGCAGCAATAGCCGGCCCGTAAGCGGCATCCGCTTCATTTCTTCGGTCCAGTATCGTTTCTGCGGACGCAGGGTGTGGTTCTTGCGTTTGCCCATTCCCCAGTGATTCAGGTCAGAAACCAGCGTTTGCAGAGCGGAGTGCGCCGCGCACTGCGTCCAAAGGCGGGCAAAACGCTCTTCCGGCAGCAATCTCGGCGTGTCGAGCAGTTCGGTGCAGGCAAATATCGTTGCCGGCATCTGGAATTCCAGCAGATGCGGAAAAGCGATCCGGTAGTTATCTTCCCAACCATCGTCAAAGGTGATGGCAACCTTGGCGCGTCCTCCGCTGCCACGCGGATTGGTCAACAGCTCCTCGAGATGAACCACCTCATAATCCTTTTGTAGCAGGCGCAATAAAGAGACAAATGCCGGTTCGCTGACCACCAGACCGGGATCGAAGCAGAGGCCTCGTTCTTCGCGGGGTAAAACGCGGTTCATGGCCAGAACCAGTCCGGCATGGGACGCGGCAATACGGCGCAACAGCCCCACGAACCCGATGCGATCGAGGATGTCGGTGAATACCATCTGAATATCGGCTGCCATGTTCTCCGCGTCGCAACGACGAAGCATCGTCGAGGTCGAGTGCTTCTGGCTAAACAGCACGCAGAGTACCAAAGTAAGATTCCCAACGATTTAGCGGTTGACATGGGAAGTTCCCTGCCATAAAAGCCGCCATCCAGAAAAAGAGAAAGAAATTCGTGGAGCCGTGTGCAATGCGCTGCGCATGATACTCCGGAAAACCCCCGGAAATGTTGAGCTGTTGGAGCTGCAGGTCTTAATTCGCGCGGAATGGGAACGGCCACCGAATTGCAATCATGTCAAGGCAAGTGGGGGGCGCTGGAGGGTTCGCCAGTGATGCCCGCACGGAGTGCTCACACTGTTCTGTCATGGCCTGCCATGGTTCGCATGGTCTGCCATGGTTCGAATGACTGCTGAGCTTTTCGTGCGGTCAAGCCTGGAATCGTTCCGCGCTAGATTCTACAGTCTTGTGCTGAGAGAGAGGATACTTCCAATGACATTACTACAGCTCATGCTAATTCCGTCCGCTGCCGCGGGTCTTGTTTTGATTGCCTGCACCCTTGTCCAGCGCGTACGTGGCGACTGGTAAAGTCCGCACCGCGCGGATCGCCGCGAATTTTCGGCGATCCAGATACGGTGGGGACACAACTCGATCCGGGGCTGGAAAAAAAAGAGCCAACCCGGATCCTCTTATTCCATCCGAATTATCTAACCCGAACGACTGGCGTTCCCGTTTGGTAGGGGATACCAGCCCTGTTCTGATAGTTTTTGAGGAGTGCTGACGTTTCCTGCTATAAAGCCGTCCAATAGTCTCCAAAGTGATGGCAGGTACTCTTATTTTCATTCAATCGCGGCTGAGTTCAGGAGGAGATTTGGCGATTACGGCTGAGCAGCTTTCCGCGATCGATGATGCAGTTCCAGAGAAGGGTTCTTACTCACCAAAGGTGCGCGTTCTCTTTCTTATTGACGAGATCGGCAGACTCGACGGCGGTGGCACCGAGCGTCAGATACTGCAGCTGATTCTGCTTTCAAAGCGGCTGGGATATGAACCCCGGCTCGCCGTATTGCGCGGCAAAGAATGGCTGCGCGAGGAAAGCGTAGGCTGCCCGGTGTACTCCGCCGACGCGTGGAGCCTGTTTCGTCCTTCGGGGTGGCGCGGCTGCTGGGCATTGATTCGGTGGATGCGCCGCGAACAGATCTCTCTGGTGCAGACCTTTTTTGTTGAGTGCAATATTATTGGTCCCTGGTTGGCCCGCTTGGCGGGCGTGCCGGTGGTGATTGGCTCCCGGCGAAATCTGGATCACTGGCACGGGCGTTTCGGTCCCATGGCTCCCCTTTTCCGTCTGATCCAGCGGCTGGCTAATTTTTCCACTGACTGTATTTTGGCCAACAGCCAGGTGGTGGCCGAGTCCATCATTCACACGTGGCGCGTGCCACGCCATAAAATGCGCGTTGCCTATAACGGTATCGATCTGGCCAGGTTTTCCGGGTTGGATCAGCAAAGGTCCGCCGCCCGGGAGGCGTTGGGAGTGGCCGAAGAAGAGCTTCTCGTCGGGAATATTTCCTGTATGCGTCGCGTCAAGGGAATTGTTCAATTTGTCGATGCAGCCAGGCTCGTCCTTGAAAAAGATCCCTCAATTCGCTTCATCCTCGTTGGGGATGGCCAGCAGCAGGAATTTGTCGCTGAGCGTATTCGCCAGTATGGTCTCGAGGATCGAGTGCGCCTGGTGGGGGCGCATAAGGACATTCGCCCTTATTTAGCGGCAATGGATATCGGCGTGCTTAGCTCGTTGGCAGAGGGTTTTTCCAATTCTCTGCTGGAATATATGGCGGGCAGCCTGGCCGTGGTAGCCACGGATGTAGGCGGAAACCGCGAAGCTTTGGATGACACTGGAATTTTGGTCGCTCCGGACGATCCGGCGGCGCTGGCAAACGCCATCCTCGGATTGCGCTCTGCAGCGGTACGACGCCAATTCGGTCAGGCTGCCCGTGAACGGGTGGAGCGATTCAGCCTGCAACAGGCCGAGCGGCGGATGGAAGAGCTCTACAGCGAGCTGTTGAATTCGAAAATAAGATTGAAACCCAAACAATTGAAGGGGAATAGCCGGAATGGTACAGTCGAGCAGTGACAATGACGTGGTCGCATCCCATCCAACCAGCACCATCGGAGCAGCGGTGATGGAGACCAATACCGATTCGCTGATGCAGACCATTCGCAACCGTACCGGGCAGGTCGGCGTTGTCGGGCTTGGATATGTTGGGCTCCCCCTCGCCATGCTCTTCGCTCGTGCCGGGTTTCCCGTCACCGGATTCGATGTCGACCGCAGCAAGGTCGACAAGCTGAATGCAGGCTCTTCGTACATCCAGCGCATCCTGCCGGAGGAGATCGCCCAGCTCCGGGAGACAGGGTTCAGCGCCAGCGCCGAATATGCCGACGTCAGCAAGATGCAGGCAATTATTATCTGCGTACCAACCCCGCTCGACGAGCACCAGGGCCCGGATCTTCGCTATATCGAAGACACCGCACGTTCTCTCTCTCCGCACCTGCGGCCCGGTCAACTGGTAATTCTTGAGAGCACCACCTATCCCGGCACGACGGAAGAAGTGCTGATTCCGCTGCTCGAGGCAAACAATCCCCAGGGACTGCGCTGCTACCGGGAGGGTCTGGATCCAGCGAAGTGTTTCTATGTCGCCTATTCACCCGAACGAGAGGACCCCGGCAATATCACCGTGGAACGGAGCGACATTCCCAAGGTTGTCGGCGCGTCCACCAAAGAATCGGGTGATCTGGCGGCGGCCTTCTACGGAGCCATCTTCAACCGCATCGTCCGGGTTTCAAGCCCGGCGGCGGCGGAAATGACAAAGCTGCTTGAAAATATCTATCGCTGCGTGAATATCGCGCTGGTCAATGAATTGAAGCTGCTCTGCCTGCGGATGGGTCTCGATATCTGGGAGATCATCGAAGCGGCAGCCACGAAGCCGTTTGGATTTCAGCCTTTTTATCCCGGGCCCGGGCTGGGTGGCCACTGCATCCCTATCGATCCGTTTTACCTGTCCTGGAAAGCGAAGGAGCTTGATTTCAGCACGCGCTTTATTGAGCTTGCCGGAGAAGTCAACACTTCGATGCCGTATCACGTTGTCGAAGCTGTAGCTGCGGCGCTGAACGACCGCAGCAAACCGCTGAAGGGCAGCAAAATTCTCGTTCTGGGCCTGTCGTACAAGAAAGACATCGACGACCTGCGCGAATCGCCCTCGTTGACCCTGATCGAGCAGCTTCGCCGCCGCGGAGCGTTGGTTGATTACAACGACCCTTTCTTTCCCAGTGTCGGCCGTGGCCGCCACTACGACTTGAATATGACCTCGGTGGCGCTGGATACCATTGGCGAATATGATTGCGTGCTGATCGCGACCGACCATTCCGATTACGACTACCAGCAGATTGCACAGCAGGCGCAATTGGTGATCGACACTCGCAATGCAACCCGCGGGGTGACCGATCCACACCTTCAAGCCAGAATTATTCGCTGTTAGCGCAGACTTGCACCGTCATTGGGGCATAAAGTGTCTCGTTTTGCGCGAGATCCAACCGCTTCCCCGAATGCTGCCAGGCATGCGGGAAAGCTGATTACTATAGTTTGAACGCAAACCCCGACTTCTAAGTCGGTTTCTCAATTTTCCGATCTAAAATAAGCCCCACAACAATAGGAAAAACTTTTCACATAATGTGTCGGAATGAGAACTCTTTTCCCGCGAGCCGTCGCGCAATTGCGAAATCCGTCCTGACATGCCAGCGATTGCAATGGGTCGGTATCCCAAAAGACTCAAGCCTCGTTTCCGCAAGATGGCATCCAACGTGCAACCTCTAAGTAAGTTACAGATCATAAGATCTGCTTTATAGGCAGACAGGCGGGCACCAGGTGGGCACTGACGTGTTGGCGAAGCTCCATGCTGAAGAGTCTCGGGGGCTCGACCCGCGTGCGTTCGGTTCTCCGGGTGTTCGGGTTCCGAACTCCGATCCATGGAACGCCACGGTTACCGGTTGTTTTCGCGACATCGTCTTGCGCTATCCACATGCAACCGCAATCTCCGATGCCAGTGGCTCGATGACATATGCCCAGCTTTGGAATTTTGCGGGGGCTTTCCGCGCCCGTCTGGTTGCGCAGGGAATCGGCAACGGGGACAAGGTCGGGGTTGCGGCCACCCGCTCGATCGCAACCGTAGCGGCCCTCATAGGCATCGTTCTGGCCGGTGGCTGCTATGTGCCGGTCGATGTGGAAGGCCTTCCTGCCTCAATTCTCGGGCAACTTGCAGAATCGATCGATTTCCGGTGCTGGATTGCCGATCGGGATGCGCGCCAGTCGGCCCACCCCTCCCTTTGGGGAGCGCGCCCGGTTCTCTCTCTTGAAGATATTTCCTGTCCGGTTGGCGGCAGTTCCGGCATCGATTCCCGTAGCTCCCCTCGATTCCGGCAGCCCGCTGTACATCATGTTCACGTCCGGCTCAACCGGGGTGCCCAAAGGAGTTGTCGTTCCGCATCGCGCCGTGGCGCGCCTGGTCATAGGTCAGAACTTTATCCAGTTTGGGCCGCAGCACACGTTTCTGCTGCACTCTCCGCTGACCTTCGACGCTTCCACCCTCGAGCTCTGGGGTCCTCTGTTGCACGGCGGGCGGCTGGCGGTGGCGCCTACCCCATCGCCTGGGAATGGACGAATATGCAAATGTCATCGCCCAGCAACATGTGACGACGCTGTGGCTGACGGCTGCCATGTTCCACCTGGCCGCGGAGCATACGCCGGAGATGTTCGCATCGCTGACACAGCTTGTGTTTGGCGGCGATGTGATCGCTCCCCGTTCGGTTGAGCGGGTTCGCCGCCTTTACCCGGCGTTGCGCATGGTCAACGGGTACGGCCCCACGGAAAACACAACCTTCACCTGCTGTTACGTGGTTCCCGAGGACTATCGGGCCGAAGGCACGCTTCCGATCGGAGCCCGATCTCTCACACCACCGTTCATGTTCTCGACCCCAACCATCAGCCCGTTGCCGCCGGGGAGGAGGGCGAGCTGGCCGGCGGCGGTGCGGGTGTCGCGCTGGGATATCTGGCGCAGCCCGAAGCCACTGCGGAGCGTTTTCTCCGATCCGTACCGATTTTCCGGTCCGTTTTCCGGCAGGCCCAATGCGCGGATGTACCTGACCGGGGATCGCGTGCGTCAGCGGCAGGACGGCGTCATCGAATTTCTCGGCCGGCTGGATAACCAGGTCAAGATTGCCGGACATCGAGTGGAACTCGATGCCATTGAGAGCGCAATTGCCGATTGCCCGTGGTGGCCCATGCGGCGGTGATGGTTATCACTCCGTCATCCGGGGAAAAAGAGCTGGTCGCATGCGTTTCGCTGTCGTCTCCCGTCGAGAATGCGGAAACTCAATTGCGGCTTTGGTTGAGCGAGCGGCTTTCTCGCGCCTCGATTCCACAGCACTGGCTCTTTCTTGAACATCTCCCTATCAACGCTCAACGGCAAGCTCGATCGAAAAGCCTTGAAGTCGCAATGCGAGAAATACCTTTTATCCTCGCCGGACATCAATTCCCAGCCCGCGCCGCCGCCATCGGGCAGGGAAGCAGCCGAATTATCCAATCTTCCGCAGGTCACGGAGTTCCTGCAGCAGCTATGGGCGAATGTATTGCATCGCGAATCCGTCGGAACAGAAGAGAATTTCTTCGATCTCGGCGGCAATCACTGCTGCTGATCGAGATGCACTCCCGGCTGAAAACCCGGTTTGCGTCGGTGCCTTCGCTGGTCGATATGTTCACTTTCCCGACTCCGCGCGCGCTGGCGGAACGGCTCCATTCCGGGCGAGACGTTACCCTCGCGTCGCAGGAAGCTGAACAGCGCGGGCAACGTCAGCGCAGAGCCATGCTGGCGCGGCGCGCCGTTCGGCGAGAATGTGTCGAACGCGACAAAGGATGGAGTCCGATGAGCGATCGCCTGCAGAATGCGGTAGCCATCATCGGTGTTGCCGGACGTTTTCCCGGCGCGGAAAACGCCGCCCGGTTCTGGCGCAACCTTTGTGCCGGCGAGGAATCGATCCGCCGCTATCCAGAGCATGACCTCGAAGACGGGCTGAGCGCCGCAGAGCGCAGCCAGGGCCGGTACGTCGCCGCCCGCGCGCTGCTCGAAAATGTGGACCAGTTCGACGCCGAGTTTTTCCACTTTCTGCCGCGCGAGGCCGAGTTGACCGATCCGCAGCAGCGCCTGCTGATCGAATGCGCCTGGGAAGCATTTGAAGATGCCGGTTACGATCCGGCTGCGATCGCCGGCAACGTCGGCGTCTTCGCCGGTTCCAGCGTCAATACCTATCTGTTGCTGCATCTGGCATCCGATCCGAAATTTCGCGAGGAATTCACCCGCTCCTATCAGGTCGGCTCTTTTCCCGCGCTGGTCGGCAATGGCCAGGATTTTCTGGCAACGCGCATCAGCTACAAACTGAATCTGCGTGGACCGGCGATGACCGTGCAGTCGGCCTGCTCCACCTCCTTGCTCGCGGTCGCGCAGGCTTGGCAGAGCCTGGTGAACTATCAATCGGATCTTGCCTTGGCGGGTGCGGTATCGGTCTCATTTCCGCAGCGGCGCGGCTACTTCTATCAGGAAGGCGGCATGGTTTCTCCCGATGGCCATTGCCGCCCGTTCGACCAATCCTCCGCGGGAACGGTCTTTGGCGCGGGCGCTGGCATGGTTCTGCTGAAGCGGGCCGAAGAAGCCATCGCCGACGGCGATCACATTTACGCGCTGGTTCTCGGTGCCGGCATCAACAACGACGGCTCAGACAAGATCGGCTATGCCGCACCCAGCAGCAAGGGCCAGGCGGAGGTCATCACCATGGCCCACGCTGTTGCCGGCGTGGACGCCTCCTCGATCGATTACGTCGAGTGTCACGGCACAGCAACTCCGCTCGGCGACCCCATCGAGGTGGCGGCACTGGCGCAGGCATTCGCGGCTGGCAAGCCGCGCCAGAACCGCTGTCTCATCAGTTCCGTCAAAGGAAACGTCGGCCATCTGGATGTTGCCGCCGGAATGGCCGGCCTGATCAAAACCGCATTCTCCCTCGAGCGCGAGAGCATTCCGGGAACGCTTCACTACAGCGGGCCAAATCCACGGCTCGATCTCGAAAACACGCCATTTGCAATCTCCGGAGAATCCACCCCGTGGCCGCGTGGGAATGGAGAAAATGTTCGCCGCGCCGGCGTCAGCGCCTTCGGCGTCGGCGGTACGAACGTCCATCTGGTCTTAGAAGAAGCGCCGCTTTTCGCGGCCGAACCGAGCCCGCGACCGAAGCAGCTTTTCTGTCTTGTCTGCAAGAACGTCAACAGCGCTCGACGCGCAATGTCTCCGCCTTGCGGAGCACATGGAATCTGCGGAACCGGCAGCATTTTCGCTGGCCGACACCGCCTACACCCTTGCCGTCGGGCGGCGCGCCTTCAGCCATCGCCTCGCATTTGCCGCCGACAGCCGCGAGCAGGCGATTGCGCTGCTTCGCAAGCCGAATGAAATTCGACTCCGCAACCAGGTCTCCCGCCAGGTGTCTCGTCCCGACCCGCGCGTCGCCATGCTCTTCCCGGGCCAGGGCTCGCATTATCCCGGCATGGGCGGGGATCTCTATCGTACGGAACCCGTTTTCCGCCAGATTGTCGACGAGTTCTGCGAGCGTCTGAAATCCCTTGCCAATCTGGACCTGCTGGATGTTCTGTATCCGCAAATTGCCGCCGAAGATGTGGATGGCCAGGAGAAGGCCGCGAGAAAACTCGAGCAGACGCGCTATGCCCAGCCCGCCCTGTTCGTCACCAGCTATGCTCTGGCGCGTCTGTGGATGCACTGGGGAGTTCAGCCGGTTTGTCTGGCCGGGCACAGCGTGGGCGAAATCGTCGCCGCCTGCCTTGCTGGCGTATTTTCTCTCGACGAGGCGCTTCTTTTTGTCGCCCGTCGAGGCGAGTGGATGCAGGAAATGCCGCCGGGAAGCATGCTGGCAGTACGAATGCCATCGGAACAGTTACAAAGTCTTTTGCCTCCGGCCATCTCGATCGCAGCCATCAACTCGCCCTCGCTCACCGTCGTCTCCGGTCCTGCGGCCGAGATCGACGTCCTGGCTGCGCAGTTGGAAAAACAGAAGATCGTCTCTCGATCCCTGCGCACCTCGCATGCATTTCATTCCTCCATGATCGAGCCGGTAATGGAGCCGCTACGGCAACTGCTGGCGCAGATGACGCTCCATCAGCCGGAGATAGAAGTTGTTTCTACCGTCAGCGGTCTAGCACTTACGGCAGCGGAAGCGACCTCGCCGGAATATTGGGCGCGGCATTGCCGGGTCCCGGTTCACTTCAGCGCCGCCGCCGCCACCCTCCTCGGCAGCGGGTACGAGATTTACCTGGAGGTCGGCGCCGGGGAAACCCTCACCACGTTGCTTCGGCAGCAGATGCCGAAAGGCGGTCCGCAGGTCGGCACGCTCACTTCGCTTCCAGCGGCCGAGGCGTACCAGTCAGGCTCGAAGAGGTCCGCCTGGGATGTGCTGGCGCCCTCGGTTGGAGCCATGTGGACCCGCGGCGTACCCGTGGATTGGAGCACATATTACGCCAGCGAACGCCGTCGCCGCGCAGCTTTACCAACCTATCCGTTTGAGCGGAAACGTTACTGGGTAGAAGCAAAGGAAACAACGGCGATGGAGCCGCAACCGGCACTGTCTCAGGCCTCGAATACCGCATCAGAAATCCACATCCCGGCGCAGAGCGGAAATTTACCTTTGATTGCTTTGAACACCTTGGAGAACCGAATGAACAGCATCGCAAATTCGCAGATGGCAAGCACTCCATCTCAACCCGCGCCCGATGGCGCAGCGCGCATCGAGCAGGGAATTGCCGCGCTACTCGAAAATCTTTCCGGCCTGGAGTTGACGCCGGATCAATATGATCTCAGCTTTCTGGAACTGGGCTTCGACTCGCTCTTCTTGACCCAGGCGGCACAAAAGATCCAGGCCACTTACGGCATCAAAATCGCGTTCCGGCAACTGTTGGACAATCTAAGCTCGATCCGCCTGGTGGCCGAACACCTCCTCCAGCAGCTTCCAGCCGACAGGATTGCCCCGCCGGCTTCGATCACAGGAAGTTCTGAGTCAGGGCGCTCAGGGGGCACCGAGAATGTTTCCGGTTTGGCCGCGGCCGGCATAACGATTCCAGCGCCCGAGCTCACATCCCGCCCCGCCGGAGATGGTCAGATCGCCGTGCTGATGCAGCAGCAGCTTCAGGCCATGGCGCAATTGATACAGAATCAGTTACATATTCTCGGGGAAGCCGGCAACCCGGCAGCTTTCGCCCTGAAATCGAACGCGCTAGCGGTGACCGCCTCTGCTGTCGCGCCCCTGGTAGCTTCTCAACCTGCATCGGCCCAGGGCGGTTCAGTAAAGGAAATCTCGCAGTCCGCCGATGAAAGAAATGCGCTTCATCGGAAGCCGGTCCATACCGGCCATGTGGAGATGACGCCGGGCAGAAAGCAGTTTCTGTCGCAGCTCATCGAGCGATATTCAAAGAAAACCGCTGGCTCGAAAGCCTTTACCCAGAAACATCGCCGCACCCTCGCGGACCCGCGCGTCGTCAGCGGCTTCCGCCGCGAGTGGAAGGAAATGGTCTACAGCATCGTCTCCTCGCGCAGCACGGGTTCGAAGCTCTGGGACATCGACGGCAATGAATATATCGATCTGCTCAACGGTTTCGGCCCGACCATGTTCGGGCACTCGCCGGCATTTGTCACAGAAGCTGTTGCAGAGCAAATGAAAGAAGGCTTTGCCATCGGCCCGCAGACTCCGCTGGCCGGCCGCGCCGCCGATCTGCTGGCGGAGATGACCGGCGCCGAGCGGGTCACCTTCTGCAATACAGGGTCGGAAGCTGTCATGGCCGCCATGCGCCTCGCGCGCACCGTGACCGGAAGAGACCGGGTGGTGTTTTTTGCCGGGGACTATCACGGCCAATTCGATGAAGTGCTGGTCAAGCAATTGCACCGCAAGGGCGAATTCACAGTGCAGCCGATCGCGCCCGGAATTCCCCGCGCAAGTATCTCGAGCGTAACCGTGCTCGATTACGGTACCGACGAATCGCTGCGATATATCGAGCAGCACGCAAACGAGCTTGCCGCAATCCTGATTGAGCCTGTCCAAAGCCGTCATCCGAATTTGCAGCCGAAAGCATTTCTGCAACGCGTGCGGGAAATCACGCGGCAGTCCGGAACCGCGTTCATCTTCGATGAAGTGGTCACAGGATTTCGTATCCATCCGCGCGGCGCTCAGGGATATTACGGCATTGACGCCGACCTGGTGACATACGGAAAAGTCATCGGTGGGGGGATGCCCATCGGAATTCTGGCCGGGAAAGCGGCCTTCATGGACGCGCTCGACGGCGGATATTGGGAGTTTGGCGACACCTCCGTCCCCGAAGCCGGGGTAACGTTTTTTGCCGGAACATTTGTGCGTCATCCGCTGACCATGGCCGCGCTCTGCGCCACCCTGGAACACATCCGCAGTGCCGGAAATCATATATATGACGATCTGAATCGCCGCGCCTCGCACTTTGCCGAGCGGCTGAATGAGGTCATCTCAACCTGCGGAAATTCGCTGCATTTCGAGCATTGCGGCAGCGTCATGTATTTAGGAGTGCCTTCCGACCTGCAGTTCGGCGGACTCCTCTTCTACCTTCTGCGGGAAAAAGGAGTGTTCCTGCTCGAAGGATTTCCCCTGTACCTCACCACCGAACACAGCGACGCGGATCTCGATCATGTTGTCCGTGCCTTCCGGGAAAGTATTGCCGAGCTCCAAGGCTGCGGATTGCTGCCCTCTGGATCCCCTAGCAACGTTCAGCCTTTAAACCAGGCCGGCGCCGCAATTGAAACCGTAACAGTTACAGAGGTGCCGTTGACCGAGCCGCAGTTGGAGATTCTGCTCGCGGCCCAGGTCTCCGACGCAGCCAACTGCGCATTCAATGAATCGTTTCGCCTGGTACTGCAAGGCCCCCTCAATACCAGCGCACTGGAATCAGCCTGGCGGGCATTGCTTGATCGTCATGAAGCGCTGCGCATGTCTCTTGTTCCCAGCGGCGACAGGATGCAGATCGATCGGCAGCGGAATATTCCGATCGATCGCATCAATCTCGCGGAACACGCCCCGAAAACTCAGCAGGAATGGCTCGACCGGTTGATCGCAGAAGAAGGCGCGCAGCCGTTCGACCTGGTTCATGGCCCCCTGCTGCGCGCGCGATTGGTGACGCTGGCGCCGGAGCGGCATCTGCTTCTCATCACCGCGCACCACCTGATCTGCGATGGCTGGGCCGTCAATATCATCATCGACGAGCTCGGCAGGCTCTATTCGGCAATGCTTCGAAACCAGCCGGCGGACCTGTCTCCTGCGCTGCCTTTTTCGCGGTATGCAATGGACGTGCAGACCTCGGCGTGGCGCGAGCATCAGAAACGGGACCTCGAATACTGGAAGCAGCGGATGACGCCCCTGCCAGAGTTGCTGACGCTTCCCGCGGACCGCAACCGACCCACCACGCGCAGCTTCGCCGGTTCCACCTTTGTGGCGGAGTTTCCAAAGGAGTTTGGTTTGGCGTTGCGAAAGGCAGGCGCCACCGCCGGGTGTACGTTATTTACCACGCTGCTTGCCGGCTGGCAGATTCTGCTCTGGAGATTGAGCGGGAACGCCGATCCAGTGACCATGATTCCGGCTGCGGCACAGTCGCAGATTGAAGACAAAGTCCTCGTCGGCCATTGCGTTCACCTGCTGCCCGTTCGCGCCTCTCTGGACCCTCAGATAACTGCCGTGGACTACCTGCGCGCTTTGAAGCCCGTAGTTCTCGACGCCTATGAACATCAAAGCGCAACCTACGGCAGCATTGTGCGCGAGCTCGCTCCGCCGCGCGAGGCCGGTCGGCTGCCGTTGAGCGAAATTCAATTCAATCTCGAACAAGTGGGCCGGAGCGCGTCCTTTGACAGCTTGACGACCGAGGTTCGCGCCAACGGAAAGCAGGCGTCCAACTTCGATCTTTTCCTCAACATTGTAGATACCGGCGACGGGCTGCGACTGGAGTGCGATTACAGCACCGGCCTTTATGATGAATCGACCATTGCCCGCTGGCTCGACTGCTACCGCACGCTGCTTCAGGGAATCGTCGCCAATCCGGCCGAGAGCGTCGCCAGATTGCCGATCCTGGAATCATCCGTGCGCCGGCGGTTGGAAGCCGCGAACGCGACAGCCACTGGGCCGCTCGCCGCTGAAAATGTTCCCGCGTTGATCGCCCAGGCGTTGGAGACGATGCCATCACATCCCGCTGCCGACTTCTATGGCATGAAACTCAGCCGCGCAGAACTGATAGAACAGAGCGATCGGCTTGCTTCATGGTTGCTGCGGAACGGCGGCGGTCCGGGGACGCTGGTCGGTATCTACATGGATCGCTCGCTCGAAATGCTCGTTGCCATGCTCGGAGTCATGAAGTCCGGCGCCGCTTATGTGCCGCTCGACCCGATGTTTCCCTCGGCCCGCATCGTTCAGATCGTCGAAGAGACTCACCTGGCGGTAATGATCACCTTGTCCCGCCATCTTGAGACCTTGCCGGAATCGGATGCGAGGGTGATTGCACTGGATGCGGAAGCGGATGTCGTGGCTATGGAACCCCTGGTGAAAGCTCCACAGATTCCGGCTGATGCGCGCGCCTATGTGATCTTTACCTCGGGATCGACAGGCCGGCCCAAGGGTGTGGAAGTCACGCACGGCTCGGTCGTGAATCTTCTGATAGACCTGGCGAAGCGCCTTGAAATGGGACCGGCGGACCGGCTGCTTGCCGTCACTACCTTCTCGTTCGATATTGCGGTCCTGGAGATGCTGCTGCCGCTGGTCTCTGGCGGGACGGTGGCGATCGCACATCGTGATGATGTTGCAGATGGAGTGCGATTAATTGAGCTGGTGCAGGCGACTCGAGCTACCGTACTGCAGGCCACTCCGGTAACCTGGCGAATGCTGCTCGAACAGGATTTTCAATGCCAGCCGGGATTCAAAATGTTATGCGGCGGCGAGGCGTGGACGCCGGCTATTGCCGAACAATTGCTCGGCAACAGCGGACTTCCCGGGGGCCGCCTCTGGAATATGTATGGACCGACGGAGACGACCGTCTGGTCTTCAGTAAACGAAGTAAAGCGCGGTGCAACCAGCATCACCATCGGTCCTCCCATCGCGAATACGCGGTTCTATGTACTGGATCCGCGGTTCCAGCCGGTCCCGCCCGGTATTCCGGGCGAGCTGTTTATTGCCGGCGCCGGCGTCGCGCGAGGCTACTTCGACCGGCCGGAACTCACAGCCGAGAAGTTCCTGGCCGATCCTTTCCTGCCTGGCGAACGGATGTATCGTACCGGCGACGAGGTTCGTCAGCTACCCGATGGCCGCATTGAGTTTCTCGGCCGTCTGGATCAGCAGATTAAACTGCGCGGATTTCGCATCGAGCTGGGCGAAATTGAGACAGCTTTGCGGGCTTTATCCGGTGTTCGCGACGCGGTTGTGATTCTGCGGCCGGATACAAACGGGGAAGCCATGCTGATCGGCTACTATACCGGGGCGGAACAGCGCACGCCGGCGGAGTTAAAACAAGCTCTTCGCAGCCAGCTCCCGACCTATATGATTCCCACCATGCTCCAGCCGATCGACTCCATTCCCCTGACGCCCAATGGGAAGGTAGACCGCCGAGCTTTGCCCGATGTACGCGCCGGGCAAAGAAAAGGAAGAAGAGCAGTCCACGGAGCCGGCAACCCCGACGGAAGTGGTTCTGGCGGAAATTTTTTGCGAGGTGCTCGGATGCGCACACATCAGTACGCGGACAAGCCTGTTGGACACGGGCGCGGATTCGCTGCGGATGTTCCAGATTGCATCCCGCGCCCATCGTAGGGGTCTTGCTGTCACGGTTCGGCAATTGATGCAGTTGCATACGATAGAAGCCGTGGCGGCAGCATTAGACTCGGCGCCGGAAGGCAAACACCTTCCCCGGGCGTCGTCGATTTCGCTGCAGCGGGTTTCACGGGAAAATTATCGCTTGAATTGATGGATGTAGCCGTGCAAAGTACGTGTGGGACTGCTAGCACATAGTACTGGCACGGTTAGACAAATGAACGTTCTGGATGGTAAAACGTGTCGACCTTGGTTGCTCCATCTTCGATGAATGAAGAAACACAAGCTGGCGGAATGTACGCGATGCCGGCCACGCCGCTGCAGGTGCGTCTGTGGACGCTCGAACGCAACTCTGCCCCCGATCCGGCGTGGAATGTCGCCGTTCGTTTTCATCTCTCCGGATCGCTGAATCGTGAAAAGCTCGAGTCCGCCCTCCAATTCCTGATCGCCCGCCATGAGGCTTTGCGCACTTCCCTCACGCTCCATCGGGACGCCATCGTCGAATACATCGCAGAACGACGGTCGCTCCCCGTCGAGTGGTGTGATCTGCGCGCTTTCGATGGAGAAGCGCAGACGGCCGAGGCAATGCGATTGTCGCTCGAGCACGCGCGGCAGGTACTGCCGCTCGGCAGCGCGCCTCTGTTCCGGGTTCGAGTGCTCCGCTTGCGCGATGACGAGCACCTGATGCTTTGGAATGCTCATCACGCTGTCTGTGACGGATGGTCTGTAGGCCTGCTGGCGGGGGACCTGATGGATATTTACGGCGACCTTCTGGCCGGAAGGGAATCGGCGCCGGGAAACTCGCTCGACTACGGGGATTATGCGGTCTGGCTCGACGAGCAGCGCCGCACCCCCGAATATGAGGCTCATCGCAGCTATTGGAAACGGCGGCTGCGCGAATTTCGCATTCCGGAGCTGCCGCCGTCCTGGCGGAATCCCGATTCGGAGCCGACCGCTCCGGTGATTCACTCCAGATTATTGTCGCGAGCGTTGACCGATCGACTGACCGCCGTCTCGCAGCGGCACAATGCCACCTTTTTTCACGCGGCATTGTCGGTATTCGCGCTTCTGCTGCGGGCACAACAACAGTCGGCGGAAGTCGCCGTGGGAACGCCGGTAAGCGGTCGCGATCAATCCGAGCTCGAAGATATCGTCGGCACATTCGTCAACTATGTTCCCTTGCGGTTTTGCGTCGAAGGGGACAAGCACTACATCGATCTTCTGCACTCCATTCGCGAGCTTGTGACCGATTCCCTGGAGCATTCGCAGTTTCGTTTCGAGGACATGCTGGCCGACCTGGCTCAGTCCGGGGGATTGGCCCAGTCCGGGGACCGGATCAGTCCGGGGGATCGGATCAGACCGGCCACAGATTGTTTTCTGCCGCCTTCATCTGCCAGCAGGACTTTGTCCGCCCGCTCACATCGGCGGGAGTTTCGCTCACCGCCGTTCCGTCCGTCAGTCCCGGGGCTCTGCACCCGCTCACCGTCTTTATGGTGGAGAGAGCCGATGGCTGGCGTCTTTCCTGCGAAGTGGACAACCATACCGTTTCGGCATCGGCCGGTCTCACTCTGCTCGAACAATTCGAGCGTTTGATGACAGCCGTCGCCGGGCATCCGGAGGAGTCTGTCAACTTGCTGGCCGCGCGCGCCGGGCTTGCATTCGTCCAGACTTCGAATGAAGCCTTTTCCAAGCAGGTCGGAAGCCCGAGTGTCCAGGGTGAAGCAGAGCCAACGGCAGAAGAAATCGAGAATCAGCGAGAGCCTGTTAGAATTCCGGCGACCGAGGCCCAGCTCCGTTTCTGGTTGTTGGATCGTCTGAACCCCGGGGACGTCTCCTTTGACCTGACGATTGGTCTGGAGCTGAATGGAGCGCTCAATATCGACGCGCTCAGGACTGCCGCGGAAAAATTGATCCAACGAAATGAGATCCTTCGAACGACGCTGGAGGAGCAAGATAGCCAGGTCTGGCAAATCATTCATCCTCGGGGTACGCTCGATTTTCTCTCTGATAAGGCAGATCCGTCTTTGCCAGATCCCGCCATCTTACTCGGTGATGAGCAGAAGGCCTTTTCACTGACCTCCGGTCCGCTGTTCCGCGTTCGCCTGCTGCAACTGAAACCGCAGCGACATTGGCTGATTATCACTCTTTCGCACGCCATCGCGGATGGCTGGTCCAGCGGATTGTTCCTGGAACAGCTTCGGCGGTGCTATGAAGAATGCCTGTCAGGGATTCGCGATCCGGCGGAGGAGTTCCCAGTTCAATTTTCCACCTACGCGACGGCCGAACGCAGTCTGCTGGCCAGCCCTGAAAAAGATCGTCATCTGGCCTGGTGGCAGAAGCGGCTGGAGGGCACATGGCTGTCGCTGTCGCTCCCGCGAGACATTGAGCAGATCGCCGCAAGCTCAGAACCACATGCCGCAATGTTGGCCAACATGCTCGCCCCCAGCGCCGTTCTTTCGGCGCGGCGATTCGCGCGGGAATGCAACGCCACTCTGTTTGCTGTCTTCGGCGCTGCCTTCCAGGCCCTGCTGGCGCGGTATAGCGGCCATGGCGACATCCTTTTTCTAACTCCGTTTGCCAATCGCACCAGCGACACCGAAAGCATTATCGGACCGTTAGCTGAACCTGTCTGCCTCACAGGCCATATTGCATCGCATACCACGTTCCGCGAACTTGTTGAGGAATTGAGCAGCAAGTCGCTCGATGCTCTGGAGCATGCTTTGCCGTTCAGCCTGGTGACCCCGCTTCTCAATATTCGCGTGGTGGGCGGACAACATGTGCTGAATCAAATCACCTTTTTCCATCAAAGGGCATTCGTGCATGAAATGCAGTGGGGCACGCTTGCGGTGAAACCTCTGCCTGAAGTTCAAGCTGCAGCCGGCAGCGAATGGCAACTCGGCATCGTGGAGCGGGGCGAGGGCGTATCAGTCGAATTCCTATACCAGGCTACGCGGTATTCCGAACAGACTATGTCTCTCGTCGCGCGCCATTACACCCGCCTTCTTTCCAGCGCTCTGATGGATCCGGATACGCCACTTTCACAGTTGCAATTTGTTACCGCTGAAGAGATTGCAGCTCACTCCGCGGGTATGCCGTTACTGCCTGTCACGCAGTGTCTGCTGCCGCGCAACACCATAACTCCTTCAGCGGAGCCCACGACTCAGCCGCTCGTGCAGGAATCCGCTCCATCCGCGCTCACCGAAAGTGAGCGTGCCATGATGCGGATCTGGCAGCCGCTTTTCAAACATGACGAACTTACCATAGAGTCGAACTTTTTTGATACTGGCGGGCACTCGCTCCTGCTGGCGAGGCTCCAAATCGCTATCAAGAAGCAGTTTAATCTCCAGTTGTCAGCCGCCGACGTGTTCCGCTACCCGACGCTGGGAGCACTGGCGGCCTGGTTGGACCGGGCACGCTCCTCTAAGGAGATTGCGCCCAACGTTGTGCCCAACAATCCCAGGGTGATTCCGATTCAGCCGCTGGGTACCGGCAATCCCATATTCGTCATTTCACAAAGTATGATCTTCCGGACCCTGGCCGCTGAGCTGGGTCTGGATCAGCCTGTCTACGCTCTTCAGATGCTGGATGAGGACATCACCCCGGCGATGGCTTCCGCCAGCTTCGAAGAGCTTACAAACTTCTACTTCCGGTTGATCCGTCAAGTGCAGCCCGTCGGGCCGTATCGGCTGGCCGGCTGGTGCGTGTCGGGATGGATCGCCTACGGAATTGCGCGTCAGCTTGAACTGCAGGGGGAAAAAGTTGAGTTGCTGATGGTCATGGATAGTTGGGCGCCCGGCTACTGGGCCAAGCAGCCGGGAATGCGCCGCGCCTTGATGCGGGCAGTTTACCGGGTTCAGCGTTTGCGCTGGGTCGCCCGGCGACTGGGTCCAAGCAGCATGTCCGAGCGCCACATGTATATTCGCCGGAGCCTTCATGGAATGGCGGCCGCGGCCGCCCGGAATTTAACCGTGTGGCTGCATCGGATGAACCTTCCAGTGCAGGTGCGTTTGACGGAAGAGATGCGCCGCAGTGAACAGCTGGAGTACACCGCCAGCCGTGCCTATGAAGCAGGCCGGCTGGAAGGGCGGGGGATATTGCTGTTTCGTAGTGAGGAGCAGCCGAAAGGCCCGCTCCTGGCCGCCGATATGGGTTGGGGAAAAGTGTTGGGCAGGAGTATACGGGTGGAAGAATTACCCGGAGACCATCACCAGATCTTCGATCTACCGGGGGCGCGGATGATGGCTGTTCGTGCCCGCGAAACGCTCGGTATGGGCTCAGCGCCCGATGCAGCTTCCTATGGAGCGGCGAATGGCGCGGCGAATAGCCCGGCGTTGACGCCGCCGGGACGCAACCTCCCCTTGGCGGAGGTTTGATGCGGCCCCTCGAATTAGCCGGATTTATTTCCGCGGCGCTGCCGGTTCTGGCCCTGATATCCGTAGTTCCAAGAGCCGTGGGGATTGGATGTGCCGCCCTGGCCTGCGTCATTCTTGCCATTGCGGCGGTGCGGCTCGGTCCCTACTGGCAATTGGTCCCGCTTTACCTGGGAGCAGCACTGAATCTGACAGCATTGCTGTCGCTCTCCCAGCACCCACGCTGGATGCGCGCCGCAACAGCAGCTACAGTGGCATGTTTACTGGCCCTGACTGCCGCGTTCACATACATTCTCCCGATGTTTCGGCTGCCTCTGCCTACGGGAAAATACGCCATTGGCACCCGCATTGTGTACCTCGTAGACCCGGTAAGAAAGGAGACCCATGTATCCGGACCGGCGCACCCCTCGCGAAGTCATGGCGCAAATCTGGTATCCGGCCAGCCCGGACGGCCAACATCTTGCCGGCTATCGCAGGCGACGCGAAACCACCCTGCTGTCCAGTTACATGGATGTTTTTGGACCCATTCGTACCTGAATGCTCCAGTTTCCGCCGAGGGAGGGCCTTTCCCGGTCCTGCTCTTCAACCCGGCCTGGAAGGGGCAGCGCACCCAGAACACGTATCAGGTGGAGGACCTGGCCAGCCACGGATTCATCGTGGTCGCCATCGACCATTCGTACAACTCGGGGCCGGTAGCCTTTCCCGATGGCCGAATCATTCGCACGCGTGACATCCATGACATCACTCACTTCGAGCACACGACGGTGGACCAGCAGATTGCCATTGGCGACAGGGAAGTCCGCATCCAGGCTGGAGATAACAGCCTCGTTCTCGATTACCTGGCTGCGGCGGGGCTGGATCCGCTCACTCCGTGGTTTCACCGTGTCGATGCCGACAATGCCGGGGTCTTCGGCCACTCCTTCGGCGGGGCTGTCGCCGCCCAGACCTGCTATCAGGACCCGCGGGTCAAAGCTGCAATCAATGAGGACGGATGGATGTTCGGCGATGTCCCCGCCCACGGACTCGACAAGCCATTTCTGGTCATGGTCGAGGAAAGTCCCCCTACAACTCAAGCCGACCTCCAGTCCTCAGATGTGCAGACCCGTCGGGAAGCGGAGCTAGACGTCATCGACGGCAAAAATCTGGACCGGACGATGCACCGCTACGGCGGGTATCACCTGACGATTCTCGGCTCGCGCCACAACGACTTTCGCGACCGGGTGCTATATTCCCCCCTTCGCCGGCTGACTGAATCGGGCACCATCTCTCCGCAACTCGCGCACCAGATCGTCGAAAACTACACGCTACAATTCTTTTCTCATTATTTGCTGGAAAGACCGGCGCCGTTGCTCATTGCGAACGGCAATCCTTATAAGGAGGTGCAATTTGAGAACTGGTTTGCGCAGAATGCACTCACCCATTAAAGGAAAAGTATCGGACGCTGGCCGCGGTAAAGTTGTTCGTCCGGTCGCGCACCGCCAGTGTTCCAATCGTGCCGGCGGCGGCCCTCAAGCCGACCAGCAGCCATCCCGGCGCGATCTCGACGGGCGGTCGCGAGGCCAGCAATGCCGGGGCACGCTGCGGATGGACTTCCACATCGAAGGCATCCAGAGGCAGACCAAGCCCCAGCCCGATTCCCTTCAGCAATGCCTCCTTGCTGGTCCAGCAGCGGTAAAATCCTTCCAGCCATTGTTCAGGGGGCAGACTGCCAAGCGTGAGCAACTCGCGAGGCGAGAAATGATGTTCCGCAACATCGCGATCGATCGGCCGGACGATTTCAATATCAACGCCCAGCTCGTATCCCCGGCCTACAGCCAGCGCTGCAATCCCGTCGCTGTGGGTCAGGTTGAATTGGAGCTGCTCCGGCAGCGTATGCTCAATTTGCGGCTTGCCATATCGATTATTCGAGAAGAAAATCTTTCCGGCTTGGACGCCCGAATAATGGCCGAGTATTTTGCGCGTCCCGGAGTGGGCGCGCACATAGCGGTCCCGGTCGCGCGGAAATACGAAATGACGCGCGCGAACCGTCTCCTCCCCGCTGAGGACCGCCCAATCCTGAGGCACCGGCGTAAGATCGAGGTCCCAAGCAAAAACATGGACGCAATTGTGCGGGAGTGCCGGAATCTGCTGCGTGCTGGGCCAATAAAAAGTGTGTGGGTTCATTGCAGAATCGTAGTTCGAGTCTTGGTCCTGGCGAATTCCCCGCCGCCGGCTGAAGGATAGTCCAAGGCTAGTTCAAATTTCAGTTTTCAGAAAGGCTACCGATCGCATCGGAAGCGGAGGAATAAACATCATGTCGACAATAACAAACGCAGCAAGGCCATCCAACGCGGCGCCAGCTCTCCATGTGCCGGAACGTATCTATTCTGTCGATCAGGCGGAGTTCGCTGAGCAATACGACAAACGCCCATTCATGCTGGATCATTCGCTCAGCAACCATCCAGCCTTCACCATGGACCGCCTCCACGATCTGCTGGAGCGGAGTCTGCCGATCAAGGACAAGGTGTATTGGAATGCCGGCAAAAAAGACATCGGCCAGCGCTGGAAAGATCGTCCGGGCCGTGATTTTTCGGTGGAAGAGGCATTTCGCCGCATCCGCGAGACCGATGCCTGGATCATCATCTTTGGCGCCGATCGCGACCCCGAGATCCATGCCATGCTCGAGCAAGGTCTCGCCGAGGTGCAGGAGCTGACCGGCATCCCGTTGGACCTGGAAATGAAAAATTCGCAAAGCATTGTCTTTATCACTTCACCCCATCGCATTACCGAGTACCACATCGATAGAGAATGCAGTCTCCTGCTCCAGATTCACGGAAAAAAAACCATCCACGTCTTCGACCAGACCGACAGGGAAGTGTTGTCGGAAGATGAGCTGGAACGATTCTGGACCAACGACAATAACGCCGCAACCTACAAGCCCGACTTACAGAACCGGGCGAACACTTTCCTGCTGGAACCCGGCAAAGCTGTCCATATTCCCATCAACGCGCCGCACTGGCTGCAAAATGGCGACGATATCTCGGTATCGATCAACCAGAATTTTCAGTATAAGAATGAGCGGCTGGCGAACATCTATCGGGCCAACTATTACATGCGCAAGGTGGGCCTCAACCCGCTGCCGCCCGGACGTTCCCATTTAACGGATCGCGTCAAAGGACGCGGCATGCAGATTCCCGTCACTCTAGCCAAGCGTGCGGTCGCGTTCAAGGAAAGCCTGCAGCGCAAAAAGTAGCCTTTGGACGCATTTCAGAATGTATAAGGTCGTCATCCTGAGCGCACCGGGGTCCCCGGCGGGCGATTTGTGCCTGCTGGGGTGGGGCAGCGAAGGACCTCGGTATTCCTGAAAGATTCAGGTACCCCAAGGTCCTTCGCTGCGCTTAGGATGACGACCTTTCTCTGTGGGCTATACGCGGATCGCCCTCGCTGTTTCCATCCACGCACGTTCCAGGTCCTGTGCTAGGCTGCTCCAGTCATAGCGTTCCACCACCAGCGCCCTTCCATTCGCACCCAGCTCGGCGGCCCGCTCCGGATCCTCCAGCAAGCCCACAACAGCCCGCGAAAAATTCGTGGGCGTATCCGCAACCACGCAATGCTGGCCGGAAACGACCTCCAATCCTTCGGCTCCGACGCGTGTGGTTACCACAGCTTTGCCCATCGACAAGGATTCCAGAATTTTGATCCGGCTTCCCCCGCCAATCCGAAGCGGAACCAGCACAACGGCGGCGCGAGCGAAATATGGCCGAATATCGGGGACTTCTCCCACCCACTCCACGCCCCGCAGCCCCTCTACCTGTTCGCGCAATTTCGTCGCCGGTTGGCGACCCACCACCTTGAGACTCGCTCGCGGACGTGCCGCCTGAATCTCCGGCAGAATCTCCCGAAGCAGATAGAGCAGAGCATCGCGATTCGGCTGCCAGTCGAGCGAGCCGAGGAACAGGAGCGACTCCGGCTCTGGCGCTTGTGGCGCTGGTTGCAGATATTCCGTATCAACGCCGTTCGAAACCAGGGAGGTCGCCCGCGCTCCCCACTTTTTCGCAGTCTGCTGCTCTTCCGCCGTCACCGCGACAACACGCGCAGCCCGTGAAAAATAGCGCTGTTCAAACCGCGCCATCTTCGCCGCCTGCAGGCCCATATAGATGCGTTCTGCCGGATGAGAGCTATGCTCCGTGCGCCGCTGCCATACCGTCGTTTCAATGTTGTGGGCCATCACCAGCATCGGCAGGTCGCCGACAGCATCCATGTAGCTGGCGTAGGGCGTCCACTCGCAATGCACCAGGTCAAATCGCCCGGTATCTTCTGGGTGCCCCATCCTAACCGCGTCCTGTGCGGTTAGGGTGGGAGGATAACTTCCATCCCCATCCAGCAATCCGCGCAAAGCGCGTGAAAACCGCCGCGTGTGATGTCGCGATACCGAGTATGGCCAGACGGAAACCAGGTTCGCAAGCGCGCCCGCATAGAATCGAACGGAATTTGCAGGCGGCAAGTCTGCGACCAGCACGACACGAACCCCAAATCTCTCCAGCAGTGGGACTCCGGGATCATCCCGTCGCCCATAACAAAGAAGCGTGATGTCATGGTCCCGACTCAGATGGCGTAGAAGGTTCCAGGTACGAATCCGCTTCCCGGAATTCAACGGGTAGGGAACTTCCTCGTCGAGGACGAGTACTTTCAGCCGGTGGTGGCGAATGTCCGAGGCGCTGCCACGCCCGCTTGAGAGGCCCGGCCGATCGGAGGAACACCGCTCAGTAGCGTCAGAATTCGAACTGCCGGACGGCATCTCCACCTCAATCGATCGCCTCGAGTAGCTCCAGGTTCACTGCATCCGGTGTCACGGGAGCAGGTTCACAGTTTTCGCGGATCCAGCGGAACAGTCGATCTCTACCGCGGCGAAGATCGTTGCCAAGGCCGATAAATCTGAGATTCCTCTTATCCTAATTGACCGCTCGCTCCTCCGCTATAAGTTTCACTCGGCAGCGCGTATCACTCAGAGCGGCGCAGCGAGCAGTGAATGATGCAATATTGAAGTAGATGCCCGCAGCCCCCGCGGAGAGGAACAGCAAGCATGAATGAAGATATGGATGACGAGTTGGATGCAAGGTTTCTCGAGAAGCTGAGACGCGCTGCCATGGAACACCGGGAGGCCACCGACCCGATCCCACCGCCTCCGCGCCGCCGAAGGCACCTGCTCGGCGGCCTGTGGCTTGTGGTGATTGCTGTCGTTATCGTGCTGACCGTCATTGCCGGTCTCATCCAGAAATGGCTCTGGATGAAGCAGCTTCATTATCTGGATATCTTCTGGACCCTGCTCGGCCTGCAATGGGGAATGTTCGCCGTCGCCTTCGTCATCGCTTTCGTGTTTCTGTGGTTGAATTTTCGCTTCGCCGCCCAAACCATCCGCGCACTGTACCGGCGCAACGCCTCCGACCGCGTGGCATTCGTCGATGCTCCTCCTGGTCCCGGCCGGGTCAACATCGACTGGAACTCGCGGATTACAGGCGTCATCATCTTCCTGACCGCCGCCTTTATCGCCCTGCTGTTTGCGCTGGGAATCTCCACCCAGTGGGACACCTTTCTCCGCTTTCGCTACGGTGGAAATTTCGGAATGCTCGATCCCCTCTTCAAAAGGGAGGTCGGATTTTTCGTATTCGGGCTCCCGTTTTACGAGTTGCTGCAGGGCAGTCTGGCCTACCTCACGATCATCTGTCTTGCGGTGGTGGTTATCGCCTATGTGTCGTTTGGCCTGCTGGGCCTCAGTCAGAAAGGCAAATTCAGCGTGCGCGGCAATGTTGCCCAGCATGTCACCGTGCTTGTTTTCATTCTGCTGGCCGCTTGGGGTTGGGGCTTTTACCTGGACCGTTATGATCTCGTCTATTCCACGCTGGGGGTTGTCTACGGCGCCGGATATACAGCGGCCCACATCACCCGGACCGTGCTGTGGATCATGGTTGCGCTTTCAGCCGTAGGCTGCGCGCTTCTCGTGCTCAACTTTTTTCGTCCGCGATTCAAAGCCCTGGTGGTCGGCTTCGGCGTTTACGCGGCGTTGTATGTTGTCGGAATGGTGGCGCTCCCTCAGTTGTTCCAGAAGTTCGTCGTGCAGCCCAGCGAACTCAGCATGGAGACTCCCTACCTGAAGAGCTACATCCAGTTCACCCGCAAGGCTTATGGGCTGGATGCCATTCAGGAAACCTCCTACCCCGCACTCCCGGATTTAACCGCAGACGTCATCGCAAGAAATCAGGACACGATCCAGAACATTCGCCTCTGGGACCCGCGCCCTTTGCTGCAAACTTACCAGCAGACCCAGGCGATCCGGCTCTATTACCAGTTTTACAATGTCGATGTCGATCGCTATCACTTGCCGGATGGCTACCACCAGGTGATGCTCTCGGCCCGTGAGCTTTCCCCTAAGCTGCCGGAGCAGGCGCAGACCTGGGTCAATCAATATCTGCAGTTTACTCACGGCTACGGTCTGGTCATGAGCTTCGTCACCCAGACCATCGGGGGCGGATTTCCGAAATACCTGCTGCAGAATATCCCGCCTGAATCCGACTATGGCCTGCACATTACGCAACCGGGAATTTACTATGGCGAAGCCATGCCCGGCTATCGGATCGTCGCCACCGGCATCAAGGAATTCGACTACCCCAAGGGCAATCAGAATGTCTATACCAGCTACGCCGGCAACGGAGGCATTCCGCTCGACAGCCTTTGGAAAAGAGTGCTGTT
The DNA here is from genome assembly GCA_963823595.1 of uncultured Acidobacteriota bacterium. GTDB lineage: Bacteria > Acidobacteriota > Terriglobia > Terriglobales > Acidobacteriaceae > JAKAAZ01. Next base: position 162,490 of record CAWGME010000027.1, read on the forward strand.
CGCCTGGACCCAGGAGGACGTCAATATCCTGTTTACTTCATATCTGCGCCCCGAGAGCCGGATCCAGATATGGAGAACGGTTCAGGATCGGGTGTCGAAGATCGCCCCGTTTCTCTCCCTCGACAGCGACCCCTACGCTGTTCTGAGCGATGGCAAGCTCTACTGGATTCAGGACGCCTACACCACATCCGATAAATTCCCGTATTCCAACCCTTACTCCACGGACACGACGGCGGAGCTGAACTATATCCGCAACTCCGTGAAGGTGGTTGTCGATATGTACAACGGATCGGTCAGCTTTTATGTCATGGATCCGAACGATCCCGTTCTCGCCGTCTATCGCCGCGCTTTTCCGGGGATGTTTAAAAATCTCAGCGAGCTATCTCCGGACTTGAAAAATCATCTGCGCTATCCGGAAGATCTCTTCACCATTGAAACCCACCAGTACAAGACCTTCCATATGACCGACCCGCAGGTCTTCTATAACCGGGAAGACCTGTGGGATTCGCCCAGGGAAGAGTACGACGGCAACGTGCTCGCCATGGATCCCTACTACATTCTGATGAAGCTTCCCGGCAGCGACCGCCTCGAGTATCTGCTGATGACCCCCTTCACTCCCCAGAACCGCGACAACATGATCGCGTGGGTGGCCGCGCGATGCGATTTTCCTGAATACGGCAAAATGATCTTTTACGAGCTGCCCAAGGAGAAGCTGATCTACGGTCCCAACCAGATCGAGGCCATGATCGATCAGAACACCATCATCTCCCAGCAGCTCACGCTATGGAACCAGAAAGGTTCCCAGGTTATTCGCGGCAAGCTGGTCGTCATCCCCATCGAAAACTCCTTCCTCTACGTAGTCCCGCTGTATCTCAAAGCCCAGGGCACAAATTTCCCGCAGCTCAAGCGCGTCATCGCCATTACCGCCGATAAAGTTGCAATGGAGCCTACCCTTGATGGTGCCCTGGCCGACCTCTTCGGCGCACAGCAGCCGCAAAGGGCGCACGGAATCGTCGCCAACACCCCCACCTTGCAGGCACAGCAACCACCGCCGCAGCTAGGCCAGGCAAGAGACCAGCTAAACGCCGCGCAGAAAGCCATGCAGCAAGGCAACTGGGAAGACTTTGGCAGGGCGATGCAACAACTAAGCCGCTTGCTCAACGCGAATAACTCGGCGAAGCAGCAATAGATCAGCCCGTCATTCTGAGAGAAGCGCAAGAATAACCAACGCCCGTCATTCTGAGCGAAGCGAAGAATCCAGACAATGCCGCGCTTTGTGCGATACTCTCATCCCATGAAGCCAGGCTGGGTGTATATCCTCGCCGGCAGGACCGGCACGCTATACACCGGCGTTACCAGCGATTTGGACCGCAGAATGCAAGAACATCGGGAGAAAACCCGGCCCGGATTCGCGGCGAAATATGACTGCAACCGGCTGGTGTATTACGCAAAGTCGGGAGACATTCGTAAGTTCGATCGAGCCGCGAGAAGCAAATTAAACGGCTGGGCACGGGCAAAGAAAATTGCGCTCATCCAGAGCAGAACCCGTAGTGGAAAGACCTGTCTGCAAAATTGGGGCAAGCCGATCAATTGATACATCCTCCATCTTTCTCCCCGAAGACATCTTCATAAACCTCGATCAGCTTCCGCCGTTGATAAGCCGGCGAATACTCCGCCGTCAGCTCATCCCCGCCGCTGATCAGCCGCGTGCGCAGCTCCGGCGAGTTCCACATCCGCTCCATCGCTCCCGCCAGCTCACCGATATCCCCGGAAGCCACCAGCAGTCCATTGCGGCCGTCCACAATCAGATCGGGAACTCCCCCGACCGCTGTGGCGATCACCGGAACCCGCAGGCAAAGAGCTTCGAGCACTGCATTCGGTGTCCCTTCGGTCAGCGAGGGCTGGACCATGCAGTCCATCAACTGCATCCACTCCGCAGGGTTTCCTTGAAAACCGGCAAAGTAAACCTTGTCCCGAATGCCAAGCTGCGAAGCCTGCTGCTCCAGCGGCTTCTGCTCTCTTCCATCCCCGACGACGACAAGAAACAGCTTTGCGTCGGACCGGCCTTTCCGCACAGCTTTTGAAACGCCGAAATCATAAATCGATGGCCTTTTTCAATGCTGAGCCGGCCCACCGAGCCGAAGACAAATGCATCCTCCGGAATCCTTAGCCCGCTTCTCGAAACCGCCTCCGCGCCGGTCGGACGCGAATACGGCGGCAGCATCGCGTTTTTTACCACGAATGGCTTGCGCCGATTTCCGCGCAGCCGGCCGATCTGCTCTGCCTGCGCCGTCGAGACGCATACCACCCGCTCGGCCCGCTTCAGCGCCTGCCGTTCCAGCATCTCGTAGAACATGACCCGCTTATTTTCGGCAGTAAATCCGCGCACGAAGGCTACATGGGGAGTGTGCGTCCTTTGCGAAGCGAGATACCCGACGACATTAGCTTTGAATCCATGGGTACAGAGAAGCAATCCTTTCCGTTGGCGCAATTCCTGCGATAAGCGTCCCACCAGATCCAGGCGCAGTCCGCCGGGCAGACAAAGTGTGGGAATGTTTCTTTGTTCGGCGGCGGCCAGAATCTCCGGCCTTTCCCTCAGGTCGTGGAAGCTTCCGACGGAAATCCTATATTCGGAACCCTGCATGTCTGCGGCATGGTAGAGAATTTGCTTCTCCGGGCCGCCAACCAGGTTGCTTCCAATCAAATGCAGTATCTCGTGGCTCATTGGGGTTCCATCTTCCGGAAAATCGATTCAAGGTTGGTACAGTCCCATCTTTGACAGCAGGCGGATCCATTTGTCACGTCGGAGCTCTTTTATCTGTTTCATCCCCCAGCGGACCAGTTCCGGCTCTTCCCATGGAATGTCGTGATACGCGGTTTGAAACCGCTCGCTGGAAGTGTCTCCCTGCCATGCCAAAGGGAAAAGAGCGATCGTATCCCCCGATAGCTCGATCGGTGTGCGATACGTTGTCTGCCCATTCACCATAGAGCTAAGGGAAGCAACCAGGTCCTGGCCGTGTTCCAGCGGCAGCGGACAGGTTTGCGTAGCTCTGGCATTCATTTCAATCAGGTATGCGTCGCCGGTCGTCTTATCCATCAGGAAATCGAAGCCGCAAAGCCCGGAAAACTTCAACCTGCCCACAATCTTTTCCGCGGCACGGTACATCTCAGCGTTGTCGATGAGCCGCACGATGATCGCCGGTCCTTTTGGCTTCCAGGTCTCCAGGACCTCAACGCTGATAGTGGATAAGATCCTGCCTTGCCAACACGCGACAGCCACATTGGCATCGGGTCCCGCTACAAACGTTTGGATGCTGACCATCCGCTTGCGTCGCACCAGCCAGGGCATCACGCAATTCCAGTCCCGATCGAGGCAGGCGCGTTTCATCGCAACGATGCCGGCCACTGGCGCGCGCAGGTTGCGATACGCCCGCAATGCCTCCGCCAGCGTATGAACGATCTTCACACCCTCACCGCCGGAGGTGTTATCGGCCTTCAACACCGCCGGAAATCCGAACTTGCCAACCCAGTCTCTGACCTCCTGTTCTGAATGGACGGCCTTGGTCTCGGGGGCACGGATTCCCTCGGTGTAAATCATTGCCATGAAGTTATCTCTGGACGCAGTGATGGGATAACTTGCTGGATCGCCCAACGAGACCTCGATCAGCGCCCGAATGATATCGGCGCCATCTGCGTCGACGCTCGTCGCCACGTCGTAAAGACCATGCAGGTGCTTCATCGCCAGATCGTCGCAGGGAATAATCAAATCTGGCATGGAGGAAAGAATTGCGGCTCGAAATGAATGCAGCGGAGTCAAGCCGTTATATCCGTAACTCCTTCGGATGACCCGAGTCGACGAAACCGGGTGGGCCGGCGGACAAACCACTTCTACCAGGCATCCCGCTCTGCTGAAGGCCAGCGCTTGTCGGGCGGTCGTAATCCATCGGCAAGTGGTCGCAAGTAAGATCTTGGCTGCCATGTCAGAACTTTGACGGCTAAAGTGCGGGTGATTGTCTTAGGATGAATGTATCATTCCAGTATCGTTGCACCACAGAACAACATCGTGACGCCGCCTGGATCGGTATGTTTGAATTTTTTCGGCGTACACACGCGAAGCCCAATCATTGTTGCCGACACGGAATGAAGATGCCTTCATCGATTGAAGAAATATCCTGGTGATTGGATGAGCGCTGCTTTCGATGTCATTGTTATCGGCGCGGGGCCGTACGGCTTGTCGATTGCCGCGCACCTGCAATCGCATGGCATATCGACCGGCATCTTCGGTCCGCCCATGGAGGTATGGCGAGAGCACATGCCGAAAGGCATGCTCCTGAAATCCGACGGATTCGCGTCCAATCTCTCCGACCCCGCATCCAGCTTCACCCTCAAACATTTCTGCCAGACGCGCGGAATTCCCTATGACGATACCCGGCTTCCGGTAGCCGTAGAGACTTTTATCGAGTACGCGTTGGCCTTCCAGAAGAATCTCGTTCCCCAACTGGATACCAGGACGGTCGTCCGGGTCGACCACGGAGCCGATCACTCCCGCGGAGCCAACCAATTTATAGTCGAGCTCGAAGATGGCGAAACCGTCACCGCACCCCGAGTCGTGCTCGCCGTCGGCATCAGCCATTTCGCCTACGTGCCCCCATGCCTCGCCGGCTTGCCGCCGGAGCTGCTGACCCACAGTTCGGCCCACAATGACTGCTCGATTTTCCCCGGCAGGAGAGTCACCGTCATCGGCGGAGGCGCTTCCGCAATCGATCTGGCCGCATTGATGCATGAAGCCGGTGCCGATGTGTCGATCGTAGCCAGGGCGCCGGAGATAGAATTCCACGACATGCCCGGACCCGGAGCGCGTACCCTCTGGCAGCGGGTCCGACACCCCTCCTCCGGACTCGGTCCAGGGTGGAAGTCCCGTTTCTACACGGAGGCGCCGTGGATGTTCCGGTATTTTCCAGAGCGTCACAGGCTTCGAATCGTTCGCCAGCATCTGGGTCCCGCGCCCGGATGGCCGATGAAGCAGCGTGTGCAGGGCAGAGTTCCCATGCTGCTGGGCCACAACATCGTCAGCGCTCAGGCGGCAAATGGGCGCGTCCGTTTGTCTCTGTCATCGAAAGACGGCCAGACGAAAGAGCATGAGGCAGAACACGTCATAGCCGCTACCGGTTATAGACCGGACATACGTCGCTTGAGCTTTCTCGGAAAAACAATCCAGAGCAATGTTCACACAGTAGCCAACGCCCCCGTGCTCTCCCCGGACTTCCAATCCTCCCTCCCCGGCCTCTACTTCGTAGGCATCGCCGCCGCCAACACCTTCGGCCCCATGATGCGCTTCGCCTACGGCAGCGACTACACCGCCCGCCGCCTGACCAGGCATCTGCGCAAGCAGATCTAGACAGGGTGCCCCTCAGGCCTCTGCTGGGACGCGCCCCACGTGACATTCTGCCAGAGAATCCGTGGCATAATGTAGTCAGGAGATTCGAATGAATGCCTCCAACATACAGATCGGCGATTGGCTGGGTCTAAGACCACCCGCTTCCGAAACCGAGATTCTCCGCATTGTCGAAGGGCAGCTCCCACCAACCGTTATCCGCCGCCTGGTGGCTCTCGGCCTCCAGCCCGCGGAAATTGACGCCGTCATCATTCCCCGGCGAACCCTGCAGCACCGCCGCTCCCGCCGCGAAAAGCTGACCATCGAGGAGTCCGACCGCGTTCTGCGCGCCACCCGCGTGCTCTCCTCCGCCGAGTCCGTTTACGGCAGTCGCGAACGCGCCCTGGCGTGGCTGCGCCAGCCGAATCCGCGGCTCGATGGACGCGCTCCCCTGTCCCTGCTGAACACCGACACCGGCAGCCGCATCGTCGAAGAACTGCTGACCCAGATCGACGAAGGCATGTTCATTTAGGCGATTTTCGATTGAGTGCCTTAATGCCGTCATTCTGAGCGCACCGGGGTCCCCGGCGGGCGATTTGTGCCCGCTGGGGTGGGGCAGCGAAGAACCTCTGCATTTTCCCTCGCGTGCAGGAATGCGCTTTGCTTAGGAAGACGAACTTCGCCGAAACCAGTCCAACATTGCTCCAGATCCAAATCAGGAGAAGCGAATGGTTCTGTGGAGAATCAGCCGCCAGCACGATCTCGATGGAATCGGCGGCCTGAAGGCTCCCGGGCGCTGGCATGACCTCGGTCAGCCCGTAGTCTATCTGGCGGAAAGCCCGGCCTCGGCGCTGCTCGAAGTATGCGTTCACACCAGCGCGAATAACGTGCCGCCCGACTTTACCCTCCTGAAAATCGAGGGGCCCGATGATGTGCCTGTCGTCAGGGTTCAGTTCAACGAACTCCCGGAAAACTGGCGTGCAGATCAGGAGTCGACCCGAAATTTAGGAAGTGCCTGGCTGCGGAAAAATCAAGCCGTCCTGCTCGGAATCCCCAGCGCCCTCGTGCCGGAGACGACAAATTTTCTGTTCAACCCATCGCATCCCGATGCCGCAAAGTTTCGTGTCGCGGATGTTTTTCCCTACCCATTCGACGCCCGCCTGAAGACATAGTGCCGCCGCCCCCGGGGAATCTCATGGCGACAGACGTGAGGAATCACTGCACGCCAACCGTTCCGAGTCGGACTATGCCGCACAACCGGCTGTGACGGACGGGTGGAGATTGAATGCGAGTAGGCAGTGAGAAAGCGCGAACAGGCAGCGGGAAGACTTTGCCCAACAGTGAAACTACCCACTCAAGCCAAAATCAGGCTTGAGTGGGCCACCCGCCACCTGTGCAATCACGTTCAACGTTGATTAAGACATTAGCTGTGAAAGATGTGAAGCAGCCTGGCGGATTGAAACTCCAAGCAATCGGATCAACCTGCCACTTCGACGCGACGCGGGATCGGGATATTGCCATAATCGTAGGCTTCGGTAACTGTCGGCATTTCACGGAAATTTTCAGTGAGGGGAGGGGACTGAGTCTGCCATTCCAATCCGCTGGCTCGCCACGGATTCGGTCCCGCAATTTTCCCGTACTTCAATGACCATAGAAGATAGATGATCGGCAGCAAATAGCCCACGGCAAGAATCGAAGCGCCTGCTGTGGAAAGGACGTTCAAGACCTGAAACTCCGCCGGATATGCATGGTAGCGGCGCGGCATGCCGAGATAGCCGAGAATGAATTGGGGAAAGAACGTGATGTTGAAGCCGATAAAAAGAATGGTGGCCGCTAGTCTGCCTAGCGATTCCGGGTACATCCTGCCGGTAATTTTTGGCCACCAGAAGTGCAGACCCGCCATGTATGCGCTGACCATGCCGCCCACCATGATGTAGTGGAAGTGGGCCACGATAAAATAAGTCTCCGTCAAGTGAATGTCGAGTCCCAAAGAGGCCAGCATTATTCCAGTGCAACCCCCGATGGTGAAGAGTCCAATGAATCCGAGCGCATACAGCATGGGCGTATCGAAAGTAATCGAGCCTTTGTACATCGTCATCGACCAATTGAACACTTTGATCGCGGAGGGGACGGCGACGAACATGCTCATCATCGAGAAAACGAGTGCTGAATAGTTCGAGATCCCCATGATGAACATGTGATGTGCCCATACCATGAAACTGAACACCGCAATGGCGACGGATGAAAATGCGACCGCCGTATACCCGTAAACCCTTTTGCGGGAGAAACACGCGATCACTTCGGATATGATCCCCATGCCCGGCAGAATCATTACATAGACGGCTGGGTGAGAATAGAACCAGAAGAGATGTTGAAACAGGAGCGGGTCGCCCCCGGTTCGCGGATCGAAAACACCAATGCCAATGAGCCGTTCCAGGGCGATGAGGACCATGGTGATCGCAATCACGGGCGTAGCCAGCACAAAGATGATGGACGTCGCGTAGTAGGACCAAATAAACAACGGCAGCCGGAACCACGTCATGCCGGGTGCGCGCATGCGGTGGATAGTGACGATAAAATTCAGGCCGGTCAAGATGGACGAGAAACCGGCGACGAAAATCCCCATGGCGGCCGCGATCACATTGGTGTTTACAAAGTGCGTGCTGAGTGGAGTAGTGAATGTCCATCCAGTGTCCACACCGCCCGCAATCATCATCCACAGTTCAAGACAGCCTCCAATAGAAAACAGATACCAGCTCAACAGGTTCAGCTTTGGAAAGGCAACGTCTCTGGCTCCGACCATGAGCGGCACAAGGAAGTTGCCGAGCACGGCTGGCGCCACCGGCACCAGGAAGAAGAACACCATGATAATGCCGTGGATCGAGAACATTTTGTTGTACGTGTCGGAGGCCATCAGATCGCCAGCGGGAGTCAGAAGCTCCAGCCGGATCAATGCCGCCGCGGTTCCACCGATCACGAAAAAGAAACTTGTCACGAACAGATAGAGGAGAGCAATGCGTTTGTGGTCGAGCGTCAGCAACCATGACTTCAGGCCATAGTCGCTATTCAGGTAATGTTTTGCCGGTAGAGTCAGTTCTTGAGACGGTGTGACCATCGCGGTCTCCATCACGTTGTCTTACCTATCGCTACGTTATATCAATTCCTGTCAGAACTCCTGCGGGTTGGGTATTCACCGGGACTTCCGTCGCTTCGGGCGGCGCGATTCTTCGGATTCTGATGCGGAAGATTTCAGGTCCGCGCTGGATGTACTCCCAGGAAGCCTGCCCTGGCCGAATGTTGTCGATCTGCCGGTTCAATGGAATAGGATCATGGTCGTTGAGCAGCCATAGCGAATCGCCGATCGCAAGAGCATCGAATTTTTGGAATATAAGTGGATGGCGTTGCGGACGAGGCACCTGACGCAGATCGAGTTCTTCGGAGTTGTCCTGAGTTGTGTCGGACTTTCCTGTAGCGAGAACTAGGAGAATGGAGTCTTCATGCGCTTCCAGGTGATGTGGCGCGCCGCTTTCAAGGGTGAGTACTTCTCCGGTGCGCAGCTCGCAAGGCGTAGGCCCCTCATAAAAAGTAATGTGGCCATGGATCGCATAGACGGTGACGGTTGCTTTGGTCGAATGCTCTGGAAAGGACTGTCCTGCCCGCATACTCAAGAGGACCATGCGGTAACCGGGTTCGTTGATTAGTATATTCGGACGGAATTTCTCATCGTTATATTCGACGAGATTGTTCAAGTTCTGTTTTCGCATTTTGCGCCTCATTTCGGCTCGCAAGAACGGGGAGTTCGCTGGCCTGAGGACAAACTACGCTGTGGCGCAAAGACGGAGCTATGACTTAGGTCATAATGACCCGCTATGGCTTAGCGGATAATGGCAGTTGTGGAGAATGCGACTGGAAGAAAAAGGCTCACAGCCCTTCAACGAACCGCGCTGTTCGGATGCCTGACCCCGGAAGAGCTTTCTGAAGTTGTTCACCGAGCGGTGGAACTTCATTTCACCAAGCGAGAGATGCTGTTTTTAGCGGGAGAGCCGGTCAAAGGGATTTTCGTTGTCGTGTGCGGCGACGTGTGCGTCTTCCAGCACAATTCTGAAGGCAGGGAACAGGTAATGCACGTAGACACCGCCGGCTCGGTGATCGCGGAAGTTGCGGTGTTCGATGGCGGCCCCTACCCGGCGTCGGCAACGGCGATATCGGACACGGACGTGCTGTTTATCCCGAAGGAGATTGTCGACCAGTGCTGCGCCGATCATCCACATTTCGTACTGAACGCGCTGAAGTTGATGGCGCGAAGGGTTAGGCGACATGCACAACTGGTGGAGGCGTTGTCCCTGCATGAAGTGGGGCAGAGACTCGCTTTGTTTCTCCTGACGGAGGTGCGGTCGGCGGGAACGCCTACGCGAGGCAAAACCACCATTCCGTTCTTGTTGTCCAACCATGAAATTGCCATCCGAATCGGCTCTGTCCGGGACGTGGTGTCGCGCGCCTTCACGCGGTTGAAGCATGAGGGGTTGATCGTGACAGAGGGCGCCGAGTTGACGATTCCGGATTTGCGGGCATTGAAGCGGTATTCCTCGAACGCGGGGACATCCCATCCGCGAACAGATCCCGGAAAAGACGAGCCAGCAAACGGCTAGAGCGCTGCTGGGGAGCGGGCATCACTTGCGCGAGTAGTGTTCGGCATTGATCTCGGCGTATTTATTCCATTTTTCCGGCAGGTCCTCCGAGACGAAGATCGCCGAGACGGGGCAGACGGGGACACAGGCGCCACAATCGATGCACTCCACTGGATCGATGTAGAGTTGCTCGGGGGAAGCAAAGCCAAGTTCATCTTTTCGGGGATGGATGCAATCGACCGGGCACGCATCCACGCAGGCTGTGTCCTTCACGTTGATACAGGGTTCAGCGATTACGTAAGCCATAGCGGCGCCACCTCTAGCTCATGCTATGGCGCGGGACGGACGCACCCTATGACAAAAGTCGTTCGGGGATTTCTTTGCCGCTCCTGACGGACTGCAACGCCCGATCAAATATCCAGATTCTTCACATCGAGTGCATTGTCCTCAATGAACTTCCGCCGAGATTCAACGTCCTGGCCCATCAGTGTCGAAAATATTTGCTCCGATTCCGCCAGATCTTCCAGCCTCACTTGCAGCAAGGTCCGACGCTCTTCCCGCCCCACAGCACTCGCCGGAAAAACGGCGCGCCCCAGGTTCCCACCGCCAGCGCCGCACCAAACAGCATCACCGCGTCGATGCTCTCCCGCCCCTGCTTCGACCAGTACGCCATCGCATCCAGGTTCAGCCACAGCGCGAACTCATCCAGCGTCAGCGCCGCTCCAATTCCATAGCCCAGCGCCAGCAATCTGCCCACAAAAATCGAGCCCGGAGTGTCTTCCTGCCCCACTTCCGCAAGCTGCGCATACCCCGTCACCAGCAGCAGCAAAATTCCCCATACCAGATGGTGAATGTGCCGGCCGCCCATCGTTACGTAGCCAAACGGTCCCACATGGTGCGTGATCGACAGCACCAGCAGCCGCACCAGGACAAACGTGACGAAAAAGCTGACGGAAGCCAGAAACAGATTGCGATGCGAGCGGTTCGGAATCTGCTCATGCAGAATCGGCCCCAGCCGGGTGCGATGCAGCAGAAGGAGAATCAAAGCAGTCGCAATCGCTATTGCGCCCAACAGGATCCATGCTCCGGGAATATGCATACGTAAGCATTATCATGGCGGCCGGCGCCAGCCGCCGCGAACAACAAGCCGGGTGCCACGGAGCCTGCCCTAAGCGTGCGGAAGAGTTCCCGGCCGGGGTACCCCGCCCGCGCGCTTTTTGCGTGCTGGGGTGGGAAGCTCACCTGTTTCAGGCACGCCGGGTAAGTGTTTCAGGGACGCCGCGTAAGGAATTGTAGATGGACGGTGTACCAGCTCCGTGGCGCGGTTCCTTCCGCCAGTCGCTACAATGGAACTAGCGGGGGATTTCCTACAGGTGTAAGCCGAACCAGCTCACATGTCGCGGCTTTTCCCGTAAAAAATCCGCACGGATGGAAATACGGCGAGATACAGGAACAGGGAACCAGCAGGAGCAGTTTCCCCCTTGTTTTGTTGGTTTTGGAGCCAGGTATCAAGATTCCGCGGTCTGCACAATCCTTCAACTATTCAACACAATCCTTCAACTATTCGACACAATCCTTCAACTATTCTGCACAATCCTTCAAATATCCAGGTTCTTCACATCCAGCGCATTGTCTTCAATGAACTTCCGCCGCGCTTCCACATCCTCGCCCATCAGCGTCGAGAAGATCTGCTCCGACTCCGCCAAATCCTCCAGTTTCACCTGCAGCAGCGTGCGCCGTTCCGGGTCCATCGTCGTCTCCCATAGCTGAGAATCGCTCATCTCCCCCAGTCCCTTGTATCGCTGCACCTGGTAATCCTTGCGACCCTGCTCGATGACATACTCGAACAGCTCGCGGGGCGACTGCTTTTCAACCGGGTCTTGCGGCCCCTTCGCCACGCGCTTCGCCGCCGGCTGTTTGCCCGGAGCCGCCACCGCTTCCTCCGCTGCCTCGCCGATCGTCTCCGCACCGTCGGCTTCGGCCTCTTCCACAGCGGCAGCCTTCTTTGCGTACTCGATGACAAACGGCCCTTCGAGCTGATCTTTGATCTGCGTATACTTCGCCATCATCTGTCGGTATTCAGGCGCGGTTGCCAGTGTCCAGTCGATGCGGCGCTCCGCTCCCTGCGCATCCGTAAATCGCAGCGAGAAGTTCTGGTGCTCCTCGTCGTACACCGGCTCCCCGACGGCTTTGAACTGGTACTTCGAAGTCAAACCCTTCAGAGCCTTGTGCAGCTTGACCATCTTCTGCGGAGCTGCCTCGGGGCGGCCTTCGAAATCGGCCCGCTTCAGCAACTCCAGTTTCGCCAGCAACGCGGTGACCTCTTCATTGCGAATCCGCTTGTCCACCTTCTCAAAAAAGCCGAGATACTCATTCAGATGGCCCATGAAGCGCGTCAGCGCCGGACCCTCCAGCCTGGCCCCGCCGTCCCCGTAACGGACCACCATGCCGTCGGAGGCGCGCTTCACCATCACATCCACAAACTCGCGGTCGTCCTTGATGTACTGCTCAAACTTGCCTTTCTTAATGCGGTAGAGCGGAGGCTGCGCGATGTAGACATGACCGCGCTTGATCAGCTCCATCATGTGGCGGAAGAAAAAGGTCAGCAGCAGTGTGCGGATGTGCGAGCCGTCGACGTCGGCATCGGTCATCAGAATCAGCTTGCCGTAACGCAGCTTGCTGGCGTCGAAATCATCCTTGCCGATGCCGCAGCCGAGCGCCGTAATCATGGCGCGGATTTCCTCATGGCCCAGCATTTTGTCGTAGCGGGCCTTTTCGACGTTGAGAATTTTGCCCTTCAACGGCAGAATCGCCTGATATCGCCGGTCCCGCCCCTGTTTCGCCGTTCCACCTGCGGACTCGCCTTCAACCAGGTACAGCTCGCAGCGTTCCGGCCGGCGCTCGCTGCAGTCGGCCAGCTTGCCCGGCAACCCGCCGCCGTCGAGCGCACCTTTGCGCCGCGTCAGGTCGCGTGCTTTGCGCGCCGCCTCGCGCGCGCGCGCCGCCTCAATCGCCTTATTGATGATGCGCTTGGTGATCGGCGGATTCTGTTCCAGGAACATCCCCAGCCGCTCATTCAGAAACTGCTGCACCGTGCCGCTGATGTCGGAATTCAGCTTGCCTTTGGTCTGCCCTTCAAACTGCGGCTGCGGCAGCTTCACGCTGATCACAGCGACCAGGCCCTCGCGAACATCATCTCCGGAAAGATTTTCCTTCAGGTCTTTAAAGAGACCCATCTGCTGACCGGCCGCGTTGATGGTGCGCGTCAGCGCCGTACGAAATCCGGAAAGGTGGGTTCCGCCATCGACGGTGTTGATGTTGTTGGCAAACGTAAAGACCGTCTCCGAGTAGCCGTCGTTATACTGAAGCGCGATTTCCATCACCACGTTGTCGCGCTCAGCCTCCATGTAAATCGGTTTGTCGTGGAGTGTCTGCTTGCCGCGATTCAGGTGCTTGATGAACTCCGCAATCCCGCCCGTGTACTTGAAATCAGTACGTTTCGCTTCTCCAGTCTTCGGATCGGTGGTGCGCTCATCGGTCAAGGAGATTTCCAGACCCTTGTTCAGGAAAGCCAGCTCGCGGAGCCTTTGCGCCAGCGTGTCGTAATTGAATTCCGTGACCGCGAAGATCGTCTTGTCGGGTAGAAAATGAATTTTGGTGCCGCGCTTTTTGCTGGTGCCCGTCGTCTGTAGCTTCGTGGTCGGAATGCCGCGCGCATATTCCTGCTCATACGTGTGCCCGTCGCGCCAGATTTCGACTTCAAATTCCTCGCTCAATCCGTTGACGCACGAAACGCCAACTCCGTGCAGTCCGCCCGACACCTTATAGGTGGACGCGTCGAACTTTCCTCCGGCGTGTAGCTTCGTCAGGACTACCTGCACAGCAGGCAGGCGATCGCCATTGGGCAACGCCATCTCGTCGACCGGAATACCGCGTCCATCGTCCACCACGGTGATCGAATTATCTACATGGATGGTGACATCGACCCGGGTGGCATGGCCGTCCATCGCCTCATCGACGGAATTATCCACGACCTCATAGACAAGATGGTGCAGACCCATCTCACCAGTCGAGCCAATGTACATTGCCGGACGCAGACGTACCGCCTCCAGACCTTCAAGCACCTTGATGTTCTCGCCCGTGTACTTATCGCTGGCGCGCTGCCGGGCTGCCGACTGCGCTGTCGAACGGGCTTCCGCGTCATTCGCCACGCTGCTCATGGAAGCGAGATCAGTGCCCGCGATCGTTCCTGTCATGTCTGGATTGACGATTGCCTTTTCTGCCATGGGACTCCGGGGAAACAGATTGAAAGCCATTTTCTTCCGGTTGAGCACCTTTTGAATTATCTGCTGCAAATATCAGGCAAAAGGCTGATTTCAAAAGGATTTATCCGGAGAGGGGCTCTTTTTTATTTTACCACGCAGCGGAGCCGGCTTCAGAGGGATTTCGCCACCTCGTGTTCGCGAATTATTGAGGAAAAGCGAATGCAAAGTGCCTGTCATGGATAGGGCCGCATCCAACTTCATCACAAGCTATTGGCAGGTGCGCTTGACGGCGCTGAGTACAACTTTGACTCGCGTTTAGATGCACAAATCTCTTCACCCGATCACTGGCGATTTCGGCATAGAAGCAACACTGATTCCTACCGTCTGCGCTTTTTCCCGCTGGGCGAAGCTCAGCCTGGTTGACTTTCTGGCCAATAGCGGTGCAGTACGTGCCAGCGGGGAATTTGGATGTGCGCTCAGATAGCTGGCTGTTCATGAACAGCTAAATCTATCTTGGACAGCGGTGTATACAACTTTGCGGTTAGACAGGGAAGGGCAGCAGGATGAAGGACATATTGCGGATCTTTCGCATGGTCTTGCGTTAATCAACTTGTAACACGTTACTTCGGTAATAAAATGGGTAAATATGTCGCTATATTGTAGGGAATGGTAGACTTAACACCCAGTCGGATTATATTCGAAATTGTCAGGCGCGCCAAGCGCAAATGTCACAGTGCAAGGTTACTAAAGGAGCATATTCATGAAAATCGCCGTTCGCGCCCTCGTCCTCGGAATGCTGATCACCGGTTTTGCCGCCGATCATATGCTCGCCACCAAAACTGCCCCAACCACCGCCGCTACCACGATGACTGCCAGCATGGCTGCTGCCCCGATGCCGTCCTGCAATCCTGGCAAATCCTCCTGCGGCATGGACAAGTTCTAAGTAGCCCGCTTTGGGAATTCTGCTCCAAAACTGGCTATTCTGACATTATTATGTTGTCTCCCCAGGCCCTATGGGGTATCCTGCCCCCAACAGGTGGAGACAGCCTATGTCGGTATGGCAACATTTTGCATTCCCAATCATTGCTGAAATCATATTTCTCACGGCCGCGATTTATTGTGTGTATCGCGCCCAAAAGAATCGGATTTACCCTGCCCTTTGGCAATTTTTGATTTTCCAAACTGCCACCCAAGTGGTGTTGCTGGCAGAGGGCTTCGCTGGCCATATCCGTCTGATCTCCAGTTTACATGCGTACGCGCTCTATTTCTTTACGTACTGGCCGTGCTTTATTGTCGCAAGCGTTCTTGTTCTCAGAATCATGCATGAGATGTTCCGTCATGCGGTTCGCTCGATTCCGGGCGTACAGAAGATGGGACGAACCATTTTCTTCTGGGCTGTCGTCGTTTCGGCGGTTTTGGCCTGTGCATCCGGCACAACTGCCCATGAAAGCGGCATCAGTCTCCTCCTCGCCGCCAGTCAGATCATTGCCCGCTCTCAGAGCGTCCTGGCTCTATGCCTGCTAACCTTCCTGGCCTTCGCCTCCCGCACACTGGGTGTTCCCTTCGGCAGCCGCATCTTCGGCGTAACCTTCGGCTTGGGGCTGATGGCGACCGGCACTCTTGTCAACGCGGCGATTCTGACCAGTATCCCCAGTCTGTCAAGTGGCGCCAACCTTGCTCTTGAAATTGTTAACCTCGCTTCCATTTCCATCTGGTGCGCATACTTCCTGCGGCCCGAACCTGCACGCCGGCTGGTCACGGTGCCCTCTACCTCTCCGCTCATGCGGTGGAATGAGATCGCTCAGACCCTCGGCAACCCCGCAGGCCAGGTTGCGGTCAGCTATCCTCCTTCGTTCATGACGGGCGTTCTCGACCTGGTCAAGAACGTGATGGGGCCCGACGGCTGGCCGGTCGAGGCAGCTACCAGCAGGCCGCCAGGTCCGATCGCAAGCTGAACTTTTATCTCCAATAACTGGGCTGGCCAATGGGCCAGCCCAGTTATTTTTTGACCGCGCCTGTCGCAGACTCCGCGCCCGTGGCAGATCCCTGGGTCAGATCATCATGGAACCCAGGCGCAAGACTTGATTACGTGCGGGGAATCGAACGATTCATTCAAATTGTTTTGGTCTCTCCCCAGCGTTGCCGCAGCGACCTGCCTGACCGGCGCTGCAGTCGTCAGGAATTCTTGCGCAAGCCGCATAGGAATGCGTGCTGATCGGGCGGCAGGAACGGCAATCCGGATTTCCCGTTCAGGATTTAACTGCGGCCCCAGAACTTCCAATCCAGGCTGAAGCGTCCCGCGCCGGTAAAGAAGAGCGCCAGAAATCCGCCGATGTATACGACCACCAGTTCGCCATCTCCCCTCCAGAATGCAAAATGATGAACCAGGCAGAAGACCACGCCAAGGTTGACCGCAATAATCAGTGCCGCCGGCCGCGCCCCCAAACCCAATACTGTGAGCAGGGAGCAGACCCCATCGGAAATCAGCGCGTAAATCAGGCTTGTGTGAGATCCGATATGAATTGGATTGGGGAAATGAGCCGACATCTGATGAAAGTGGGTGATCTTCTCCAACCCATGACGCAGGAAAAGGCTGCCGCCGAGAAAAATGCGGAGCAGCAGCAACCCAAGATCGTTCGCGCTGGAACGTGAGCCGGCGGATGATTTCATACAGGTATTGTTCGGCCACAAGAAGATTGCGTCAATAGCATTGCGTCGCGATGTCCTCCCGATGCAACCTTATCGGACTCGCCAGCGGTACCGGACCCAATGCGTCGCACTCTCCGATAATCCTTATGGGTGGCCCAGCGTATTCATGCCCTGCAGAACCGTCAACTCCGTCTGCACCCGTTTCCATGCCTTGGGGTTTTTCTTTGTCGTAATCGGCGCGCCTGGATCGGAATAATAATCGAGAATGTTTTGGCGCAGTCCACTGGGAATCGTCCGGCCCGGCTGTGCCGTCAACATCGCCAGCAGCTGAGCGTATGTCTTGTCTGTCAACGGATAGGCTCCCGGACGGACTGGGTCTCCAGTGTCTAAATCGCGGTCAGGCAAATCCAGCGAGTTCCGTGGGTTTTTTGTCAGCCGTTGCAGCAAACCCTCATAGTCGTCGACGGAACGATTCATGCTTTCGATGTACCACCGGTTCGTTTGCGCGTTCGGCCCGCGGATGGCGGCATTGGAAATCGGCCCGATCTTTGGAAGGATGCGAATGATAATCGCGATGACATGCACCTCAAACCCAGGCTTGCGGCTGAACTGGTCCCATTTGTTCTCCGCCGCGGCTTGGGATTGGCGCATCATGAACTGGTGGAACGCCGGAGTGTCGTCCTCGCGTGGAAAATCCGCGTGATGGATCAGAACCTCGGCCTGCGCGATCTTTGGTAAAAAGTTTTCATCCGACGACCGGTAGCTGTGGATGGCTGGGACGGGGCGCCCCAGAACCCGACGCAGGCGCAGGCCATACGTATCGAAGAAAGCCTGCTCCAGCAGCCTGCGCGGGACCAAGAAACCAGCCGAGCGCAAATAGCCGGGAGGGGCAAAGTTCTGCTGGCTCAGTTGCTCGATATCGTAGGCGAACTCTGTGCGAACATGCGCATGCGGGTTCTGGTCGTACGTCACCACTGGTCCATACTTTTTTCCCAACGTGGGAAACTCAATGGGCGTGGAAATATTGGTCGCATATCTGTGCCCGTTATTGTCTCCCACAAAATGCGCCAGCGCGCCGATGGCGAATGCGTATTCGTTGACTGTTTGCGAGTCGCGAAACAGGTTGTCGATAAATTCACCCGGCCGCACATAATGCGTCAGATTGCTGAAGAATTGGTGCCCGAATGGGTAATATCCCATATCCTGGATCGTCGCGCCGCCATAAGCATAGGCACGCGCCTCGTGCAATTGCGCTTGGGTCGCGGTCGGAAAACGCGCCAGAAGCAAGGGCCGAATCGAGCCGTGCCACGCGACATCCACCATATCCTCATGGGTCAGGAACGAATACGCTTCGGACGGTTGCGGGAAGCTATAGAAAATCGTTAGAAAAATCAGAAAATGTGCCAGAGCAGTATGCGAAGACACCCGCGCTCGCGGGGAACAGCATCGCCGTGGCTGCACATTTTCTTCGGGCCGTCCGTTGGATGTAGCCATACTAGTTGTTTCTGTATTGTACGAAACGCGATCTTTGGGGACGCATCTTATTCGATGTGGAAGATTGAACTTGGAGGCGCCATGCCCGATAAGGACCGCATCATTCGAAAAGCGCTGTTGGAGTTTCTGCAGGGCGAAAGCGCCCATGCCAGTATTTGGGATGCCATCAAGGATTTTCCTCCTGCGCTGTATGCGAAAAAGCCCGAAGGCGCGCCCCACACCGCCTGGCAGCTTCTGGAACACATTCGGATCGCTCTGCATGACTTGCTGGATTTTTCCACCAACCCCAACTACGAAGCGCGGAAATGGCCCGACACTTACTGGCCAAAAAACGACGCGCCGGAATCAGCCGAGGCCTGGAACGAATCTGTGAAGGCGATGAAAAAGGATTTTAAGGAATTTGAAAAACTGATCCAAAATTCCAGCGTGGATTTGTACGCCAGAATTCCCTGGGGAAAAGATCAGACCATTTTGCGGGAAATTCTTCTGGCCGGCGACCACACCAGCTATCACGTTGGGCAGTTGGTCATGTTACGGAAGCAACTGGGAGCGTGGAAAGATTAGCGGTTCTGTATTGCGCCTTCATCACTCTGTTGGAGTGGCGGGACAGTTTGAACTATTTCGGTAACAGGTGCCAGGCCTCATGATGGGGAAGCGCCAGTTTCCACCCAAACCCCGTTACGCGGTAGCTATCTGCCCGTTTTAGGCGACTTAGTTCGTCTTGAATGAGTTGGGTTGCCTGTTGCTGCGTCAATATGAAAAATTGGTTGGGCTCATCTGCGGGCACATAAGCAAGGATATAGAACAGATTTGCCCGCTGGGGCTGACGCTTGATGAGCCAAGGGTTCCTTCGATACAGCCCCTTCACGTCTACGAGAAACATTTCCTTGCTTATCGGGCTGACCGCCATCAGATCGGCGACGGGTGTTGCATGTCCCGAGGTGAAAGCAACTTCATAACCGCGCTTGCACAGCTCGCTAGCTACAGCGAATTGCGCAGCCCACTGGGTTTGATGGCCGCGAGCTTTGGTGCCTGTCGCTTTCATAACAGATGACATATTGCTCTTCCTCCTGGGTGACTAACGCTCATCGTATCTGTCAAAACAAAAATCAGATTTGCTTTTATCTGAACTGCAATACGGATTGCCTATCATGGGGTCCATACCCTATGCTGAAAGGTTTCCCAATGCTTGCAGCAGTCTGAGGTCCGTATGCCGCAAACCCCCGCTGAAGACATCCCTCAAAGCGTGAACACCTCCGCCGAGATCACACGGACCGTCTCTGCCGCTGAGCAGCAATGGATGGAAACCATTTTGGAGCCAACGCTCAAGAAGTCTCCGGAATCTGCCATCGGCGCCAATACTGGAACCAACCGCAATCAGGATGGCACCGCCCGATTCACCACCATCTCCGGCGTTCCGGTGGAGCGACTCTACACCCCCGCGGATCTGCCGGCCGATTGGGACCAGCATACGGAGCGGTATCTCGGCCATCCCGGCCAGCCCCCCTACACGCGCGGCATCCACGCTACCGGCTATCGCGGCAAGCTATGGACCATGCGGCAGTTCTCCGGCTTCGCCACGCCGGAGGAGACCAACCAGCGATACAAATATCTGCTCCAGCACGGTGGCAGCGGCCTCTCCGTCGCTTTCGATCTCCCCACTCTGATGGGCTACGACTCCGACCATGCCAACAGCGAAGGCGAAGTCGGCAAATGCGGCGTTGCCATCGATTCGCTTGAAGATATGGAAGTACTTTTTTCCGGCATCGATCTCGAAAAAACGACCGTCTCCATGACAATCAACTCCCCCGCCAGCGTGCTGTGGGCGATGTATCTGGTGGTCGCGGAGCAGCAGGGCGCGGACTGGAAAAAAATTTCCGGCACGCTACAGAACGACATTCTGAAGGAATACATTGCGCAGAAGGAATACATCTATCCGCCTGCGCCTTCCATGCGCCTGGTGATCGATACCTTCGAATTCGGCGCACTTCACACCCCCAGGTTCAACCCGATTTCCATCTCCGGTTATCACATTCGGGAGGCAGGCTCGACAGCGCTGCAGGAACTGGCGTTCACCATCTACGATGGCGTGGAATATGTCGAATGGGCACTGCGCCGCGGTCTTGACGTCGATGATTTCGCGCCTCGCCTGAGTTTCTTCTTTAACTCACACAATGATTTTTTCGAAGAAATCGCCAAGTTCCGCGCCTCTCGAAAAATCTGGTATCGCCTGATGACGGAGCGCTTCCACGCGAAGAATGCGCGCTCGCAACTGATGCGCTTCCACACCCAGACCGCAGGCGTATCGCTGACGGCGCAGCAGCCCATGAACAACATTGCCCGGGTCGCCATCCAGGCGCTTGCCGCCGTGCTGGGCGGAACGCAGTCGCTGCACACCGACTCCTACGATGAAGCGCTTGCTCTCCCGACGGAAGAGGCCGCGCGTATCGCCTTGCGCACCCAACAAATCCTCGCTTATGAGTCCGGCGTTGCCCAGACCGTCGATCCCTTGGGCGGGTCCTATTTTGTCGAGAATCTCACCCTGAAAATGGAACAGGGCGCATTCGACTATTTCGGCAAGCTGGACGCGATGGGCGGCATGGTTCGCGCCATCGAACAGGGCTTTCCCCAGAAAGAGCTGGCGGAATCCAGCTATCAATATCAGCGTGCCGTCGAGGCCGGCGAGAAGCTCATCGTCGGCGTGAATGATTTTGTGGTGGAGGAGACTTCGCCTGAGATTCTGTATATCGGAGAAAGCGTTCGAGAATCTCAAACAGCCAAGCTCCAGCAGCTGCGAAAACGTCGTTCGAATCAGGAAGTTGAACGGCGGCTGGTGGCTCTACGCCATGCGGCAGCCCAGGAGCCACGCGCCACGCCGGGAAAAATCTCTGATGCCAATACCATGCCGTTTATTCTGGATTGCGTGCGCGCCTATGCGACCGTCGGCGAAATATGCGAAGCCATGCGTGACGTATACGGAACCTATGAAGAAGCCAGTTGGACGTAAGGTCAACCGGTCTCGAGGAGCTTGAGTGACAACACCGCCTCAGAGCATACAGGTAAATGAATTTCCCATTCGCGTTCTGGTCGCCAAGCCCGGTCTGGACGGCCATGATCGTGGCGCGAAAGTCATTGCGCGCGCGCTGCGCGATGCAGGGATGGAAGTCATCTACACTGGACTCCGCCAGACGCCGGAGATGATCGTGAATGCGTCGATTCAGGAAGATGTGCAGTGCATCGGGCTAAGCATTCTTTCCGGTGCGCACAACGCAATCGTCCCGCGTTTGATGGCACTGCTGAAAGAGCGAGGAGCAGATGACATTCTCGTCGTTCTCGGCGGGACCATTCCAGCACAGGATATCGATTTTCTGAAGCAGCAGGGCGTCGCCGCCATCTTCGGTCCGGGAACCGCTCTCGAAACCACGGTGGAATTCATCCGGGCGAATGTGAAGCCGCGCGGCGTCGCCGCATAGCGGTTGGAAGTGGGATCTCAGTCCCGCCGTGACAAGTAAACGGATTCGGCTTCCGCCCCGGAGGGAACTGCATGTTGCCAACTACCTAGGTTCTCGGATCGCCCCGCAAACTCCTAAGCCGCTCAACATACTTCTCCGGCAGCGCGCGCTTTTTCATCTGGCTGTCCGTTACAACATGGACAGTCTCTCCTTCCGCCAGCAGCTGGCCATCCATCGAGCGTAGAACGCGATAGCGAAACTTCAGCACTGAAGTTTTTATGTGCGCCACCTCGGTCTCAATCGTCAGATCGTCATCATAACGGGCCGGCGATTTGTAGCGGCAATTCGCTTCGACCACAGGGATCAGGCAGTCATCTTCGGCTTCCATTCGTCTGTATTCGAAGCCGAGTTCGCGTAGCAATTCCACCCGGCCCACTTCAAACCAGACCAGATAATTCGAATAGTAGACCACGCCCATCTGATCGGTTTCCGCATAACGCACCCGAATCCTCGTCTCGCCGATCGCTCGGTCTGCATTCACACCGTTGCGTGCCGTCTGCTGGTCCTTCTCTCGTTTGGAGGAAATTTCGGTCACGCCTTCTCCTGCTTGTGAGCGTGCCAGTTCGGCGTTCTCTTCTCCAGAAATGAGGAAATTCCTTCCTGGAAATCCAGGTTGCCGCGTGCGCTGGCATTCGACTCGATAGCGGCCCGCAGCTGCCGATCCAGCTGCTCTCTCGTGTGTTCGGAGAACAGTTTTTTCGTAGCCCGCAGTGATTCCGGGCTGTTCTGTAACAGTTGATGTGCCAATTGCCTGGCACGCATCATTAATCCTGACTCGTTCACGACCTCATTGACCAGGCCCATCTGCCGGGCCTCTTCGGCGGAGATCAGTCGGGCCGTCAACAATAAATCCCGCGCCTTTTTCTCGCCTACCTGCAGCGCCAGAAATGAAGAGACCATCGCCGGCACGAACCCAATGCGCGCCTCTGTATATCCGAACTTCGCCTCCGGTACCGACAACGTAAAGTCACAGATCGTGGCCAGCCCCATGCCGCCGGCAATGGAGTGGCCGTTCACCGCGGCAATCGTCGGCAGCGGCAAATCATATAAGCTTCGAAACAGGTGCGCCACGCGCTGCGAATCCTCGCGATGCTCTGCGGGCGATTTATGTACCAATGACTTAAGATGCTCAATATCCAGCCCGGCACAGAAAGCCGCGCCTCTTCCGGTCAGGATCATCACACCGCAACTGCGGCGGGCCATGCCGTCGATAATTTCGACCAGCTCTTCAATCATTTGTGGATTGAGGGCATTGCGGCGCTCCGGGCGGTTCAGCGTGACGGTGACGACTCTTTCCGTTTCTGTCACATACAAGGTTTGATAGGACATCGCAGGCTCCGGAAGGAACAAACTTTATGAAAGCAACATGGTAGCTGGCGGAATAATTCCGAGCTATCTGTATTTGGATACAGCCGGGTTATCGACTTCACCCTCCAGCAGGTTCCGTCGTGTCATTCGTCAGTCGTGTCGTCAATTACCGGCTTCTTCAGTTTTGGAACCGCGGTCTCGTGGCTTTCCTCATACATAAGCCACCGGCGCAGTTGCAGAATATCGTTGGCGCGTGCGATGCCAATTGGTTTTCCCTTGCCATCGGGCTCCACGACAATTATGTTTTCGACATCCTGCAGCATCATGTCGCGGCTCACCCGGTCAACCAACTCCCCAGGATAAGCGATCACATAATCCTGCCGTGCGAGCTCCCGCATTTTGAAGTGATGGTCGGGAGTTTCATGCTGTAGAAGATCGTGTGCTTCGACGATGCCCACCAGAGAACCATCCGTTTCGATAACTGGCATCAGTTCTGAACCCTCATGCGAATATTCCTGCAGGATGGTCCGCAGTTCCGCGTCGGCGGGAATCACGTTGAATTTTTTGCGCATGACCTGATCGATCCGCGAGCGCATCAGGACCGGCACAGAGTAGTCCTGCAGCACGATCAAGCCGCGTTTCACCAGTTTGCCAGTCATGATGGAGTCGGTGCTGAACAAACGGACGAATCCATCCGCAACCATGACGCAGACAATCAGCGGCAGCAGCGAGTTCGGATTGTGGCTCAGTTCAAATAGAAATACGATGCTGGTAAACGGGGCTCGGGCTATGCCTGCAAATACAGCCGCCATGGCCACCAACGAGTAAAATGCGGGATCGCTGACAAAGTGAGGAAAGAAATGGTGCCATGCCATTGCATACACCGCTCCCAGGCCTCCGCCGACTACCAAGGACGGAGCAAACACTCCGCCCGTTGTGCCGGAACCGAGCGAAATCGTCAGCGCCCAGAATTTCGCTACGGAAATGCCCAGCAAACTCGTCGCCGTGAGGCGGTCATTCAGCATGTAACGAATAGTGTCGTAACTGGTGCCGAACACCTCCGGATAAAAGTATCCAATAATACCCAGCGCAAACGCCCCAATCACTGGCGACCAGATCAGGGCGCGCTTGATCGGCAGATTGTCGAAAAATTCTTCCAGCCAGAAGAGCACGCGAATCATCGCGATACCGACCAGCCCCATCAGAACGCCCATCAACGCGAACAGCCACAGCTCATTCATATCGCGTAGCTTAAAGGCGGGCGTGGCGAACAGCGGCGCCCAACCGACAAAATAAATGCGGACACCCGTCGCTACCGCTGCCGCAAAGGACACGGGGATAAAGGAGCGGGCGCGAAACTCAAACAGCAAAAGTTCCACAGCCACCAGAATGCCGGCGAGCGGCGCGGTAAATGTGGCCGCCATGCCGGCCGCCGCACCCGCTGCCAGAAGAACGCGCCGGTAATAGGGCGTCAGTCCCACGGCCTGCCCGAAGAGAGATCCGATGGCGGCCCCGGTCTGGATGATCGGCCCTTCCGCGCCGAACGGTCCCCCGGTACCGATCGCGAAGGCTGTGGCCAGCGGTTTTAAGAAGGCTACGCGAAGCCGCATGCGGCTGTGGCCGAACAACACCGCCTCCATGGCTTCGGGGATACCGTGGCCCTTCAGCGTCGGCTCCCAGTAATGCACCATAAGGCCCACGACCAATCCGCCAATGGGCGGAATCAGGATTACCCAGAGGCCGAGATGGTTATGCGCAGGACTGGCGGCGGCGAAAGAAAACCTTCCGAAGAAAAAAATGTTCGTAAAAAAAGTGATCAGCTCCAGCAGACCCTGAGCGACGAGACCGCCGACAAATCCGATGAGAAGAGCGTAGGCGCTTATCTTGACCACCTCCGGCTCCAACGCGATACCGAACTGGCCCCTCTTCGGAAGCCTGGCTTCGGCGGACGCGTTATCGAAGTGCGGCAGATCGGCCATCGAATTCCCTTCGCATCCCGGTCACGTCGAGCGTGCAAGCCGAGACAGATGCATTGTCGAGTCTGGCGGAAGGCGCGGGAGCAATCGATCCAGCTCAGTTCCCATTACACGGGATAGGGGTCATTATTTCTGCGGCGCCCGTCCCCGGACCGCTTCCATCAAATCTCCGTGAAATTTGATGCCTGCCGAGAGGCCTCACGAGACTTCAACGCCGACAATATATCGGTCTTGGTCAGGATTCCCGCCAGCTTCCCGTCCTCGGAAGTCACCAGAAGCATATGCTGTCCGCGCTCGCTGAGCAGCAGCCGCAGAGCCGCCATGAGATCGTAATTCGCATTGACTTTTTTTACCTTCCGGTCCATCAGATCCGCAACCGTCCTGGTCGACCATTCTTCTGGGCGGACCAGTCCAAGCGCGGATACTGAAATTATCCCGAGTACGCCGCTCTCATCCACAACTGGAAACGCGATGTGGCGATGGTGCAAGCATACATTGTCCGCAAATTCCCGCAGAGTGGATGAAGCAACCACGGATATCACCTCTTGCTGCATGACTTCCGCAACGGAAATATTGCGCAGTTCCTGGACGCGAACTCCTTCATGCTGGCGCTGGTCCCCGGAGGCCGATGCCTCGCCCGAAATCGCATACGCCACCGCCGCGCCGATCAGCGATGGAACAATGAATGCATGTCCGCCCGTAGCTTCTGCCACAAACACCACTGCCGCCAGCGGTGTTTTGTAACCGGCGGAAATGAATGCCGCCATGCCCACGGCCGCGTATAGTTCCACGGAGTGGGCATGAATGATCTGCGCGAAGGCCATTCCAAAACTGCCGCCGGTCAGGAACAGCGGCACGAACATGGCGCTGACGCCGCCGCTGGCAAGCGTGAACAATGTCGCCGCCAGTTTGAAAATTCCAAAAACAATCAGCTCCAGCGTGCTGTGGTGATGGCCGAGAATCTGCCCGACCGCTTCGTAGTTCGCTCCCAATGGCACCAGCGACCCATGATAGATCGAAAGAAACACTAGCCCGCAAAGACCTGTCAGGAAACCGCCCATCGTAAGTTTCATCCAGTGGGGGATGGCCAGGTTCACCATGAACACCCGCGCCCGGCGGAAGGTGATGGTAAACGCCATGGACGCCAGTCCGATAAGAGCGCCGAGCAGAGCGCACCACAGAAGATCGCGTCCCTTGAACGATGTGGCGCTGGCGAAATTGAACAGCGGGGTTGCTCCAAGAAAGAACGCCAGGGTTACATAAGAAACGACAGATGCGATCAGAGACGGCAGCAGCGCCTCATGCGCCAGGTCATCCTTGTACGGCATTTCCAGTGCGAAAACCAGGCCGGTCATCGGCGCCCGGAAAACCGCCGCCATGCCAGCCGCCGCGCCGCTGATCAGCATAATGCGACGGTGCCGGGGTTCCAGACCGAAGCGCTGCAGCTTGGCCCACAGCCACGAACCTATCGCGCCGCCGCCATAAATGCTCGGCCCTTCCAGTGCCGCGCTCCCGCCAAAGCCTACCGTAGTGATAGCCGCAACGATCTTAGGGAAGAACGAGCGGAGATCGATGTCGCCTTCGTGCTCATGATAGGAGCGGATGATTTCTTCAGTGGAATGCTCATCGGGATCCGGGGTCAGGTACTGCATGATCAGTCCCGTGATCGCAAACGCCACCGTCAGCACCGGCACAATCGCCCAGACATGACCCAGGAAATACTTCAGCAGCGGCGGCCATAACTTCTTCAAAATGACGACGGCGATGCCGGTCACCGCGAGACCCGTCGTCAAGCCGATAATGGGCGAGATCAACAGCCACTTCGAAAGATCGCGCGCGTACGTCGCCGTCAAATCCTCTTGGACCAGGGGGAAGTATTTGCGCAGGAGTGGGTTTTCGAGCACCCGGTCACGTATCTTGGTCTTCGGTTTAAATACGGTCGTATCGGCCATCAAAAGTCTTTCATCTGCTTTCTTGCGACTGCGGAATTCTTGTCGCTTTTGTCTCTGTTCGCAAAACTTTTCGCAGCGCCTCCATCAAACAGGGCGCCTGCGAATGCAATTCCCGCACATGAGCTTGCGAGAGCTGGTCCAAAATTCTTCGACCACGCGACGTGATTTGCAAACACACGCGCCGTCTATCGGAGGAATCGGTGGATCGCTGCAGCAAACCTTCCTGTTCGCAACGGTCCACCAGTTCCACGACCGTATTGTGTTTCAGCCCCAGCAACTCCGCCGCATACGCAATTGAAGGGCAAACTTCGTCCGGTACGCCGGCCACCGTCAGCAGCAGTTGATGCTGTTGCGGATGCAGTCCGGCCTCATGCGCGGCATTCTCGCTGGCCATAAGAAATATGCGCAGCTGATGGCGAAATTCGGCGAGAGCGCGGTACAGAAACGGGTCTGTATCCGGTTCGGTGCGACTGGATTTCATCAGATATTATTATATCGCAATACGATATAAATGCTAGGCATTCGATATGTAACACTTCCGGTTACTGAACTGTCGGCCCGAACTCACCTGCTATCGTTCGCGTTTCGGAGAGCAGTTCCGTTAACGACTCCAGATTCGGCAGCTGCGCGCCCGCCTCGGCAAGCGCCTTGACTGCGCGCTCTGTGGCAATATTGCCGACTAATGCATTCTGCGCAAACGGGCAGCCGCCCAGCCCGCCGAGCGCCATGTCGAACCGGCGGCAACCGGCATGATAGGCCGCCAGCACCTTGGCCTCTACCTGGTCGGGCTGCGCGTGGAGATGCACGCCAAACTCGGCGCGCAGATTTGCCGCCAATACCGCAGAAATCAGGGTGCCTATCTGCTCCGGGTTGGCGACACCGACTGTATCCGCCAGAGAAATTTGCGTGACACCGGTCTCGGTCAGCAGGCTGCATGCTTCCACAACCTCATCGAGGCTCCACGGGTCTCCGTAGGGGTTGCCGAAGGCCATCGAAACATACACGACCAGATCGAGCCCCGCCTGAAAGGCCAGTTCCGCAATACCGTCGAGTGCGTCCAGG
Organism: uncultured Acidobacteriota bacterium; assembly: GCA_963823595.1. Classification (GTDB taxonomy): domain Bacteria; phylum Acidobacteriota; class Terriglobia; order Terriglobales; family Acidobacteriaceae; genus JAKAAZ01. The sequence continues at coordinate 190,710 of CAWGME010000027.1, forward strand.
GACTCTTCCGGCGTTTGGTGCTGATTGCGTTCAAGGAAAGTCGGCGAAATTGAATAAGGGAATCCCAGCGTGCGCACGGATTTCGTCACGATGGCTCGCTCCGCGCCCTTCTCGTTGACGACAATGCCGATGATCTCGACATCCTCCGGAGGCTGCAGAAGCAGCAGCACCTGCTCGGAGTCGGCCACCTGTGGCACGGTCCGGGGAGACACGAACGAGACCGCATCGATGTGGCGAAACCCGGCCGCGATCAGCTTCCGAAGATACTCCGCTTTCACGTGCGCGGGGATCAATTTCGGCAGACCCTGCCAGGCATCGCGCGGGCACTCGATAATTTTTACTTCACTGCCTGTCATCGGCTCCTCCAGCTAGGTACTTAGCGCAGTCTCCAGTCCCTGCGACCAGTCGCGAATCGACGGCGCGACCTGGCGATAATCCCACAACGCGGCTCCAATAATTCTTCCTGCCTGTAGATCGGAACAGCGATCATCGATGGACTGAATTGTTCGCCTGCAAAATGCAAGTGATTGGTTCGCTTGCGGCTCAAACAAAGGCACCATGAAGGGAAGTGGTTTCGCAACGCCGGTCTGCGCGGCAATCCTGATCAATGGCTTTACCAGCGAGTCGCGATAATATCCCGCGATATCTCCGCCGGAAACAATGCCGCCTTCATACAGCTGTACGTTCAACCAGTCGATGTTGTTTCCAAGTTTCGTTTGTACCGCGTGCAGCAGACCGCCTTGCAAACCCTGGATTGCGGCCGGCTGCGCATAAAATTCGGCCGCCACTGGCGAAGTTGGAGCATGTGTCACCACATGCGTAGGATGCACGCGCTTGTATTCATTCGTCAGATCTACGATGGTTTTTCCATGCTCCCGGTGTACAGCCATCCACTGGTCGAGGCCACCCGTCTGCGGCTCCAGATCGAGATCGATGCCATCTAGACCCAGAGGTCGAATCGCTTCTTCCGTCAAGCGGCGAATGAAAGCAGGCACCCCGGCACTCCGAATCGCTGCGAAAGTGGGCTCCTGCTGCCATCCGCCGATCGATAGCATCACCTGCTTCCGCGAGCCAAAGCCCGATCGAAGCCGCGCCAGCAGCGCCGGAACCTGCGGCGGCAAGGAAGAAAATTCATTCCCGTTATAGAGAAGCGTCAGCTTTCCGTGATTCCAGTTGGCCTGCAGGAAGGAAAGAATCAGCACGTTGAAACTGCTGCCGCCCAGCGTCTCCACCACGGTTCGCATTTGCTCCGGAGTTGAGTTGGCAAATTGGCCCAGCACGTAAAGAATGCGACGAGTTTGTCCTGTTCGGGATGTAGTCGCATTCGCTGCGGGGTCAACAAGGGCTGCCGTCGCCAAAACGCCCAATGAAGACCGCAAGAATTCTCGACGCAGCATCTTTGGTTTACCCCGTCATCAGATATACAAAGTCGTCATTCTGACCCTGAGCTAGCCGAAGGAGAAGAGCCTGTGCATTTTTCGCACTCTCTACAAATGCCGAGATACTTCGCTCACTCCGAATCACGAGATTGAGCACGGCGCACCTAAACGGAAAAACTTCCTACGTCTGCAAAATCCCCGGATTGAATCGCGGAACCTCCGGATTGAGCGAAGTGGCCTCAAGCGCTGTCAGCAGAGCATCGCGTGTTTTTGCGGGATCGATGATCGCGTCCACCCATAGCCGCGCCGCAGCATAGCGCGGATCGGTCTGCTCGTCATACGTCGCCTTGGTGGAATCGAACAGCTCCTTTTTCTCTTCCTCGCTCAGTTGATGGCCATTGCGTTCCAGCTGCTTGATTCGCACTTCCACCAGAGTATTCGCCGCGGAAGCGCCGCTCATCACCGCATATTTCGCCGTCGGCCAGGCAAAGATAAACCGCGGATCATAGGCTTTCCCGCACATCGCATAATTTCCGGCGCCGAACGAGCCTCCAAGAATCACGGAAATCTTCGGCACCACGCTGTTCGAAACCGCCGAAACCATCTTCGCGCCGGAGCGGATGATGCCGCTCCATTCCGCATCCCGGCCGACCATGAATCCATTTACATCGTGCAGAAAAATCAGAGGAATCAAATTCTGGTTGCAATCCATAATGAAACGCGCCGCTTTGTCGGCGGATTCCGGATAGATAACTCCGCCAAACTCCATGTGCTTTTCGCCCGTCTGGCTGGTCTGCGTTTGATGCTGTTTCTGGTTCGCGACAATCCCGACAGCAAACCCGCCGATGCGCGCATATCCGCAAATCAGCGTCTGTCCGTAATCCGGCTTGTACTCATCGAAGCGCGAGCCGTCCACGATGCGCGCAATCACCGCGTGCATGTCATAGCTGTGCGCGGCGGCTTTCGCCGGATCGAGATTCATGATCCCGAGCAGATCCTCCGCCGGATAATGGGGGCATCTTTTTTCGGATCGTAAGCGATGCGATCGAACGGCGCTCCGGGTCGATGGCCAAGCCGGGAGACGAGCGATCGCAACCGCGCAATGCAGAGATGATCGTTCGGCTCTTTGAAATCCACCGTGCCTGAAATTTTCGAATGCATGGTCGCGCCGCCCAGTTCTTCGGCGGAGACCTGCTGTCCAATCGCCGCCTGCACCAGCGCGGGGCCGGCGAGAAATAGCCCGCTGCCTTCGGTCATCAGCACCTGGTCTGTCATGACTGGCAGATATGCTCCGCCGGCCACGCACATTCCCATAATCGCCGTCATCTGGGGAATGCCACGCGCCGACATCACCGCGTTGTTTCGGAAAACGCGGCCAAAGTCGTCCTGGTCCGGGAAAACGTCCTCCTGCAACGGCAGAAAAATCCCCGACGAATCCACCAGGTACAGCGTCGGAATGTGGTTTTCCATGGCGATGTGCTGCGCCCGCAAAACTTTCTTCGCGGTCATGGGAAAAAACGCGCCGGCTTTCACGGTTGCATCATTGGCGATGATCATCACCAGCCGCCCCGCCACGCGACCTACTCCGGTAATCGTTCCAGCAGCGGGCGCGCCGCCATATTCGGCATACATTCCATGCGCGGCATAGATGCCGAGCTCGGTGAATTCCGTTCCCTGGTCGAGCAGCAGTTCCAGCCGCTCGCGCGCGGTGAGGCGATTCTTCTTGTGCTGCGATTCGATTGCCTTCGCGCCGCCGCCTTCGCGAATAATTGCCTGCTCGGCCTCAAATTCAGCCAATAGTGCGCGCATCGCGTCGGCGTTAGCTCGAAACCGCTCGGCGGCAGTGTCGATGGAAGACGGAAGAATGTTCGGGAGCGAGTCCTGAGAATCGTTGGCAGTCATAGGCTAGGATTCAACGAATGGAAGACTGCTCAGCATAGAACACTAATGGGCGAGGAGCAAATGCGGGGTGCCGGTGAAGAACGCTCGACAGCTCGCGTCCAGATTCCGTATCGATATCGGCTCCGCGCCGATAGTAAGATTGCGAACATGTCCGGGAGGAGAAGAACATAATGAGCTTGGCCGAAAAAAGTTTGACCAGGAGAAGTTTGTTATCGCGCGGAATCGTTGCCGGGGCGGCGATCTGCCTCGATCGTGGATTTCTCCTCGCTGCGATGCCGAGACGGCGAACCCGCACTGATCTGGCAGAGGATCCTCGCCGTCCGCAGTACCATCTGCTTGCGCCCTCCAACTGGATGAACGATCCCAATGGTCCGATTTACTGGAACGGAAAGTACCATATGTTCTATCAGGCGAATCCGGCCTGTCCTTGTTTTGGGAAGATGACCTGGGGACATGCGGTCAGCCTCGACATGCTGCACTGGAAACACCTGCCAACGGCGTTGACGCCCACGCCCGGCCCGGACTCCTACGGCTGCTGGTCGGGAACAGCCGCCGTCCGCGACGGAGTCGTTACGGTAATGTATACCGGCGTCTCCATTGCGCCGAAGGACATCTCGACTGTCCACGCGAACGGGATTTCGCTGCTCGAACAGCAATGCCTGGCGTACTCCACCGATCCGGACCTGAAGACGTGGACGAAATGGCGGGAACCGGTCATTGATGCGCCCCCCGGCGGCCTGCCGCACCTCAACGGATTTCGCGATCCTTCTCCATGGCGGGAGGGAGAGGACTGGTACGCGGTCATCGGCACGGGTATGCCGCAGACTGGCGGCGCGATCCTGCTTTATCGCTCGAAGGATTTGCGGCGCTGGGAGTACCAGCATATCGCTGCCAGCGGAGACAATGCCGTGTACAGCGCAGCCAATCCGGTGGACCGCAAGGACATGTGGGAATGCCCCGATCTGTTTGCGCTCAATGGAAAGCATGTCCTGATCTGCTCGACTAAGAGAAAGGCCCATTGGCAGACAGGCGTGCTGGACAAGAAGACAATGTTGTTCCATTGTGAGCGTACGGGCGTGGTAGATCATGGCGCGTTTTACGCCCCGAAGTCGCAGCTGGACAAAGATGGCAATCGCATTCTCTGGGGATGGATCCAGGAGACGTGTCCCGAGAATCAATACAGGCAGGCTGGCTGGGCCGGTGTGATGTCTCTGCCGCGTGTCCTGAGCCTGGCTGAGGATGGATCGCTGATGGTGAATGTGGCTTCGGCAGTCGAGACGCTGCGGAGGAAACACCAGAGACTGACCATCACCGGGAATGAGGGACAGAACCAGCGGCATATTGCGCAGATGTTCCTGGAGAGTGCCTGCGGCGAAGTGCTTTGCACCCTCCCCACGGCCGCCGGAGCCTTTTCCGTATCGCTGCTCGAACAAGGCGGAGAGAATGCGGAGTGGGTCACGGTCCACTATGACCCTGCGCAGAAAGACTCGATCGCCATCGATAATCAGCCGGTCCCGATCGATCTACGCCGGGCGGCCGAATTGGAGGTTCACATCTATGTGGATGGATCGGTTCTGGAGATATTTCTGAACCGGCAGGTCGCATATACAAAGCGCGTTTATTTTCGTGGAGCGAAAGCGCCGCGATTGGGCGTTCAAATCGATGGCAGGCTGTCGAAGCTGCGCGAGCTTTCCCTGTGGCAGCTTGCTCCTATATCGCCGAACAGGCTCACCATTTAACTGGCTGAAGCCTGAGATATCGTCAAGGGCTGCTTCTAACCCGCAGGAATCGACGCGTTGGTGGTTTAGGTTTCCACTTCGAGTATTTACCCGTTGTTCTCCAGGCTCTGCAGATGCTCAATCAGTCTCAGCGGGTGAATCGGCTTGGCAACCAATTCGAATTCATACCCTTGTTCATGCCCCTGAAGCAAAATCTCCGAGATCCCTGCTTGTCCTGAAAAAAGCAGAATTCTTGTCTCGGGCGACATCTTGCTGACTGCAATGGCGAGTTCAACGCCATTCATTCGAGGCATCAATACATCTGTAAGAACATAGTCGGGCCGAAACTCTGCCATGAACTGGAGCGCTGACCATCCGTCGTATGCCGTCCTTGCGTGATAGCCTGCACCTTCGAGAATCTCGGCACAGGTGTCTGCGATCAGCTTCTCATCGTCCACGACGAGAACTCTGGGCCTGACAGGTTGCTTCTCTGTCGCTTCTGTCTCGTCGAGGAAATCTCCCGTTAGACCTCGCACAACCTCGTCACCAAGGTAGATAGATTCGGACCCGATTTCCAGCATGCTCTCTCCTATGGTTCCTCATGTTCCCCTTAATGCGCGAATGGAATGTAAATGGTAACGGTTGTTCCACTCTTCCCATTTTCGGTGGCGCTGGTGACCGCGATCTGTCCGCCTCTCCGCTCCACGAGTTGTTTGGTCACCCAAAGGCCTATTCCCGTGCCGAGATTGCCCTTCGTCGTGAAGAAAGGCTCAAAAATCCTCGCGAGGTGCTCATTGCTAATCCCTGTCCCCTCGTCGCGAACAATCGTTTGAATGCCGTTTCCGGCCAGAGTCAATATCTGGCGAAGAGAAATGGTCAGTTTTCCTCCCTGTGGCATGGCGTCGATGGCATTGGCGATCACATTCGAAAAAATCTGCAGCATCTCGCCCTTGCTCACCAAAATCTTCCGCAGATCGTTAAAGGTCGATTCCACGGAAATCCCAGTGGAAGAAAGTTTCGATTGGTATACCGTCAGCACATTTTCAATCAGGTCGTGGAGGTAGACCTCAGACGGTGAGCCGGTATCGCGGTAATAGCCCAGGGTTTGACGGGCGATATGCGAGACGCGCTCGACCTCGCCTTCCGCGGTGAGCAGGTAATCCCGAGCTTTTGGGCTGGCAGAGCAGTTCTGGCGTGCCAGGTAGATCAGATTAAACAAAGATTCAAGAGGATTGTTCACTTCGTGAGCAATCGCGGCCGCCATTCGTCCCGTTGCGGCTAGTTTCTCCGACTCTATCAGCGATTTCTCAATCTGTTTGCGATCTGAAATATTGCGGGCGATTTTGGATGCTCCAATCACCGTTCCATCGTTGTTCCGAATGGGCGAAATCGTCACCGAAACCTCAACTAAGTCTCCATTTTTTCTTACCCGTGTGGTTTCGTAATGTTCGATCCGTTCTCCCGCCCTTAACTTCCTTAAAATCTCGTCTTCTTCATAACGCAGGTCCTTGGGGATCAATCGCACTATCGACTGGCCAACCATCTCCTCCGACGTATAGCCAAACATTCGAAGAGCGCCTTGATTCCAGCTCTCAATGATCCCGTTCAGATCTTTGCTGATGATTGCGTCATCAGCGGAATCAACAATGGCGGCGAGACGAAAACGGCTATCGTCGAGTCTTGTCCGATCGCTGATATCTCGCGCTATTTTGGAGGCTCCCACAACTCGCCCTTTGTTGTTTCTTACCGGAGAGATGGTGACAGAGACCGGAAACCTCTCGCCGCCTTTCCTGACCCTTACCGTCTCGTAATGATCGATTTGTTCTCCTGTTTTCAATTTCCTGAGGATCTCGACTTCTTCAGGATGTAGTTCCTCTGGGATCAGTCGCAGAATGGGCCGTCCGACAATTTCTTCCGGTGTGTAGCCGAAGATTCGCTGGGCCGCCTTATTCCAGCTCGTGATAATCCCATTCAGGTCTTTGCTGATGATGGCATCGTCCGAAGAATCGACGATGGCAGCGAGAAGAAACCTCGAATTATCTGCGGCAATTTCGTCCTGATCCGGCGCGAGCTTGTCAGTACTTTGATCCAAAATGGAATCGCTCCGAACGTCTATCTGTATGATGCGATTTAGGGACAGGGTGGCAGGAACCACATCGCCAGATTCTCTTTTGCGAAAATCTCCGATGCGCCAGTGAGCGTTCCTGGCGCATTCGATCGATCCGCTCGTCAGAGTTGCTCGCCTTTGAAACGATAGACGACGACCACGGCCGTGCGGCCATGAGCACTCTTAACCTAATCGAGAATCGTAACAGCGCCGCTGCCGATGTCGTAATACCCGGCGACGACCTTCAGTTTATTTTCCTTGATGGCGGCGGAAACCACGGTGGAAGATTCGCTCAAAAGTTTCGCCTGTATCTGAGCATTGGCCTTGGTGACCGCCTTCGCGTCCGGGCCCGCCTTGTCGACGGCCGGCTGGAGATGCGGATAAAGCGAGCTGATCTGTCCGGGGGCATTTGTGTGGGCGATCGCGGCTTTGATCGCTCCGCAATCGCTGTGGCCCAGGACCAGAATGGCCTTGATGCCCAGCACAGCGACCCCGTACTCCAGGCTGGCAATGATCTCCGACGTGATCATGTTGCCCGCGACCCGGCATACAAAAAGCTGGCCAATGGTCTGATCGAAGAGCATCGCTATTGGACCGCGAGAGTCCGCGCAGGAAAGAATGCCGGCAAACGGCTCCTGCTTCCCGGCCAGTTCGCGCCGTAAATTTTTCAAATCGTGGTTGTAGTTGGTCAGGTCGGCGGAGACAAAGTGGCGATTGCCCTCCATCAGCATATGGAGCGCCTGTTCCGGGCTGTCGGGGCTTTCGGCCATTGCGCGTTGCGGTTCCACAAAATTCAATCCGACACCTGCAATCATCCCTGCGCCTGCTACTCCGGCGCGGAGAAAATCTCTGCGGGAACGCGGTGACTGGGATTCAACCTGCGGCTTGCTATCCGGCAATTTTGAATCGCTCATACCGTCGATTCTCCTGTGGTTATGCTTTCACGACTTTGCCTGACTTAATGCATCCCGTGCACACGCGAATGCGCTTGCTCGCAGTGTTCACCTTCGCCTTCACCGTCTGGAGATTGACGTTCCAGCGTCGCCGGGTGACATTGTGCGCGTGCGAAACATTGTTTCCGAACTGCGGCTTCTTGCCGCAGATTTCACATACCTGTGCCATAACTCGTTTCCTGATTCTGCAGATTCTATAGTGATTGCCACCGCATAAGATACAAGAGATATACTCCTTGGCTTATGCTCAGCCAGAACCTTAAGTGTACTGAAATGCTGGCAATACGGCAATCACTACCCTGGTTGGTCCCCGAGCCTTTGCAATTTGAAGAGTAAAATCCAGACTGACTCGCTGACATTTCCATTCTGTTGACAAAATTGCATCCCGTGAAGCGCGTCCCGTCCTCACATTCCGAATCTGCCCGGTTTCAGACGACCTGGACCGTCTTCTGGGTCGCGTTTCTCGTGCGCGTCCTGTATATCACTCTGGCGCATACCTATCGTTTCCGCCCCGCGGGAGAACACTTCGCCTTTGGTTACGAGATGGGCCGCATTGCCCGCGCGCTCGTGACCGGCCACGGCTATGCCGACCCGTTCTACGGGCATACCGGCCCGACAACCTGGGTCGCGCCTCTCTATCCGCTGCTGCTGGCCGGCGTTTTCAAAATATTCGGAATCTATACGCTGCGTTCGGGCTGGGTGATTCTCACCATCAACAGCTTCTTTTCCGCGCTGACCGCGTTCACCACGTATGAGATCGCCGCCCGCTGCTTCAACCGCCGCGTCGCGGTCTGGTCGGCCTGGATTTGGGCGCTCTATCCGGCGGCCATGCAGTTTGCCGTCCGCTGGGTCTGGGAGATGACCCTGAGCACCTGGCTCTTCACCTGCATCCTGGTCCTTGCGCTCCGCATGCGCGGCATTGGAGAAACATCGCCCGCCGGGGAATCGCGCAGCCTGCGCCGGTGGCTGCTCTTCGGCTTTCTATGGGGGGTGCTCGCGCTCAGCAATCCTTCGCTGCTGCTGTTTCTACCGGCCGCCGGACTCTGGGTCCTCTGGGGTTCGCGCAGTCCAGGGCGGCAACTCGCCTTCGCCTCCGCATCTGCCGCCATCTTCGTGCTGTGCATCTCGCCCTGGGTCGGTGCGAAATGCGCTGGTGTTCCACCGTTTCATTCCCATGCGGGCCAACTTCGGCGCGGAGCTCTATCTCGGCAATGGGCCGGGCGCGCTCGGTTTTCTGATGGAATATGACCACCCCTACGAGGCCCCGGACCAGATGCGGCTCTATAGGCAGTTAGGCGAGATCGGCTACGCGCAGATGCGAGGGCGAGAAGCGGAGGCCTTCATCGCCAGCGATCCCGGGCTTTTCCTCCGCAACACCATCAAGCGCATTTATTTTTTCTGGATCAGCGTGCCCCACCCGTCGGATCACGCCTGGTACATCGAGGCTGGCCGGGTGGCAAACTTCGCGTTTGCCAGCATCGCCGGGCTGCTGGGGCTGGCGCTGGCGTTGAAACGCCGCGTTCCTGCCGCCTGGCTATTTGCCTGGGCTTTTCTGCTGGTGCCGCTGGTCTATTATTTTGTCACCGTACATGCCCGGTTTCGCGACCCGCTGGAGCCGTTGATCGCTATCCTGGCCGTTTATCTCTTCCAGTCCGCCGAGAAGGGCGTTTTCGCCAGATTCGCCCCCCAGAACGGTTGACGCTTTCAGGGAAACGCCAGTATTCTTAGAAGGTTAGGCGATCCGCAAGTACTGCGCCCGATACAGGCGCAATGATTCGACGATTCCGCTGCAATCCTGGATCTGCTGCGTAAGCCGCAGGTGGATTCAAGTGATTCGCAAGTTTCGACATAATTGCCTGAAGCAACTCTAAGATTTTCGCACCGGCGTATGCCCCATGGTGCTGGAGGATGTATGTACGCAGTGATTCGTACCGGTGGGAAGCAGTATCGCGTTGCGCCGGGAGATGTTTTGAAGGTGGAAAAACTCGCGCAGGAAGATGGCAACATCGAGTTCACCGAAGTCCTTGCGGCCTCGAGTGGCAGCAATGAGGAAGGCAAGGGCCTGGCCAAGCCGGGTTCCGCCAAGGTGCTGGCCTCGATCGTGAACGAAGGCCGCGCGAAAAAGGTGCTGGTCTTCCACTTCAAACGGAAGAAGCAATACAAGAAGCTGCAGGGTCACCGCCAGTCCTATACCCAGATTCGCATTCACGAAATTCAGGTGGACGGCCAGAGCTTCACTTCAGCCAGCTAGTATCAGGATTGAACAAAAAGGATTGAGATATGGCACATAAAAAAGGACTCGGCAGTTCGCGGAATGGCCGCGATTCAAATTCCCAGCGCCTGGGAGTCAAAGCATTCGGCGGCCAACTTGTCACCGGCGGCTCCATCATCGTTCGGCAGCGCGGCACCAAGCTGAAACCCGGCCTCAACGTCGGTCTCGGCAGCGATGACACGCTCTTCGCCAAAATCGACGGGCGGGTGCGTTTCATCGATCGCGGCCGCACCGGCCGCTTCGTCGCTATCGATCCGGTTGCTGCGGAGGCGTAAAACTTTTAGCGATCAAAAAAGCCTCAGGCTCAACCGAGCCTGAGGCTTTTGTTGCTACAAAGTGATTTGCCGCGGGAACGAATATTCCATCGTCAAACATTCTGCTTCTGATCCTTGCATTTCCGACACAGAACATCGGTATACCAATCCACGTCCTCGCCGCAGATTTTGCATGACAGCGCATCCGGGTCCGCGTCCAGCATTTCATTGGTCCGTTGCTGCAGCGCCAGGGCCACTGGATCATAGGCGATCGGCTGTCCGGATCGGATTGTCTGGGTGAGCACGTCCAGTTCAGCATGGGTGTGGTGGTGATCGCTCAATAAAATTGCTTTGGCCTGATCGCCGCTGGAGACAGGAGTAAACCCACACTGATCGCAAGGGGAAAAAGCCCCGAATTTCCTTGTCCCGCATTTCTCGCAAACTGCATACGTCATTCGGCCGTTCCAGTCTGCCAGGCGGTCGTGAAGCAATGGGCGCCCGAAGTTGGGCGCGGGGCTTACGTCAGCGGACGTGTCCCCAAACGAAAATTCGCGACTAAAACGGAATGTCGTCGTCCGTAATCTCCGTCGACTGCGAATAATCCTCCGCGCCGCCACGCTGATCGAAACGAGGCCGTGTTCGACTTGGCATAGCTGCTGCCCCCACCCTCGCCACCTTCGCCGCGCCCGGACAGCAGCGAGAGATCGCTCACAATAATTTCGGTCTTATACTTCTTCTGCCCCGTCGTCTTGTCGTCCCAGGATGAGGTCTGCAGCCGGCCTTCCACGTAGAGCTTGTTGCCTTTTTTCACGTAGTCGCGGATGATCTCAGCCGTGCGCTGATAGGCCACTAGGTTGTGCCACTCGGTCCGGTCCTGCCAGTTGCCCGTCTTATCCTTGAATCGCTCACTGGTCGCAATCGAAAATGTGGCAACCACCACCCCGCTGCCGGTGGCTTTAATCTCGGGGTCCTTGCCGACATTCCCCAAAAGAATCACCTTGTTTACGCTCTTTGCCATGAAAGACCAACTTTCTAGATTTCAGTTTCGCATAGGATAGCAGTCCGAAGTGCATCCTCGGCTTACTGCACTTCAATTCTGCCGGCTTGCGAAACCAGCGGTGAATAATAGTGCACGATCAGCGAGATAGGTAAACCAACGCAAACGATATGGGTCAGGATTGCGAGTCGCCTCTGCGGAAAGCGAGAAAGACGGCCGCACTCACGCGAGAGAGGCATCACAATCCAATACATCACGATGTAAACGGCAATGCCATAAAGCACGCCTGAGAGAACCGGCCTATGGGTCATGAATCTGAGCTTCCTGCTGGCCGCATAGAAGACTGCGGCTGCCGAAAATGCGATCAGGAAATGGCACGCGCCGCCGAGCGCGGCAGTTTCCCAACCGCCGCGGAACGCTCGTGTGCCCAGCAGACCGGTAGCGATGCCCTGCAGAAGACGAAACGGCGTCACTCCACGGACGCCCCACGTAATAAACGCAGCGGTGATGTCCAGGATGCCGCAGGTGAAACCCGCCGCGACAATAACGGGAATTGCCCGCGAATCTCTGCCGTTCTGCAAGCGGCTTATTGCGCAACCACCGGCACCCACACATCCGTCGTATCCCAGCGAACATGCAGTTGCGTCCGGTTGCCTTGCGTATCCTCAAAGCTGATGCTCATGTTTTCCTGGGGACTGGGCAGCGTGCTCTTCTTCATGTCGACTCGCGCCAGGTCCTTGGATTCGTTGTATACCGTGCCCCACTGTCCCGTCTGCTTGTTGATGATCAGCTTCCAGGTTCCCTGCGAGGGCAGCGTATAGAGCGTGTAGGTCCCGGCGGGCACATTGGCGCTGCCAATCATCAGGTTCGCATCCGTCTTTAGCGTCGTCGCCGGATTGGCGCCCGTCCGCCATACCTTGCCGTAAGGGACCAGGCCGCCGAAAATCTTGCGTCCCCGCATTCTCGGCGAGTTGTAGCTGATGCTGACCTGCTTGCCATTCAACTGGACATCAGCCTTGGCCGGCGGGCTGGGCATCGGTTTCCCGTTATGGCCGCCTGTCATTTGCGCGGAAACTGTCATGGGCAGGGTCGCCACTGCCACCAGAATTGCGAGTGCACTTGTACGGATTTTCATGTGGTCCCCCTCTGAACGCCACTCGGAAGCGAATTCATTATAGTTCCTTATCACCCTTTGCAATTTCTGCATCCCAAAACGACCAACTCACGAGGACGACAACCCAGGCGCCGGCCGGCTTTCCCAATATCCACAGATGACTTCCGAAAACCTGTCGAGGAGTGGAGTCTTCTGTTGTGGAGAACGTGGTTTTGTAGTTCGCGGTCAGGTAAGCAATCCCGTTTGCACCTCGAATAGATCGATCCGTAATTTCGATCGAGTGAATTCTTGTATTCCCGCGCGCCATATGCGCCGAAACCGCTGCACGTCCGCGCATAGGCTGCGCATCAGGCGGCCACAGTTCGATATCATCGGCGCACATCGCCATCAGGCGACGATCTTCGCCAGCGATTTCGAAAGCGATCCAACTTGAATGGATACCCTCAATTTCCTGGACGGAATCTTTCGTGAGTTCGTCCATACACTCCACATGGATGGCAGATGCACACATTACACCGCGACGAAATGATTACCGATGCAGGCGGCGGTTCCGCAGCCATTTGGCCACTCCGAGTGCGAGAAGCATCAGCCCGAAGGGAACGCCCATCAGTGCAAACATGAAGGACAGCCAGCCTGCATTGGTGTGCGGACCATCAATGCCCACGCCGCCGAACAGGGTCTCGGTCGATATCAGCGCCAGCACTGCCGCCAGCGTGATCCAGAAGCCCGCCTGCAGCAGCGCGCGCGTGCCATCGTCGGCTGCGGGCGGGGCTCCCATGGGAATCTCGGGCAGCTCCCGGCCAGGGAGCTTCACCGGAGGCCCCGGCGTTATTTCGGTCGGAATTTTGTTGATCACAGGCATAAGGTTCCGAAACTCAGCCCCATCTCTCCAGCATGGCGTAAACCACGACTCCTGTCACCGAGACATATAGCCAGATGGGAAAAGTAAAACGCGCAATCCGTTTGTGCTGGGGAAAGCGTCCACTGAGCGAAAAATAAAACGTGATCAGGATGATCGGCAGCGCCACCATCGAGAGAACGATGTGGCTGGCGAGGATCGAAAAATAGACCGTCCGCACAACTCCGTGCCCGGCAAACAATATGTCCCCATGCAGCGCGTGGTTGACCAGATAGGCGACCAGAAACAGGCAGGAGAACACGAAGGCCGTAATCATCGCCGCCCGGTGCCGGGAAATCTCTCTGCGCCGGATGAAGGCAAACCCCGCCACCAGCGCAATCGCGCTCAACCCATTCAGCAGCGCGATCAGCGGCGGAAGAAACATCATCCGCCCGGCAAACTGCTGCGGCGCATGATGAACATAAATCAGCCACAGCAGAAACAGGACTCCGGCCGCGCTCGCCAGCACAATCCCCGCGATGGGCGCGCGCGTACTGGTCGCCGTATCTTGCGTAGTTACCGGCATTCCTGGTTTCCTGATTCCTCTCCCGGGTACGTCATCCTGAGCGGAGCGAAGGAACTCCGTATTTCTCCCGGCCTGGGCCCTAAGCGGCCGGCTTGTTCGTGCGACGGTTCACAATCGCCCACGATCCCGCAAAAACCACCGCGCAAAATATCAGCGTGACGATCAGATTCACCTCGGGAGAAAAGGTCGTCGCCTCCGCCGGAAAAAGTCCATTGCGCAGCGCGTCCACGCCGTAAGTCAGCGGATTGCAAATCATCACCCATCGCAGCCACCCGAAAGCGCCGCTCGCCGGAAAAAGCGCTCCCGAGAGCAGCCACAGCGGGATCAGGATCAGGTTGATGACGGCATGAAACGCCTGCGTCGAATCCATCGGCCAGGCGATCATGAACCCCAGGGCCGTCAACGAGAATGAAGTCAGCGCAATGATCAGCAGACTGTACAGAATTCCCGAGCGCCCCGGTGTGTACCCCCGCCAGTGGTGAAAACACCAGAAAAATCCAGCCCTGGATCGCCGCCAGCGTCGCCCCGCCCAGCACCTTGCCGAGCACAATCGCGGAGCGGCGGATCGGCGCCGCCAGCACCGACAGCAGAAAACCCTCGTTCCGGTCCTGGATCAGCGACATCATGCTGAAAATCGCGGTGAACAGCACGATCATGATGATGGCGCCGGGGAAGAAGTAGCTCAGATATTGCGATGACATCGCGCCACGTGAACCATGGCTCTGAAATGTCTTGGAGAAGCCGGAGCCCAGCACCAGCCAGAACAGCAGCGGGGAAGCGATGACGCCCACCACCCGCGCCTTCTGACGATAGAAGCGGACCAGCTCCCGCCGCCACAGAGAATAGGCAGGAATCCATAGAGTGGCAGCTGCGGAAGTCGCCGCTGCCGCCTTCCTCGGCGGGGCTGCCTTCCCCGGAATGTGGGTCGGCACAGATACGGTTGCCATTTACGATTGCTCCTCAGGTTTGTCGAGCCAGAAGCGGTGCCCGGTACGCTGGATGAAAACATCCTCCAGGCTCGGCTTCGAAACCGAAACGGATTCTATAGCGCCGGGAAACGCCTCGACCACCTCGGTCAGGAAGCGATGTCCCTGCTCGCGCTCCACGCGCACTGCATTGCCGACAATAGTCGGAACCACCGCGAATCTGTCGGTGATGCGCGCGCCCAGCACCGCCGCGGCTTCTGCATCCACGGTTTCGAACTGCACAATGTCGCCGCCAATTTCCGCCTTCAGCTCCGCCGGGCTGCCCAGCGCGACCAGGCTACCCGCGTTCAGAAACGCCAGCCGGTCGCAGTGCTCCGCCTCTTCCATCAGGTGGGTTGTCACCAGCACCGTCACTCCCTGCTCATCGCGCAGGATGCGCAAATAATGCCACAGATCGAGCCGCGCCCCAGGATCGAGTCCGGTCGAGGGCTCGTCCAGCAGCAGGACGGATGGAGAATGGATGAGTCCCTTGGCCAGTTCGATACGACGTTTCTGGCCGCCCGAGAGCGTCTCCGCCATATCCTTCGCGCGATCGCTCAGCCCCACCCGCGCCAGCACTTCCTTCGACCGCGCCTGCAGATACTGTCCACGGAGCCCGTACAAATGTCCCTGATGCATCAGGTTTTCTGCCACGGTCAACTTGATGTCCAGGCTGGTCGCCTGAAACACGATCCCGGTCTGCTGGCGTACCCGGTTCGGCTCCCTGGCAACGTCGAAACCGGCAATGCGCGCCCGTCCCCCGGAAGGAACCATCAGCGTCGAAAGAATGCGGAACAGGGTCGTCTTGCCGCTGCCGTTCGGGCCCAGCAGGCCGAAGATCTCCGCCGGCCGCACGCTGAAGCTGAGATCATTCAACGCCAGCCGCGAGCCGTAATCATGCGTCAGCCCTTCCAGTTCAATGGGCGGATGGGCATCGGTAGGTATCGCCGTGCCCGGCGAATGCGCGATTTGTTCCACCGTTGCCACTTCGTTGCTCCTTTTCAATCTCTAAAGCATTTTCTCGTCGCTAAGAGGAGATCGTCATTCTGAGCGCAGCGAAGAACCTCTGCATTCAACTCTGTCCATCAGCGGAGTGCCGCCGGCCGGGTGGCCCACTCAAGCCCTCTGTTCGGCTTGAGTGGGAGAACATCAATCCATCCCAATAACCCCACATCAATGACTCCTCGTCGCGTCCGCCATCAGCACCGCCAGCAGCAGCGGCAGATAAATCACGCTCGCCTTCAGCAAAGCGCGGGCGTAATGGCGAGAGTCGCTGGCGGAACATCGCGTGATGCGGGTAAATCGAATCGTGTAGACCAGGTACGCCACCCCCAGCAGAACGGCGGCCACCCAGTACGCCCGTCCCGCAATGTGCAGGTAATAGGGAACCAGGCTGACGGGAATCATCAAAATTGCGTAGGCAAGCGCTTCGGTTGCGGTCGACCAACCATCGGGCTGGACAACAGGCAACATGCGAATTCCGGCGCGTCCATAATCTTCGCGATAGAGCCATGCAATCGCCATGAAGTGCGGAAACTGCCAGATGAAAAGAATCGCGAACAGGGCCACCGCGGGCCATTCAATGCTGCCGCGGGCGGCCGTCCAGCCGATCAGCGGCGGCATCGCGCCGGGGAACGCGCCGATAAACGTCGCCAGCGTGGTGTAGCGTTTCAGCGGCGTGTAGATGCCGACATACATCACCGCCGTCAACAGCGTGAGAGTTCCGGTAATAGGATTGGTGGTCACCATCAGCCACAGTGAGCCGGCCACAATCGTCGCCATCCCGATCAGTACGCCGTAGCCCATCCCCAGCCGTCCGGCCGCCATCGGGCGTTGCGCCGTCCGCAGCATCAGCGCATCGGTGCGCCGCTCGAAAACCTGGTTCAGCACGCTGGCGCCGCAGGAGACCAGGGCCACGCCCACCAGCGTATTCAACAACGTCAGGTTGAACGAGCTGATCCCCGACTGCATCGCGCCCAGATAGTAGCCGGCCCACGCCGTCATCACCACCAGCGCGGTCACGCGCAGCTTGAAAATCACGACAGTGTCGCGAGCAAAGACATTGCAGGCCTGAAGAAAAGTGGGCTGCATCAGCGGCTGTTCGACCGGCACAGCCACCGCGCACAGCGCGCCAGAATCCGCGTTCGCCGGGTTGAGCGGTACGGGATGCTTTATCTCGGAGGACAGGCGCGCCGCAGAGCTCACAATTCCACCTCACTGCATTCGATGCAGAGAGCGGGCACGAAGGCCGGGATCGAAACCGGATCGATGCAGATGCGGAACGATCTGCGGAAGGAAGAAAATCTCACCACTGATCAGAATAACAAACGGCCGTCTTGTCTTGACCGCGCAAGGCCTACCGAATCCGGGGGCTTGCTACCGCGACCACGTCCGGCTCGCCGGAAGTATTGGCAGGCCGGATGACGTACTCCTCGATAATGACGGCCACGAGCACAGCGGAAGGAACGGATACGAGCGCTCCCGCGACTCCCGCCAGGCTCACGCCCAAAATTAGAGCGATGAAGACAGCCGTTCCCGCCAGATCGACCCGCGTTTTCATAATGTGGGGAATCAGGAAGCCGTTTTCAATCTGCAGATACACCATTTCAAAGATCATGATGCCCAGGACCTTCCCCCAGGAACTGCTCACCGCAACCAGCATGGCGACGGAAGTGGAGACCAGGGCCCCCACCACCGGAATAATGTTGAACGCACCCATCAGCACCGCCAGGGCAAACGCATACGGCACCCGCATTAGACCGAACACGATGCCGCTGCATATCCCCAGGATCAGCATCAGAGCCAGCTGGCCAAGCAGCCAGCGGCCCATGCGGATACCGGCGCGTTGCAGAGTTTCATCCAGCCGCTCCCGGCGGGTAACCGGAACCAGCGAGAGAAACCAGTGATAAACATGATCACCCTCCGCCAGAAAATAGATCGTCAGGATGATCCCGGTGATGATGTCGAAGAATTTGCCGGCCCAATGGCTGACGGATGAAACAAATGTGCCGATGTGCTGCGAGATGTCCTGTTTAATCTTCCCCTCAACTCCATTGAAGTCCATGTTCCGCAGGATGGGCATGCGCTGGAACTTCTCCAGATACGCCGGAGTGCGTCCCGGCATCGCATTCACAAAGCCCTTCACTTCTCTTACGACCGGCGGCACGGTGAGGACCAGGAAACATGTAATGCCG
Source organism: uncultured Acidobacteriota bacterium (assembly GCA_963823595.1). Taxonomy (GTDB): domain Bacteria; phylum Acidobacteriota; class Terriglobia; order Terriglobales; family Acidobacteriaceae; genus JAKAAZ01. The sequence goes on from CAWGME010000027.1 coordinate 208,989, forward strand.
CCCAGCAGGACAGCCATAATGATCAGGATGGCGACGCCCCGGCCGGGGTGCCACTTGCGGATGCGAAGCCGTTCCAGTCCCTGAACCACCGGCAGCAGCACCACTGCAGCCAGCGCGCTGACGTAGATCAGTATCACCACTTCGCGCAAAAACCAGGCCAGAGCCAGCCCGATAGCGATGGCGAACGTAAACAGGATGTCGCCGCGAATGTTGCGGCGGGGCGGGGGATACACGGACGAGCGCTCTGGATCAATCATAGGGGTTTACCCGATTGGCGGCAGTCAGGATTCTTCCATCGGATTAGGATGCTTTGCACAATTTCATCCGGATCGCGTCCGGCCGTCTGGATCGTCCAGTGTGCGGATTCATAAAAAGGTTTTCGTCGCAAAAAACGGCCGGTAAGCTCGGCCTGTTTCTCAAAGACCGGACGCCGCGCTGCCGCTGGGTCGAATCGCTGCTGTTGTTCACAGCGGGAGATCAATACATCCAGCGGAGCTTCAAGATACAGCAGGGATGTCTCCGTGTCATCGGCGAGTAACTGCCGGTTCGCCGCTGTTTCAATCGCGCCGCCGCCCATTGCTAGTACTATGTCACGGCGCTCTAGTACTGTTCGCAGCGCGAGGTGTTCCAGCTCGCGAAATCTGCGTTCGCCTGCCGTATCAAAGATCGAGCCAACGCTTTGCTGCTCGGCGCGCACAATCTCCTCATCCAGATCGACGAACGTCCATCCCAGTTCCCGCGCCAGACGCATCCCCACCGTACTCTTGCCCGCACCCATGAATCCAGTCAGGACGATGCGCCGAGGCAAAACCGCGGGTCTATTCACATTTAAATTTTGCGGCATATCTTTAGCAATCTTGCTGGATTCTAAGCCAGATATGCCTCTACGCAGACGAACTTTTTTCGACACGGGAGCGCGATCAGGATTTCTCCTCGCCGCCTTTGATTTCCCGTGACAGGGCACTATGGATGCTCTCCCAGACCGCCGGGCTGGGGTCGTGGATGGGAAGCAGGAGCTTGGCTTGCGCCGCAATGTAATTCAGGTCCCGGACCAGCGAGGAGCATGTCCCACAGGTTTTCAGGTGTGGATGATCCAGCAGGTCTGCGCCTGTATCGAAAAACTCCGGCAACTGCTGCTGGAATTCATTGCATTCCGTGGGCGTACGGCTGGAATTTTCGCTCACGCCTGTGCCCTCCCGTCCGCGTTTTCACGCAATAGATTACGAAGGCGCATGCGCGCTTTATGCAGTTGAGACTTGCTGTTGCCGATCGAACATTGCAGCATCCCGGCAATTTCATTGTGCTCATAGCCTTCTACGTCATGCAGTACAAAAACCATGCGGTAGCCCGGCGGCAGCTCCTCGACCGCCCGCTCCAGCGTGACGCGATCGATGGAGCCGGAAAGCGTCAGGTCGCGCGTTCCAAAGTCTTTCCGCGGTCCGTCCTCCTGGCTCGGTTCCAGTGTCTCCTCCAGCGAAACCAGGGGAAGACCTTTCTTGCGCAGATGCATCAGCACCACGTTGACCGCCATGCGGTGCAGCCAGGTGGAAAAAGCCGAGTCTCCGCGAAATGTGCTGATCTTGCGGTGCAGCTGCAGAAACGCCTCCTGGGTCAGGTCTTCCGCTTCGGCAACGTTGCCGAGCATGCGCAGGCACAACGAATAAACTCGCCGCTTGTGCATGTTGTAGAGGATCTCAAACGCGGAGCCGTCGCCCTGCTGGGCCTGGGCGATCGCCGTCAATTCCCCTGCGATAGGAGGATTGCGACGCTGCTGCTGCTGGATCGGTCTTGCTTCGGTGGTAAGCGGTTGGACCGGTGCCGTCGTCGCAGCGGTGTCGTTGGTTCGCAATGCGTTCTTCATAGGCAAGTCAGTACGCGTTCCGCCCTTTTTTGAGAGTTTCTTTGCTTCGTCCATAACCTTCAGCTTGTGCTCTGTCCTTAGAGGTGCCATAACTCACAATAAGTTGCCCGCATGGACAACTCAGCTGCCAATAAAGCGGGAATACAGGCTCCGCGCCACTCCGACGTCTGTCGTCCCCTGCACAATCGCGCGGCCATCGCCGAAAACGGTCATCCGATATTCGCCGCGCTCAAACCGTAGCAGCATGTCATTGCGCCGCACTGTGCCGTGGGGAACGAGCCTGCGCTCCAGTTCCGCAAAGTCAATGGGCCGGTGATGTTCATGGATCTGCACCGAGTTCCTTCCGCACAGCGTAACCTGCGGACGGGCTTTGCCGGCGAGATGCGAAAACTGCCTCTCGCCGCAAACCAGGCAATGCTCGCGTGGGCGCGAAGTTTCAATCTCGGAAGACTCATTGCTCCACACATCATAGGAAAACAGAGTTCGCCGCATCTGATCGTGCGCCCCCACAATCCATTTCATCGCTTCGATGGCTTGCATGGAGGCGGCCAGGTTTACCGCTGGATTCAGGATCCCGCTCGTGTCGCAGGTCTCGACGACCCCAGTCGGCGGCTGCGGGAAAATGCACGACAGGCAGGCGGTTTTTCCCGGCAGAATATTCATGGTGACGGCATACGACCCAACGGCTCCGGCGTAAATCCAGGGCTTATTCTGTTCGACGGCATAATCGTTCAGCAGGTAGCGGGTTTCAAAATTATCGGTTGCGTCGAGCACAAGCTGCGCGTTCTCAAGCAGCGCATGGATATTCCCCGGAACCAGATCGGCGACATGCGCCTCGACCTTCGTCTGCCCGTTGAAACGCGCAATTCTTCGCCGCGCCGCCTCCGCCTTCGGCAGCGCTTCAGCAGCGTCCTCCTCTTCAAACAAGACCTGGCGCTGTAGATTGCTCCACTCCACATAATCGCGGTCGATCAGAGTCAGCGTGCCCACGCCGGCACGTGCCAGCAGGCCCACAACCGCCGCGCCCGTGGCGCCACACCCGACGATGCCTACATGAGCGGCGAGCAGCTTTTGCTGACCCGCTTTGCCAATTCCGGAGAACAGAATCTGCCGCGAATAGCGGTCCTCTCCGGGGGAAAGCGGCGCATTGGCAACGGAGATCATACAGTTCCAGTATATGGAAATCGCGCGTACGGCCGATCTTTGCGCGGAACCACGCAGTTCATAGCCTGCAGCGCAGCCGTCACGACGCGTCTGGCGCGGCTTGAGTATTCTAACCAGAGACACAGATGGATCGATCGAGTGCAGCGGCGCGAGCTTGAATCTCGCCCGCATGGATGAGCAAACTTTTTTGCGGAAAATACACATTCAGAAGGCGCTGCGTACCTGGCGGCATGCGGCGTGGATCGTGCTCGTGACGCTCGGGAGTTACATTCCGGCGCGGGCACTCTCCGCCGCGCGTCCCCGCCCACCCTGGCAGATCGATGCCGCGCCTGCGCTGCATGCTTCTCCCGGCGAAAAACCAGCCTCGCCAGCGTTGTTGAGGTATCAGGATATTCGAAAATGGTATGGCCTTCGCGTCCACGATGTGCAATTTCAGGGCGTGCTCGCGGAAGACATCACCGGATTGCGAGAGAAGCTTGCCCTGCAGCCCGCCGGTAAGTTGAGTGCAGAAAATGTGAAGGAGAGTCTGCACCTGCTTTATGCCAGTGGGCTGTATCGGGATGTGCTGGCCGAGGCTGTCGAAGCCAATGGCGAGGTCACGGTCATTTTTCACGGTGTGCCGCAGCTTTTTCTGCGCAGACTATTTGTTCGCGGAATCAAGCAGGAGCTTCTGGCGGCGCAGATCCAGCGCGCCACGCGGCTTGAAATTGGAATACCGTTTACCGCGGATGAGCTCGATGTGGCGACCGCAAACCTGAAAGCGGCGCTGGCGCGCAATGGTTTTTATCAGCCCGCTGTTGCCGTTCGCACCGTTCCCGCCGGACCGCAGCATCTGGTCGATGTGATCTATACCATTGATACCGGAAAGCAGGCGACTGTCGGCACCGTCACCCTCACCGGCAGCCCGGGAATGACCGTTCCCCGGTTTCGCCGTATTGGCAAGCTGAAGGAACGATCCAGAGTGACTCCGAATACCGTGCCGCGCGCGCTGCGTCAGCTGAGAAAGTATTACCAGAAGCAGGACCGGCTGGAGGCGACCGTGCGCGCCAACGGGCAGACGTTTCAACCCGCCTTCACCCAGGTAGACTACGGCTTCGATGTGACCCACGGTCCGGCCGTGCACGTGGCGGTGATCGGGGCAAAAATTTCAAAGCGGGACGTGAAACGGCTGGTCCCTGTCTATGAGGAAGGGGCCGTCGATTCCGACCTGCTTGATGAAGGCAACGATAATCTGCGAAACCATTTCCAGAAGGAGGGTTATTTCGATGCGCATGTGACGCATACGATCGCGCAGCCGAAGGCGAACGAAGAAGTTATCAGTTACCATGTCGATCCCGGAACTCTCCATAAAGTCACGGCGATCAATATAACCGGGAATCGATATTTCGATACAGCCATTATCAAAGAGCGGCTGGGGGTCCAGAAAGCCGATACCCTGAACCCTCATGGACTCTTCAGCCAGTCGCTGCTGGAAAGCGATATCGCCGCAATAGCCGCCTTGTACAAGAGCAACGGCTTCGGCGACGTCAGCATTACTCCGCTGATCACGGACTCCGATCGTACGACAGGCATTTCCCGGAAGAAGCTGGCCGTGCTCAGTGTGACTTATGAAATCCGCGAAGGAGTCCAGCAGCGCATCGGCAAAGTGCAGTTGATCGGCGCGGAGCAGTTGTCCTCGGCGGCGCTTCTGGCGCAGATGAATACCCGCCCCGGCGAACCGTACTCGCTCGTCACCCTGGCGGGCGATCGTCTTCAGCTTTTCGACTACTACTATCGCCATGGATTTTCGCAGGTGGAACTGAGCTTCGAGCAGCATCCGGAAAAGGCCGACCTGAACCTGATCGATATCGTGGCGCGAATCCATGAAGGAAATCCCTTCTACGTCAATCGAGTCCTGATCAATGGTCTGCATTACACCAAGCCCGAGATTGTGAATCGGCTGCTCGAAATTCATCCCGGCGATCCGCTTAACCGCAATGCCATTTCGGATACGCAGCGGCGGCTCTACAATCTCGCCTTGTTCAACGAGGTTGATACCGGGATCGTCAATCCACGCGGAGAACAGCCGCAGAAGGATGTACTGTTGAACGTCACCGAGGCGCACCGCTGGAGCTATGACTATGGCTTTGGGTTTGAGGTCCAGACCGGCACTCCACAGCGGAATTGCCCTTCGGCGGCATCGCTGATCGAGCTTGGCGCGAACCCCTCGACGTTTGAGTGCAGCCCGAACGGCAAACTCGGGGCCAGCCCGCGTATTTCATTCGATGTCAGCCGGATCAACCTGGGCGGCAGAGATCAGACACTCACACTTCAGACTGCATACGGCACCTTGGAACAGCAAGCCATTATGACCTTCGATATTCCGAAGTTCTACGGTCACAAGACCATTGATTTTTCCATCGCCGGTGGCTACGTCAGCAACCAGGACGTAACCACGTATGAGGCGTCCAGCATCAGCGGCTCGGTGCGCGCCACCCAGCGCCCCAATAAGGCGAATACTCTCATCTATTCGATGAGCTATCGATACGTCTATGTAAATCCGAATAGTCTCCAGGTAAGCGCGGAACTGATTCCGCTGCTCTCCCAGCCGACAAGGGTCAGCGGCCCCGGCTTTACCTGGGTGCACGACACCCGCAACAACCCGCTGAACGCAACCAGCGGATGGTATGTCTCCGCGCAGGAATTTTTTGCCTGGTCGGGGCTGGCCTCGCAGGCGAATTTCAATCGACTGGATACGCAGGAATCGAACTATTACCGCCTGAACAAACACAATTGGATTCTTGCCCGCAGTACACGGATCGGTCTTGAAAATACCTACGGCAATCCCACATACAATTTGATTCCCCTGCCGGAACGGCTGTACGCGGGCGGCGCGACTTCTCACCGCGGATTTTCCGTCAACGCCGCCGGGCCGCGCGATCTGCAAACCGGCTTCCCGGTAGGCGGCTCCGCGGCGTTTGTGAACAGTACGGAGTTGCGCATTCCTCCCGTGCCGCTGCCCTGGATCGGTCAAAATCTCGGATTCGCAATCTTCGACGACCTTGGAAATGTATTTCAGAATGTGTCCGACATGTTCCCCGGTCTGCTGCGTTTCCACCAGCCGAATATCACCACCTGTTACAACCTGAAGGGGCCGGAAGGAACCTGCAACTTCAACTATGATTCGCAGGCTACCGGCCTCGGTCTGCGCTATAAAACTCCCGTCGGTCCCATCCGGGTGGATTTCAGCTATAACATCAACCCGACCGTCTATCCCGTTGTCAGCGACCCGGCGCTTCTGCCTGCCATCCTCAACTACAACGGCCAGCCGCCGTATGTCGGCAATTCCGGCCACTTCAACTTTTTCTTCAGCATCGGGCAATCGTTTTGATGAGAAGCGAAAACAACTCGGGTGCCTGCGTATCATGCAGACGGACAAGGAACGCACTGCGTTGCTGCAAGGCAATTGCTGGAAAGCTCGTCATCCGAAGCGCAGCGAAGGACCTCGGCATTTTGCCGGTACGCCGAAATAGCGGAATTAGAATAAACGTCATCCTGAGCGAAACCGGGGTCCCCGGCGACAGGTCTTCGTCGCTGGGGTGGGTAGCGAAGGACCACGGCATTTCCCCCTACGCCGCGGGAATCCGCAAAATAAAATTAGCCGGGTGCCCGATAAAGGCTGGGTGGCCCACTCCAGCCGCCTCGCTTGCGGCCAGACTAGGGTGGGCTGGCGTCACGTTCATTCTCGCCCTGCTGCTCCTCTTCTCCGCTCCCGCTCTCCACGCTAAAAAAACCGCCGTCCTCGACCGCGTCGTAGCGGTTGTGGGAGACCAGGCCATTCTCGCCAGCGATGTAAACGACGAGATGCGCTTTGCCGCTCTGCAGCAGGGAACGGAACAGTCCGGGGACAACACTCCCCAGCGTGCCCTCGACCGCGTCATCGATCGGACACTGATCGATGAACAGCGCGCGCTGCAACCCGGTATCGCCGAAGTTCCGCAGAAGGATGTCGAACAATCGATCGTCGCTTTACGCGCGTCCATTCCGGCGTGCGCCCAATACCACTGCAATACAGATGCGGGATGGCAGTCATTTCTCGCTGTCCACGGGTTCACGCCGTCCGAAGTGGCAGATCGCATTCGACAGAGGCTGGCGATCCTTCAATTTATCGATCTGCGTTTCAGCGTCGCCGCCCGCGTCGCCAACGCCGACGTGCAGAAATATTACGATCAGGTGCTGAAACCGGAGCTCGAACGCGATAAGGCCGCCCTGCCGGATTTGAGCGTCGTTGCCCCACGGATCCGCGAAATTCTTCGTCAGCAGCAGGTCAGCGCCATGCTCGATCAGTGGCTCAATAGCCTTCGCAGCGAGCAACACGTGCGCATTCTCGATTCCGCATACGGTACGGGGGAGAGCGGCCAATGATCCCGGATCTTCCTTCACTCCCGCCTTCAGTTCCGGATGAGTCGACTCCGGCGCGGCGCTCGCGCTGGCGGCATGTCGCCTACACCGCCGCAGGCGTGCTGGTCATCGCTGTTGTTTTTCTGGGAGCACTCTTCTGGTACGCTTCGACGCCGCAGTTTGCCAGGCGTGTTCATCGGACGATCGTCGCCACGCTCGAGCATGCCACCGGCGGCAAGGTGGACATGGGCTCCTTCCAATGGAGCGTTCGCGGACTCGTCATCGAGATCGACGACCTGACCATCCACGGCAAGGAAGCGCCGGGCCAGGTCCCATATTTCCATGTCCAACATCTCACCCTTCACGCAAAAGTCATTTCGTTTTTTACGCCGAAGATTGCCCTCGCCAGCCTCACCGCCGAGCGGCCGACGTTTCATCTCATCCTCAATCCCGACGGAACCACAAACCAGCCGCAGCCCCGCACCGCCAGTAAGCAGCCGCTGCCGCAGTCATTGCTCAACCTCGCGATTGACAGCACCCGCGTGCAGCACGGATTAGTTCTCCTGAACGATCGCGCCATCCCCTGGGAAATGGCCTCCGGACCGCTCCAGCTCGACATGCAATACATCCCTCTGGATGCGGAATACCACGCGGTTCTCGAAACAAAAAACCTAACGTTTCGCTTGAAGAATGCCGCCGAATCTCATTCGGAAATAAGGGCCAACATCCACCTTGCGCGAAACTCGGTTCGCATCGACAATCTCGATATAGCAACCGGCCGTTCGCGGCTGGCGGCCACCGGACAACTGCAGAATTTCTCTCACCCAAGCTGGCGAACATCTCTACAGGGTTCCATCGATCTGCGCCAGGTCGGTGCAGCCACCGGCATAGACGATTTGCGCAATGGAACAGCGCAGCTCGATCTCCACGCGCAAGGGAAACCGGGGAAACTCGCCGCTACAGATTTTCAGGTCTCTGGCCACATGGATCTGCAATCCGCCGAGTGGGAGTCCTCCTGGCTGCGTCTTCGGAACATCGAGCTGCACACAAATCTCCTCGTCGACAATGATCAGTGTTCGCTGATAAATTTTTCTTCCATTCTCCCGGACCACGGCAGGATCGCCGGAAATCTGGTCATGAAGCATTGCTTCGGGCCCGCCGAGCCGGTCGTTTCGCCGGGTGTCGGGCGCAGCGTTACCGGGAGCCATTCTCTGAAATCCTGGCTATCCCGCCATGAAAAATTCAACCCGCGAGATTTGCTGGCACGCCTCCATAGGAAGCACGTCCCGACCACTCCAGAAAGGGAGAACGCGCGCGGCTATCAGCCGCTGGAGGCCAATCTGCAGGCGCATGTTTCCGGCGTGACGCTTCCATTTGTTCTCGCCGCCGTCGCGCCCCGGCAGTATTGGAGCATCGGTTTCACCACCGCGACTTCCGGCGAAGTGACCGCGCGTTGGACGGGCTCTGGACATGACCTGGATGTTCACGGAGATCTGACCATGCGCGCGCCGCAACAATCGATGGGCCTGATCCCCGTCACCGGAAGCGCTCATGCCGACTATCTCGGCAATCATCGCCATCTCGTCATCCAGCAGGCCGACGAGAACACGCCCGCAACCCAGGTGCATGCCTCCGGCCTACTGACCTTATTCACAAAAGATTTGAACAGCGCCCTGCGCCTGGATGTCACAGGCCACGATCTTGGCGAATTCGATCAACTCTTGACGATTCTCGATCTGCGGGAAACGGCAAAAGATCAGCCGCATGCCTTGCCGTTAAAGCTCCTCGGGAACGCAACTTTTCACGGCAATGTCAATGGCTCGTTCTTCGCGCTGGCAGCTGTGGGTCATCTGGATTCGCAGCGCTTCGAGATGGTCGCTGCGCGCGCTCCCAGCGCCGGCCATGCAGTCGCGCCGGCGCATCTGCTCACCTGGGACGGCTTCCATGCAGACGTGTCGTACACGCCGTCGGAACTGATCGTCCGCAACGCCGAGCTGGTACGTGGCCACTCGGTCATCCATACGGCTCTCCAGTTGTTGCCGGACCGCACCGCTCCTGGCAGCTACACCTTCGACAAGCGAACCCATATCACCGCGAGCATGGCGACCAGCGATGCCTCGATCGCCGACCTGCAATCTATCGTGGGCACGTCGCATCCCGCATCCGGAGAACTGACAGCCGATGCGCATTTTTCCGGCGTCGTGGATGATATCAACGGCGCCGGCCATGCCGCGCTGACCCATGCCGTGATTGCCGGCCAGCAGATTCGCGCCGCGTCCATCCAAATCGCGGCCCAGGGTCATGCTCTCCAGGCCACTCATCTGCAGTTGGCCGCTGCCGGCGGTACCGCCGCTGGCGAGCTTACTTACGATTACGAAACCGGCGCTCTCTCCGGAGTACTGACCGGCCAACACTTCGCGCTGAATCAGATTGCCGCCCTGAAAACCCAACGCTTGCCCGTGGACGGCTTGCTCGGCTTTCATGTTCAGGCCGCCGGCACAACAGCGTCTCCGCTCGCCACCGGTGCGGTCCAGATCGAAAATCTCGCGCTGGACGATCAGTCCATGGGAAGTCTGCATGCGGAGGCGCATCTCCAGCGCGGAGTTCTTATGCTCACCTCTCGCGCCGATCTGCTCCACGCCCATGTGGATGCGACAGGGCAGGTGGAACTCCACGGGAACGACCCCGCGCAGGCGCAGCTTACGTTCACCGGTTTCAATGCCGATCCGCTGCTCCGCACCATGGTATCGACTGCCATCGATGGCGCATCGCCGCTCAATGGCAGGATGACCATGTCCGGGCCTCTCCGCCAGCTTTCCGCGATCCAGGCAGACGCGAACCTGAACCCTTTCACCGTAACTATCCGCCACCGGACAATTCATTCTGATGGACCTGTCGGAGTTTCTTTGAGAGATGGAAAAGTGCGGCTGAAGCCGATTCATATCCAGGGTGAGGATATGGACCTGTCCGCCAGCGGGACAATCGATCTCATTAACAATTACCGGCTGCGCCTGCAATCCCAAGGTTCCATTGAGGCTCGCCTCGCTTCCGCCATCACCCCGGCCATCCAGTCTTCTGGGCAAATTCATTTTGTGGTAAACGCCGGCGGTACCGCCCGCCAGCCCGATCTGCGAGGCCGCGCGCAGGTAAGTCATGTCAATGTCCATCTACCGAACATCACCAACGGGCTGACAAATCTGAATGGAGAAATGCTCTTCGATCAGGATCGAATGGCGATCCAGCAATTGACCGGCTCCTCCGGTGGAGGCGGATTGCAGATGAAAGGCTTCATCGGCTACCGTAATGGAGTTTTTGTCGACCTGACCACTACCGCCCACGACGTCCGCATCCGTTATCCCAAAGGCGTTTCCAGTTCTGCGGATGCCAAGTTGCGCCTCCTCGGAAGCTCCGACAGTCTGCTGCTGAGCGGGAATGTAACCATGACGCGCTTCGGAGTCGGAAGCAGTGTCGATCTCGCGTCTCTGGCCGGTGGCGGAGGAGTTTCCACTCCCATCGATCCCGCATCGCCCCTCAATCGCGTCCGGCTCGATGTCCACGTTACCTCCACTCCGGCACTGGGATTTCAAAACTCCTTCGCCTCGCTCGCCGGAGAGGTAAACCTGCGCATCCGTGGAACGCTCGAAAATCCCTCGGTTCTCGGCCGCATCGACATTACCGAAGGCTCCGCGTCTTTTGCCGGCACGAAATATCACCTGCAGCAGGGAGACATCATCTTCGACAATCCGGTGACCATTTCGCCGGAGATCAACCTCGAAGCCTCGGCCCGCGTGCAGAATTACGACATCATCATCAGCCTGCATGGTCCGCCCAGCAAGCTCGACATTTCCTATCGCTCGGAGCCGCCGTTGACGCAAGCCGATGTGCTGGCGCTGCTCGCTCTGGGCCGCACCAACGAGCAGGCGACCATGTACGGCGAGCAGCAGCAGGCCGGGGCCAATCTCACCTCGGAAGCCTTGCTCGGCGGCGCTCTCAATGCCGCCGTCAGCAGCCGCGTGCAAAAGCTCTTCGGCGTCGGCAGCGTCCGCGTCGATCCCAACTTCGTCGGTACACTCGGCGAATCCACCGCCCGCATCACCGTGGAGGAGCAGGTCGGCACCAAGGTTACCCTCACATTCGCCACCAACGTCAACACCACCGCCCAGCAATTGATTCAGGCCCAGTACGACCTGACTCGCAACGTCTCCGTCATCGCTGTCCGCGACGAAGCCAACGTCTTCAGCATGTACCTGCAGATTCGCGCGCGGCATAAATAATCGTTCGCCGCCTCAGAATGTCGTCATCCTGAGCGCACCGGGGTCCCCGGCGGGCGATTTGTGCCCGCTGGGGTGGGGTAGCGAAGGACCTCTGTATTTGGCCCGAGGGTGGCCCACTCAAGCTTCCGTTGCTTGAGTGGGGTTCGTCACCAAAGCTTTCTTTTTTTCCTTGACCTGCGCGACCGCTTATCCCATAGTCCTTCCATGCAGGAATCCAGCGCAATGACAGAAGCAAACCGAAGCACAATCCTCTCCAGTGCTCTCCTCGCCATAGGAATTTTCCTCGGCCTCCTCCTCGGCGGATGGCTCCTCGGCAGCCAGATTAAGGACACTCGCCTGGCCGACCGCTATGTTACGGTGCGTGGTTTGGCGGAGCGGAATGTGCAGGCGGACCTGGCCATCTGGCCTTTATCGTTTCGCGAAGCCGGAAACGATCTGCAGGCCACCTACAACAAAAGCACACAGGACAGCCAGGCAGTCCTTCAATTTCTAAATGCGCAGGGCATTCCCAGAACCGATATCACTCTCGGTCAGCCCGGCGTCACCGACACTCAGGCCAACGACTACGGAGGGGCGCGCGCCCCCAATCGCTACATCGTTCAACAATCCATTACGGTGCGGTCTCGAAATGTAACCAAAGTGGCTGCCGCGGTGCAAAAGACCAGCTCGTTGATCGCCAGCGGCGTCGTGCTGGGCGGCGGACCGCAATACGGTCAGCAAAATAGCGTGAGCTATGTATTTACTGCGCTGAATTCCATCAAGCCGGAGATGATTACCGAAGCGACGCGCAACGGTCGCACAGCAGCCGAACGTTTCGCCGCAGATTCCGGCAGCAAGGTCGGAACGATCCGGCAGGCGTCCCAAGGCTTGTTCTCCATATCATCCGCGGATGCCGCATCGGATGGCGAAGGAATGTCCGCCGGCATGTCAGGTCAATCCGGCGCAAGCATTCTGCAGAAGGTTCGCGTGGTGACGACCATCCAATACTATCTGCAGCAGTAAGAGAGCCAGGCTTGTCGGTCGTCTCTAGTTCAGATGGAGTCGGATCAAAAGTGAGCCCGTCATGCTGAGCGCAGCCGGGGTCCCCGGCCACAGGTCTTCGTGGCTGGGGTGGGAGCGAAGAATTCAGGCATAGCCGATGTTTTCCGGATTTTTCGAAGGGATCAAAAAGCTCGTCATTCAGAATCGCTCTCGATTTCAATTGCGTCTCACAGAGTGCATCTTGTCTGTTGCCTGCGCTCGGCGTATCGTATGATCCGGCAAGATAGTAGATCGATTTTGTGAGGGAGAGAAAAGGATGCGAACCCGAAAAATTGCACAGGAATTGCTTGTCGTAGTGTTTCTCGGCGCGGTGGGATGGGTCGCGGCGCCCGTCCTAATTGGTCCTTCGGCCTGCGTATTTGCCGCCGACACAGCCCAGCTTACCGCAGCAGTGCAAAAGCAGTTGCGAAACAAGAACTTCAAAGATATCACCGTGCGCGCTTCAGACGATGGCACCGTCACCTTATCCGGTCAGGTCGATCTGTTCGGCTATAAAGCGGATGCGATCAAGAGAGCAAAGAGGGTGCGCGGCGTGAAGGATGTCAGCGACAATATCGCCGTTGGCGGTCCCACGATTCCGGATAACGTTCTCCAGCGAAAGCTGCTGAGCAGGATCGAAGTCGATCGCGTCGGCTTCGGTCAGGTGTTTGACGCCATCTCTGTGGATGTTCACAATGGCGTGGCCACTCTGGGCGGTCATGCTCTGGGACCAGTGGCGAAACAATCCGCCATTTCGTTGACGCAGTTCACGCCCGGCGTGAAAGATGTCGTGGATCAGATCAGCGTCGATCCAGTCTCGCCGATGGATGACGGCATTCGCCGCGCGGTCTACCGTGCGATCTACGGATTCCCGGCTCTGCAGCAGTATGCCATTGTTCCGTCGAAGCCGATCCGGATTTCCGTTCAAAACGGCAGGGTTACCCTGTATGGCATTGTGAATAATCAGATGGACAAGCAGCTGGCCTACACCCGTGCCATGCAGGTGCCGAACGTATTTCAGGTCACCAACAATCTGGTCGTCGCCAACCAGGGGAATGAACAGAAATAGCCCGTCCATCAAACGATTCCGAATACAGTCCCAGGCTTCATTCGGGACTGTATTCGGTCGCCGTCAATCGTTTACTTCACCGTGGCGTAAACCGCCGACTCCCGCTTCTGTCCCGTCGTATTCATCGCCAACACTGCGAACCGGTGCCGGCCGGCGGCCAGGCTGACCTGAGTGTCCAGAAATTGGATGCGCCCGCGTAATCCTTCCTCGCCCCATCCACCCAAAGCTGCATTCAGCACGATGGAACTCCGCGGGTCCGCCGGACTTAGATGGCTCGGCATTCTGCTGAGTTGCCGTTCTGAAGATGCCCATGCACATACGACAGCAGTGCGCCCTGCACGTCCATCGAAGCATTCAGCGACGCGGGGAAGCTCTGATCAAGTGGAAACAAAGTTGTCCATCGGAGCATAGCGGAGTGAAGTGCCTATAGCCACAGTAAGCATCCTTCACTGGCCCATGCACCTCTCATTACAGGAAGAATGAATTGACTTTGTTTTGGACCGTGCGAGTTCGCTCCAGGAAGATTTCGGAAGTTACAAAGATGTTCATGAATATTCGGGTACGCCTTGGCGCATTATTTTTTCTAGGGCTATTAGTGGGCTGCGGATCAAGTACGAAATCGGCAGATCCGTTCAACACCCCACCTGCGGGAATGGTAACTGCAACCGCCAATCCGCAGGTGGCGCTGTATACGATTACTCCGGCTTCTGCCGGTAATGTGACTGTCAGCTTTGGAACTACCCAGAGTTATGGTTTGCAGACTTGGACCGTGCCCGCCCCGAGCGGTGGCGGGCCGGTCAACATCTACGTCGCTGGCATGCTCCCCGACACTACGTATCACATGCGGGCCTCCATCCAATATCAGAACGGCACCTCCGCCAACGATACCGACCACACCTTCACTACGAGCCACTATCCGCCAACTTCTCTTCCGCAGATTACCGCGGCGACGACTCCCGGCCAGACCCCACAGCCAGGGGTCGAGATGCTGAATCCTCTGGTACATGGCGCCCACGCGGGCATCATTGTGACAGACCTGACGGGGCACGTCTTGTGGACTTACAACCCCTCTACACCTCTGGGCCCTGCGCAGTGGGGAGCCCCGAAGCAATTGGCCAACGGCGACTATCTCGCTTATGCCGGCGACTCGCCTTCCGCTTTCCTGCATGCTCCGGCTCCTCCGGGAACAACGAATCTGGTGCGAGAGTTCGATCTTGCCGGAAACACGGTCAAAGAAATCACCATGACGCGGCTCAATACCGAAATGGCCGCCGCTAACTACAACATTCCTCTTATGAGTTTTTCCCATGACGTCACTGTTCTGCCGAATGGACACTGGCTGGTTATCGCGACCACGTTCAAAATGCTGACCCTGCCGGGCACGACCGCTCCCACCAAAGTCCTGGGCGATGTGATTGTCGATCTGGACACGAATTTGAAGCCGGTCTGGGTGTGGAATGAATTCGATCACCTGGACGTCAATCGCCATCCTGAGAATTTTCCCGATTGGACGCACACCAACGCCATCATCTATTCGCAGGACGATGGCAATATCATCGTCTCCATCCGCCACCAGAACTGGCTGGTGAAGGTGGATTACAACAACGGCGCTGGAACCGGAAACATCATCTGGCGCCTGGGATATCAGGGAGATTTCAAGCTGGTCGGCGGCACCGGCCCGACCGACTGGTTCTCGGGTCAGCATAAGCCGAACTTCACCACCAAGAACACCACCGGCATATTCGGTTTAACCCTGATGGACAATGGAGATTTCCGAGTCTATCCTCCGGGTTCTCCCTGTGCAACCACGACTCCGGAACCACCTTCCTGTCTGTACTCCACCGTGCCCGTGTTCCAGATCGACGAAACGGCGAAAACCGCGACCCTCGAGTTTCATCAGGTCCTCCCCACCAGCTTGTACAGCTTCTTTGGTGGAAACTCCGAGCAGTTGCCAAATGGAGACATCGAATACGATCTTTGTGGATTGCCTGGCAAGCCCAATTCGCAGGTCGTTGAGGTGACCAACCAGGCCACGCCGCAGACGGTTTGGACCTTGAAGGAGGGGAGCGAATATGTGTATCGCGGATACCGGCTTCCGAGCCTTTACCCCGGAGTGCAATGGTAGGTAAGATCGAAAACTACTGTATCGTCATCCCTGAAGGCTTCGGGAGGCTCTGATTTAACGGGGTGATCTGAGAGCTTCGGGTAGACCCCGGCCTTCAGGCCGGGGATAAGTCTGAAAATATGATGGGTGGCTTTAGCCACTGGGATGCTGAATAAATAATTCAGAGTTTCCTTAATGTGCCGCGCTGATCGCGCCTTTGCGCGCTCTCGCTTTGCGTAGTGCAAACACCACAGGCAGGCATGCGAAGGATGCCAGCGCGAGATAGCGGAAATCGTCCATATAAGACAGCAATAACGCCTGTATATTCAGGGAGCTGTAGATCCTGCCCAGCGCCCCGGCTCCGGACATGGCGGAACCGATCTTAGGCGCGAGATCGCCTGCTCCCTGGCTGAGCTGCTGCTGATAGACGCGGCCGCTGGGTGTCAGGTTCTGTATCAGATATGCCTGGTGCACCTGGGAATGACGGGCGAGCAAAGTGTTTGTGATCGAGATGCCCAGGCTGCCGCCAACGTTGCGCAGCAGATTGTAAAGTCCGGAGGCGTTTCCGATTTCCTCATTCGCTAAATTCGCCATCGTAATGGTGGACAAAGGAACGAAAACCATTCCCGAACCAAACCCGCTCAGAACAATGGCCCAGATGAACGACCATGGGGAGATGGCAAGGGTCACCTCGCCGAACCAGATTCCGCAAATGCCGAAAATAATGAAACCACCGCCGATCAGCCAGCGATTGTCCATTTTGGCCGTAAGATAGCCAATGATCGGCATGGCAACCACGGCCCCCAGGCCACGAGGGCTGACCGCGATCCCGGCGTTGTAGGCGGTATAGCCCAGCAGCTCCTGATAAAACAGCGGCAGCAATGTGATCAGTCCATAAATGCATCCGCCAAAGAGAGCAATCAGCATGCACCCCAGCGCGAAGTTTCGATGTCGAAAGACGCGCAGATTCACCAGCGGACGATGCTTCGTCAGCATGCGGACGATGAAGGCAACAAACGTGATAATCAGGATGGCCGTGGCCCAGCGGATCCATGTGGCCCCGAACCAGTCGTCTTCCTGACCCTTGTCGAGGATGATCTGCAGGCAGCCCAGCCAGGTGGCCAGCAGGCCCAGACCGATGCCGTCCAGCTTTCCCGGCCGCGCATTCCGAATGTAGTCCGGGTCGAAGACAAAGCGCGTGATCATAATGAACGCCAGAATTCCAACCGGAACATTGATGTAGAACGCCCATCGCCAGGAATACATGTCGGTCAGATAACCGCCCAGCGTTGGGCCCAGGATTGGAGCCACGACCACGCCCAGCCCAAACAGAGCCATCGCCTGGCCGCGTTTTTCTTCCGGGAAGGTTTCCAGCAGAATCGCCTGCGACATGGGCTGGAGCGCGCCGCCGCCCGCCCCCTGAACTGCCCGCGCCACCAGGATCATTCCCAGGCTGGTGGCTGCCCCGCACATGAAGGAACTTACCGTGAAGATGACAATGCAGGTCAGCAGGAACCGCTTGCGCCCGAATCGCTGTGCGCACCATCCGCTGACCGGCAGTACGATCGCGTTGCACACCAGATAGCTGGTCAGCACCCAGGTGGCTTCGTCGTTGCTGGCGCCCAGGCTGCCCGCGATGTACGGCAGCGCCACCGACGCGATCGAGGTATCCAGCACCTCCATGAACGTCGGCAGGATCACCGCCAGGGCGACAATCCACGGATTGATCTGCTTTGGATTGCCTGGCGGTGTATTGCCTTGCTGTTTCAGTGCAGTCAAATTCCCTCGTCCTTGCGAGCGCCTGTCCGACGCGGCGATTCAAACATGGGTCACGATTCGCGGCGAGCGTGAAGAAAATTCTTACTCGCGTTAGATGCCGGTGCACTCTGGATTGACCCAACAAAATGCGGAAAGGGTCGTCATTCTGAGCGGAGCGAAGAACCTCTGCATTTCTGCTGATTGCCCGGGATGGCCCACTCAATCTGCCTTTGTTTGAGTGCCGCCGCGAGTCGATTTCAGGTACGCTTTTCCTTGTGGACAGAGACACGATCGAATCGCCGCCGGCACAATTGGCAAGAATGACCGGCAGCCTGCGCACCACCCTCGAGATGATCAAGTGGGAGCACTCGGTTTTCGCACTGCCATTTGCGTTGACCGGTGCCATGCTGGCTGCTCACGGATGGCCGCCGTGGCGGATCTTATTCTGGATCGTCATCTGCATGATCGCGGCCCGCTCCGCCGCCATGGCCTTCAATCGCTGGGCGGATGCAGAAATTGACCGTGCCAATCCCCGGACCGCGTCGCGGGCCATTCCCGCGGGCCTGCTCAGTCTGCGGTTCACTGCCGGTTTCACCATCGTTTCCGCCGCAGTCTTCATCTTCGCCGCCAGTCGCCTCAATCGCCTCACGCTGGTTCTGTCGCCGGTGGCGCTCGCCGTGGTTTTTTCCTACTCCTACGCCAAGCGGTTCACCCGCTGGTCTCACCTGCTGCTGGGCCTCGCCCTCGGGATCGCCCCCTCGGCCGCATGGATTGCCGTTCGCGGCAGCCTTGATCCGCGCATCCTCGCGCTTACCGGCGCGGTTCTGTTCTGGGTGGCGGGCTTCGACGTCCTCTATGCCTGCCAGGATTATGAGCACGATCTGCAGGTAGGTCTGCATAGTATTCCGCAGGCCTTTGGACTGGACGCTGCATTCTGGATCGCGCGCCTCATGCATCTGGCGATGCTTGCTTTACTGGCCGCCCTCGTCCCACTCTTTCACCTTGGCGTCATCACCATCGCCGGAATCGTAGCCGTCGCGGCCATGTTGATTTACGAGCACACCCTGGTTTCTCCCCGCAACCTGGCACGCTTGAACGCTGCGTTTTTCACTATGAATGGAATCATCTCCTTCGTCTTTTTCATCGCGGTTGCCGCCGATCTTCTGCACCGCTGATACAGATTTACGATTGTTGCGCCCACCCGCGTTCGTCATCCTGAATGGAGTGAAGGATCTCTGTATTTCCTCTTTTCCGAAGAGATATGGCGATTGTGAAATCGATTCAACGCAGAAATGCCCCGGGAAAAGATTTCTCGGGGCACTCTGCGCTATTCGATTTTGAATGCATTCGTCAGATCGTCATTCTGAACGAAGTGAAGAATCCAGAGAATCTTCGCTGATTTTATTCAGCCACGATCTCCGAAAACGGGGATTCAGCTTTCTATGCGCGATGACGGTCCTTGAATTCGTCGATCTTTTCATTCGCCCGATCTTTCATGTCCTCAATTTTATCGGACACGTGTCCGCGGGTTCTGTTGGCCTGGTCTTCTGCATTGCGGCTATGGGCATCGGCGTTCTGGTTGGCGGCATCCTTTACGTTGCCCCATGTTTCCTTGGCAGCGCCCTTCACCTGGTCGGCGACGCCACGGTTGGCCATGTCTTGATTGCCCACCGCTTCGCCAACACCCTGTTTCACCTTGCCGGCCGCCTGATCGACCTTGCCTTTTACCTGATCTGTATTCATTTGGTTGTCCCTTTCTACTGCGCGGCGAATCCGGCTGGACTCGCCGCGGTGAATGGTGCGTGGAGCATCTTCCAGCTAAATAATTAGATGCTCCATTTCATCTACTCGCATAGCAAAGTTAAAGCGCTGTACGCCGCCCGCCGATAACTGCGAAGATCAGCACAATCACCGCAATAACCAGAAGGATATGAATGTATGCGCCTAGCACGTGGAAGCCGATAAATCCGAGCAGCCACAAGATTAGAAGAATTACAAAAATCGTCCACAGCATTTGGTTGTCTCCTCACGGGTCCAGCTTTATACCTGTGATAAGTTGCGTTTGAGGTGCAGGAAGGTTGCCGCCCGATGAAGATTAATTGTTTATTCATGGCAAACGTCGTATGAGAATTGCTATTCAGGGAGAACTCGGCTCCTTCAGCCACGAGGCAGCGCTAAACCTGCTCTCCGATCCCATTCTGGTTCCCTGCGCGGCTGCCGGCGACGTCCTGCGCGCGCTCGACAGCGGCCAGGTAGATGCCGCGGTGATTCCAGTTGAAAACAGTCTTGCCGGTTCGGTGATTGACTTTTACGATCTGTTTTTCGAGCACGAGTTTGCAATTCAACGCGAGCTGGAAATGCGTATTCGCCACAATTTGATCGCCGCGCCCGGTGTCACCCGCGAGAGCCTGCGCGAGGTGCTTTCTCATCCCGTCGCGCTGGCGCAGTGCAAGGCCTTTTTCGCAGCCAATTCTGATCTCAGGCCAACTGCCTTTTACGACACCGCAGGAAGCGTTCAACACATCATGCGCGAAAACAAGCCCGGCCTGGCCGCCATCGCAAGTAAACAGGCAGCCGCCCACTATGGAGCAGAAATTCTTCAGCAGGGAATTGAAGACCGGGCGAAAAGCTACACTCGCTTCTGGCTGATCCGCAGGCGCACGGAATCCAAAGCAGGATCCTCCGCTACGGAGGAGTCGCCGTCCAAGCTCTCTCTTGTCTTCTCGCTCGAGAATCTTCCCGGAGCGCTGCTTCGGGCGCTGGGGACATTTGCCGCCCGCCATTTGAATCTGACCAAAATCGAGTCGCGCCCCATCACCGGTCGACCATGGGAGTACATGTTCTACACCGATCTCACCATCTCCGGGCACCCGGAGGCAGACGCAGTTGTTAGTGACTTGAGAGCGATCTGTCCTATCGTAAAAGAGTTGGGACGATACTCTGTCCTCCATCACGCATCGAACTAAAGAGAAGGTGGCTGGCCCTGTTTCGGTGGAAGTGAACATCGCCGGGTTTGCGTTGTACGGTGGAAGCACCGGACTTTAGCCCGGTGAATATCGCCAAAATAGATGAGGGGCTTCAGCCCCGGACTGCTTTCAATCGATTCGTCAGACACTACCCGAGTACGTAATTTTTGCATCGAAAAGCAAGATTCAGCGTCTATATAGCATAAAGATTGATAGAAGGTGACTCATGTCCAGCGATTTCCTCAGTGTCATTCATCCCGGCGAACGGAAAAACCGGGAACAAAGTAGTTCGAAACAAACCTATCCCGTGTTGCCTGTGCGGGATACCGTCCTGTTTCCTCACGCCGTGCTTCCGCTTACCGTCGGCAGGGAAAGTTCCATCCAGCTGGTGCAGTCTCTTGGAGAAGAAAAGACCATCATCGTCGTCGCCCAGCGCGAGGCGCGCATGGACGCTCCTCAGCCCACCGATCTCTACTCGGTTGGAACTTTGGCGACGGTCCACAAAGTTGTGAAAATGCCGAACCAGAGCCTCTTCGTTTTCACTGAAGGAACCGAACGCGTAAGACTTGCCGGGTTCGATCAGTCCGCTCCCTACATGACCGCCGAGGTGGAAGTGATTGGCGATGCCGAGCCGGCCAAAAGCGCCGAGGTCGAGGCATTGCAGCGCAACATTCTTTCTCAGTTCCAGCAAATCGTCACTTCCTCTCCCACCTTGTCCGATGAGCTGCAGACCATCGCGCTCAACATCGACGAGCCCGGCCGGCTGGTCGATTTCATCGCCTCCTCCCTTCCGATTCTGACCACCATCGACAAGCAGGAATTGCTCGAAACCTCAAATGTTCTGGCGCGGATGAGCCGCATCAACCGTCATCTTGCCAAGGAATTGGAAGTCCAGCAGTTGCGCAACAAAATTCAGACCGAAGTGCAGGACCAGGTGCAGCAGTCCCAGCGCGATTACTACCTGCGCGAACAGCTGAAGGCAATCCAAAAAGAGCTGGGCGAGATGGACGAGGGTCAGAAGGATATCGAAGAGCTGCGCGAAAAGCTCGAAGCCGCCGGCATGCCCGAACCTGTAAAAAAAGAAGCGTTGAAAGAACTGAACCGGCTCTCGCGCATGTCCCCGATGGCCGCCGACTATTCCATGACCCGCAACTACATCGAGTGGCTGGCGGTCTTGCCGTGGGCCAAATCCTCCGGCAGCGAAGTCGATATCACCAAGGCCAAGGAGATTCTCGACGAGGATCACTACGATTTGAAAAAGGTGAAAGAGCGGATTCTCGATTACCTCGCAGTCCGTCGGCTTAAGCCCGACATGAAAGGGCCGATCCTCTGCTTCGTCGGACCTCCCGGCGTCGGCAAAACCTCGCTCGGGCGCAGCATAGCGCGAGCACTGGGCCGCAAATTCCAGCGGATCTCCCTCGGCGGCATGCATGATGAGGCCGAAATTCGCGGGCATCGCCGCACCTACATCGGCGCCATGCCGGGCCAGATCATGCAATCGATTCGCCGCGCGGAAACCAACGATCCGGTCTTTATGCTGGATGAAGTGGACAAGCTCGGCCGCGACTTCCGCGGCGATCCGTCATCGGCGCTGCTCGAGACACTGGACCCGGAGCAGAACTTTACCTTCCGGGACAACTATCTCGATGTGCCGTTCGATCTCTCGAAGGTGCTGTTCATCTGCACCGCCAACATGCTCGATCCCATTCCGGAGCCGCTGCGCGATCGCATGGAGATCATCGAGCTCACCGGCTACACCGAAGACGAAAAGGTGCATATCGCGTTCCGCTATCTGATTCCACGCCAGATCAAGGAGAATGGTATCGATCCGGCGGACATTGAATTTCCGGAAGAAAGCGTCCGCAGCATCGTGCGCCATTACACCCATGAAGCCGGCGTGCGCAAGCTCGAGCAGTGGATCGGCACCGTCTGCCGCAAGCAGGCGCGCCGCAAAGCTGAAGGCAAGACCGACAAACTCGTCGTCACCGCCGCGGTCGTGCAGGAATTTCTCGGCGGCATCAAGGTCCGCGTGGAAACGGAAATCGCAGAGCGCACGAAACGTCCAGGCGTGGCTGTGGGCCTGGCGTGGACGCCGGCAGGTGGAGACATCCTCTTCATCGAAGCGAATCGCATGAAGGGCAAAGGCGGTTTCACCATGACCGGCCAGATTGGCGAGGTCATGCAGGAGTCGATGCAGGCCGCGCTTACCTGGGTCCGCTCCAACGCCCGGCTGCTTAGCCTGAAGGAGGATTTCAACACCGAGGTCGACCTGCACATCCACATTCCCGCAGGCGCGATCCCGAAAGATGGTCCCTCCGCCGGTGTCACCCTGGCGACCACGTTGGTCTCGCTGATGACGGATACCATTGTGCGCCCGCTGACCGCCATGACCGGGGAGATCACTCTGAGCGGCAATGTCCTGCCGGTCGGCGGCATCAAGGAGAAATTCCTCGCCGCACGCCGGGCCGGGGTGCGCGACATCATTCTGCCGGAAGAAAACCGGCTGAACGTCGAGGAGGACCTGCTGCCGGAGCAACGCGCAGGGATAACGATCCACTATGCCCGGCGGATTGAAGATGTGCTTGCGGTCGCCCTGCCGGAGGCCTTGAAACCGCGGGTGCGCGAGGAGCTGGTGCATCAGCAGCAGGAGCTCCAGCAGGAAGCGTCGGCGATGGCCTCCGCCCAAGCCTGACCGCAGAGGAAATCGTGCTTCCGGCAAAAGTGCTCCGTCACTCTAGTGAGGCGGGCTCGGGATGCAGAGCCAGCCCACAAGGCTCGTCATCTTGAGCGCAGCGAAGGACCTCGGTATTTTCAGAAACATCGTCATCCTGAGTGAAAACCGGGGTCCCCGGCGGGCGATTTGTGCCCGCTGGGGTGGGAAGCGAAGGACCTCTGCATTTCTTCCCCCACCGAAAATCTGTCATTCCGAGCGGAGTCGAGGAACCTGCGGCTTTGTCTTTGGGTGGTAGCGCAGGGCTCCAGCCCTGCGGAAAACTCCGAGATTTCGCTACCCACAACCCAATCTGCGCAGGTATCGTCGATCAAGTCGCGCTTCTCTCGATAGGAGGGTGGGATGCCTTTCCAAAGACGCCAACTGCTTCGAACCCTGTCAATTGTTCTCGGGTCAAGCTTCATCTGGAGCCGAAACCAATTCGGCATCGCTGCGCAAACATCCATACAGCCAAAGGTCTCCCCTCCCCCTGCAGGGGCCCTGGTTCGTAATGGGATTGCTGGAGGAACGGAAACGGAAAAAGTGACGGGAATCGGAGGATTCTTCTTCCGATCCAAAGATCCTAAAGCGTTGGGGAGTTGGTACCAGCAGCACCTGGGAATCTCGCTCACACCGTCAAGCGAAGGGGATCCTGTTTGGGAGCAAGAGGCAGGCCCCACCGTTTTCGCGCCTTTTCCTGAGACGAGCAAATATTTCGGGGACGCCCAAAAGGTCTGGATGGTGAACTTTCGGGTCCGGGATCTCGACAAAATGGCGGCGCAGCTACGGGCCGCAGGAATCGAGGTCAAGATTGACCCGCAGTCTGATCCAAACGGCCGGTTCGCCCGCCTGCACGACCCTGAGGGGAACCCGATCGAATTATGGCAGCCTAAGCCTCCAGACACTAAAGGCTAGGTTGCGAAACAGTCCAGGGCTGTTTCAGGATTCTCTGCTAAAAAATCTGTCATCCGAGCGAGGTCGACGAACCTGCCGCTTTGTCTTTGGGTGGAAGCGCAAGGCTTTGTGGCAGTTTTCGAAATACTGTGGCACAAAAAGTATCTGTCATCCCGAGCGAAGTCATTGCAGAGCAATGACGAAGTCGAGGGACCTGCGTTTTCCTTGACTACGTCAACGCTGCTTTGGCTTCAGCCCTGCGGAAAAGTCCGAGATTTAAGGGGCTTCAGCCCCGGTTCATGCGCTGACAGCACCCATCAGCACTTCATGCAGCCGCTTCGCCACAATCTCGCCTTCCCCTGGCAGCAGCATCCAAACTCCCACAATAATAGTGCTTGCATCCGAATGGAAAATCGCATCAGGGTGCCCGGTCGACGGATGCAGCTCAATGCTGGGAGTGCCCGTCCGCAGTAATTCCGCCACCTTCCGCGCTGGAATCTTTACCTTCTGCTGGTCATAGTGCAGCACCAGGTGAGGCACATGGTTCGCGACCGGAGGCACGATAATCTCCCGGCTCAACGATGGAACGTCCCGCAAACTGTCCGCGATGCTGTTCGCCCGCGCCCGGAACTCCTTGTCCATCCCCTCATCCGTCTGGCTCAGAATCCAATCCACGGCGGCCACCATGCCGACGATCTGCTCCTTGGCCACCTTCTGTCCGCGCCCCACCACGTCGTCGATCTCATTATTATTGCTGGCCGCCGCCACGATCAGGTCTTTCCTGCCCAGCAGCAGCCCGGCGTTTTGAGGCCCGCGAATCCCTTTCCCGCCGGAGATCGTCACCAGGTCGAACCCCATCTGCGTGTAGTTCCAAAGATTCGAAATCGGAGGTATGTCGGCGGCGGCATCGTTCATCGCCGGAACATTGTGCTCATGCGCCACGCGGATCCAGTCCTCGCGGCCAATTTGCCCCTCTGGAGCCGCGTTGAAGAAGTGGGCGAGTACAGTTTTCTCGTTAAACGCTGCCCGATACTGGTCCATCGTCTCGACTTCCACGATGCGAACGCCGCAGTTCGACAACGCATGGTCGTATGAATAGCGATGCCCCTTCTGCATGATTGCTTCATTCTTCAGATCGCCCACCGCTTGCGGAATGCGCTGCGGAATATGGCTTCCTCCTGCCTTCTGATTCGCCACCGTCACGCACGCCGCTGTTCCCAGCGTCAGCGCCGACGCCGCGCCGGCAGATACCAGCGCCGCCTCGCAATGCAGCTTGTCTGCGATATAGGAGCCTGCGCGAAGCTGCAGATCTTCCAAACGCACCGGATGCAGTGCCGCCCTGGCGACCGCCTGCCGTACCTCGGGCGGCATCACCGCCGCGGTGTACATGGTGTAGGTGCCGGCGGCGTTGATGATCTTTTCCACGCCCATTTTGTCGTAGTAATCCGCCCCTTCATCCGTACTCGGCCCTTCTTCGGCAATGGCTGCCAATGGCGGCATGCAGCTGGCCAGCCCCACGGCACCCAAAGCCGACCTGCCAAGAGCAAAAAAAGAACGGCGTGAGTATTTCGTTTTCATGCGATCCTCCTCGAACAGTAGTAGTGTAGTCCGATAAAAATCTGTCATCCCGAGCAAAGTCCGTGCGCACCGGGGTCGCCCAGCACACGCGATCCTCACGCGATTTGCTTTTTGCTTAGGATGGAATCCATCCCTCCACAAGTCGTCATCCTGAGCGCACCGGGGTCCCCGGCGACAGGTCTTCGTCGCTGGGGTGAAAAAGCGAAGGACCTCCGCATTTCCCCCACTCCGCCCGCACGCTCCCCTTCACAAAACCCTGTCATCCCGAGCGGAGCGAAGCGCAGTCGAGGGACCTGCATTTTCCCCGCCAACAAATTGTCATCCCGAGCGCCGACACGGCCTCATCGCCGTATTTGAGACGCTCTTTCCTCCTCCTGTAAGCCACTGGTAATGGGCAGTTTACTGGAAACATGACAGCATGTTGTCATTGTGACAACATGCTGTCATGTTGCGCAATCGAGCTGCCAAACATCCAATGGCTGAAGCCCACGCGCATGTTCACCCTAGGCCATTCCACCCTGCCGATCGACACCTTTCTCCACGCCCTGCAGGAGAACGGCGTCGAGCTGCTTGTCGACGTCCGCACCGTTCCGCGCTCGCGTCACAACCCGCAATTCGGCACCGAAGCCCTGTCAAATTCTCTCCAGTCCAATGGCATCGAATACCGCTGGATGCAACCCCTCGGCGGCCTGCGCCACCCGCGCAAGGACTCCATCAACACCGGATGGCGCAACAAAAGTTTTCGCGGTTACGCCGATTACATGCAGACGGAACCGTTTCAAACCGCCCTTGCGGAACTCGATGCGCCTCGACGACGAAAAAACAGCGGCCGTGATGTGCGCCGAAGCGGTGCCATGGCGCTGCCATCGTTCGCTGATCGGGGATGCGCTGCTGGTGCATAAACACTCCGTCGAAGATATTTTCGTCAGCGCCACCGGCGCAACCCATCGCAAGCCGCACGTTTTGACCTCTTTCGCGCGCGTCGAAGGCACGCATCTCTGGTATCCCGGCGATCCCGTCCAGCAGGAACTGCCATTGCCAATGTGAAACCAGGGGCTGTTAGCGTGGTGGTAGACCCCGGACTTTAGTCCGGGATAAGTTGCCGCCGGAATGCGCCTTCAGGCGCTGAGGGTGCAATCTTCGACGGTATGGAGGATAAGCTAGAGCTATGCAAGTGCGTGTGCTGCTTTTCGGAGGGTTGAAGGAGCTTCTGGCGCGGGAGTGCGATGCCGTCGAGCTTCCGGAGCAGGCCACGGTGGCGCAGTTCCTGCAGCGTTTTTTGATGAACGCTCCGGAAGCGGAAAGGTTCGCCGGATCGCTGGCGGTTGCGGTAAATCGCGAATATGCCCGCCCCAACCGGGTGTTGCGCGACGGAGATGAAGTCGCCTTGCTGCCCCCGGTCAGCGGCGGAGCCGATGATTCCAGGCCGCAGGAAACCCCTCTGGTGCGACTGCAGCGCGAGCCCATCGATGCTGAGGCTCTTCTCGCGCAACTGAAACAGGGCGAGGATGGCGCCGTCGTCGTCTTTGAAGGAATCGTGCGCAACAACACCCGTGGGCGCCAGACACTGTATCTGGATTACGAAGCCTACGAGTCGATGGCGCTCGCCGAGATGCAGGCGCTGGTGCAAGATGCGAAACAGCGGTTCGCCGTGCGTGAAATCGCGCTGCTGCATCGATTAGGCCGCCTGAAAGTCGGGGAGACCAGCGTGTGGATTGCAGTAGCGGCGGCGCACCGGGCGGCGGCATTCGATGCCTGCCGTTTTACCATCGATACTCTAAAAAAAACGGTGCCGATCTGGAAGAAAGAATATTTCGAAGACGGCGCGGTGTGGGCGAACGGTGAGCCGTTTCCGCGCGGAGATTGCCGTTAGGGCGACAAGTACGGGGCAGTGAAAGACCGATGGGTGCATGCAGACTCGGTTGGCAAAGTTCCAGCCTCAGTGGTATTTGATCTTTCTGTATTGCTCGACCGTCAGTGCGAGGGTGCTGGAGCGTTGTAGATTCCCGCTGGTTCCAGTGATGGTGATGGTGTAGTTCTGGGGCTGGAGTTCCAGGCCGATATTCGCGCAACCGGACAGGCTAGTCGCGGCTGCCCCCAAGGTGGCCAGCACAACCAATATTAAGAAAGCTTTTCCGCTCGCGGAGCGAAGCTGTTTTCGCTTGCCTGCCAGTCCCAACAGCGGAAAGCCCAATAGCAAAAGACCGTATTCCAGTGCTGAGCCTTTGCCGGAAAAATGATTGTCGACCGGCATCGACTCCGCTTTTGTTTTCGGAATGGCAATCGTAAGCGCGGCAGAAGCTTTTGCGCCCGAGACTGTGACAGAGGCAGGGGCGAAGTTCGCCGTCGCGTTGGATGGCAGTCCGGTGGCAGTCAGCGCCACATTCCCGGAAAAGCCATAGATGCCAGTCACCGTGACGGTGTAGACGGCGGGTGCAGGTTTCGGCGAATTGGGCAAGATAGTCTGGGTGGAGGGTGTTGCCGACAAGCTGAAATCCGGTCTGCCCGCGCTGGCGGGGAGACCGGTAGCGTTCAGGTGAACCGTCTGCACGAAGGGCGGAGTGCTGGTGGCGTTATCGGCGATAGCTGCCATGCCGCTGATCGGGCCAGTTTGAATCGGCGTGAAACTCAGGAGCAGACTGCAGAAGCCACCGGGGGCAAGAGACGCACTGGAAGACGAGATATCCAACTGCGGGCAGGTGCTCGAAGTGCTGAGTCCGAAATTCGGCGAGACGCTGGGGTTCAGACCGCTCGACGGTACGGAAAACACCAGCGGCGCATTGCCGATGTTTGCGACCGTAGCGGTCTGCGGACTATCCAGGCTACTGAAGCCGATGGGCGTCGTGGCAAAGTACAGATTGCTATCGAGCACATTGATTTTGCGAATGCGATTATTCAGCGAATCTGCAATGTAGAGATTGCCCGTGCCATCCAGCGCGATGGCATTCGGGTAGTTCAATTCCGCGGCGGTTGCGCCGAACCCATCTCCGCCAAATCCGGCGGTTCCCATTCCGGCGAGGGTTGTAATGATTCCGGATTTCGCCGACACCTCACGAATTCGGCTATTGTTGGTGTCCACAATGTAAAGATCGCCGGCGCTGTCCACCGAAACAGCGCCGGGAGCATGCAGTTCGGCGCTCGTTGCCGAACCGCCATCTCCGCTGAATCCAGCAGTGCCATTACCGGCTATTGTGGTAATGATGCCGCTGGCGGTTACTTTGCGAATGACATTGTTGAGGTGGTCTGCGATATAGAGGTTGCCGGAACCATCCACAGCGATACCGGTCGGACCGTTCAGTTCCGCGCCGGTTGCCGCGCCGCCGTCGCCACTGTAGCCCGGCTTTTGGTTCCCAGCGACGGTGGTAATCATTTTCGTAGCTGCATTGATCTTGCGGACGACGTTGTTTCCTGAATCGGCGATATAAAGATTGTCGGAATCGTCAAAAGCCAGGCCTTCGGGTTCATTCAATCTCGCGGCATTGACATAAACGACGGCCGAAATGTTCCCAGTGGCTGCAGAAATTTCGCGGATAACGTTGTTTGCGATGTCGGCAATGTAGATATTGCCGGCGCTGTCGACGGCTACGCTGCTAGGAATCGCGTTGACTTCTACACCCATAGGTTTATGTACGGTGGTAGCTTGTGCCCAGCCCGCGACGGAAGTAATGATGCCGGAGTTTGCCGCGACTATGCGAATCGCATCGTCGACGACGTCGGTGATATATAAGTTCCCCGCAGAATCCAACGCTATTCCGATGGGCACCGGCACGCCCGCGCTGATGGCCGGACCTCCGTCGCCACTCAGAACCTGCTGTCCGTTTCCCGCCGCCGTGTTGATGGTTGCGGGATTCAGCGCAACTTGAGGTCCAATGCCAACGCCTTCCATGCCGAAATAGAAGTTTGCAGCATAGGTCGCCACCTGCAACGGGGCGGAGCGGTTTCCCGCAGAGCCGGGCGAGAAGGTAACCTCGACATTGCAGGCGGTTCCTTTGGGAAGCGCGGTGTTCAATGCGCATCCGATGGATTGGATGGTGAATTCCTGCTTTCCACCGGCTGACGTTCCTACCGAGATCGCGCTGATGATGATGCCGTCAGCATTCACCACCAGAGGCACAGTTATGGAAGAACTATTCGCTCCTACGGTTGTCGATGGAAAAAGCACGTTCTGCCGCATTGTGCTGAGTTGAACCGCTTGTGCCGTCGCCCTAGCAGATGCGAGAGGCGACAGTATCGGGATGACTGCGAGTGGAAACGCAAGGGAATAGATTGCGCGACCGGCAAAACAGGCAGAAAGCATGCGCATGATGAGTCCTCAGACATTCCGTCGAGAGGCATTTGGGGCAAGGCCACTCACGCGACGCAAGATAAAACTATGACAAGAAGTCAGAACCATTCTATTCCCGAAAGTTTCACCATCGGAATGAGACGCGTACGGCGCGCGTTATACTGGCGCTGTGACTCCCCCTAGCAACGGCCGCCGTAAGCAGAAATCTCATCATCCGCAGAGTGAAACCGGGCAGGAAGCGGTTTACCTGCGCATGTTAAGCGAGCGGCAGACTCCGGTAGTCATCCAACTGCGCGATGGCGAATCCCTGCACGGATGGATCGAGTATTTCGACGATCGCATGATCCGTCTGACCAGGGAAGGGAAACCCAATCTGTTTATTTACAAACGCCAGATACTGACGATTACGGAAAAGACCCGCCGGCCGGCAGTCCGCAAGGAAAAAGATCTCAGCGAGGAACCGATGGCGTGAGCGCGATGGATCCGAGCTTGTTCGAATATGCAGGCGCCGCGTCCGAAATGGCTCGCGCTGCCGGTGCTCTGCTGCGCGCCCATTACGAACGCGGCGTGGTTACGGAGTACAAGGGCGAAGTGGACCTAGTGACAATCGCCGACCGCGAGAGCGAGACATTGCTGGTCGAACGGCTGCATGCGCAATGGCCGGACTACGGAGTTTTAGGCGAAGAGGGCACTCGCGCGCAGATGGATTGCGAATATCGCTGGTATATCGACCCGCTGGATGGCACTACAAATTTTGCGCACGGTTTCCCGGCATTTTGTGTTTCGATGGGGCTTGAACACCGCCCGGCGGGAACGGCAGCGGATGGCGACGGCGAACTGATCGCCGCTGTCATCTACGACCCGTTGCGCAATGAGATGTTTGTGGCGGAAAAAAATCGAGGAGCATATCTGAATGGCCGGCGCATGCAGGTCTCGCCGACGGCGACCCTTGCGGAATCGCTGATTGCAACCGGGTTTCCGAGTCGCAAGCGCCATGGCAATGCGAACGTGCACTTTTATCATGAGATCACCTTGCGATCCCATGGAGTGCGCCGGGCAGGCTCCGCAGCACTCGATCTGGCATATACGGCATGTGGCCGTCTCGATGGCTATTGGGAGTTCAAGCTGAATTCCTGGGACACCGCGGCCGGTGTTCTGCTGGTGCGGGAGGCGGGCGGAACGGTCACGTATGTCGACGGCAGTCCGTTCCACCTGGCGAGCGCCGAAGTTCTGGCCACGAACGGAAAGATCCACGCGTCGCTGATCCATCTGTTCCAGGACATGTTTGCCGGACGAAATCTTGAGCCGATTCCAACCGCGCGCGAGTTTGCGGCCATGCGCAATGTACGCGAATCTTCTGCCCGCTCTTGAAGTCGCGGTGCAGATTTTCTCTCTTTGCGTTTGTTACAATCAAGTTGTCTGCTGAAGTCCCGCAAGGAGAAACGGAACGTCTTATGGCTTATGTAATTGCAGAACCCTGCATCGGCACCAAGGATGCCGCCTGCGTCGACGCCTGCCCGGTAGATTGCATTCATCCCAAAAAGGATGAGCCGCAGTTCGCGGAACTGGATCAGATTTTTATCGATCCGGTTGAATGCATCGACTGCGGGGCATGTGTGCCCGTCTGCCCGGTTTCGGCCATCTTTGCCGCCGACGATCTTCCCGAGAAATGGAAGAATTACGAGCAGACGAACGCCCAGCATTTCGGCCGCTAGACTCCGTCTACTGAGTGAAACGCGCAGCATTCGTGCTGCGCGTTTTTCATTGGCGGCTGATGGAAACCCGGGTGAGCTACGCGTACCTGGGAAACCCGGATTTTGCAGGTCCATGTCAACGTTATGATTCCGCATCAATCTGAGGCGATCGTGCTGCGTACCTGGCCGTTTCAGGAATCGGACCTGCTCGTTTCCGTGTTCACGCGCGATCTGGGAAAGGTGCGCGGCGTCGCCAGGGCGGCGCTCAAGTCGAGAAAACGATTTGGCGGAACGCTGGAACCGATGACGTACGTGCGCGCCGCCTATGCCGAACGGCCTCGGCAGGAGCTGGTCAGGCTGGAACAATTTGAAGCCATCGCTTCGCCGCTCGCGCAGCCTGTCGATTATCTTCGTGCCGCCACGCTTGCCTTTTATGCGGAGGTGTTGGAGAGCGTGCTGCCGGACCACGATCCGCAGGAGACGATCTTTCGGCTCACGCTGACGGTGCTGGAGCATACTCGGGTCGAGTCCTGCTGGCTGGCGCTGACATATTTTTCCTTATGGATTACACGGCTGATTGGCTGGTTGCCGGAGACAGATCGCTGCGCCGAATGCGGTGAGCCGTTCGGAGATGCCGCGGTTTTTTATCACGCGCTGGCAGATGGCCTGACCTGCGCGCATCACAAGCGGCCGAACAGCAGCGCTCTGAGCGCGGAGTCGCTGGCTACCGCGCAGCGCATGTTGCGGGAGCCTATCCGCCGTATGGCCGGCCAACCATGGACGCGCCAGAGCGGACAGGATCTGCGCCGGTTTCTCGTCCGCACACTGGAGCGCCACATCGAGCGACGTTTGAACTCCGCCGCCGCCATCACCCGTCTCGGCGGATGATGGCATGCGAGCAGATCGCGCCGCATTCGATACAATCAGCATCAACGCACCCGCAGTTTTCTTGAGGGGACTTCATTTCGTGGCAGCAACTTCTTCCAGCATCGCGCCGGTCTCGGCAAAAACTCCGCTGACGTTTCAGGAACTGCTTCTTCAACTGCAGTGGTTCTGGGCCAGCCGGGGATGCATTCTGCAGCAGGCGTATGACGTGGAAGTGGGCGCGGGCACGATGTCGCCGGAGACTTTTCTGCGGGTATTGGGACCGAAGCCGTTTCGCGTCGCGTATGCGCAACCCTCGCGACGTCCCGCAGATGGGCGCTACGGGCAGAATCCGAACCGGTTGTTCAAGCACACGCAGCTGCAGGTAATTTTGAAGCCGCCGCCGGACAACATTCAGGCGCTCTATCTCGAATCCTTGCAGGCGATCGGAATTGATCTGCGGCAGCACGATGTGAAATTCGAAGAAGACAATTGGGAGTCGCCAACGCTGGGTGCGTGGGGGATTGGCTGGCAGGTGATGCTCGATGGATTGGAGATTACGCAGTTCACGTATTTCCAGCAGTGCGGCGGGATTGATCTCGACCCCATTGCCGGCGAGATTACGTACGGGCTGGAGCGGATTGCGGCGTTTCTGCAGGATGTCGATTCGATCTATGACATCGTGTGGGCGCGCGAGCCGGAGACCGGCAGAAATGTCACCTACGGCGAAGTTCGACTGGCGGATGAGCTGCAATTTTCCGTGTACAACTTCGAGAAGGCCGATGTTGAAAAGCTCTGGCAGCACTTCAAACTATATGAAGAGGAGTGCCAGGCGCTTTTAGCGGCAGCGCGAGCTTTGCCGGAGGACGCTGACGCCGAAACGCGGAGCCATGTGCCTCTGCTGGCTGCATTCGACCTGTGCCTGAAATGCTCGCACCTATTCAATCTGCTGGATGCGCGCGGAGCAATTTCCGTCACCGAGCGCGTCGGCGTGATTGCGCGAATTCGCGCGCTTGCTGTTGGAGTTGCGAAAGCCTACGCAGCGCAACAGGCGCAACTTGCATGTGCTTAATTCCGATTCAGAATTACAGATACGTTTAGGAACAAGACCGAATGCCTGCGTTTTTGCTTGAGATTGGACTGGAAGAGATCCCCGCCAGCATGATTGCCGCCGCGCAAGCGGAACTGGCGACGCGGTTTCGCGACCTGCTTACGCGGGAGCATCTGGCGACCGACGAATTCGAGGTGAAAAGTTTTTCCACACCGCGTCGTCTCGCCATTCTGGCAGAAGGACTGTTGCCGAAGCAGGCGGACAGGGAAGAGCAGCTTGTCGGGCCTTCGGTTGCGGTGGCGTACAAGAACGGCGCGGCGACTCCCGCTGCGATTGCGTTCGCGAAAAAATCCGGTGTGGATGTTTCCGCATTGCAGAGGATTCAGAACGCGAAGGGCGAATATGTTTCGGCCACTGTGCGCCGCCCGGGCCGCAGTGCGGCTGAGGTGCTGACCAGTCTCCTCCCGGCGGAAATTGCGAGTATTTACTGGCCGAAAAATATGTACTGGCGCGCGGGAAAGCCGGAGCGATTCGTGCGCCCGGTGCGCTGGATGCTGGCGTTGCTCGACGCTGAAATTCTTCCGCTGGAGTTTGCCGGCGTGACCGCCGATTGCGTGAGTTATGGCCACCGCGTGCTGCATGGGCCGGAGCCGGTGATCATTTCGGCGCCGGAGAAATATGTGGCGGCTTTGAAGTCGGCGTATGTCGAGGTCGATCCCGAAGCGCGGCGGCATAGCATTCGCAAGGCGCTTGATGCGGCCACCCGGGAGATTTCCGGCGCGCGCTGGCGTGAAGATGAAGCGCTGGTCGAAGCCGTCATCAACCTGACGGAATGGCCGAGCGTGATCCTTGGCAGCTTTGACGCAAGCTATCTCGACCTGCCGGAAGAGGTGCTGGTGACGGTGATGCGCGATCATCAGAAATACTTCGCGCTTGAAGATGAGAGCGGAAAATTGCTGCCGAATTTTCTTGCCGTGCTGAATATTGAAGTGGGCGCGGCTGGTACGGATATCATTCGCCATGGCAATGAGCGCGTGCTGCGCGCGCGCTTCAACGATGCCAGATTTTTCTGGGATGTGGACCAGAAGATTCCGTTGGTGGAACGCGTTGAAATGTTGAAGAACGTGACGTTTCACAAGGATTTGGGGAGTTACTGGGACAAGACGCAGATCAATAGAACCATCGCTGAACGAATACAGGCCCGTATCGGACCGGAAGCATCCACCGATATTGCAGCCGTCTATGGCCCTGTACGGAAAGCAACCGAACTTGCGAAGGCTGACTTAACCACGGACATGGTGAAGGAGTTTACAGAACTTCAGGGGGTTGTGGGCGGCCTTTATGCGAAGCGCCAAGGCGAGAGCCAAGAGGTCGCCGATGCGATCTACGACCAATACAGACCTGTGTCCACGTCCGACGGAATCCCCCGAACGCGAACTGGATGTGTTGTTGCGCTGGCGGACAAACTTGGCACGATTGTGGAGATGTTCAAGATTGGACTTCGACCGACTGGTTCAAAAGACCCGCTAGCGCTGCGCAGAGCGGGAAATGGGGTTATTCGCATTCTTGTTGAGAATGCCGAAATTCGAGTGAGACTTCATCTGGTCAGTTTGGTATTTGCGGCTGTCGGGCAGGTAGATGACGACAACGCTCGCGATGTGTACCACTTTTTGCTCGATCGGTTCGAGTTCTATCTCCAGGATTCCTGCAACGTACGTCTTCATGTCACAAGAGCAGTGCGCAACTCCTTCGCAGCGGCGATGGATGCTGCAATTGACAAATCCGATGACAAAATCAGCGAACGCATCGGTGCTGATTACGGATTTGGTAGGGTCGCGGATTTTGCAAAGACGTTGAATAAACAGGTCGGCTCGCCGAACGTTGTTGCCGTTGCGGAACTGCTAAAAAGAACCGCAAATATTTTGCGGCAGGCGCGGGAAAGGGAAATTGCATATTCCTCGGCGGAGTCGAGCAA
The DNA here is from genome assembly GCA_963823595.1 of uncultured Acidobacteriota bacterium. Taxonomy (GTDB): domain Bacteria; phylum Acidobacteriota; class Terriglobia; order Terriglobales; family Acidobacteriaceae; genus JAKAAZ01. Next base: position 244,636 of record CAWGME010000027.1, read on the forward strand.
TCTACTGAAGGAACCTCCAGAGATCGAATTGGCCCGCAAGGTGACGGAGGCGAATGAGCGGATTCAGAAGAGCTACCGACAGGGGCAGTATGACGACGTGATCGCGGCCATCGCCGGATTGCAGTTGCCGCTGAATGCGTTTTTCGATTCCGTGATGGTGATGGTGGACGATGCCGAAATCCGGGAGAATCGCCTGGCTCTGCTGTCGCGGACCGAATCAACGGTTCGCTGGGCTGCGGATTTTTCTGAGCTGGCTTCGCTTTCGCGTTGAGGAAACTTAGGGCTCAGAATCGAGACCTTGGGCACCCAGGTCTATTCTCCAGATCTCTTAGATCCAGCCGGCCTTGCTAGTTCAGCTTCTGCAATCGAGCAATCAGCTTTTGCGCCAGGCTTTCGTCGCTTTCGGTCCATAGCAGTCGCGTCTCTACTCCGCAATTCTTTTCGATTGCTGTGGTGAATTCGACCAGCCGTTCCACATTCTGCTGCACGTGCAGTTGACCTTCTTCGTCAAGCGGAACGTCCTCGCATAGGAACGGTGTGTCGAGGCCGAGGTCAACACGGATGTGGCCGTCCTGTGCGTAGGTGCCCTGATCGAATTTCGGACCAAAGCCGACGATTCGCAGGGTGCGCGGTTCCTCCCGCCAGACCGGGTCGAGCACGCCCTGGCTTTCCGGGTACCACAGCGCCCAGGGCAGTTCGAACTCGTAGGCGCAATCCTCGTGCAGCAGTTCCGTGGCTTCAGCGACGGCAGTCTCCGGGGTCTCGGCTTCCGCCGGGTTTCTGCTGAAGATTCTCTGAAAACTGGGTGTCTGCTGCCAGTCCAGCGGATAGACAGCGGCGGCGGTGACACGCGGGTCCGGCAACTGCTGCATGACCAGGGCGAGCTTTTCCGGCAACGTGGCAAAGCGGAAATTCGGAAACCACAGGCTGTAATACAAAGGATCGGCCATAGCTCAATTGTAGTGTTTGGGAGCGCAGCCGTAGCGAAGTGAGAAGATTGAAGCATGCCCTTGACGATTGAGAGGCTGCGCCTGACGATTGTCGCTTTGGCCGTGCTGCTGCTGCTGGGGATTGTTGGGTCATTTTTTTATGGCCGCTGGCGTATGCGGCATCTCGTGCAGGACCTTCCGGGCCGTCTTGGAATTCAAATTCAACAGTCCACGAAGGGTTTCGTGCTGTCGCAAAGCAACAGCCAGGGCCGAACTCTGTTTACACTTCGCGCCGCGCGCGCAGTGGAGTTCAAATCCGGAGGCCGCGTAGCGCTGCACGATGTGAAAATCGATTTATACAACCGGCAAAATGGACAAGCAGACACCATCGCCGGGGAGGATTTCGAATACGATCCTCACAGTCAAATCGTGCAGTCCCAGGGCGAATCGCACATTGTCCTTCATGCTCCGGAAGCAAGCACTCACGCAGGTGGCCCGGCCACTGATGCTGGCCAGCAGATTGGGATCACGACGCATGGGCTGATCTTCAATCAAAAAACAGGAGTAGCGACCTGCAGCGGAGAAGTGGATTTTGAGACTTCAGACTCAAGCGGACAGGCCGTGGGGGCGGAGTTTGACTCGAAGCAGGGACATCTGCTGCTGGAATCGCAAGTGGTGTTGACGACGACGAGGCAGGATCAGCCAGCAACGCTGCACGCGTCGCGCGCGATCTATGACCGGGATGAACGGCAGATCCATTTGTGGCAGCCGAGGTATACCTCCACGACGCCGAAAGGGTCAAGTAGTGGAAGGGCGGGAGCGGCGACTATTTTTTTGCGCGTGGATAACTCGGCCGAGCGGCTGAATGCGCGGGATGGAGTGCGGCTTGTCTCGGCCGACGGCATGGCTATCCAGCGCGCCATCGATGCAGGTTCTGCTAAGTGAGAAGAATCAGCCGCGGCAGGCGAACTTTGCCGGTGGCGTGGAGTTCGCCGGAGATCAGCAGGGGATGAAGACCCGTGGCAATTCGCGGGCGGCGGAGGTCAACTTCGATTCACACGCACGCGCAGACCGCGTCGTTCTGGATGGTGAGGTGCAGTTCCGGCAACAGGCGGATGCGGGAAAAAATTCCCCGCAGCGGACGCTGGCCGCAAACCACCTGGTGCTGAATTTAGTGCCGGGGAAGACCGGGCAGGGGCGAGTGCAGTCGGCGGATGCTGCCGGCAATGCGGTTTTCACTTCGGAGTCTACCGCTCTCGGGCAATCCGCGCAGAAGACGATTCTGGCCGGGCAGGTGTTGAATACGACGTTTACGGCGCAGAATCAGCCTGAGACGGTAGACGCAATCGGGCAAACTCGCCTGCAGACGATGGCCGCGAATGGCGGTATCGACACCAGCTCGGGAGATACGCTCCACATCGAATTTGCGCCGGGTGCACCGACGAACATCCGCAAGGCATATACCGCCGAGCGATTCGTCCGCGGCGAGTGCGGGCGATACGCTGACCCCACAATCGATTCGTACCGCCGTGCAAACCGGCCACGTGGTTCTGCAACAGACGGCGAAGAAAAGGAACGGCGCTCCCGGAGCGAGGATTTCGACCGCGACGGCCGCGCGCGCCAGCTATGTGGCGGCAAATGACACACTAACCCTGACAGGCGATCCGGTCTTCAGGAATGCGCAACTTGAGATGACTGCCCGCCGGATCGAGGTCGAGCGCGCAACCGGCAACGTGGTTTCTACGGACGCGGTGCAGGCGACAATGCGAACCGGAAATGCGTCGTCGAGGAATCGACCTTCGAATATCGGCAGCGGTCTGCTGGGTGGCACGCAGCCGGTTCACATCATTGCCGAGCAGGCGGTTGTCCTGCATGATGCTCAAAAGGCTGTGTTTTCCGGACGAGCCAGACTATGGCAAGGCGGCAATGCCATCGAGGCTCCGGTCATTGAGCTGTCTCAGAAGAAGCAGACCCTGACCGCGTATAGTAATCGGCCGTGCACGCAGTGTGTGGTTAGTAACTTTCTCGGAGACGCCGGCGTGGCTGCCCGGTCGACCCAGAGGCCGGTGACAGGCACGGCGCCGTCTACGTTCCGCGTTCTCAGCGAAAGGCTTGTTTATTCCGATGCAGAACGGAAAGCCAGCTTCCTGCGCCACGTTCAGGTGTTCAGTTCTTCCGGGGACCTGACGGCGGATCAAGCGGAAATCTTTCTGGCGCCTTCAACCCGTGGCGCGGCTGCCGGTTCTCCCGGTAAGCCGGAGAGCGGGCGAGATAGGACAGGGCAGTCTTCCGTCGAAAAGATGATTGCCACCGGAGATGTTCGCCTGGCCGAGCCGGGGAGAATCGCGACCGGCACCAAGCTGATTTACATGGCCGCGGATGGTCATTTCGTGTTGACCGGAGATGATAAGAATCCGCCCGAGGTGGCCGATCGCGATCATGGGACAGTGACTGGACAGGTCTTGACATTTGCCTCGCGGGAGCAGGCGATAATGGTGAGTGGCGCCTCCGGACACACGACCACGACGAAGACGCGAGTCCAACAAAGATGATCCAAAAACTAACGACCGACCAGCTGGCGAAAAACTATCGTGGACGGCAAGTCGTGCGCGGCGTCAGCCTCGAAATCCACAAGGGCGAGGTGGTCGGCCTGCTGGGGCCGAATGGGGCGGGAAAGACGACAACCTTCTACATGATCGTAGGCTTGGTACAGCCGGATTCTGGCCGGGTCCTGGTCGGCGATCAGGACATTACGCGGCTGCCCATGTATCTGCGGGCGCGTAATTTCGGAATCAGCTATCTTCCGCAGGAGCCCTCGGTTTTCCGCAAACTTACGGTTGAAGAAAATATCCTGGCGGTATTGGAATCGCAGCCCGGCGGATGGGAAAAACGGCGCACACGCATGGAGCGGCTGATTGAGCAGCTCAGCCTGGGTCATGTGAGAAAGACGCTCGGTTACGCATTATCCGGCGGGGAAAGACGGCGTGTAGAGATTGCCCGTTGCCTGTGTATCGAGCCCAGTTTTATTCTTCTGGATGAACCGTTTTCCGGGATTGACCCGATCGCCGTCCACGATCTGCAGGACATCATTTTCGATCTAAAGGCGAGCGGTTATGGGGTGTTGATTACGGATCACAACGTGCGAGAGACTCTCACGGTGACGGACCGCGCCTATATCATCAACGAGGGGAAGATCTTTCGAACCGGCACACCGGAGGAACTCGGTCTTGATCCGGAGGTAAGGCGCGTTTACCTTGGCGAAGGGTTTACGCTGGGATAGCGGGTTTAGAACAGGCACTATTACTATAGTGTACTTAAGTAAGGCGACCAGCGAGTCTTCCCGCCGTGTAAACTGAATCAAAATCAACCGATACCTTTTCCTGAGATTCCTGCCATGGCTCTACTTCAACCCAGGCTCAATTTGAAAGTCGCACAGAAACAGGTGCTGACGCCGGGCCTCGTTCAAATGGTCAGTTTGCTGGCCTTGAACAAGCAGGAATTGAAAGAGATGATTGACGCGGAGATTCTGGAGAATCCCGTGTTGGAGGAACTGGAGGAATCGGTTCCGCTGATCGACGATGTTCGGGCGCCGGAGGAGGCGCCTGTCCAAGGCGAAGAAAAAAAAGAGGAGCGCGATCCCTTCGATGAGATTGATTTTGGTTCTTATTTTCAGGACTATCTTGATCCGGGGTATCGCACACCACAGAGCAGCGAAATCATCGAGCGGCCTTCCTTCGAGAACTTTCTCTCCACCCCGACAACTCTGACGGATCATATGATGTGGCAGCTTGGATCACTGCATCTTACGCCCGGCGTCCGCGAAGCGGCGGAGTTGGTGATCGGCAACCTGGATGAAGATGGATACCTGACGGCCAGCGATGAGGAATTACTGGCCGTGCTCGATAAAGAGCGGCATTCCCGGCGGCGTGGCGATTCCAGTTCGGCAACCCAGCCGATGCATATCCCCGCGGCGAATGGGGCTGCCGCTCTGAATGGGCAAGCCGCTGTTGCAGGATCGATAAACGGTGCCAGCGGTTCTGGCCAGCCGCATGAAGATCATGCGCCGGATGATGGAGTGGCGCAGGAACGCGATGGGCCGCAGTCGCAACCGAGTATTCCCCGGCGTTAAAACGGGACTTAGCGGAAGCTCTGCAAATCGTGCGCAGGCTGGATCCGGTTGGAATTGCAGCCCGCGATCTGCGGGAATGCTTATTGACGCAGCTGGATGTGCGCTCCCAGGAAGCGGAGAACCTGGCCGTGACCGTTCAGCTTGCGGCCGCAGCGGACGCATCAGGTGAGGGCGCATCCCCGGCCGATACGAAGTCGGACGATGTGCTGGCCGAAGCCTGCGCGATTATGGCGCTGGCACGGCGGATTATCGACGAATTTCTGCCGCATCTTTTGAAACGTGACATCCGCGAACTGTCGAAATTGACCGGCAGCCTGCAGACTCGGGTGCAATGCGCGATCGAGGCGATACGCGGGCTCGATCCTAAGCCAGGCCAGCGCTACAACCGCGAACAGGCACGGCTGATTGAGCCTGATGTGGCTTTCGCGAAACGCGACGATGAATACGTGATTCTGATCAACGATGAAGAGATGCCGACGCTGCGGCTGAACCAGGGCTATCGCCGGATGTTGACCCAGGTGGGCACCGAGCGCGAGGTCCGCGATTATGTGAAGGAACGTTATCGTTCGGCGATCCAGTTGATGCGCAATATCGAGCAGCGCAAGAACACTATTTTGCGGACCTGTGAAGTGATTGTCCGCCGGCAACGGGAATTTCTGGAAGAGGGCGTGGATTCACTGAAGCCGATGATGATTAAAGATGTGGCCGAAGAGATCGGCGTGCACGCCTCCACGGTCAGCCGGGCGGTCGCCAATAAATATGCGCACACGCCGCAGGGTGTCTTCGAGCTTCGCTTTTTCTTTTCGGAGGGCGTCAATGGGCCCGAAGGTGCGGAAACTCCGCTGCTGTTGTTGAAGCGCAAGGTGAAAAAAATGATTGAGGAAGAAGACTCCGCCAAGCCCCTGACGGATGATGCGATCGCAAATCTTCTGCAGTCGCAGGGCATTGCCGTGAACCGCCGCACGGTCGCCAAGTATCGCGAGGACATGGGTATCCCCAGCACGCATCAACGCCGCATACGCATCTGAGAAGGATAGAGAATAAAACAGGAGGAACGCGTATGGACTCTGAACTCACCGGAAGAAAAGTGAAAATCACCAAGGACCTCCGCAACATAGCCGACGAGGGTCTGGCGCGGATCGAGAAGATTGTCGGCCGGGGCGCCAGTGCTCATGTGATTTTCAGCTCCCAGAAGCATGCTGAGATCGCAGAGGTCACGGTGAATGCGCGCCATCACACAGTGGTGGGCTTGTCGGAGGCTCCGGACCTGACCGCCGCACTTCGAACCGCACTCGATAAGGCGGAGAAACAGGCCCTTCGCTGGAAGAAAACCAGGGTTGAAAACAAACGCCATGCGGCGCCGATCAGCGCGGTGCTTCCTGCTGTGAGCTCTGGAGAGCAATTGCCGCCGGCGCCGTCCAATGGCGTGAAGAAATCGGCGTCGCGCAACGGGAAGATTCCCGACGCGAAAAAAGCTTCCGGATGGCATGTCGTTGCTGCGCCTGAAGCTATGGCGCAACGTCCGATGACCATTGAAGAGGCGGTGAAGGAGGCCGAGTCTGGCGATCAGCAGGTATTTGTATTTCGAGACATGGCGGGTGATGTGAAAGTACTGCACTGTGCGGGAGACGGAATTGTGCGGCTGATTGAGGTATCGTAAACTGCGAGGAATGCGGGGAATCTGCTGCGCACGTATGCGATGAAAGAGAACGCATGAAGCGGACTGCCGAATCGAATAAGCTGAAGCCGACGCGCAAAAAGCGTGGCGCGGGGAAGCATGAGTCCGGCGCAGGCCGGTGCATCCGGCTTCCAATGTCGTTGCGCTTGCCTCCACCAGGAAATCGAGCAGCAATGCCAGACGGCCGATGGCGGACAGTGAACTTGTCATTCTCACGGGAATGTCCGGTTCCGGGAAATTGTCCGCGCTGAAAGCGTTTGAGGACCTCGGATATTATTCCGTCGACAACCTGCCGATCGAATTGATTCCCCGATTTGCCGATCTGATCCGCCAATCGCCAGAGACTAACCGCGCTGCTTTGGTTGTAGACGTGCGAGAGGGCGCACAACTGGATCGCTTTCCAAAAATCCTGCGCAAAATCCGGCAAACGACTTCCACCCGTTTTCTGTTTCTGGAGGCATCCGACGACGCGCTGATGCGCCGATTTTCGGAGACTCGCCGTCCGCATCCTCTGAGCCGGATCGACACGATTCGGCGTTCGATCCAATCCGAGCGGAATCTTCTGGAGCCATTGCGGAACATCGCCGACGTGTGCATCGACACCACGAATTTCAACGTGCATGAGTTGCGCGCGCATATCAACGGACTGTTTCAGCCGGAGAGTGAAGACAAAAATCTGCTGATTTCCACCATCAGCTTCGGATATAAGAATGGCGTGCCGCAGGAAGCGGACCTCGTCTTTGACGTTCGCTTCCTGCCCAACCCGCATTTCATTCCAGAATTCCGCCCGTTGACCGGGCAGGATCCGAAGGTCGTCCGCTACATCAATAAATTTCCTGAAACGAAGGAATTCATTCAGAAGGTTCACGACCTGCTTTTATTCCTATTGCCGCATTACGTGCAGGAGGGCAAAAGCTATCTCACCGTCGCTTTCGGCTGCACCGGTGGTCAGCACCGGTCCGTGATGATGGCCGAGCGGCTGCAACATCTGCTGCAAGCTGACGGCTACAAGGTGAAGTGCATCCATCGCGATATGCCACGGCCGGTGCTTACGCCGGCGGCTACATAAGCTGCACGGCATCCACATCCACGGTCAGGTGCCTGCGCGGAATCTCCACCGAGTCCGCAAAGTCGAGCATGCGCCGCACGGCCGCGGCGAGCTGCCTGCGATCGGCCGCCTTCAATATCAGATGGAAACGATGGATGCGTTTGATCCGCGCAATCGGAGAGGCGGCCGGGCCCAGCACGCGCACGCCCGGCAACGTCTGATGTTGAAACCATTCCCCCAGCTGCGTGGCCCAGCGCGACGCTTTTGCCAGGTCGCTGTGCTCGATCAACACATTGGTGAGCACGGCTGCGGGCGGATAGTGCAGCAGCCGGCGATAGCGCAACTCCTGTTCCACGAAACCGGCATAGTTATGTTCGGCGGCGAAGCGAATCGCATAGTGGTCCATGTGGTGCGTCTGCACCAGCACACGTCCCGGCAGTTCGCCGCGTCCGGCTCGGCCAGCCACCTGCGTCAGTAATTGAAAGACGCGCTCGGCGGAGCGAAAGTCCGGCAGACTGAGCGCGTGGTCGATCCCGATGACGCCGACAAGCGTCACGCCATGAATGTCATGGCCCTTGGCGATCATCTGCGTGCCCACCAGCAGGTTGATTTCTCCACTGTGCAGCCGGGCCAGGATGCGCCCATAATCGCGATGATTGCGCATGGTATCGCGGTCCATCCGAGCGATGCGGGCATGGGGAAACATCTCCTGGAGGCGCTCTTCTCCCTGCTGCGAACCGACGCCGAAGAAGTAGAGATGTTCGCTCTCGCACTTTGGGCAGTGCTTCGGTACGGTACGACGAAAGCCGCAGTAGTGGCACTCCAGCCGTTGATGAACAGGGCTGCCGGGATCGTGCTGCGGCGCGGGCTTATGGTGCGTCAGGGCAATGGCGCAATTTTCGCATTCAAGTTTTTGACTGCAGGCGCGGCACATCACCACGAAGGAATAGCCGCGCCGGTTCAGCAGCAGCATGGCCTGTTCTCCGCGGCCGAGCGTCGCCTCTATCTCCTGCTGCAATGCGCGCGAGACCAGATGGTCCCGGCCGGTCTCGGCGAATTCGCGCCGCATATCGATCAGAGATATCTCCGGCATGGACCGCCGGCCAATTCGTTCTTTCAGTGAGAGCAGAGTGTACTTGCCGCGTTGCGCATTGGCCCAGGATTCGAGCGATGGCGTGGCCGTGCCAAGAACGATGGTCGCACCGGCGGATCGGGCGCGCATCACAGCCACATCGCGGGCATGATAGCGGGGCAGATCAGCCTGCTTGTAGGAGGTATCGTGTTCCTCATCAACCACGATCAGAGCCAGATCGGCAATCGGCGCGAAGACGGCCGAGCGTGTGCCGACGATCACATGCGCTTCGGCGCGCCTGATCCTGTGCCACTGCGCCGTGCGCTCCCTGGCGGTCAGCGCGGAATGCAGCAGCGCCACCTCATCGCCAAAGCTGGAGCGTAGTTGCGCCACCATGGCCGGAGTCAGTCCGATCTCCGGCACCAGCAGCAGGCTGGAGAGCCCGGCATCGAGCGCGCGCCGCATGGCGGCAATGTAGACGGCAGTTTTTCCGGAACCGGTGACACCGTGCAGCAGAAAAGATTGAAATTTCCGGGCATGGACGCTGGCCGCAATCTGCAGCATCATCTCCCGCTGGGCGTGGTTCAGCATCGCTTCCACCGGCACTGAGGAACCGGGCAAGTCCGGAGTTACATTGCGCGGCAGTCTGAAGGGATCGAAGACATCGTCGGCCGGCACCTCTTCGATGCGCACCAGTTCGCGGCGAACCAGTGTACCCAGCGTGGAGCCAGGTAAAGAGAGCGCCTGGATATCGCTGACCGGCATGCGGCCGCCCGCACTCGCCAGCTCCGCGAGCAGGCGCTGCTGGTTACCGTTCAATCGCGGCAGACGCGCTTCGGGAACCAGCACGGCGATGCGCGTCGTGCGCGCCTGCTGCGGCGCGGCCGTGGATGCGCGTTCCACCCATCTCCTGGCGATCAACTGCTTCAGGGTTGAAGCGGAGGCGGATGTTTTCGCTCGCAGCGTGGCCGCCCGGGCGGGTCCGTTTTCCGCTAAAAAAGCGAGCACGGCGTGGTCGAGGACTCATCGTCCGCATCGCCGGTTGCGGACTGCGCCCAGCGACGTTTGCTTTGGCTCCGCCAAATGAATGCGTCCGCGATCGGTAATGCTGTACAGAGATTCCCGCCGCACCTCCACACCCAGCGGAAGCATGGTGCGCAGCACTTCTCCCAGAGGCGCAAGATAGTAGCCGGAAATCCACGTGCCCAGTTGCAGCAATTCTTCCGAGAGCACCGGCTCCTGATCGAGCACCCGCAGCACGGGGCGAGTTTCCGCCGTCGGAGCCTGATCATGCAGCGCAATCACAATGCCCTGCAGTTGCTCGCGGCGAAACGGAACCAGGACGCGCCCGCCTAATACGGGAAGCGCGCCTTCGACGGAGTAAGTAAAGGCGCGGTCCACCGGCACAGGAAGGGCGACGTCACAGTAGAGCGGCATGATGGGCGCAGATCGTCGATGGTGTCGTTCTGAACAGAGTGAAGCGTAATGATGAATTCAGATGATCCGGCGGTATTACCAATGCGTTTGTCCTCTGGATTCCTGGCTGCGCTCAGAATGACGGGCCCTCATTTGCCTGAAGGTGTTTTGGGGCACTCGGCTAGCGCGATTTGCCACCAGGTATTCATCAAAGTGCGCGAGCGTTCGCTCCAACGCCAGCTTGGCGGCCTTTTCGTTGTAGCTGGCGCGCGCGTCGCAGTTGAAGCCATGATCGGCTTCGTAGGTATACACGGGAGATTTCGGCTGCGCTTTTCGCACCTTTTCGACATCTGTTTGGGGAATATGTTTGTCGAGCAGGCCGAAGTGAAAAATCGCCGGGCAGGTGGGTTTTTCGTCTGATGTAGTCTGCAATCTTGCCGCCGTAGTAGGAAACCGTTGCATTGGGATGAAGCCGCGTATTGCTGAGCCAGGCCATTGTTCCTCCCCAGCAGTAGCCCACCACGCCGACCTTGCGGGCGCCGTGTTCGCGCAGGTATTCGATCGCCGCCTGGATGTCGGCAAGGGTCTGATCGGCAGGAATGCGCTGCAGGAGATCGCATGCCCTTTTTCATTCCGTCCGGGTCATAGCCGAGCTCGACGTTGCGCTCAGCGCGGTCGAAGAGCGCGGGAGCGATGACCAGATATCCCGGACTTGCGCAAAGCGGTCCGCTACGGAACGGATGTGCGCATTGACGCCGAAGATTTCCTGCACCACGACGATTCCCGCCTTGGGCTCGCCCGTTGGCTGCGCGATATAGGCGTCGAATTTGTGCCCGTCTGCGGCCTGCAACTGAGTATGCTGTGCCATTTTCTCTCCCACTGACAATTGTCTGCCGTCGAAGAGCGGCATGTCTAAAGGCATACCTAGCTCCCGGCGCGCTTCGGCTGCGGCAGATTGAAGAAATTTCATGGCCAGCTGCAGGTCTTTCCATGCTTCCGCCTTCTGACGGGGATCGCGCAGCAGGTAGGCCGGATGATAGGTGACGATCAATTTGGTTCCCATGCAGTCATGCAGCTCTTCCTCGCAGGATGGAGAGAGAAGCCTTCGATCCAGTCAGGTAGGTCGCGGCCGTCGCTCCCAGAGCGACGATCAATTTCGGCCGCACCACGCCAATCTGCTGAAACAGAAAAGGCGTACATGTCAAAGCCTCGACCGGCTCCGGGACGCGGTTCTTGGGCGGGCGGCATTTCACGATATTGGCGACGTAGACTTGCTCCCGGCCCAAGCCCATGGCGGTGATCATGTTGTTCAGCAGTTGTCCGCCACGACCAACGAAAGGGAGGCCTTGCATATCTTCATCTGCGCCGGGACCTTCCCCGACAAACAGCAGTTCGGCATTAGGATCGCCATTGCCGAACACAATCGTATGCCGTCCTTCAAAGGCGAGAGGGCAACGCGTGCAGTCGCCGATCTCCTGTTGGATGGTACTTAACGCGGCAGCACGATTTTCCGGAGCGACAGGCGGCGAAGAGAAAATCGATCACAGGAGGTGGCGACAGAACGTCTGGCTTGCGCGGCATGGTAGAAAGCGGATCGGCGAGAACAGGGGTGGATTGGGCGGGAATGACGGAGGCCTCCAATGGGGGATTCGGTTCCAAGGGCAAAGTCGCTGCATTTGCCGCGGGTGTGGTTGTCTCTTGCGCGGTGCGGATAGAAGTCGGTGCCGCCGATCTCGCGGCAGTAGGCGAGCAGAGTCAGCAGTTGCTGGCGCTGTTCCGGATGCAAGGGTGTGGTCATCGTGAATCGAAAGCGGTTATCTGGTGCTGTGCGAGGAAACGGAATCGAGCTCGGCGAGCACCCGGGCTGGCCGGCGCAGCGTCAGTACTTCATCCAGGATACGGTCGGCCAGCGCTCGCTTCGACATCTCCGGCAATTCATGGGACGCCGTAGCGGTCAGAAACGTAACAGCATTGCGGTCGGAGTCGAAGCCAATCCCGGCGCGGCTTACGTTGTTGAGCACGATGGCATCCACGCCTTTGCGTTCCAGTTTGCCGCGGGCATGTTCCAGCGGCCGCTCGGTCTCAGCCGCAAATCCGATGACCAGCGTACCCGATTTGCGGACACGCACCACTTCGGCCAGGATGTCTTCGGTCGGCTCAAGTTCGAGAGTGATCGGCCCGGTGCGCTTGATTTTCTGTTCAGCGCGCAGCCGTGGACGATAATCCGCGACCGCCGCGGCTTTGATAACAAGGGTAGCTTCCGGCAGGCGGCTGAGAACGGTCTGGCGCATCTCCTCGGCTGAAGTGACGGCGACGAATTCACAACCCGACGGCGGTTGGAGCTGGGTGGGCGCGCTGATTAGGATAACGCGAGCACCCCTGGCCAGTGCGGCCTCCGCGAGCGCATACCCCATTTTTCCGCTGGAGCGATTGCCCAGGTAGCGCACCGGATCGAGCGGCTCGCGCGTACCGCCTGCGGTCACCAGCACCGTTTCGCTACTCAGATCATGGCGGCGATGCAATACGTCCAGCACCGCGGCAACGATTGCATCTGTATTCGCCAGCCGGCCATCTCCCACCATGCCGCAGGCAAGATAGCCGCTTTCCGGCGAAACAATGCGCGCTCCGCGCTGCGCCAGGGTGGCAACATTGGCCTGGGTCGCGGGATGATTCCACATCTGGACGTTCATCGCGGGAGCCAAAACCAGCGGCGCCGGGAGTCGCGAGCGCCATGGTGGTCAGAAAATCGTCGGCCAGTCCATGCGCGAGCCGGGCAAGAATGTCGGCGGTCGCCGGTGCAATCACCAGGGCTTCCGCCGACTGCGCTTCGGAAATATGCTCGATCGCGGAGTTGGCGTTCGGGAACCTGGCCATCGCTGTCCCACAGCCCGGTAATGACACGGTGACCGGTAAGGCTGGCGAACGTCAGCGGAGTGATGAACTGCTGCGCCGCCGCCGTCATCGTGACATGCACATCGAGCGCGTGCTGCTGCAGGGCGCGTACCAGCTCCGCTGCTTTATAGGCAGCAATGCCGCCGGAGACGCCAACCATGACCTTCATGGGTCCGATTGTACGCCCGCGTACAGACTCGTTTTCGGCGGCGGAACGAAGCATCCCGGCTGCTGATTATGTGTGCAGAATGGGTGTGTAGCCGGTGGGCAGTCCCAGTTCTTTTCGGGATGGCCCTTCGGGAACGATGTAGGTGATCAGACCGGCCAGCAGCTCATCCTGCGCAATACGGACTGCTTTGGTGGAGCGGGTGGGAACGATCGGGCTCGAACCGGATTGCAGCTGGCGGGCGCGGCGCGCGGCCACGTGGACGGCGCGATATTTACTTTCTCTTACAGCTAGTTCTTCCATTTTGGGGACTCCTGAAAAACGGTTGAAACTGCGGCTGAATATCTTTTGCGATCGGGTGCCACAAGCTTACATGGATATTCCAAAGGACGCCAGAACTGATCGCAGGCGCTCCGCGGAATTTTCCAACAAACATTGCCGGGCCAGGCTCCGGGAACGCTCCAGTTCCGCGTCTCCCGGGTTGCCGGAGGCCTCCCCACGTTCGGCGATGACGATCGCGGTCAGCTCCTCGACCGCCCGGTCCAGAACGTCATTGACGAGCACATAGCGATACTCGCGATACTTTTCGATCTCGTGCCGTGCCCGGTTCAGCCTTTTCTCGACGACCAGCCTGCGACACTCCGCCCTCAGCCTGGCTGCGATTCCTCAATCGCAAGGCCAATACCTCCGGGTTCGGCGGAAGAATAAAAATACTGATCGCCTGCGGTATTTTGCGCCGTACCTGTGCCGCGCCCTGGACATCGATATCGAGCAGCAGGTCGCGCCCATGCGCAACGGCATCGGCCAGGCTCTTGCGAGCGGTCCCGTAGTAGTTGCCGAAGACGTCGGCGTGTTCCAGAAACTCGTCTGCAGTTATCATCTGCTCGAACTTCCTGCGCGAGGTGAAGTGATATTCGCGGCCTGCCTGTTCGGAACCGCGCGGTGGTCGCGTGGTCCAGGAGACGGAAAAATCAAGATCGCTCACCATCGAGCGAAGCTGCGTCGCCAGGGTCGATTTTCCTGAACCGGAGGGCGCGGAAAGAATAAATAAAAGTCCTGCCACGTGCAGGAATCTCCTAATGGTGCGAGGATTCTGTGATCTGTAGAGGTCTGCTGTCAGCTTACTCGAGGTTCTGCACTTGCTCACGAGCTTTTTCGATTTCGGACTTCATTGCCAGGCCCAGTTCCGTGATCCGCACGCTTCGGCCGGCGATGCCGCCGGTTTTCGAGAGCGTGGTGTTGGCTTCGCGGGTCATCTCCTGCAATAGAAAATCGAGCTTCTTGCCCAACTCGCCGCCTTGCTGGAGCAGGTCCTGAAAGTGCTCGATGTGCGCCCGCATTCTGGCCATCTCTTCTTCCACATCGCTGCGTTCAGCCACCAGGGCTGCTTCCTGCACAATGCGATCGCGATCGAGGGAGAACGCATCCCCCAGCAACTCCCGCATCTTGTGATCGATCCGCTCGATGTGCGCCTGCTGCATTCCGGCGCGAAGCGAGGAAAGCTCGTCCACCCGGGTCCGCAAGCGCTGCAGGGTCAGGCGTAGTTCTTCCGCCAGCGCCTTGCCCTCCTGTTCGCGCATCGCGTTCAGATCTTCGATGGCGGGCAGCACGCAGGAGGCGGCGGCGATGGCGATCTCCGCCTGATCGTCTTCCGTACTATTGCTCTCCATCAGCCACGCGCCGGGCAGGCGGAAGGCGATGTTGAGGTCAGGTTCTGCAGAGATGCCATGTTCCGCGGCAGCCGCCCGGAAAGCCTCCAGATACGCGTGGATGGCGGCAGGATTGTGCCGCGATGTGGCATCCTGGCTGGCCCGGTGAACCGACAGGCGCACCTCTACGTGACCGCGAACAAGATTTTCCTTCAGGATTTTCCGGCACTGCATCTCGAAAGTGTCCATGCCGTTCGGTAAATGGAACTGTAAGTCCAGAAAACGATGATTCACGCTTTTCAGGCTAAGAATGAAGGGAATATCGGAAGGGGTGACTCCTGAGGTCCTGGCAAACCCGGTCATTGAACGGATTGGGTTCGGCTGCTTCGACAATGTATTGGCCCGGTTCATAATAGGCTGCGTGCCGCTACCGCGGCGTCGGAAATATCGAAAAACTGCAATTGGTGCAGCCGCTGAAATGTGGGGGAACTCTGGAGCAGTTCCTCGTAGCTACCCATGGCCGTGATGCGGCCGTCTTCAAGGACTGCGATCCGGTCCGCCCGGCGAATCGTCGACAGCCTGTGCGCGATGACGAACACGGTGCGGCGCTGCATCAGATTGGCCAATGCAGTCTGCACCAGCGCTTCGCTTTGCGCATCGAGAGCGGAGGTGGCTTCGTCCAAAATCAGAATCGGCGCATCTTTCAGCAGCGCCCGCGCAATCGCAAGCCGTTGACGCTCGCCGCCGGACATGCGAAAACCCTTTTCTCCGATGATGGTGTCGTAGCCCTCTGGCATCTGCTGGATGAAGTCGTGCGCCAGAGCCGCCTTCGCAGCTTCAACAATGCGGCTGCGAGGCACGTCCGGCTGGCCGTAGGCTATGTTGTTACGGACCGTATCGTTGAACAGAATCGTTTCCTGCGTGACCTTCGCGATCTGCGCCCGCAGCGAATGCAGGCTCACATCCCGCAGATCATGACCATCGATGGTGATCTGGCCGCCGGTGACATCGAAAAACCGGGGGATCAGGTTGACCAGGGTTGTTTTGCCGGCACCGCTGGGGCCCACAAATGCAACCACCTCGCCGCGGCGGACGGTAAGGTTGATATCGTCGAGCACAAGTTTCCGGCCTTCTTCATCGTCATAACAAAAGCGGACATGGTTGAACCAGAAGGCGCTGCGGAAGTCTTTCACGTGGACGGGGTGTGGCTTCTCCTGAACATCGTCGATAGCATCCATAAAATCGAAAATGGAGGACGATGCGCCGAATGCCTGCTGAAAGTTGTTGTAGAAGAGCGCGAATTTGCGCACTGGATCATACAGCTTGAACACTGCGATGATGAAGGCGATGAAGACACCTTCAGTCATCGCGTGCTGCTGGATGCGAATGCGTCCCAGCAGCAGCAGGAGCGCAATGGCCACCGCGCCGATCGTGTCCATCAACGGTGAACTGATAGCCTGGGCGCTGACCGATCGAAGGTTGGCCCGGAACAGCCGCCGCGCTGCATCGCGAAAGCGGACCATCTCCCAGCGCTCCATGTTGAAGGCCTTTACGATGCGATTGCCAGTGACGGTTTCGTGCAGAATATTCTGAATCTCGGCCAGTTTGTCCTGGCCGGTGCGTGTGGTGGTGCGCACGCTGCGGCCAATCCGTCGTGCCGAGGAGATGACCACAGGAACAAACAGCAGCAGAACCCAAGCCAGTTTGCCGCCGTACAGAATGACCACCACAATCAGAAACAAAAACGTGAAAAATTGCTGCAGAAAATCCGACATCACCGTGGACATGGCAAACTGCACCCGTTCGACATCGTTGATCAAGGTCGAAAGAATGGTGCCGGTCGAGTGCTTCTGGAAAAAGGAAACGGAACGCCGCAGGATGCTTTCATACAAGTCATTCCGCAGGTCGGTGATCATCCCATATCCGGCGAAATTGGAAAGATATGTCCCCAGGTAATCGCAGAAGCTCTTGACGATCGTCGATACCACGAGGGCGAATGCAACCATGGTCCAGGCATTATGCAAAAATCCCGGAACAAGTTGTTCCAGGTTCAACTGAAAAGGGTAGCGACCAGGAGGAATCAGGGGAAGGTGATGGACCGTCTTGGCTGGGTTCAGCACATCGTCGAAAATGAGTTTGATGAGCAGAATGCGGAATGCATCCAGTAGGCCGACGGCCGCCATCAGCAGAACCGAGGCTAGGGCCTGAAACGTATAGGGCCGCACATAGGCCAGCAGGCGGAGAAGAAGCTTCATGCAGAGACTCCGCACAGATTTGCCGCCGGCCCGGTGGTGATTCCAATGGCTGCTTCGGTAGACGCTGGTGCCACATCACTGATTGTAGTGGTAATGGGAGATTCCGGTTGGGGCAGGTGGACCCAGGTTAGCTTTGCGAACCCTTCGACAAGCTCAGCGCAGGCTCTGGGGCACCCCAGTGCGACGTGCGGGATACTGCTCAGTCGAGTAGATGCAGTTCTTTCCCCGGCTTGAAACGGACGGCGCGTCCCGGTTCAATGGGAACCTCCGCACCCGTGCGCGGATTGCGCCCGATCCCGGTTTTGCGGGCTCTGACGCTGAAGACTCCAAAGCCGCGCAGCTCGATTCTTTCTCCGGCTGCGAGCGCATTCTTCATGCTCTCAAACACCGTGTCCACGGCTGCTTCTGCCTTGACGCGAGGTAAACCGGTGCGGTCCGCTACTTTGTGAACTACGTCTTGCTTGATCAAGGGTGTCTCTCCATGAAAAAGAAGTTCAACATGCAATCACATGCTAGGTCCGCTTTTTCAAGATTGTCAACGCAACGCCACTCTCGTACACTCGGCGTAAAGCAGACAATTGCGAAGGGTTGGATGCGGTTTGCCGCGAGGATGCCGCCCAACTCCACAGGGAGACGGATGTCGATTAAAAGCGATCGCTGGATCAGGGAAAAGGCGCTCCAGCAGAAAATGATTGAACCTTTCAGTGAAAAACAGGTGCGCGAGGGGGTAATTTCCTATGGGCTGTCATCTTATGGCTACGACCTGCGCGTTTCCGATGAGTTTAAGATTTTTACCAACGTAAACAGCACCGTCATCGATCCCAAGAACTTCGATGAACGCTCTTTTGTTACCGCCCATGCAGACTCGGTCGTGATACCTCCAAATTCTTTCGCGCTGGCGCGTTCCGTGGAGTATTTCAGGATTCCGCGCAATGTGCTGACGATCTGCGTCGGAAAATCCACCTACGCCCGCTGCGGCATTATCGTAAATGTCACGCCGTTTGAGCCTCAGTGGGAGGGATTTGTAACCCTCGAAATTTCCAACACCACTCCGCTTCCGGCGCGCATCTATGCCAATGAAGGACTCTGCCAGATTCTGTTTTTTGAATCCGATGAGGTCTGCGAAATCAGCTACGCCGATCGCAAGGGCAAGTATCAAAACCAGCAGGGGATCGTGCTTCCAAAGCTGTGAAATACATTCCAACTGCTGTGAAACCAGGATGCAGGAATTCTATGTCGCAGAGGAAAACCGCTACGCTTCAGGTTGTGCCTTCGTCTGCTGGTTCACCCGCTCGCCGGGATCGCAAGTCGACGTCAGAGCCCGCGGCCGTCCCGCTTCGTGTCTACGTGCTTCAATTTGACCCGTTACGCGCTGCCGGCCTGCAGGCTTTGTTTGAGAACAGCAATCACATCGAGATCGTTGTCGACAATTCTTCCGCGCATGCGGAGAGTGGCTGGCTCGATCCCAGCGTGAAGGTTGTCATCGTCGGCACTCGGCTGGGTACCGGAACGCTCAAACTTCTCGCTTCCATTCGCGCCGCCCGCCCGGATCTCTACATTCTCGTGATGTCTCCGGCTGCCGGCAATGAGGCTGTTCTGAATGTGCTGAATTTAGGGGCTCGGGGTTTTCTCCACGAAACGACGACGGCCGAGCAGTTTGAAGAGGCGGTCCGCACCGTGGTCTCGGGGTGTATTTGGGCGCCGCGCCGCATTCAGGCGGAGCTGATCGACCGACTGTTGTGGTCGCGCGATCCTCACTTTTCGGCAGCCAGCGTGAATTTTACCGGGCGGGAGCAGGAGGTATTGAACTTGCTGCTTGATGGCCAGTCCAACCGGGAAATCGCACGCAGCTTGAAGATCGAAGAGCGGACCGTTAAATCCTACGTGGCGAAATTGATGAGAAAGATGGGCGTCAACAATCGCACCGCCCTTTCCATGCATGCCATGTCGGTAAAAGGCCGGCATGTGAACGCCCGTTGACGTCCTGGATAGCGGCATAGCTTGTCTTTAGATTCCTCCTGCGCCACTCTCTGAATTACCTAAGATGTAGGACCTACGTACTCTTTCCCAGGATCAGTAACCGGGTTCTAATGGTTCCATCGATCATGGATTTGGGAGATCAGGGTTGCAGTGGGGCGAGAAATTGCCCTTTGCAACCCATTTTTATTTTTGACCCGGTTCAACCACTTTCGTATGCCCGGCATCCTATTTAGCGTTGGTAACGGCGGGTTAGCTGTAAGGAGAAGGCGAACGAGATCCTTGTGCGCAGTGGAGCGTATTCCGTCGTTCAACACTTGAGCTAGCGAAAGGTTTGGCGCTTTATGAAGAAATCTATCTTGATAGTATGTGCGTGTGCTGTGGCCCTGGTGAGTTCACAGAGCTTCGCGGCCGATAGTCGCGCGGACCTCAATAACCGTCTCGATGCCGCGGGCCGGGTTGTTCAAGAGATCCAGTCGATACCCGCCAGCGCAATTCCCGATTGGATTGTTTCCAAAGCGACTTGTGTGGCGGTGGTACCGGGTTATAAGAAGGCTGCGTTCGTGGTGGGTGGCAGCTATGGCCAGGGCGTTGTTACCTGCCGGACCGCCCATGGCTGGAGCGCTCCGGCCTTCATTCAACTCGCGGGCGGCAGTTGGGGACTTCAGGTTGGCGGTTCGTCGACGGACCTGGTGCTGGTTGCGGTTAACCAGAAGGGATTGCAGGATCTGCTGAAGAGCAAGTTCAAGATCGGCGGGGCGGCTTCGGCTGCGGCAGGCCCGGTAGGACGCACTGCTGCCGCGGATACGAACCTGACGTTGCATTCGGAATTGCTGACCTATTCGCGCAGCCGCGGGCTGTTTGCCGGTATCGATCTGAGCGGCACCGTGGTCAACCAGAACACGAATGACACCCGTATCTACTACGGTCACGACGTGCCCTTCCAGCAAATTCTCGATGGCAATTTGGCGACGCCACCAGGTGCCCGGCATTTTGTCGCGGCAGTGGCGAGGTACTTCCACAGAGCTCGGCAGTAAGTCGGTCGGAACGTCAACAGTAGCCCGCGAAAAGGCAGCCCGATATGGCTGCCTTTTCAGTTATCTTGGGTTTGTTGATACCGCCCGTTTGGAATGGAACATATTTCCCCACTCTAACCGCAAAAGACGCGACTAGAATGGGCCACCCTATTCGGTCCTTCGGACCGGATCAATCGTATCTGCAAAAGTGAAAAGCTGGGTTGAGCTCTAGCCCATATAATCACGGACGTAGGTAAAAGCGTCCGTCGATTACGTGTATTTTGCGGATATGCGGCGTTCATTTTGTAAGGCGGAGTGAAAGGTTCGAGACACTTATGAAGAAATTGATTTTGGCTGCTTGTGTGGTAACTTTGGTGGCATCGCAGGGTTTTGCTGCGACCAGTCACGAGAAGCTCGTCGGTAGGCTTAACAGCGCAACCCAGGTTATCAACCAGATCATGGCAACACCCGACAATGCAATTCCCAATAGTATTTTGTCGGATGCGACCTGCGTTGCCGTTGTGCCTGGTTTCAAGAAAGCTGCATTTGTTGTCGGTGGCGACTATGGACAAGGTGTCGTGACCTGTCACGATGCGAACCATCGCTGGAGCGCACCGGCCTTCATCCAAATGACCGGCGGCAGCTGGGGACTTCAGATCGGCGGCCAATCGACCGACTTAGTCTTGATTGCAGTCAATCAGCGTGGCATGCAGGATCTGCTCAACAGCAAGTTTAAAATCGGTGGAACGGCTTCGGCTGCCGCGGGTCCTGTTGGACGCACTGCTGCCGCAGATACGAATCTGACCCTCCACTCCGAGTTACTAACCTATTCACGCAGCCGGGGATTATTTGCGGGCATTGATCTAAGCGGCACTGTTGTTCAC
Source organism: uncultured Acidobacteriota bacterium (assembly GCA_963823595.1). Taxonomy (GTDB): domain Bacteria; phylum Acidobacteriota; class Terriglobia; order Terriglobales; family Acidobacteriaceae; genus JAKAAZ01. The sequence goes on from CAWGME010000027.1 coordinate 265,747, forward strand.
CAGAATACAGACGATACTCGCACATTCTACGGGTTCGATAGACCTGTCAGTTCCATTCTAAGGGGGAGTGTACCGACACCTCCGGCAGCTCGGCCATTTGTAAGAACAGTGGCAAAGTACTTCCGCGCGGCTCAGTAATTCAGCCGGATATGAGCACATCGAATTAGCAAGAGGCGGCAAAGGGCTGCCTCTCGCGGATAGGTCGGGTTAGCATCTGCCGAACGGTAGAAGCTGATTGGACTTACTCCATATATAATCTGTGGCGTAGTCAAAAGCGCCCTGCAACCGTGCTCGAAGTTTGCGCGTATTGAGGCGTTCATCTCGTAAGACGAGCGAAAGGTCTGACATAATCCATGAAGAAATTTATTGTAGCCGCTTGTGCTTTAGCTCTGAGTGCTTCGCAGGGCTTTGCTGCAACCAGTCATGCAAAGCTTGTGGACCGCCTGAATGCCGCATCCCGAGTCATCACCGAAATTGAATCGATACCAGCCAAGTCCATTCCACTCGCCATTATGTCGAAAGCGACCTGCGTGGCCGTTGTGCCTGGTTATAAGAAAGCCGCGTTTGTCGTCGGCGGCACCTACGGCCAGGGCGTAGTCACCTGCAAGACTGCTCGCGGCTGGAGTGCGCCGGCATTTATCCAGATGAGGGGCGGCAGCTGGGGCCTCCAGATCGGTGGTCAGTCGACGGATCTGGTGCTGATCGCAGTGAATCAACGCGGAATCCAGGATCTGCTCAGGAGCAAATTCAAGATCGGCGGCGATGCGGCGGCATCTGCCGGTCCCGTCGGACGCAATGCCGCGGCGGCAACCAATCTGACCCTGAAATCCGAATTGCTGACGTATTCGCGCAGCCAGGGGCTCTTTGCCGGGATCGATCTGAATGGAACCGTTGTCAACCAGAACACCGATGACACCCGAGCATTCTACGGACACGACGTGCCATTCCAGAGTATTCTCGGTGGAAATGTGCCGACCCCTGCTGCCGGCCGGCAATTCGTCAGAACGGTGGCAAAATACTTCCGCAGTTCCCAGTAAACTCCATAAGTACCGCAGCAAAGAGGCGGCCCAAAAGGCCGCCTCTTTGTTTTCGCGAATAACTATTTTTCGCTCATGCAGTTACCGCATTCCCTGCTCGACTTCCTGCAGCCATCCGGCAGGTTTCAGAATCTCTCGCGGGCGGGATCCGTCGGCGGGGCCTACAATTCCATCCCGCTCCATCAGGTCGATCAGGTGGGCGGCCCGGCCATATCCAATCCGCATCCGGCGCTGCAGCAGGGAAGTCGAAGCTTTGCCGAATTCGAGCACCAGCCGGACGGCATCTTCGAACAGTTCATCGTTCGCCTCGCCATCCTCTGCGCCATCCATGTTGTCCTTGGTTTTGTCATCATGCGGGGCTTCGAGGAATCCATGAGCGTATTCGACCGCGCCCTGCTGTTTCCAGAACTCGACGACAGCGGAAATTTCCTTTTCTGTGACAAGAGGAGCGTGCACGCGTTGCACACGGGCGGTACCCGGCGGCAGAAAGAGCATGTCGCCGCGTCCCAGCAGGGACTCCGCGCCATTCGAGTCGAGAATAGTGCGCGAGTCCACCTTCGTCGCCAGCCGGAAGGAGATGCGCGTCGGCACGTTGGCTTTGATCAGACCGGTGATCACATCGACGGACGGCCTTTGCGTCGCCAGAACCAGGTGAATTCCTACCGCGCGGGCCATTTGCGCCAGCCGCGTAATTGACTCCTCGACATTGGCCTTGTCGAGCATCATCAGGTCGGCCAACTCGTCAATGATGATGACAATCTGCGGCAGCGGCTTTTCCTCTTCGAGGGTTGTCTCCTCGAACAGGCTGGGGGTGGATTCAAACAGCCGGTTATATTGCTCCAGGTTGCGAACGCTGCGGGAGGCCAGCAGTTTCAGTCGCCGTTCCATCTCGCGCACCGCATTACGCAGCGCGTTTGCCGCCAGTTTCGGCTCGGTAATGATTGGCGTAAACAGATGCGGCACGCCCTCATACATCCCGAGCTCCACCCGTTTCGGATCAACGAGAATCAGCCGGACCTGCTCCGGGGTCGCCTTGAACAGGACCGACATGATCATGGCATTGATGGCGACTGACTTACCGCTGCCGGTCGAACCCGCGATCAGCACGTGCGGCATGGTCGCCAAGTCGGCATGCACGATGCGTCCGTTGATGTCCTTGCCCATCGCCAGGGTCAGCTTGGATTTGCTGTGAATGAAGCTTTGGTCTTCAATCATGTCGCGCAGCCAGATGGTTTCCCGTTCGGCGTTTGGAACCTGCAGGCCCACAGTGCTCTTGCCGGCCATGCGCTCGATCAGGATGCTTTCGGCGCGCATCGCCAGGCACAGATCGTCCTGCAGCCCGACAACGCGGCTATACTTCACTCCGGCATCCGGACGAAATTCAAATGTGGTCACTACTGGTCCGGGATTGATCTGGACCACCTGACCATGTACATCGAACTCGGCATATTTCTCTACCAGGACGCGCGCCTCTTCGCGCAGAACATCTTCGCGGATCACCTGCTTTTCCTCGCTCCGATGCAGCAGGGTGCTGGGCGGCAGGCGAAAGCCTTCGACTGATTTCGCAGTCAATGTGACCGGCTTGGGTTTGGCATCGGCTCTGGTGCCGATCTGGACATGCAGTTCGGCCGGCGTCGCGGTGTGCGCGGCGGGCGGAGGTTCAATATCTTTGAATGATGCGGCAGGAAATGCGAATTTCTCCGGTCCCGCGTTTTCGAGCTCGTCATCGACCCAGCTGAGAGAAGCATTGGATTCGGAGCTGGACTCTCTGAAAAACTCCTGTGCGGGCGGAGCAGGAACAGGCTCCTCCCAGAAATCCGGGCGTTTGCGAACCCGGGTGGGCAGCACATCTTTTCGCGTGTCCTCGAAAATGTGCGGATCGTTTTTCGGAGCATTCGCCAGCGCAGCCTCTTCTTTTGCCAATGCGCGGGCAGCCCGGCGGGACTCTTTCCGCTCTGCCCGTTCTGCACGCCAGTTGCGCCAGCGGTCCCGGGTTGCGGCGATGGAGGCGAAATGGACGGCTCCCGATTGCCGCAGACTGCTCACGCTGAAGGTGGTTGTTAAATAGAGGGCGGCCGCCATCAATGTGGCTGACAGAACACAAGCGCCGGGATAATTCAGGTAGCGCACCAGCAGGTCGGCAACGACTCGGCCTATCAGGCCTTCTATGGGGACGCTGTGAGCCCACCGCAGATGACCGGGCAGCAGGCCGATGAGAGCCGGGGCGAACAGGAGACAAAGGATCGACGCCAACCACCTTCGAGACAGGCGAGCCCGGGGCGTGGGAACGTAGCCAGGTCAAACCCAGCGCGCCGATCAGCAGCGGGACCAGAAACGCCGCCAGCCCCAGAGTCTGCAGCAGCAGATCGCTGAGCCCGGCGCCCAACAGGCCGATCCAGTTGTGCGCGGGAACGCCCGACAGATATCCACCCGCTGTATCCAGCGATGGATCGAGGGGAGTATAGGAAACCAGCGAAAGGAGCAGGAGGAGGCTAAACGCCAGCAGAAGCAGGCCGACCAGCTCATTCAGCCGACGGTTCTTTGTCGGTGAAAAGACGCGTTGAACAACATTCATAGGGCGCTTGGACACAATTGGCGGAAGCAGGGCCGGTTCGCCGGCTCCCCCGCAGGTGCCAGAGACACCAGAGCAATTCGATTATCCCAGAATCGGCGATAAATGACAGCGAAATGTTCGCCTCGCCGAGGGCGGTATTCAGATGCGAACATGGATATTCGCGGCAACTGCTTCATCCCAATCGGGATGTTGTCCTAAATCTGCCGTTTGAAGTGTAGATAAGGGAATTGCCTTAAGAAGGGAAACGCGCGTGATCGCAAACATGTTTCACATGCAGGCTCCGTTGCTGGAGAAAATTATCCGGCCCATTATTGTCTATTTCTTCTTGATTTTTCTGCTGCGCATCTTCGGTAAGCGCGAGCTTGCCCAGTTGAATCCGTTTGACCTGGTGGTGCTGTTGTCTCTATCGAATGTCGTGCAGAACGCGCTGATCGGCAACGACAATTCTGTCAGCGGCGGCATCGTTGGGGCAATGTCGCTGCTGACCATCAACTGGGTGGTGGTGCGTTTCCTCTATAGTTCGCCAAAGGCAAATCGCATCGTCGAAGGAACCGAGCGAACGCTGATCCTCGATGGTGTGGTGGACCATGGGGCACTGCGAAAAGAGTTGCTGACTGAGGAGGAACTGCTGTCTGCGATCCATCGGCAGGGATTTGATGGAATCGAGGAGATTAAGAAATGCGTGCTGGAGCCGAATGGGTCGTTTTACATCGAGGGGCGTAAGCCGACCGAGTCCCAGGCGCAACACGGCGACGTCGTCGGCCGTTTGGAACAGATCCAGCGCGATCTGCAGCAGATACGGAAGCAACTGCCGGCGGGATGAAAGACCCAATACACAACCTGTGGCTAAGCGGAGGCTTTGCGAACCATCGGCGAACCGTCTACTGTGTTGGCAGAGCCTGAGTCTTTAAAATAGAAAGATAGAACCTTGTGGAGTGAAGTTATCCGATGACGGACCACACCGATACCAGCTTCCATTCTCTCTTGCAAGAACTTCGCGTCATTCCTCCGCCAGAAGGGTTTGCCTCGAAGGCTCACATCCGAACCCTGGAGGATTACGAGTCCCTCTATCGGCGCTCGGTCGAAAATCCGGAGGAGTTCTGGGCCGCAGCCGCCGGCGAGCTGCACTGGTTCGAACCCTGGCAGAAGGTGCTGGAGTGGAACGAGCCCTGGGCGCAGTGGTTCGTCGGCGGCAAAATGAATCTTGCCTACAACTGCCTCGACTTGCAGGTGGAGCGCGGACGTGGCGGCAAAACCGCGCTACTGTGGGAGAGCGAATCGGGTGAGGTGCGCAGGTTTACCTTCCAGGAACTGCTGGATCAGGTGCAGCGCTTTGCCAACGTTCTGCGCGGCATGGGAGTAAAAAAAGGCGATTGCGTCGCCATCTACATGGGAATGGTGCCGGAGCTGGCAATGGCGCTGCTTGCCTGCGCGCGCATCGGCGCAGTGCACTCGGTTATCTTCGGCGGTTTCGCCGCGAATGCGCTGGTGGATCGCATCAATGATGCGCAGGCAGTTGCGGTTATCACACAGGATTCCGCGTGGCGCCGCGGTCATCAAGTGCCGCTGAAGGCAACCGTCGATGAGGCGCTGGCGAAGTGTCCCTCGATACGAAAAACGGTTGTGCTGCGCAGAACGGGCGCGATCATCAAGATGCATCCGGGCCGTGATTTATGGTGGCACGAAGAGATGGAAGCCGCTGACGCGGTTTGCGCCGCCGAGCCGCTCGACGCCGAACATCCGCTCTACATCCTCTACACCTCTGGCACGACCGGCAAGCCGAAGGGGATCGTTCACACCACCGGCGGCTATGCCGTGCATACCTATCTGACCAGCAAGCTGGTGTTCGATTTGAAAGATGACGACATCTACTGGTGTACGGCGGACATCGGCTGGGTCACAGGACATTCGTACGTGGTGTACGGAATTTTGCAGAACGGCGTGACCTCGGTGATGTACGAAGGCGCGCCTAACTTTCCGGAGAACGACCGGTTCTGGAAGATCATCGACGACCATCGCGTCACAATTTTCTACACCGCGCCGACAGCGATCCGCGCGTTCATCAAGTGGGGCAATGAATTTCCCAACCGGCACAAGCTCGACAGCTTGCGGCTGCTGGGCAGCGTAGGAGAGCCGATCAACCCGCAGACCTGGATGTGGTATGCCAGGGTGATCGGAAAAAATCGCTGTCCGATTGTCGACACATGGTGGCAGACCGAAACCGGCGGCATTATGATCTCGACTGTCCCGGGCGCGGTACCGAGCAAGCCTGGTTCGGCCGGCAAGCCGTTCTTCGGTGTCGTGCCCGATATTGTGAAGCCGGATGGCCGGCCGGTATCGGAGGGCAATGGCGGATCTGCTGATTCTTCGCAAGCCGTGGCCCGGAATGGCGCGGACGATTTATAACGATCCAGACCGCTTCGTGAAGCAATACTGGTCGACGATTCCTGGCGCGTACTTCACCGGAGACGGAGCGCGCCGTGATAGCGATGGCTATTACTGGCTGATGGGCCGCGTCGACGATGTCATCAATGTCTCCGGCCATCGGCTCGGCACCATGGAAATCGAATCCGCGCTAGTGGCACATCCCAAGGTCGCCGAAGCCGCCGTGGTGGGCCGCCCCGATACGCTGAAGGGGCAGGCAATCGCGGCGTTCGTCACCCTGGAGTCACAGCACAAACCCTCGGCTGCCCTGAAAGAAGAACTGCGCGCCTGGGTGACAAAGGAAATTGGCGCGCTTGCCCGCCCCGACGATCTGAGATTCACCGACAGCCTGCCGAAGACGCGCTCCGGAAAAATCATGCGTCGTCTGCTGCGCGAATTGGCGGAGACGGGAGATGTAAAGGCGACACGACCACGCTTGAAGATTTGAACGTGATTGCCCGGCTGCGGCAGGAAGAAGAGTAGCCAGAGAGCTAAATAACAAATCAGCTCGTGGATAGCCGAGGCGTTCTGATGCATGTTACAAGACGTGGATTTATCGAATGGACGGCTTACACAGGCGCGGGAGCTGCGGTTTTTACGCTTTTTGATCCCGCATTTCTTTTCGCCGGATCGGATCAGGATGGTGCTCTGCCGCATGCCACCGGCGAGCAGATGGCCGCAAGCCCGGCTACCTTCTATCGAGCGTATCGCTCCAAACCTTCGACATCTCCCAATGTCACGTCCTGGATTCAGGTTGATTTGGGAAAAAGTCAGGTCATCGACGTTGTAAAGCTTTATCCCGCATGTGAGAGGATGTATCCGCTTCTCGACGAATATTACGGCGGGGAAGGTTTCCCGCTGCGTTTCAAAATCGAGGTCTCCGATCACCCGGAATTCTCCGGGGCAAGAACGATCGTTGACTATACGCGGAGCGATTTTCCCGACCCAAAAGCAAACATTACCCAGTATGCCGCTCCAGGCGTGCGGGGCCGCTTTGTCCGCCTGACTGCGACAGAATTACGGCCGGTAAAGTCGTCAAAGCTTCTGGGGTCATCGCTGCAAAACAGTCCTTACTACACCCTTACTGTAGCGAAAATGGCGGTTCTCTCAAGTGGCCTTGATCTTGCCGTGGAATGTCCGGTAACTGCTGACGAGACATATGGAAACCGGGCCGATCTAGCACAGCTAACTCGCCCGCTTCGTCCGCAGGGCGAAGGGATTGTTACCGACCACCCGGAAAATGTTTTACCGGCGAGTGCATGGAAGCCCGCGGCATACAAGGTCCAAACTCCTCGCCGTGGCGTCACTCTTCAGGGTGGAGTTTTCCAGACTGCGATGACAAATAACATCGCATATTTATTGAACTCTTTCACAGTCGACGAATTGCTGCGGCAGTTCCGCGAGCGCGCCGGCAAGCCGAATCCCTCGGGATTACCGAAGCCCGATCAGTTCTGGGAAGAAGATCTTGCTGGATCGAATGCCGGCCGTTTTCTGATGGGCGCGGGAAATACCATTCGATGGATCGATGATCCCGAACTTCACCGGCGGCTGAATGCCGTCGTGGATGGGATTGAGGATTGCAGCCAGCCGAACGGTTACATCATGGCGTATCCGGAAGACACGATTTTCTATTCCGAACGCGGCGCATATACCCGGGCGTGGTTGACGCATGGTCTTATCGAGGCAGGCTACGCCGGAAATCCGAAGGCATTTGAACTGCTCCGAGGGAACTACGACTGGTTTAATCAGTGCCAGTACCTGCCGAAATTGTTGCGTGGTGCGGTCCAAGGTGGGCAAGGAATGATCGCAAATACACGCATGTGCCTGAGTCCAGTGGGGAAGCCGATGGATGCCCAGGTGATCCAACGCTATTTTCAGGAAAATTATTGGCTTGAAGGATTATCGAGGCTCGAAAACGATGCTGTCTGGCAATATCCGTACGATCGTCCGCACTGCTATCTTCTGACCAATCTTGAAGCGTATTTCGATCTATATACAGCCACCGGCGATCAGCGCTACCACGATGCCGTTCTCGGGGGATGGAATTTATATCGTGACAGATGGCAACAGATTGGCGGCAGTATCTCGATCATAGAGTTTGAAAAGGACCCTCCCCGATCGAATTACATCCACCAGCTGCTTGGCGAAAACTGCGGCAGTTCCTTCTGGATACTTCTGAACCAGAGATTTCATCTGCATCATCCGGAGAACGAAAGATATGTCGCGGAAATTGAGAAATCGATTTACAACGTGATTCTTGCAAATCAGGGTGGGACGGAAGGGATTCGATACCACACGATTCTGGTAGGTAAAAAGGAAGAACCAACGCACAAAAATACCTGTTGCGAAGGGCAGGGAACGAGGATGCTCGGTTCCCTGCCAGAACATATTTATTCTGTCGCCGCCGACGGAATATATGTCAATCTGTACGAACCCTCGACTATTCAATGGTCGCAGGGCGGCCAAGCCATGCAATGGAAGATGGTCACAGAATTTCCATTCCAGCCAGAAGTGAAATTGCACTACTCGGCGCTCAAGCCGGGGCAAGCGAGGATCAGGGTACGCGTCCCTGCCTGGGCAGCGGGCGATATGCCGGTCTATGTGAATGCGAATCTGGCCGGAACGGGCAAACCCGGAAGCTATCTTGAACTCGATCGCACATGGGCTGAAGGAGACGTCATCTCATTCAAGCTTCCAATCGCATTCAAACTGACTCGTTACACTGGCGCGGATCAGATTGCCGGCCATCACAGATATGCGCTGGAGTATGGCCCGATTCTGATGGCTGCGGTTGGCCGCCCCGATGCGGTTCTGCAGGTGAAGGGTGGAAAGTATCCCGAAGACCTGATCGGCCAGATTCGCCCGAAGCCCGGCGCGCCGCTTCATTTTTCCGTGGAGCACAATCCCGGCACGGAATATGTCCCGTATTGGCAGATCAATCGCGAGTCCTTCACCTGTTTCCCGGTCGTGGATGTGGTCTGACGAATTCGGCTTGTAGACCGGTTTTCCTTCGAAAAATCGGTCTAGCCCCAGAACATGGGCTTGTCCTGTGTCGCCTTCAGGTCCACTTTCACCGGCGCGGCCATCGCCGACAGGATATTGAAATCGAAATCACGATACAAGTCCAGACACATCAGCTCCGGGGCGTCGTGATACGTAAGCGGATGATCGAAGGCATACATCATGCTGGGTATAGCTTTCTGCGCGTCAAAGCTCGAGAACAGCTCCGGCTGCAACGCAACCGCAACCATGGCCACCGTTTCCGAACGCACGCCGGTAGTGATGATTTGAACCGGCGTTGTGGAAGCTTTGGCGCTTGCGGCCTGCGACCCAGGGGTGGGAGTGCCATGATCCAGGTGCTTGCCAAGCCAGCCGACCACGCCATTGATCTGCGCTGCCTCCAGCCCTAAAGATGCGCACGCCGACACTGTTCAGCAGTTGCGTGTATTGGTCCATCATCCCGCTGCCGCCGCCCGGCGAGTTTTCGCCAAAAAATAAAGGATCAAGCACCAGCACCCGCCGCCCGCGATTGACCTGATTGGCTACATCCACTGTGGTCGATGGCATCCCCGCATCGGCCATGATAATGACGGTGGGCGCGTTATCGGGCGCGTTCACGGAGCGAAAAAGCACGCCGGTCGCGCTCAGGCCATTGCTGAAATCGAAGCGGTAGCCCATGCTCGCTACATCTTTTTCATGTGTCGCCTGAATCGGCCACGCATGAGTCACAGTCACGGGAGCATAGCGAGCGACATTCCGTAAAAGAGTCCGCTCGGATTGCTCCCACTCCGCTCCGTGATCGGGGGGAACTTCATGGTGGATGGATTTGGCAAAGGACTGCGCCAGCGACAGGATCGTCAGGTTGTCCTTCGGCAAGCCGCCGACAACGGTATCGGCGTAGCTCAAAACTTCCGCATCGGTATCGGCATCCTCTTTCGCGGAGGCATCGATGTGGAAGACCGAATCGAAAAATTTGTAGGAAGCTCTCGCGGCTGTCGATGCCGTAATTGTGCGTGCCGGGAATCAGGTTCATATACCACTGCAGATTCTCCGGTTTTCCGTACAGGCTGTAGAACGGCTTCATGTCCGAATAGACTCCCTGTTTGACGATTTCGGCACGGAAGCAGCAATCGTCCATAGCAGTTGTAGATAAGCAGCGTCGGCCGCGGGGCGCGCATGGCATCCATCTGCGCATAATCCACCGTCTGGCGGACGTCGGCCGCGTTCTGTTCATAATCGAAATACTCCGGGTGCTCGACGCCTGTAGTCAGAGTGCTGAATCCCGCCGCAGGTGCCGCGGGGCCAATCCGCGGGTCGAGCGAGCTGAGTGTGATCGTCTGCCATCCGCCGCCGGATAATCCAGTGATCCCAATGCGCGCCCGATCCACATTCGGATCGTTATAGAGGTAATCGAGTCCGCGCCGCATGTTGAGATAAAACAGCCCCATGCCGTTCTTCCCGGCAAGCTCGATCAAACCGAGGTTATCGTGCTGATTGCCGGGGGCGTCGAGTTCCGCGAAGTTTATAAATTCTATGCTGAGAGCAATGATTCCCCGCCGCGCCTGATTGATGCATCGCTTCTGCTTCTGTTCCACTGCCTTGCCGCCCGCGCCGTGTCCGTTTACGTCGAGGATTGCGGGCATCTTTCCGGACATGTGGTCGGGTTCGTAAAGCAGCGCCACCGATTCGAAACCGGGGACGATCTCGTACCGCAGTTTGACGATGCGATACCCCTTCCGCTGCAGGACTCCCACTTGCTCGAACTTCGGCGCGGCATCGATCCACTCCTGCGGCCATCCGTGGTATATGACTGAAAGTTCATGCGCGCGGAGTGTTTTCTCGTCGGCCGTCCACTGGCTGGCGTTCGGCGGCAATACCAGGGGAGGTACGTGCTTCAGCAGGAAGTGCTGCAGCTCGTACTCCACAACAGAGGAGGACTGGAGAGGCTGCTTTAAGAGTGGATCCACAATGTCGCCGGTTGCTTGTGCATGCAACGAGGCGGCTGCGCAAAGCAGGATGGCAGCGATCGACAGGAAACGTTTCATGGGATTCATTAATCTCCAAAGTCTGGATTCGCGTGATGGTTCAGTCTATTCGGTGATGAAAGTTGTTGCTCGGATGTGGCGTCGGAACATAGTGTAACGAAAAGGAAAAAATTCTACTGGAATCGTATCCGTGAGTGCAGGTTTGCAGGTTGCACGTGCTCGGCTGGGCCATCGGCGAGCACCTGCAGCCTTATATACTGCGAGGGGTTGGAGTACATAAGGTGACAGCAAAGCCGCCGGTCGAGGTCGCAGGGCCGTCTCACAGGCATCTGCCTGCGCTCGACGGCGTTCGTGGGCTGGCGATTGTGCTTGTCCTGATCTCGCACCTGATGCTGTTTAACGATAGGACAGGCAGCCGCCTGGGCGATTCCCTTTCTGCATTGCGAGGACTTGGATGGACCGGCGTCGATCTCTTCTTCGTACTCTCCGGATTCCTCATCACCGGAATCTTGTACGACACTCTGAACGACTCGCATTATTTCCGCAGCTTTTATATGCGGCGATTCCTGCGCATTTTCCCGCTGTACTACGGGTTTCTGTTTTTCCTCATCATCCTCAGCCACTGGACACATCCTGCATGGAATGGGCGGCAGTATGTACTGTTGACGTATACGCAGAACACCACGCTATGGTTTCCGGTGACGGACTTCCATCCCGGCATATGGGCGGATCTGGATCACTTCTGGTCGCTAGCTGTTGAAGAGCAGTTTTATCTTTTCTGGCCGCTGCTTGTCTTTCTGGTGCGCGGGCGGCGCAGCTTGATTGCGTTGGCGCTGGGGCTCTCCGGATTTGCGCTCATTCTGCGAATCGTTATGTATGCGCATGGCGCCTCGCCGCTGACGATTTTCATGCTGACACCGTGCCGCATGGATACGCTGCTGCTGGGCGGCTGCGCGGCGCTGGTTCTGCGCGGCAACAGCGGATGGATTCCCTACCGATGGCTGATTCCGATCGCGCTCGCGGCGGCCGCCGTCATTGCCGGCTATACGCTATGGCATCTGGGCAGCGACATGCGCGCGGGCTTTTTCGGCGCGACGTTCGGATATCTCGTGATCGCCCTTGGATGTGTCGCGATCCTACTGTCGTCGCTCGATCCAGAATCAGTTGCTCATCGTGTTTTCCGCTGGAATTTTCTGCGCACCCTGGGCAAGTACAGCTACGGGATTTATGTGCTCCACATTTTTGTAGCCCATCTGCTGGCGACGCTTCTAGGCCAGGTACTGGGTACGAGCCTGCGAGACTTTCTCACCCCATGGCTGCATTCGCGCCCGCTCGCTGTCCTGGTGGAGTTCTTCGTCACGGCCGCCGTCGTCATCTTCGCCGCATTCCTCAGCTATAACCTTTATGAAGTTCACTTCCTTCGCCTGAAAAAATATTTTGGTTATCGGCGCACGAGGCGGACGATCTCCTCAGCCGAAACCGTGAACGCGGAATCGTGATTTTATGGCGTTGCGTTGACCGAGCACTTGCACTCGGGCTGCGGCGGGTCCTCATTGCTGCTGTCCATCACGATCTTCCAGGCGCCATCCGGCTCTTTTTTCCAGACCGTCATGTAACGTCCACGTTCGACCGTGCCGCTGGCTCCCACGCCAACCGATCGGCCTTCATAATGTCCCCAGGTGTAGCCCATGTCGCCTGCCGGAGAAAGTTCTCCACCCTCCGGCGTCCACGTGAGCTGATATGTATCCGGCGACCAGGTCGCGTGCGCGGCGATGGCTGCCTGCCCGATCAGCGGAGCCTCGCGATTCGCTAGCGTCATGCCATTCGGATCGAAAAATGTGGCGAAGGCGCGCCCGCCGCCCTCCGCAACTGCAGCGGCGAACTTGTGCTCCAGATCGAACAGGAACGCCGTCCCAGGCTGAACGGTCGAGGTGAGCAGTTGATTGGACGCAGGCGGCTGCGACAGCGGCCCCAGTGGGAATTGCTGCTGCTGGCCATGGCAGGGAATCGCCAGCCACAGAAAACACGCGAGAATGCCGTACGACAAGACCTTCGACCAACGCTTACGCGAAACCAGTGCATAATCCGAGAATTCTAAGTTGTTCATCGTTTACCGTCCCAAAGCCGCTGCCGATTTAGCTCTATGATATCGGGCTGCGGAACAGGGACACAGCAGCAATCCTTGGTGGCATTCTGGCGGCCCGTATCAATCTCACATGTCCCAGACTGACTGCCGATACGAAACGCAGCAAATGCCACGGTGAGTGGGATCGACGCCTGGCATTTGGCGAATCCACTCGCCATGCATGACAATGTTGAATATGCTTTGTAAACATTTGCTGCGGCACGCTCGCTGGAGCGCGTTGCTATTTGCAGCTGGATTTTTCTTTGTGGTGTCTCCTTCGTTCGGCCAGAAAACGGACGTGAACGTTAACATCTACGGCGTTATTCCCGGATCCGCTTCGGCACCGCCGGCTAGCGCCGGCCAACCCGCGCTGAAGCAGACCGCCGATCCCGCAGTGGGCGTTCGGATAGGCGCGCGGCACATTTTCAGCCCCATCTTCGGGCTGGAGGTGAATTTCGGCTACAGCCGCGCCACCCAGTACTTTACAGGGAACTCAATTCAGACCGGAGTTGTCTATTCCCACGCCAAGCCCTTTACCATCGACTATGTGGCCAGCGTACCGCTCACATTCCACGATATTCGCCCATTTGTATTGGCGGGTGCAGGATTGATTTCCTATAACATCTCCAGCTACGTCGCCACCCGTCCCGGTGGTCCCAATGCGCTGCCGGTAAATCCGCAGAAGATTCCGGTATTCGAGTACGGCGTGGGAACGGACTATCGTCCTGGATTTCTTCCTCCATTCATGGCGATGCGGTTCCAATTTCGGGGCCTGGTCGGACATGCGCCGGACTTCCGGCGGCCTTATCTTTCGACCAATAACCTGATGAACATCTCGGAGCCGCAGGCTGGCCTGGTGTTCAAGTTCTAAGGCCGATTCAGGGCTGCTAAACCGGTTTTCCTATTCCTGTGAGGTGACGAGAAATCCATATGTGCATCCGTTCTTTGAGAAACGGATCCATAAGCCTCATTCCCCCGCCGTACACCTATAGGAAAACCGGTCTGGCGGAACGCATTCCGCGATTGTGCAGGAGACCGCCGTGGCCGTCGTGTTTGGATATTCCGCAGGGAAAACCGATCGCCACCGCTGGCTGGAGCTGATTGGCGCGCTCAAGGTTGTGAGAGGCGCATTCTTTGTCGCCGTCGGATTTGGCCTGTTGCGAATGCTCCACCACGACATCTACATGTTCGCTCTGCGGGTCGTGGAAGCGCTGCATCTGGATCCTGATCGGATCGCCATCGCCAGGCTGCTGGACAAAACCGCGCTGGTTACTGTGCACCGCCTGAAGCAGCTGAGCGCTCTTGTTTTTCTGTATGCGGCCCTGGATCTTGTCGAGGGTACGGGCCTCATGCTCGAAAAGCGATGGGCAGAATACCTCACGCTGATCGTCACCGTGGCGCTGCTGCCGCTCGAAGCCGTCAAGGTAATGCATCACCCCAGCCATTTGGCTTTGCTGATCCTGCTGGTAAATATCCTGATTGTGATCTATCTGGCGTGGCTGGTGTTTCCGCACAAGCGCTCTCCATCGCAAGCGGAATGATCTGAACGCAGGGCGAGGTCTGCCACTATCGCCGCTCGTGCCCCTCAGCAGCCTGGCTTTCCGCTTTTCATATACCTTGGCGCGTGATCTCACCGTAGCGACCGGGATCACGCATGACAACACTACCGGCTGTCTCTGCCCGTTCATTTGCCGCAATTCCGAAGATCCCCACACCGCCTGTTACTAAAGTTTCGAGATTTGCACAATTTTTTACTGGACAACACCTAGGGTTCAGGTACATTGTGGACAAAAGTGGTCTAAAGTGGTGAGTTGAGGGAGAACAGATGCAGTTCTGGAAGATTTCCAGGCTGACCTCACATTCTCCACTCGGCCGATGCAAAGGGAGCAGGAGCAAAGAACATGTTTCGCGGCAATCATCCAACCCGGGTCGATGAAAAGGGACGGCTGAAGCTGCCTGCGGAATTCAAGCGCGAGATTGAAGAGAAGTACGGCACGAAGTTTTACATCACCAGCAAGGATGGAAGAACTGCGGAAGTTCACCCCATTGAAGAGTGGGAGAAATACGAGCAAAAAATTATGAGTATGCCCAACTCCAATCCGGTGAAAAAAAGGCTGCTGAATCTCACCAGCTATTACGGGCAGATGGCGGAAATGGACGCGCAGGGTAGGGTGCTGGTGCCGCAGATTCTGCGGGAGTCGGCAAAGGTTGTGGGTGATGTGGCGGTGTTCGGCAAACTGACCTATCTCGAAGTCACGAACATGGACGCATTCCGCCAGGATATGGAAGCCCATCCATTGACGGATGCGGACGCGGAAGTGCTGTCGAGCTTCGGATTGTAGCAATGGACGGAGATGCCCCCCAGGGGGCGCGCAGTCGGGAAAGACGACATGTGCCGGTTCTTTTAGAAGAAGCAATCGAGTATTTACGAATCCTGCCGGGCGGCACTTATGTCGATGCGACGCTCGGGCTGGGCGGGCATAGCACAGCGATTGCCCGCCGGCTGGGTCCGGAGGGCCACCTGATCGCATTCGATCGCGATCCCGAGGTTATCGAAAACGCGGAAGCGAGCTTCGCGGCATTGCGAGCGGAATTGAAGGACCAGATGCCCCGCATCACTATCCATGCAGCCGCCTTCGCCGAGATGCCGAGCCGGGTAGAGTCTGGGAGGATTGACGGCATTCTGGCCGACTTTGGGGTGAGCTCGCTGCAGCTCGACACGGCCAGCAGAGGATTCAGTTTTCAGGCAGATGCACCGCTCGACATGCGGATGGATACGCGCAGCGGAGTGACTGCCGAACAAGTGGTAAACCAGGCGAGCGAAGAGGATCTTGCAAACCTGATTTACGAATTCGGAGAGGAAAGGAGGTCGCGGAGAATCGCCAGAGCAATTGTCAGGGCGCGGCCGCTGACGACAACGGCACAACTGGCCAAGGTCGTCGCAAGCTGCGCCCCGGCAATAAAAAGCGATCGGATTCATCCGGCGACGCGGGTCTTTCAGGCCCTCCGAATTTATGTGAATGGGGAACTCGATCAGATCGCTTCCTTGCTGGAACAGGCGCCGCGATTGCTGCGGGCTCCTTGGGAAAAGCCGGGGGAAGAATGGTGGCGATCAGTTTCCACTCGCTCGAAGACCGCATCGTGAAGGATGCCTTCCGCGCGGGAAGAACGGCGGGAATCTGGCAGGTGCTGACGCCGAAGCCAGTGACCGCAACAGAAGAAGAGATCAGCAGCAATCCCCGGTCGCGCAGCGCCAAATTGCGCGCAGCCGAACGGATAAATCAGCCGGAGCAGCGTGAACGCAAAGCCGGCGGGAAGCAGGAAAGTTTCTTACGACGTAGCTGGTAGATAGATATCCGCCAGATACATCGACAAGTTCGGGCCGGGTTCGTCCCACCCTCTTTCAGGCGAAAGAACAGCATGCAATGGTAAGTCCCAAATCCCTCCAAGCTCAACGAGCCTGGCCCGAGATATGAGGGATGCCTGCTGGGTGAGACGAGAGATTGGAATTGGAGTCAACAAGTTTTGGCCGGTGCAATGGCACTGGCTAGTCCGCAGCGGCAAAGAGACGTATCGAATCTCTCCCCTCCGCTGAAACGTCCACCAACCACTTAAGGAGAAAAACACCATGTCTTACATCTATGACTTTTTTGATAATCACATGGAAATCTCGGGCGCTATTGTTTTCGGCATCGTTGCCGTCGCTGCCTGCATCGCCATGGCGGCGGCTCTCAGCGGAGCAATGTAGTCCGGGAAAAGCTGGTGCAGGCCGCGCATTGACAAAGGAGTGAAGTACGCTCCGGCGGCATAACAGGGGACGATCCCCAATGAATGAAGGAACAATATGGCTACGGCACGTATCGCAATCGAAACATTTCGGGAGAAGGCCCATTGGAACGCGGAAACCGTCGTGGACCACAATCGCTGGTTGTTTGCGGCACAACAACGCACCCGCCGCGGACCTACTCCCGAAGTGTTTTTTGAAAAGCGGCTAGATAATTCCCGTCTGGTGAAGGCGGATGATCCTGTGCGCAAGCGTGAAATGCGCAGCTTTGCGGTTGCGGCGGTCTTCTTTTTCGCGCTCCTGATGGTTTACAGCTGGCAGCACTTCAGCTCGATCGAGTACGGCTATCACATTGAGGCGGAAAAGACGCAGCTCCAGCACCTGCAGGATGAGAACCACCAACTGGGTCTAACAGAAGCGCAGTTGAGCCGCTCCGAGAGGATCGACAGGCTGGCGCATCAGATTGGCATGCAGTCGCCGCAACCCGGTCAGATCATGTCTTCCGGCGCCGTGGAGATCAACCCGAACACGCCTGTTCTGGCCTCAGTGACAGTGCCCGTGCTGCCGGTGAACCGGTAGAGCGGAGTTCCTGCAGTTCATTTGACGTCGGCCATGTATCGTGCGGTTTTTCCTCAAGAAAAATCGCTCGAACTTGCGCCCCGCGGTACCGCAACAGGAATTCCACTCTAAACTGGTAAGCAGATTTCAGTCTATGGATCACCGATCCGGCGAATCCAGAACGTCGGAACCAGCAGGACTCGACCCGGCATGAGCCGAAAACCGCAGCAGCCGATCTCCGCCCCCATCCCACGATTGCGATTCGTTGTCTTGATTGCCCTGCTACTTTTGTGGGTGGCCGTGATTGCGGCGCGCCTGATATGGCTGCAGGGATTTCGCCACTCCGAGTATGCGGAGCGCGAAGTTCGTCAGCAGCAGCGCACCTTTCAGATTGCTCCCAGGCGCGGCGTTCTTTACGACCGCGATCTGCAGCCGCTGGCTATGACCGTGCTGGTTGATTCCATCTACGCGGTTCCCAGCGAAATCGCCGATAAAGAAGATACCGCGAGGCAACTGGCGCGGGTGGTCCACCAGGATACGACCGACCGCTTTACGACCGCCAGGGACATCGATGCGCGCCTGGAGCGCTCGCGCAATTTCGCCTGGGTCGCGCGCAAAGTCGATGCCGATGTGGCGGCGCGAGTCCGGGCGTTGGGCCTGAAGGGCGTCTATTTTCAAAAGGAATTCAAGCGTTTCTATCCCGACAATCAATTGGCGGCGCAGGTGCTCGGTTACGTCAGCCTGGATGATAACGGTTTGGGCGGCGTCGAACGTAGCTTCGATCGTGTATTGCACGGTGCCCCCGGCCGCATGTTGACGGCGGTCGATGCGCGGCGGCAAAGTTACGGCAGTGTCGAGCGCGATCCGAAGCCGGGCGACAATCTGGTGCTCACGCTGGATGCGAACATCCAGTTTATGGCGGAGCAGGCTCTTGATCACGCCATGGAGCGTACGAAGGCGCTGAATGGCACGGTGGTGGTACAGGACCCGCATACGGGACAGATCCTGGCGCTTGCCATCCGTCCGACGTTCGATCCCAATGATTTCCATCATGTCACCAGCAGTATGCTGCTGAACCATGCAGTCAGCGACGTGTATGAACCCGGTTCGACTTTCAAGCTGGTAACATTTTCGGCTGCTCTCGACGATCATGTCATCACGCCCGACTCGATGATTCACACCTTTGGCGGCCAGATCAATGTTGCGGGACGAATCGTGCACGATGATCGCGACGCCATGATTTACGAGAGCCACTACAACAATGTGATTTCGGCTAGGCAGGCGCTGCAGGAATCGAGTCAGGTGGCGGCAATACAACTGGCGGAACGCATGGGTAAGGACGCCTTTTATCGATACATTCGGGCCTTTGGATTTGGACAGAAGTCTGGGATTGAACTGCCGGGCGAGACACGCGGCCTGCTGAAACCGCCCGATCGCTGGCAGCCGACCACGATCGGCTCCATCCCCATGGGACAGGAGGTCGGCGTAACGCCGATCCAGCTGGTCACCATGGCGTCGACGATTGCGAATGGCGGCGTGTATCTACCCCCGCATATAGTGCTGGAAAAAACGCCGGACTTTAAAGGGAATCCGAAGTTGATGCCGATAGCGTTTCATCCCGAGGACAACATTCCGGAGACGTCGCCTGCTGGCGCCTATCGCGTCATAACGACGATGACCGCGGCAGAAATGCGCAGCATGATGGAAGGCGTAGTGCTCTCCGGGACGGGCACGACTGCGCAATTGAATGGCTACAGCGCCGCCGGTAAGACGGGTACCGCACAAAAGATCGACGTGCGCACGCACACCTATTCGAGGACAAAATATATTGCGTCATTTGTGGGCTTCGCGCCAGTCAACAATCCAGCCATTACCGTCGCCGTAATCATCGATTCCCCTTCAGTCGGTTCGCACTTCGGGAGAGCAGTCAGCGCGCCGGTGTTTCAGGAACTCGCGCAAAAGGTGCTCGAGTACCTGGGCGTGCCGCATGACATGCCGATCAAGCCGGCAAAACTGATCGCGCAGCAACGCAAGCCTTCGCTGGACAACGCCGAAGGGGATTCGCAGCAGGTGGGCGACTTGAGTGCGATGTTTGCGGAGATCAACCACCTGCCGCAGGATGATCCACTGCGCTCGCCTGCGAAAGCGCCGCAGGTAAGCGCGGAGGATGACGAGGCGCGCGCGTATCAGCAGACCATGACCGACGGATCGTTCAAAGAGTTGCCTTCTCAACCCGCGGATACAGCGGGTGAGCCGGGTACTGTTCTGGCGGAGACCATCTCGCGTAACCGGACATCTGAACCGTTGACAAACAACAACCGTGTCGCAGAACCCTCTCCTGCCGCAGTGATGGCTGGCTTCGGTCCATTGGTAACGATGCCGGGTTTTGCCGGGCAGCCCATGCGCAAAGTTGTGGTTGCGGCGGCCAAGCTAGGCTTGAATGTTCGCGTCTATGGCAGCGGAGTTGCGTCGGAGCAGGCGCCGGCGCCGGGCACACGCGTGCCCGCGGGCACCACGGTCGTGGTGCGCTTTCAACCATAGCCCGACCGCGAACCTGACAAAAGTGCAATAAAAGTCTAGACAGCGATCGCAATTTCGGTATTCTCTAATCTCCATTCCATTCTGAATGACAGCTGGCAAGCACTATGCTCCAATGCAGAAGAACTGTTTGTTTGGAGCCAATTGGCGAGGTATCCATCCATGCACTTCGACGAGCTTCTGCGAGGAGTCGATCTGGTTCAGCGTGGGGGGTCGAACCCCCTCGTCTGCGATGTGGTGTATGATTCGCGCCGGGTGACTCCTGGGGCAGCTTTCGTTGCCATGAGCGGCGGAATGACGGACGGGAATCGCTACGTCGAGAGCGCGTTACAACTGGGCTCGGTCGCTGTGGTTACGGATTCTGACTCGACCTGGCGGCGAATCCGCGCGGCCCATCCGGAACTGGCTATCGCAAGAGTGGAACATGGTCGCCGGGCTCTGGCCGCGCTGAGCGCGAATTTTTTCGGCCATCCGGAGACGAAGCTCAAACTCTCCGGCGTGACAGGTACGAACGGCAAAACGACCACCACCTGGCTGCTGGAGTCGATGTTGCGCAGCGCCGGCCGCACCTGTGTTCTGGCCGGCACGATTGAATATCATGTCGGCCTAGAGATTCGATTTTCACCGCATACCACGCCGGAATCGCGCGATTTGTACCAGTTATTGTCGGAAGGTGTGGAGGCGGGCGCCACGGAAGCGGTGATGGAAATTTCTTCGCACGCGCTGGATCAGGAACGCGTCTGGGGATTGCATTGGGACACTGCGGTCTTTACCAATCTGACGCAGGATCATCTCGACTATCACGGCGATATGGAATCGTACTTCCTGGCGAAAGCAAAATTATTTACCGGCCAAGGCGCCGCTCCGCCGCGCGTTGCCATCATCCACGCTGCGGATGAGTATGGCAGGCGAATGATCGGGCAAGCTCAAGCTGCCGGATGCAATGTCATCACCTATGGTCTGGCTACCGGCGATTATCGTGTCGAAAAGATTCAGCTTGCCGCGCATGGGATGCGCTTTCGCATGATCACTCCCAATGGAGAACTGGATGTGCATTCGCATCTCGTCGGTCCGGTGAATGTGCTGAATCTGCTGGCGGCGTCCGCCGCGGCGACGGCGCGCGGGCTGACGCTGGAGGAAATCGCCGGTGGTATCGAAGCCATCGACCACGTACCCGGCCGTTTTCAGATCGTTGATTGCGGCCAGCCTTTTACCGTCGTGATTGACTACGCGCATACGGATGACGCGCTGCGAAATGTGACGAGGCTGGCTCGCACGCTCGCGACTCCGCGCAATGGACGAGTGATTACGGTGTTTGGCTGTGGTGGGGACCGCGACCGCATGAAGCGGCCGAAGATGGGCCGCGTCGCCGGGGAAGGCAGCGATTTTGTGGTGGCCACCAGCGACAATCCTCGTACGGAAGATCCGGCGGCAATTCTCGCGGAGATTCTTCCTGGACTGTCAGCGAGCGGCGCCAGCTACCTGATCGAAGCGGACCGCACGGATGCGATCCGGCTGGCGATCACGGAAGCTCGAGAAAACGATGTTGTGGTGATCGCAGGCAAAGGACACGAAAAAGTGCAAATCCTCGGGGACCGTACGATTGCTTTCGATGATGTCGAGGTGGCGCGGAAGGCGCTGCTGGACCGATTCTTCGATCGCCGTGACGAAAGCACCGACGAGATCATATGCAATTGAGTCTCGACCAAATTCGATACTGGACCAACGCCCAGTCCATCGCTGCGCCCGCAGGTACGTTGGCCGTATCCGGCTACTCGATCGATTCGCGGACGATCCAACCAGGCGATCTCTTCTTTGCCGTGCAAGGCGAACGCTTCGACGGGCATGATTTTGTCGAGTCCGCGTTGAAGGCGGGCGCAGCGGCTGCTGTGATTTCCTCAGCGCAGCGCGAACGGTACAGCGATTTTGCCACCCGCCTTTTGCTGGTCGATGATCCGCTGAGCGCGATGCAGCGGCTGGCTTCGTCCGTGCGCCGCCACTGGGGTAAACGAGTCATCGGAATTACCGGTAGCGCGGGAAAGACCACGACCAAGGAAGCCATTGCGCAGGTGCTCGAAACCCGTTTCCGCGCTCACAAATCCGAGGGAAATCTGAACAATCATTTTGGGCTGCCGCTGCAGCTTTTAAAGCTGCAGCCGGAGCACGATGTTGCCATTCTCGAAATGGGCATGTCGCACGCCGGGGAGATTGCCGCGTTGTGCAAAATCGCCGCCCCGGAATGGGGGGTGGTGACGAACGTGGGTGCGGCTCATGCAGAAAACTTTGCAGATGGGCAGGCTGGAATTGCGCGAGCGAAGTATGAGCTGGTTGCGGCGCTGCCGCGGCACGGTACTGCAATTCTGAATTGTGACGATGAATATGTCCGGCAATTTGGGCGCGACTTCGCAGGGAACGCAATTTACTTCGGCGCCGGGGCATGCGCCGATCCGCGCGCGGAGTCGATCGTATCGATGGGTGCGGAAGGGACGCGGTTTATCGTGCTGGCGGGCGTGGAGCGCGCCCAAGTCCAACTGCGATTGCTGGGTGAGCATAACGTCAGCAACGCACTGGCGGGGATCGCGGCGGGACTGGCGAGCGGAATTCCGCTAGATGTCTGCGCTGCCACGCTGGGGGAGATGACTGCGCCGGACAAACGAGGGCAGACACTCCAGATACGCGGCGTAACCCTGCTTAATGATTGCTACAACTCGAACCCGGCGGCCCTCCGTGCTATGGTGGATACTCTGCTCACTCTACCGGCTCGAAGACGAATTGTGATTGCGGGAGAAATGTTGGAGCTCGGCCCGGAAAGCCCGCGACTCCACTATGAATGCGGCGAGTACATGGTTGAGCGCGGGGTAGATATCGTCGTAGGCGTGCGGGGTGAGGCGGCATCCATCGTTGAGGGGGCGAAGAATGCAGGTGCATCGGCCATGTTTGTCGCGACTCCGGAAGATGCCGGAGTTTGGCTGAGCGAAAATCTGCAGCCCGGCGATGCGGTGCTATTGAAGGCTTCTCGAGGTGTTCGCCTCGAGAGGGCACTGGAATCACTGCAGCGCGAGCAGTAGCGCTGCGCGCTTCCATCACTCCGCGCCGCTCGCCATCCAGCCATTCAAGTGCAGCCAGTTCTGCAGCAGCACTGGCCACATGCGCAATTGAGGATTGTCCTGTGCGAGCCCAACCCCGTGGCGGCCTTGTTCAAAAATATGTATCTCGGCGGGAACGCCGGCGCGCAGTAGCGCCTCATAGAACAGAACGCTGTTCATCACCGGAACAGCCTCATCGTTCGTGGTGCTGAAGAGAAATGCAGGAGGAGTGCGCGGCGTGACCTGCGTCTCGTTCGAGAGCTCGTTCTGCAGCATCGGGTTGGGCTGCTCGCCGAGCAGATTATGCAAGGAACCGGTGTGGGTCAGCCCGACCTGCATGCTGATGACGGGGTAAGCGAGCACCATGAAATCCGGGCGGCTGCTGGCGTGCTCAATCGGGTCGGTGGCATTCGGATTCCCTTGATCGAAGTGCGTGCCTGCGGTCGCAGCAAGATGACCGCCGGCGGAAAATCCCCAGATGCCGATACGAGCCGGGTCCAATCCATCTTCCGCGGCGTGAGAGTGAACGTATCGAATGGCTCGCTGCGCATCCATCAACTCCACTGGATGGTGATAGCGCGGGCCCAGGCGATAGGTGAGAACAAAGGCCGCTACGCCGCGCGCATTCAGCCATTGCGCGACTTTCGTGCCCTCCTTATCTATCGCCAGTTCGATATATCCTCCGCCGGGGCAAATAACAATTCCGGTGTGGGTTGGGTTCTGCGCGGGAAGATAAATGGTGAGTGTCGGTTTGTCGGCCGGTTCGGTTCCCAGCGCCCCGGGGGCTCCGTCCGGCCACAACGGGATGGTGTTGGCCGCGTTGTTCGCCGCCGCAGGTTGAGCAGATTGACCGTAGAGAGAGCATGGGCAAGCCAGGACCGTCGCAAGCGCGACGGAGACGATCGCAGCGGATTTCCATTTCGAGGAGATCATGGTTTTCAAAGGGCATCCTTATTGGTTTTTGTCGGAGAGAACAGACACGCCAGATCAAGGTCGATTTTCCAGCGTGATTCGGGCCATCGCTCCGGATACCAGGCAACGCCGAGCAGAATGGGCGGAGGGTTTGCGACAGATTTTGGTGAAGAAGGATTCTGAGCCTGTCTGCTGCAAACGCACGTTGTCAGCGCGACCAGAGCGATCCCTGCGGAGATTGCGACAAAAGTTTGCTGCAGAAAATTTTTCATCTCGACATCTTTCTGGAGCATGCATCAATTTTTTGGTAAGTGTATCCTATCTCCTGCTCCGGCCGCGGAAGTAGAGGCGTTGATAAGAGTGAAGTTTGTGAGCGAGTTTGTCATTTCATGCAAATCGATTTGATCATCATAGGTTTTAGTTTGGCTGCTCGATGGCTTGTGCGGGATTGTGGCGCATCTACAGAAGCAGCGGCCGTTTTGTAGGAAGACCTGCGAAACAGACATGCAGGACGGCCACTTCGATAGCCAAAGATTTCCAAACGCGTCACACAGGAGAGTTACATGGATTTCAGAGTGAAACCGGGAGAAATACAGGAAGACCAGCTGACCGCAATGCTGGAGAGTTATTCTGCCAAGTGGCCTACCAGCCTTTTCATGGGGGCGGCGATCGCATCGATGGCCTGCTCTTTGATTTTGAAGTGTCAGAAACAGGAGACACACGCCCTCTTTATCGGCCAGTGGGCCGCGCCGTTCTTGATTCTCGGGCTCTATAACAAGCTGGTGAAACAGCATGGGTCCGATGCCAGCCATCACCACGACGCCGGTCAACCTGGTCAGCGTTAGAAGAAGGTCACCTGGATGTGCGGGAGAATTCAACACCCACATCCAGGTGACTCATTGCCCGTGCCAGATTCAGACCGTTGAAATATCGTAGGGAATCGCGGGTTTCTACCGCCGACGAGCTGCCTCAACCGAATCGTGCTCGACATGCCTGTCGCCACATGATAGTCTCGGTAGTTTTCCTTATGAGGAGCCGATGAGCACAGACATACTGGAGCCGACAGGCGCGCAGGCGGCACAATTCCACCAATTTACTGAAGAGCAGCAGCAACTACGCAAAGAGATACGCGAATTTGCCACGCGTGAAATTGCTCCCAATGTTATGCGCTGGGATGAGGCCAGCGAGTTTCCCGCAGACCTGGTTAAGGAACTGGGCCGCATGGGACTGATGGGGGTTATTTTTCCGCCCGAGTACGGCGGAACGGGCCTCGGCTACGTGGAGTATGTGATTGCCATCGAGGAACTGTCGCGCGTGGACGGCTCCGTGGGCATTATCGTTGCCTCGCATAACTCCCTGGCGACGAACCACATTTTTCTGGCCGGAAGCGAATCTCAGCGCGAGAAGTACGTGACCAAATTAGCCAGTGGGGAGTGGCTGGGAGCGTGGGGTTTGACGGAGGCTGGTTCCGGTTCCGATGCCAGCGGAGCGCGCACCACTGCAGTAAAAGAGGGCGACCGGTGGGTGCTGAACGGCAATAAAACTTTCATCACCAACGGCCATTACGCGGATGTTGCCGTGGTGATCGCCGTTACCGATAAATCGCAGGGAACGCATGGCCTCTCCGCTTTTATTGTGGAAAAAGGAACGCCCGGATTCCGGCCGGGAAAAAAGGAAAACAAGCTGGGCCTGCGCGCCAGCGACACATCGGAATTGATTTTTGAAGATTGCGAAATTCCCGCCGAAAATCTGCTGGGCAAAGAAGGCGAGGGTTTCATCGACTCCATGCGCGTGCTCGATGGAGGGCGTATCTCGATTGCGGCGCTGTCGCTCGGTATGGCGCAGGGTGCTTTTGATGCGGCGATCAAATATACAAAAGAGCGCAAACAGTTTGGCAAGACGATCAGCGAATTTCAGGGAATCCAATGGAAGATTGCCGATATGGCGACAGGGCTTGATGCCGCGAAGCTGCTGACGTTACGCGCGGCCCAGATGAAGGATGCTGGGATGAGAACGACGCTGGAGTCATCGATGGCCAAGCTGTATGCCAGCGAGGTTGCGGTCAAAATCTGCGATGAAGGCGTGCAGCTGCACGGCGGTTATGGGTTTATCAAAGATTATCCGGCGGAGAAGTTCTATCGCGACGTAAAGCTATGTACGATCGGCGAGGGCACTAGCGAAATCCAACGCCTGGTGATTGCGCGCGAAGTGCTAAAGCGATAGCTGGATAACTGATCGTAGAGCAATTCTTCAATTATGCTGAGCAAGGATTCTTTCTTACTGGCAAACCGCTGGTTCCTCGACTCCGCTGTGCTTCGCTCGGAATGACAATCTTTATCTGACTTTTCCCCGCGCATCACTCCATCGGCACGGCTTGCTTGGGGCGGAAGCGAGGCTTCTTCATCAGATAGCCGATGGGGATCAGGCATGCAGTCATAATGACCAGCACATGCACCGTGTCCACGTACGCGAGCACGGTTGCCTGCTGCCGCATCATACTGTAAATCTGCGCGGCCGCGTGGGTGGCCGCATCGGCGGGGGAGTAGCCGCGAGTCTGCAACGCGCCGGAGAGTCCCTCTTTAAGGGACATGTATTTGGTGGAAGCGTCGTAGACGTGCGCCGACAGAAACTCCTGGTGGGTCTGGGCGCGCCGCAACAGCATGGTGCTGATGAAGGACACGCCGATGCTGCCGCCGATGTTGCGGGCAAGCGCGGTGAGCCCGGAAACCTCGTTGTTTTTCTCCTGCGGTACGCCGACGTAGGACATGACAGCGATGGGCACGAAAAGAAACGGCATGCCGAGCACCATGACGACGCGCCAACTGACCGCGTCCCAGAAGCTGATGCCGGGGTAGAGATCGCCGATGCGCCAAATCCCGAAGGTCAGCAGAACGAATCCGACGGTGATCATCAGCCGCGGATCGACCTTTTGTCCGATGTAGCCGACGATGGGCAGCAGCACGATGAGCACAACGGCGCCCGCGGACAGCGCCAGTCCGGCCTCGGTGGCGGTGTAACCCATCACTTCCTGCAGAAACTGCGGAATCATGACGGTAGTCGAATAGAGGGCCGCGCCGATAAACAGCATGACCAACTGCGACATGGCGAAGTTGCGCCTGCGATAGAGAGACAGGTCGATGATCGGATGTTTTGCGGTCCATTCGCGATAGAGAAACGCGACAAATCCGAATCCGGCAAGGAAAGCGCAGATGACGATAAAGTGCGAGCCGAACCAGTCGTCCTCCTGCCCTTTGTCAAGCATGAATTGCAGGGATCCGATGGTGAGCGCCAGCAGTCCGAGACCTATGCCATCGATGCTGCCGGCCCGTTCGCGCATTTTTTTCAGATACGGCGGGTCCTCGACGATGCGATTGGTGAGCAGAAGAGAGATGATGCCGACCGGAATGTTGAGAAAGAAAATCCAGCGCCAACTGTAGTTGTCGGTGATCCAGCCGCCGACCGTGGGACCGATAGCGGGGGCGACGACGACAGCCATTCCGTATAAGGCAAATGCCATGCTGCGCTTTTCGGGCGCGAAGGTGTCGGCCAGGATGGCGCGCTCGCTCGGTTGCAGGCCGCCGCCGCCGGCTCCTTGAATGATGCGAAAGAAGATCAACATTGGCAGCGAGGTGGCCAGTCCGCAGAGAAAGGAGCAGATGGTGAACAGGGCGACGCAGCTCATGTAGAAGCGCTTGCGGCCAATGCGGTTGGAAATCCAGCCGCTGATGGGCAGCACGATGGCGTTGGAAACGAGATAGGACGTCAGGATCCAGGTGGCCTGGTCATAGTCGGCGCCCAGTGTGCCGGCGATGTGCGGCAGGGCGACATTGGCAATGCTCGAGTCGAGCGATTCCATGAACGTCGCCAGCGTCACCGTAAAGGTGATGACCCACGGATTGTACTTCGGGGTCCAGTGCTCGTAATGAAACTCGCTGTCGTAGTCCCGCACTTCTACCGCGGGAGCAGCGGAAGGCTGCGCCATGCGTACTCCGAATGCCCTAAGAAATTTCTCGTTGTGGTTCAGCCATTCCGCAGGGCACCGGGTCTCTCAAAGAGGTTTGCATACGATCCACGGAATCTGGTGGATGTTTTTTCCGTTGCCTGAGTGGAATCTACAGAATAAAGCAGGTTTGCTCCTGGGCGAAATGTGCGAGCGAATCGTGCGGCCGGTGATCTTAAATCAGATTCCAGAGAACGCGGCAAAGCTTCAAAACGTGATCGGATGAACTTAGCTGAGTTGACGAAGGCCACGGAGGGCGCGGCAGCGCGATGCCTCCAGGCCTCTGAACGCGATATCATCGCAACCAGTATGGCTGTTTCCACATCCACCGATGTCACAAGTCTTGAAGGAACGGAAGCTCTCGTCGCGCGGTTGCGTAACGGAGACATTCGCGCGCTGGCACGAGCCATTTCTCTGGTGGAAAACGGCGCTCCCGGCGGTGCAGCGGTGTTGTCCGCATGCTTCCCGCATACCGGTCACGCGCTGCGGATCGGTTTGACAGGTACTCCCGGGTCCGGCAAAAGCACACTGGTCGACCAGCTGGCGCATCATTACCGCGGGGAGGAGCACACGGTTGGTATTGTCGCGGTTGATCCTACCAGCCCATTCACCGGCGGGGCGATTCTCGGCGATCGCATTCGCATGCA
Organism: uncultured Acidobacteriota bacterium; assembly: GCA_963823595.1. Taxonomy (GTDB): domain Bacteria; phylum Acidobacteriota; class Terriglobia; order Terriglobales; family Acidobacteriaceae; genus JAKAAZ01. Next base: position 294,418 of record CAWGME010000027.1, read on the forward strand.
GAGTCACCATGCCGATCCAGGACTCTATATCCGCAGCATGGCGACGCGTGGCTTTCTGGGCGGACTGGCTTCGACTACAGCCGACATCGCTTCGATCGTCGAAGCCAGCGGCAAAACACGAGTGATGATTGAAACCGTCGGTGTCGGGCAGGATGAAGTCGATATCGTGCGACTGGCCGACGTCACGGTCGTAGTTCTGGTGCCGGGCCTTGGCGATGATGTGCAGAGTATCAAAGCCGGCATCCTCGAGATCGCCGATATTTTCGTGGTGAACAAGAGTGACCGCGAAGGCGCCGACCGGGTCGAGCGCGAAATCCGTACCATGCAGTCGCTCGGCGTACGCGGGAAGGGATGGGTTCCGCCGGTGGTACGAACGGTGGCCAGCAATGGGGAAGGGATCGGCTCTTTAGCGGAAGCAATCGATCGCTGCGCGGCGTGGATGCGGAAGAACGGAAAATTTGAACAGAAACGTGCCGAGGCCTGGCGGGAAAGATTACTGGACATGATCCGTCAGCGGTTGACACATGAGCTGGTGCATCGCCGGATGGGAAGCTCGGAGATGGAGGCATACGCGCGTGCGGTTGCAAAAGGTGACGAAGATCCTTACGTTCTGGTAGAACGTCTGGTGCGCAGTCTGTTGGATTTGCACACAGACGGCTCGTGAAAATGACGAAAATGCGGCATTCCATTGAGCAGATAGGAAAAAAGGGTGGCGGCGGAAAATATGTTGCGAATTGATCATCTGGGTATTGCAGTCAGCCATCTGCGCCAGGCCCGCAGTTTTTATGAGCTTCTCGGGATGCATGCCGGGCCAGAGGAACTCGTTGAACACGAGCAGGTTCGCAGCGTGATGATCCCTGTTGGGGAGAGCCGCATCGAGCTGCTCGAACCCACCTCCCCGGACTCCGTGATCGGACGATTCATCGAGCGGCGTGGAGAGGGCATGCATCACGTAGCATTGCACGTCGACGACATCGCCGAGGTGTTCGCGGAGATGAAATGCGCGGGGATGAAGCTGGTTTCCGACGAGCTGAAGATTGGTGCTGGCGGACATCTTTATTTCTTTGTGCATCCATCGAGCACTGGTGGCGTGCTGGTTGAAATCTGCCAGAATGCTGACGCCGATGTTGCCGTGGATGTCCACATCTGATGCGGGTTCTCGCCATTGACACTGCCGGGCAAACGGGCGGAGTCTTGCTCGCGAAGAATGAATAGCGCATCATACGATCGCAACGAAACGGAAGTGCTGGGGGCGTGCACTCTGGAGCCACGGAAATTTTCCAGGCAGTTGATCGCCTCCGTGGAGGAATTGTTGCACGCGAATCACTGGACACTGGAGGATGTGGATGCGTTCGCCGTCCTCTCCGGTCCCGGCTCGTTTACCGGGCTGCGGGTGGGCCTGAGCGCGGTCAAAGCGCTCGCGGAGGTTACGGCGAAACCGATCATCTCGTTATCACGGCTAGCTGTTGTGGCATCGGCATCGGAGGCGGGCGGTTTTGAAACGTCCGCGGATCGAATTGTGCATGCGGTGCTCGACGCCGGGCGCGGCGAGTTTTATCACGGCATCTACCGCGACGCGGGCTGGACATGTGTGGCGGAATCTCTGCAGACGCTAAGTGCTCTCGTCAGCAGCTTCAGAAGCCATCCTGGTTTGATCGTCGCGTCCGAGCCGGCAGTGTTCGACAGGCTGACCGGCTTGGGTGAAACACTCTGCCAGATTCCGGAGATTACCATTCGTGGGGCATTGCCGCTGATTTTTGCCGGCTGGCACGCGCGACGTTTCACGGATGTCGCGGTGCTCGATGCCAATTATCTACGCCGGGTGGAGCCCAAGATTTATGCAGGGGTTGCTACTGTTACCGAATCATCTGATGCTGAGGCGAGCAGGCCGTGAGTTCACCTTCCCGGCCGGCCGGCCAGAGCCACAGCTTCATTATTCGACGCGGTTTGGTTTCAGATATTGAAGCGGTTCTCGAACTTGCGGAAGGGGAGCCGACAGCCTCGCACTGGTCGTACGCAGAGTACGGCACCTATTGCATGAGCGGATCGGAGACAGGGAACCAGCAGGTCAAGGCGCTTTTCGTCGCATGCGTATCGAAGGAGCTCCAGCCCGCATCGCAAGGCGTCATCGGTTTCGCTGCTTTCTCCGCCATCACCGTCGTCGGCGAATGCGAGCTGGCAAACATGGCTGTCAGTCCGGACTGGAGACGGCACGGCATCGGAAGCCGGCTGCTGGCGACCGGTTTGCTTTGGTGCCGCGCCCGGTGTTTCGCCGAGGCTCAACATACCGGACTATGGTTGGAAGTGCGTGCTTCCAATCGCAATGCAATTGCCTTTTATGAGAGCGCCGGATTCATCCATACTGGAACCAGGCCGTCCTACTATGCGCAGCCGGTGGAAAATGCGATTCTGATGAGGAAGGCTTTGAATGCTTCCGCGGAGGGAGTGGAAATCTCCACCAAATAATCGGTTGACCGTGGCACCAATTTTGCCGTCTTATAGACCAAGGAGGTGCCTTTCGTATGGAGATATCCGTCGAGCAGGCTACTCGCACTGGCGACCGTCCTCTCGGCCAGCTGGTCGAGGAACACCGCAAATACTCCCGTAAACTGGATGCCATCCTGGCACAATCTTATCTCAGCGAAAACGAGCAGATTGAAGCGACTCGGCTCAAAAAGTTAAAGTTGAAGTTGAAGGATGAGATGGAGCGATACGCGCGTCCTTCACAGTCGAATCCAATGACCCTGTGATGCGAGCGGGCTGCCCTCGGATTGGATTGCAGCCATGATCGTCGATCGGTTAGAGATCGCTCCGGCGAACCGTATAATCGGAGTACGAAATGGTTCGCGACGGATATTTCTACGGATTGGGTTTCGCGATTGTTGCCGTCCTTGTCTGGGCGGCGACACACTCGTGGTATTTTTTTTGGATTCCGCTGGTCCTGGCTGCCTTTTTTCTCTGGTTTTTTCGCGATCCGGAGCGCGAGATCCCAGTCGCTCCCGGTCTGATTGTTTCGCCTGCTGACGGCAAAGTGACGACAATCGAGGCAGTCCGAATCGCCGGAGCGGAGCAGCGGCGCATCAGCATCTTTCTGAATGTCTTCGATGTCCATGTCAACCGGGCTCCCATCGCCGGAAATATTCAGGCCGCTGCCTATCGGAAAGGGAAATTCCTGAATGCGATGAATCCTGAATCCGCCATCCAGAATGAGCAGAATCTGGTGGAGATTTCGGGTGAGTTGTGCAGCGTTTCTTTCTCTCAGATTGCCGGTCTGCTCGCCCGCCGCATCGTGTTTCAAAAGCAGGTAGGCGAGTGGGTTCATCGCGGGGAGCGCGTGGGACTCATCAAATTCGGTTCCCGGGTCGATGTCGTATTTCCTCTTTCGTGTGAGCTGCAGGTCAAAGTTGGGGATCATGTACGCGGCGGAGCTTCGGTTCTCGCCCTCATGTCGCCGACAGCGGTCGAAGAGTTGCTGGCCGCCGTCTCCTCTGAAGCGGGATTTTTCGCGTCTGCGCCGGAGCCGCTGCGATGAGCGAGGTCGAAGGCCGGAAGCGTCGCCCCGCGCGGCGCGGCATGTATATCCTGCCGTCGCTATTCACCGCCGGGACTATTGCCGCCGGTTTTTATGCGATCATCCAGAGCCTGCAGGGATCGCCGGTTGAGCCGCATCATTTCGACTACGCCGCACTTGCCATCGGTTTCGCTGTGCCTTTCGATGGACTGGATGGCCGCATTGCCCGCATGACGAATACGGCCAGCGAGTTTGGACGCGAGCTCGATTCTCTGGCCGATGTAATCACCTTCGGCGTCGCGCCTGCGATTCTGGCTTACAGTTGGGGCTTCCGCATGCTCCCGACCGCCATGGATCCGATGCTGCGGCATAAATTGATGCAGATCGGCGCGGTGGTCTGTTTTCTGTTTCTTATCTGCGGCGCCTGCCGCTTGGCCCGCTTCAATATCAGCTCGGATGCGAAGCCGAAAAATCCCGGGCGGCCTGATCGCAAATATTTTGTCGGCATGCCGATCCCCGCAGCGGCTGGCGTAGTCGCGGCAACCATCCATTTTTTTGGCGGAACTCCGGTGTTCAACGGAATCGTCGCCGGAGCGTGGGTGCTGCTGATCGGGCTGGTTGGCTTCTTAATGGTCAGTACATGGCGCTTTTGGAGCGGTAAGGAAATCCGCCTGACCGGCAGGCATCCGTTTCAACTCCTGGTACTCATTGGCGCGGTTGTCTGCGTGATTGTGCTATTCCACCAGCTGTTGCTCTTCGTTCTCGCCCTTGGATACATGTTTTCCGGGCTTCTGGCGCGGGCGGCATATTCCTGGTCTTTGCGCCATCGACGGCACGCGAAACCGGACGGTTCGGCTCCAGCGGTCTCGTCGACTACAGTTCAGCAGGATCCAGGTCAGACAGGGGCAGCATAAATGCCGGAAGAATCGATTCGAATTGCGCTCGTCGGAGCGGGCACGCTGCTCGGGAAAGCTTTGAATGACGAGCTGGCGGCGTCCGCATTTGCGTCGGCAGACTTTCACCTGATCGACGATGATGAGGCGCTGGGTAAGCTGGCCGCCACGGCCGATGAAGTTACTTTCATCCAGAGGATTGAACCGGATTCCTTCGAAGGCTGCGATTTCACATTCTTTGCCGGAAGCCGGGAACTGACTCGAATGCACTGGCGCCAGGCCTTGCAGGCGGGCTCGAGTATTGTGGATTTGTCTGGCGAACTGGAAGGTGAGCCCGGTATTCTGGTTCGCGCTCCGTGGGTTCAGGACGACCCGACTGCTTCGACCCAGGTGGCGCAGACCGTGGCGCAGAGGTCAGGCCAGACTGCCGCACCCGATCTGCAGACGCGGGCGGTGGTATCGGCGCATCCGGTGGCGGTGCTGATGGCGTTGTTAGCTGCGCGCAGCCAAAGGGTGGCGCCGCTGCACGGGATTTGGGCAACGCTGCTGCAACCGGCGTCCGAATACGGTCACGCTGCGCTGGAAGAATTGCATCAGCAGACCACGAACCTGTTGTCTTTTCAGCCTTTGCCGACAGAGGTTTTCGGAGGACAGGCCGCCTTTTCTCTGGCAGTATCGTTCGGCGGCGAAAGCCGGGCGACTCTAGCGCAGGGTGCGGAGGTGATCCGCCGCCATTATGCAAAGATCGCCGTCCCCGCAGCTTCGCTCGCACTTCAAGTCATTCAGGCTCCGATCTTCCATGGCTACGCGCTGTCGGTCGCGGTTGAGTTTGCGCCGCCGGTTGCGGTGAATGCGCTGGCGGCGGCACTGGCCGGCCCGCATCTGCACATCGTTCCCAGCGCCGGCGAATTTCCTGGAAATGTGCAGGCGGTGGAAGAAGAAGATGTGCAGATTCTGGTGCAGCCGGTCATTGAATGGGAACCTGGCAGCGCGGAGTCGTCAAGCAGTCCCGAAACAAGTCGCTTCTGGCTCTGGATTGTCGCCGATAACCTGAAGTTCGCGGCGCAGAATGCTGTTGCGTGCGCTGTTGAGTTGAACCGCCTGCGTCCTCGCGGGTCGGTGCAGTAATATATCCCGGCACTCTTCTTGTGTTTTGTGGCAATGACGATTCGGAAACAATGAGTCGCATGGTCTGCCCGGAAATTATGATCGCAATTGCGGAGGAGCACATGGAAACAGGCCGAAGAGACTTACTTAAACTGGCGGGCGGCGGGATCGCGGCTTCTCTGGTTGCCGCGCCCACGCTTTACGCAGCTGATCGATCCGCTGCGCCCCAGAACGGGAATGGCATCTATGACGTTCGGACCTTCGGCGCTATCGGGGACGGCAAGGAAATCGATACCCCGGCGGTGAATCGCGCCATCGAAGCGGCGGCTGCTTCCGGCGGCGGCACCGTTCGGTTTCCGGCGGGAACCTATGCCTGTTACTCGATCCATCTGCGCAGCCGGGTCACGCTGGTTCTGGAGCGAGGCGCAACCATTCTGGCCGCGCCGACTCCCACCGGCGGAGCTGGCGGGTACGACGCGCCGGAACCGAACGATGCTCCCTGGGCTGCCTATCAGGACTATGGCCATACCCACTTCCATAACAGTCTGATCTGGGGAGAAGGCATCCATGATTGCGGCATCTGCGGGCCGGGGCTGATCTGGGGTAAGGGGCTGGATCGCGGCTGGTCGAGCCACGAGCAGAACAGGGTAGAGCCCCCGGGCGGCGGCAACAAATCGATTGCGCTAAAGAACTGCCACAACGTTTCACTTAAGGATTTTTCCATTTTGCAGGGCGGCTGGTTTGGGGTTCTGGTGACAGGCGTCGATAACCTGATCATCGACAATCTCATTATCGACACCAACCGGGACGGTATGGACATCGACTGCTGCCGCAATGTCCGCGTCTCGAACTGCACCGTCAATTCTCCCTGGGATGACGGCATCGTTCCCAAGAGTTCGTTTGCGCTGGGCTATGCGCGATCGACGGAGAACGTCACCATCTCGAATTGCTATGTGACAGGAACGTATCAACTGGGGACTCTGCTCGATGGAACGTTCCGGAAATTTCCCGCCGACAGCAAGGTCCCGCGCATTGGACGCATTAAGTTTGGCACGGAATCTAACGGCGGCTTCAAGAATATCGCCATCTCCAACTGCGTCTTCGAAGGTTGCCGCGGGTTGGCCCTGGAGACTGTCGATGGAGCGTTGCTCGAAGATATCGCGATCACGAATATCACAATGCGCGATATCGTCACAGCTCCGATCTTCCTGCGGCTGGGCTCAAGAATGCGCGGTCCGAAAGGCACACCGGTTGGCCAGCTGCGCCGGATTCTCATCAGCAACATTGTTGCTTCGAACGTCGATCCGCAGCAGTGCTCGATTCTGAGCGGGATTCCGGGCCACTCGATTCAGGATATTCACATGAGCGACATTTTCATCCAGCACCAGGGCGGCGGTACAGCCGAACAAGCGGCTCTGCGCGCGCCGGAGGTGGAGAACGGCTACCCCGAACCGGAGATGTTCGGCGTGACGCCAGCGCAGGGGTTTTATCTGCGTCATGTCCGGAACATCGATATGAGCCATATTGAAATTGCTTCGCTCCAGTCGGATCAGCGACCCGCCTTTGTGCTGGACGACGTGCAAGGCGCGGATTTTCTGCGCATCAAAACATCGAGGGTTTCCGGGGTTCCCGTGTTTTCCCTGCACAACGTCGATAATTTCAGTTCATACCTGAGTCAGGCAGTTCCAGACACCACGCTGGATCATGTGGCAGAGAAGACATTGTAGAGTTCCGCCGGTTCAAAGCGGAAAATTACCATGGGAAACGGGAGGGAGGCGTGATGGCAAAAGGTGCAATCAGTGATACGGAAGCTGGTTTTTACGAGGTGAACGGGTACGTTCTCGTACGAGGCATGCTGGATGCCGACGAGATGCCGCGTGGCTCGAGGCCGGTGAAGGATACGAGTGCAACCGTGTTGAAAACCACTGTTTCATGGGAAATATAAGGCGAGATTCTCTCTCGCTGTCCAGTTCTTGCTTTCCGGAGGTCTGAACGATGTCGACAAGTCCATCCATCAAAGTTGGCCCGCTGAAAGAGAGCGAACTCGAAGAAGCGGACCGTATCGTCCGGCTGGCGTTTGGAACGTTTTTAGGATTACCCAATCCTCTCGATTTCATGGGCGACCGTACCTACATGGCGCCACGCTGGCGCTCAGCCAATACCAAGGTGATCGCGGCGCGGGAAGGGGATCGCCTGATCGGCTCGAATATAGCCACACGGTGGGGCTCGTTCGGGTTCCTGGGACCGCTGACTGTGTTGCCGGAATATTGGGACCGGGGCGTGGCTCAACGTCTGCTCGAATTCACGATGACGATTTTCGATGGATGGGGCGTTCGGCACACAGGACTGTTCACGTTCTCGCACAGCGCCAAACATGTTGGCTTGTATCAAAAATTTGGCTACTGGCCAGGCTACCTGACCGCCATTATGACGCGCACTCCCGAGGCGAGCTCAACAGCTCGTTCCGAACCCGCAAATGCGCCAGTGCTGCTATCCACCGTCAGGAAAAGTGACCGGGACCAAGCCATCCAGGCGTGCGGAAAACTCACCCACAAGCTCTACAAAGGACTTGATCTTTCTGATGAAATCCGGGCCGTGCTTGCGCAGCGCACCGGCGACGTCGTCTTGACATATACACGTGGTGTTCTCGACGCTTTTGCTGTGTGCCTGAACGGATCCGGATCTGAAGGCGGCGCGAAGACGTGTTACATCAAATTTGCAGCGGCCCGTGGGGGCGCCGGCGCGGGTGAACGTTTCGACAAATTGCTGGATGCCTGCGAGGCGTTCGCATCCGCACGCGGAGCATCTATCGAAGCCGGCGTGAACCTGGCTCGCGAAGATGCCTACCGGCGCATGCGCGCTCACGGATATCGAGTGGCCATGCAGGGCGTTGCAATGCAACGTCCGCATGTGGACGGGTTCAATCGAGCCGATGCGTACGTGATCGACGATTGGCGTTAAGGCCTCGCTATGCCGGAAGGAATTCCGGACGTATTTTTGCCCTCAAAAGTGTTCAGTCTTCGCTTGACGCAACCCGGCATCCAGGATTAGAGTCATATTAGTTATGAAGTCTTCTGCCTCCCAGATGCGGTGTATGTGCATGTGTACCATGCGGGCACAATCGCGCGCCTTCTGGAGGGTTGGGTAGACAGAAAAAGCTTAGCAAGCTTGCAGGACCCAAAATCAAAGCCCACCGACGGAAGAGCCGCTCAGGTGGGCTTTTCCGTTTCGGCAGAAACGTCCACCGCACGGGTTCAGAACCGGTTGGATAGGAATGCCGATGACGACAATAGGTCTAATTGAAGAGCGTTGCGACGCAGCTCCTCCGATCAGTATGGTAGAGCGGCACCCCACACGGCGATTGAGTCATCTTGAAGCGCTCGAAGCCGAAAGCATCCACATCCTGCGTGAAGCCGCGGCGCAGTTTGCTGCCCCGGTCATGCTGTATTCGATCGGCAAGGATTCTTCTTGCCTGCTGCGCCTCGCGCAGAAGGCATTTTATCCGGGCAAGATTCCGTTTCCGCTGCTGCACGTGGACACCGGATACAAATTTCCGGAAATGATCGAGTTCCGGGACCGGTATGTGCGGGAGATCGGGGCTCGGTTGATCGTTCACAAGAACCAGCAGGCACTCGATGATGGCGCGAACCCTTTTACCCTGGGCACGCAGAAGTGCTGCGGGCTGCTGAAGACGCGTTCGCTGCTTGATGCGCTGACGGCCGGCGGTTTCGATGCCGCTTTTGGCGGTGCTCGGCGCGATGAAGAAAAATCGCGGGCCAAGGAGCGCATTTATTCCTTCCGCGATTCCGCCGGGCAGTGGGATCCTCGCAATCAGCGGCCCGAGCTGTGGAACTATTACAACGGAAAAATCGACAAGGGCGAGAGCATCCGCATTTTCCCGCTTTCAAACTGGACCGAGCTCGATATCTGGCTCTACATCTATAAAGAAAACATACCCATCGTGCCGCTCTATTTTGCGAAGAAACGCGAGGTGGTCGTGCGCGGCGGTTCGCTGATCCTGACTCAGGGTCCAATCCCGCTGCTGCCGAATGAAAAGCCCGAATTTCGCAAGGTGCGGATGCGCTCGCTCGGCTGCGTGCCCTGCACCGGCGCGATTGAGTCCGAAGCGGACACGCTGCCGAAGATCATCGAAGAGATGTTCAGCTTCCATCGTTCGGAACGCGAGAACCGCGCCATTGATCACGACCAGGAAGGTTCCATGGAAATGAAGAAGCGGGAGGGATATTTTTAGTGCCGTCTGGTGTGATTGGATCAAATTCGGTTTCGGCCTTTGATGGCTTTCTGACGCAGAATCTTGACCGCGATCTGCTGCGGTTCACGACCGCCGGCAGCGTCGATGATGGCAAATCTACGCTGATTGGAAGGCTGCTCTACGATTCGAAGGCGGTCTACCAGGACCAATTGCAGGCCGTCCAGCAGAGCCGTCTGAACCGCTCCACCGGGCCGGTGGATTTTTCTCTGCTGACTGACGGTCTGCGCGCCGAACGTGAGCAGGGGATCACCATCGATGTGGCGTACCGGTATTTCAATACCGCGCGCCGTAAATTCATCATTGCCGATACTCCGGGCCATGAGCAGTACACCCGCAATATGGCCACCGGCGCCTCGACTGCCGATGCGGCTGTAGTGCTGGTTGATGCGCGCAAAGGAATACTGCCGCAATCGCGCCGTCACGCCTCGATTGCGGCGCTGCTGGGAATTTCGCACATCGTTGCCGCAGTCAACAAAATGGACCTGGTGGACTATTCCGAAGATGTCTTTCGCCGGCTCCAAAGCGATCTTGAGGAACTGGGGCGACAGGTTGCTGAAGTCACCGGGAGAGATGCCGCGATCTCCATCGGGTCGATTCCGATCAGCGCGCTTGAAGGCGATAACGTCGTCACCCGCAGCACGAAAACGCCTTGGTATAGAGGCCCCAGCCTGCTCGAATATTTGGAGGAGATTCCGGTCGCCGCGTCTACGAGCGACGATCGCTTCCGCTTTCCAGTGCAGTATGTGATCCGACCCGATGACAGCTTTCGCGGCTTCGCCGGGCAGATCGTCAGTGGATCGATCACGCCCGGCGATCGCGTAATGGCGCTGCCTTCCCGGCAGAGCACACGCATTCGCTCTATCGTTACTTACGATGGAGAACTTGCACGGGCGGAGGCAGGGTCTTCGGTCACGCTGCAACTGGAGGATGAGCTTGATCTGGGACGCGGCGGCATGTTGGTTTCGGAACAGAATCCTCCGCACACGGCGCGGCGTTTTGTTGCAAATGTCGTATGGTTGCATGCGACGCCGCTCAAATTGAAGAGACGATGGATTCTCCGGAATTCAACCGATGAACTTCGCGTTCACGCACAGGAGATTCGCAGCCGTCTCGATGTGAACACGATGAAGCGTCATCCGGCGGCGCAGCTGGGGCTGAACGATATCGGAACAGTCGAGTTTGAAACTACGCGCAATTTTTCTTTCGATCTCTATGCGGAGAATCGCAGCTCCGGCAGTTTCATCCTGATCGATCCGTTGACCAATGCGACCGTCGGCGCAGGCATGATTCTTCAAAGCCTAGGCGATGCGGATGGGTCGGGAAAAGAACGAGACAGATACCGAAGGGTGTTGACGAAAATTCCCGTTGCAAGCGTGTCGCGCGGTACCCCTCCGATAGCGATATCGGAACGTGTGCATCGTTTTGGGCATCGTCCGGCGGCCATCTGGTTGGGCACGTGGCACTCGCTGGCTGCTCCATTGGAGCGCGCATTGTTTGAAGCCGGTTATCAGGTGATGGTGCTCGACGACTCAGACGAGACCCGCGAATGGAATGAGGCGCTGATCCGCGGTCTGTACTCGGCCGGTTTGATCGCCCTGTACACCACGACCGCCATCAGCGAGCACAAGAAGAACCGTATCTACGCAGCGGTTCCACGGGATCACATCCTGGATGCAGATGCGCTCGATCACAACGGCGAAGATTCTTCCGTGGTGCAGCAAATCCTGGACTGGATTGGCGGGCTTCGCGTATCTCCGGCGAAAGGAGACCGATAGTCGTGCTCGACATCGACAACTCCGCATTCGTCGAATCCCTTTCACCGGAGGCTCTGGTGCGGGAAACGCTTGCGCTTCCCGGCAGGGCCTGTATCACCAATAGCTTTCAGGTGGAAGACATGGTGGTGCTGCATCTTTTGCGCCAAATCGATCCGGATATTCCGGTGTTATTCCTCGACACCGGATATCACTTTGCGGAAACCTACGCATACCGCGACCGGATGACAAAGGAGTGGAAGCTTAATCTGATTTCTCTTGAAGCGGAGCAGCCGGTGGCGGCGCAGGAAGCGGCCTTTGGCATTCTGAATCGAACCGATCCGACGCGCTGCTGTGCGCTTCGCAAGGTGGCGCCGTTGATGCGCGGTCTGTCGGAGTACGATATCTGGTTCACGGGCCTGCGGCGGGACCAGTCGCCCACCCGGAAGAATTTGCGCAAGGTGGAGCATCACGCGCTGCCGGGTGGAAAGACGCTGCTGAAGATCAGCCCGCTCGCGGCGATGAATTCCAAAGAGGTCTGGAATTACATCGTGCGCAACGGAATCGAATATCTGCCACTCTACGACAAAGGCTATACGAGCATCGGTTGCGAGCCCTGCACGTCGATCCCGGAGGACCCGAATAATCCGCGATCAGGCCGCTGGTCCGGGCAAAAGCTGGAGTGCGGTATTCATACATTTACAGAAAAGAATTCACCCCAGGAAAGTTCATGAGCGAAGTGACAACAGCACCGGCGCCAGCCGTGAAGGAAACAAAAGCGCAACGAATGGAGCGACTGAAGCGCGAGGTCAATCCATGGGAAGCGTTTGACGAGGTGCGCCGGTTCGCCCGCGAGGGAAGGGCAAGTGTCCTGGCGGACTGGGCTTCGGCGTATTTGAAATGGTGGGGCATCTACACGCAGGGCGACGGTATCGGCGCCACCGGAGGCAGCGGCGGCGAAGGCAAGGCGTCGGAGTACTTCATGATGCGCATCGGCATCCCGAACGGAATGCTGCGCTCCTCCCAACTCCGCACCATTGCGGACCTCACACGGCAGCATGCGCGCAATCTGGCCGACATCACCACGCGTCAGAATATCCAATTGCACTGGATCACGATTGAGTCGCTGCCGGTGATGGTGGATACGCTGACCACGGTTGGGCTTTCTCCCAAGGGCGCCTGCGGCGACGTCGCCCGCAATGTGACCGGGTGTCCGCTGGCCGGCATCGCCGCGGATGAATTCGCGGACGCCTCGCCTCTGGCGGTTGAATTGGCGCACATGCTGACCGGCAATCCGGAGTTTTACAATCTGCCGCGAAAGTTCAAAGTCTCCATCGCGGGTTGCCGGCAGTGGTGCACATATCCGGAGATCAACGAGGTGGGCCTGACCGCGATTGAGAGAAAATCCGGTAACGGAGTGGAAACCGGCTACTCGATCCGCGTAGGCGGTGGACTTTCCAAAGAGCCGCATCTCGGCGTACGTCTCAATGCGTTTCTGCGCCCGGACCAGGTTGTGCCAGTCGTGCATGCCGTGGCGGAGCTGTTCCGGGAGCAGGATGTGCTGCGGGAGAGCCGGGAGCGCGCCCGCCTGAAGTATCTATTCCTGAAGAACGGATGGGATGCCGAGCGCTTTCTCGTTGAGTTGGAAGCGCGGCTCGGATATCGCCTCGATCCGGCTGCCGAAGAGGATCCGCCGGATGATGTCTTCCGCGATCATGTCGGCATTCATCAGCAGAAGCAGGAAGGTCTTAGCTATGTCGGCGCGTCGGTTCTGCGCGGCCGAGTCAGTGGAGATCAGCTGCACGCGGTCGCCGAGTTGGCGGACAGATTCGGTACCGGCGATCTGCGCGCTACGGTGATGCAAAATTTGCTGCTGATCAATATTCCCAATGCGAAGGCGAACGAGTTATCAAAGGAACTCGAGCAGATCGGCCTGCGCGTCGACGGCTCGAACTTCTGGCGCGGCGCGATCGCCTGCACCGGCACGGAGTTCTGCAAGCTCGCCATCACTGAGACAAAGGGCTTTACGCGATGGCTGGTCGAGGATCTTGAGCAGCGCATTCCAGAGTTCGATCAGCAATTGAAGTTGAACGTAACCGGTTGCCCGAACAGCTGCGGTCAGCACTGGATCGCCGACATCGGCATTGAAGGCAAGAAGATCAAGCAGGATGGCAAGCTGATCGATGCGTACTACTTCTGCGTCGGCGGCGCGGTCGGTCTGCATCAGAAAACGGCGCGACCGGTGGGATATCGCTGCCCGGCCACCGAGGTTCCAGACGCGATGGAAAGATTGCTGCGCCGGTATCTCGCTGATCGGGCGGAGGGAGAGAATCTTCGCGCATATTTTGCTCGACACAGCGAAGCCGAGATTCGCGATCAGCTGGCGGGTACGGTTGTCGCGGCGGTGGAGCGCGATGTTTCGCCCGGACCGGTCCCGCACATGGCTGGCTGATCCGGCGTGCGAAAGAAGAAAATATGAGTCTAATCCCGATATTTCTTAAACTCGATGAACGCCCGTGCCTGGTGGTGGGCGCGGGCAGTGTCGCGCTTGAAAAAATAACCAGTCTGTTGATGGCGAACGCCAGCATTCACGTCGTTGCTCCTGCTGTCTCCGATGCTGTCGAGAAGCTTGCCGCGGAATGCCGCATTACATTGGAGCGGCGCGGCTTTGAGGAAGCGGACCTGGGCGGACAAACGCTGGTTGTGACTGCGACAAATTCAAAGGATGTGAATCGAGCGGTATTCCTCTCCTGCCAGCGGCGTGGGCTGCTCTGTAACTCCGTCGACGATCCGCCGAACTGCGATTATTATTTCGCCTCGATCGTGCAGCGAGGCTCGCTGCAGATTGCGATCTCGACTGCCGGCGAGAGTCCAGCGCTGGCGCAACGGCTGCGGCGGGAGATTGACGCGCAGCTACCCGGCGATATTGGGAACTGGCTGGCGGAGCTGGGTTCACTGCGCCGGGAAATCCTGGCGACACATCCGGCTGGAGAAGAGCGCAGGGCTCTGCTACACAGGCTGGCGCAGCTGCCGGTGTGCGCCTCGGAGCAATGTCCTGCGCGGCAACTTGCCTATCCGGCAGAAATTCCATCGGAGAGCGCGCGATGACAATTGCGAAGAAAGGTACGGTATATCTTGTCGGCGCAGGACCCGGCGATCCGGAGCTTCTGACGTTAAAGGCCGCCGACCTGTTGGCGACAGCGGATATCGTTTTACATGACGATCTGGTTCCACAGCCAATTCTCGAGCGCGCCGGGTCGCAAGCACGCGTGGTGAGCGTAGGAAAGCGCTGCGGCGCCCGGCGCATCACTCAGGAGCAGATTCACACGCTGATGATCGATGAAGCGCGGCGCGGGTCGAGTGTCGTTCGCCTGAAGAGCGGCGATCCGCTGGTTTTCGGGCGCGCCGGCGAGGAGATGGATGCGCTGGAAGAAGCCGGCATTCCCTACGAAATTGTCTCTGGCGTGACGGCAATGTTCGCCGCGGCGGCGGCGGTGCGGAAGTCGCTGACAGACCGGCGCAGCGCGTCGAAGGTCATCCTGACGACGGCACATCATGCAATGGATGGAAGCGGCCAGCCTCGTCCCGCAGTCTGGCGGGGTGCATTGCCACAGGACGCGACTCTGGGTATCTACATGCCGGGACGCGATCTAGGCGCGCTGGCGTGGGAGTTGATGGCAACAGGCATGCCATTCGATTTGCCATGCGTGGTGGTCAGCCATATTTCGATGCCGGATCAGCGGACACACTCGACGTTGTTGGGGCATCTGGCGGAGCTGCAGCCCGCGACCGCGCCGTTGCTTGTGCTGGCAGGTTGGCCGCTTCGCAACGCGAGCGAAAATGTTCTTCCTGAATTTATCCAGGAAGAACTGGCACAGGATTTTCTTCTGGCGCGATAAACCGCTGCACCTCGCTTAACGGCCACAAAACAACTCAGTGAATGCTCACGTTTTGTACTACTCGGCTGATGACGCCTTTTGGGCTGGGCACGTCGGGTTTTAGATTGCAGCGCAGCGAAAAGAATAGCCCGAGCAGTTGTCCGAATATCACGTCAAGGGGCGGCCGATAGGCGTCAGGAATAGCCAGCCCCGAGCCTGATGCAATGAAATACTCCGACGCGCCGGTCAATTCTTTGCTGGCCTCCAGTCCAACCGCCACCCGGGTCGGAACTACTCCCTTGCTTCCGATCTCCTGCAATAGATCGAGTTCATATTGCTGTCTGCGGCGATCGCTGGAGATAGAGCAGACGAACAAAGACTCCTCATTCAGCGCTGCGAGCGGGCCATGCCGAAGTCCGAGAATGGATTCGGACATGGTCCGGATGCGACCGGCGGTCAGCTCGGAAACCTTCAGGGCCGACTCCCGGGCGACGGCCTTCAGCGATCCCGAACCAGCGAAACATACGTTCGTATAGGGACCTTCCGCAAGCTGCGCGGCGCGGTCGGCTGCGGTTGCAAGGAGCTTCTCACCGCCCGCGATCAACCCGTGGAGAATGGGTTCATACTCGTTGACAGTCCAGAGATGGGCGAGGCATTGGCCACTGACCACCATGTTTGAGAAAGAACTCGTCATGGCCAGACCGCGATCGTTAACAGCGTCATCCAACAGCAGTCCAAACACCCGTCGATCGCCGCGATGCTCGCGAAGCATTTTCGCCTCGGCGTTGCAGGAAACGACCAGATGGAAAATATCCGGATACTCCTCCAGCGCTTTGTTCAGTACTGCGACTCCCTCGGCACTGTCTCCCGATCTAGAAAACGAAATCCAGAGATATTTCCGGTCGCGAAGAATATGATCCTGGAAATTGGTGAGAAGATCGGTACTCGCGATCGCAGAGACTTCGCATTGCCATTTCTGTTGGAAGAGAGTGGCAAGGGCCTGGCCGATATAGTCTGAAGTGCCGGCGCCGATGAGAAGTACGATCGGATGTTCGCTTGAATGTGGGCCAATTCCGGCCGACTTCAGGAAGGCTTCAATCTCAGTTCGCCGCTGCTGAAAATTCAGGAATGTAGTGGCCCACGTGCCCGGCTGCTGCAGTATTTCGCCGGGCGTATGGGACAATCCGCGGTCCGCCTTTTCTTTACTGTTCAGGTTGATCAAATCGAGCAAACGGGTCACGTGGGGCGCTCCTTTTCCTGTCCATTCTCCCTGTGTTCCCGGCCCTATGAACAAAGGGTTTCAAGCCAACGATTCGATTGGAAGCCAAGGTTATACTGAATAATAAGATAACAAAACGAAATTGATCATAACCTATGAATTTTACTTTAGCAATGGCTTTATATTGGCGGTTGGGAGGCTGAGTGAAGAACCCCGCGATGTTCGATGTCAGCATTGCTGGCGAAATCAATCTGGACCTGATCCTTTATGGATTGCCAGAGGTCCTGCCGGTGGAGCGGGAAATTCTGGCCAGCGATTTTCAGGTCACCCTCGGGGGGTCATCATCGATTGTCGCCCATAATCTTGCAGCGTTAGGGGCGAAGGTCGGCTTCAGCACGCGGGTAGGAAAGGACGAACTCGGAAAAATCGCGCTTGAGCGTCTGCGAGAGAGCGGCGCAGACCTTTCCCGAGTCGTCTACGTCGAGGACTCTATCAGTACCGGGGTGACAGTGTTGCTGGCTCATGGCGAGCAGCGCCGCATCCTGACTTATCCGGGCACGATGAGCGGCATGACGCGCTCGGATCTCGATTTCAGCTATCTCGCTTCCGCCAGACACTTCCATCTTTCGTCGCTTTTTCTGCAACAGGCGCTGGCCCCGGATTTGCCGGTACTATTTCGCGACCTGAAGCGGGCAGGTCTCACGATTTCGCTGGACACGAATGACGATCCGGAGGATCGCTGGGGCGGGGTGTTGGATGAGCTGCTTGATCTCATCGACGTGCTTCTGCCGAATGATGACGAGATCCGCAGGATTACTCGATGCGACAGCGTGGAAGAAGCGCTTAGTGCTTTGTCGAAGCGCGTGCCATGCATTGTCGCAAAATGCGGTTCGCGCGGCGCGTTGGTACAGACCGGAAATCAACTGTTCCGCATTCCGCCGCTTACCGTAAAACCCGTCGATACAATTGGCGCTGGAGACAGTTTTGACGCCGGGTTTCTATACGCGTACTTGCGGGGGCTCGAACCGGCACAGTGCGCCGCTGCGGGGAACGTGACGGGAGCGTTGTCTACGCTGCGAACCGGCGGCACAGAGGCATTCAGGGATTCGCGGTTGCGGCAGCAGTTTCTGCGGGAAAACCATTTCCCGCTCGATGCCAGCTGATGTTCCAGGAGAAATCAGGCTGTTCTGTTCGAAGGTATAAAGGAGAACACATGACGGATGTCGATTCTCTCGATAAGCGGGATAAATTCGTTGCCATGGCGACGGCCAAGGCCGAAGTAGATTTGAAACTGGCCGAGTTTGAACCTGTTTCGATGCTGGTCACGCCGGTTCACTCTGATTGAACGCGCCAGTGTTCCGGCAATCGATTATCACAACCACCTGGATGCCTTCGAGCCGCAGGAGGTGCTGCCGATCATGGATGCGTGCGGGATCGAGCACGTTGTGAATATCACCATGCGCCCGGGCCTCGGCGGTCTGGAAATTATCGACAAATTCGCGCCATATCCAGACCGGTTTTCGGTGATGGGTTGGATGGACTGGTCTGGTGTTGAGAAGCCGGATTTCATTCAGAAGTCGGTCGAAACGATGGAGCGTCTGGTCGAGCGCGGCATCATCGGGATGAAGTTCTGGAAAGATCTTGGGTTGATCTGTGCGCGATGCTTCCGGCCAGATTTTGCGGATCGATGACGAGAGACTTGCACCGCTTTTTGACAAGGCGGCGGAACTCGGGATTTCCGTCATGTTCCACACTGCGGACCCGGACGCATTTTTCTTGCCGATCGATCGGAACAACGAACGATATGAGGAATTGGCGGCACACCCTGACTGGGCGTTTTCCAATTCTGAATATTCGAAAGATGAACTTCTCGAACAAAGAAACCGTGTCTTTGCACGGCATCCGAAAACAAAATTTGTTGCGGCACATGTGGCGGAGTGTGGGGGAGACTTGCCGAAGGTCACCGCCGTGCTGGAAAAATATCCGAATGTCTCCGTCGATATGAGCGCGCGTGTTGCGGAGCTGGGGCGCCAGCCCTTTGCCGCGCGAAAGTTCTTTCTTAAATTTCAGGATCGCATTCTGTTCGGCACAGATTTGTTTCCAGAGATAGAAACGTACCGGCTCCATTTTCGTTTTTTTGAAACAGAAGATGAATATTTCGACTATCCATCCCATGCTTCGCGACAGGGACGTTGGAAGGTCTATGGGATCAACTTGCCCAAAGACGTGCTGAGCAAAATCTATCGCGAGAATGCGCTGCGGCTGCTGCCGAAGCGTTAGAGTGGACGAGCTCTATTTGGATCAGCGAGCTCGCGCACCACTGGCATGCAAAGGCCAGGAGCACCTTGGCTGCATCGATCAGCGTATCGATTTCGACGTACTCATCGGCGGCATGGGTATTTCCACCTCGCGCTCCCCACAGAACAGCCGGGGTGTGCTGGACGCTGTGAAAAACGAACATGTCACAGGGCCCTTCAATCCCAGCCAGAACTGGCGGCTTGCCGAGGATTCGCGTCGCGCAATCCGCCAACTCGGTCACCAGCGGCTCGTCTTTTGAGATCGCCGATCCCGGCAGCCATCGGCCCGGAAACACCACATCCAGCGGCCGCACAAATGGCGTGCCCGGCACCTGCAGCAAAGATGCGGTCCATTCCACGAATTCGCGATCGATATCTTCGAGTTTTTCTCCGGGCATCGCCTGCCAGTACATTTCGACTTTGCATTCCGCCGGGATGGTGACCGGCTCCGTCGTTCCCCATGGCGCGGTGATAATTTTGGTAACGGCGACCGGCACCGGATCCGCATTGTTTTCATACAACGGGTGCGGCTTGGCATTGCGGCGGCGTTGCTCGGCAAACTCTTTGATCTTTGCTAGCAAAAAAGCCAGCTGATCGATCGACGCCGGGAGAAGGAGGGCCTTCGTCGAGAATTCCGCCGGAAGATTTCAGCGTGATGTGAACAATGCGGCCTCCTCTTTGTGCGGGACAAATCCGCAGGAAAGAAGGCTCGGAAAGAATTACGGCATCAGCGTTGAATCCCTTCAGGCGCCCGGCAAGGGTTCCGTTTACCCCGCCGAACTCTTCGTCGATCACTGATTCAAAAAGAACATCTCCGGCGAGCTGGACACCCAGTTTGCGAAGGCATTCGATGACGAAAAGATTCGTCGCGACGCCTCCTTTCATATCGTTCGCGCCGCGCCCGTACAGAAGATTTCCTTCAATTGATCCGCCAAAAGGATCCCGTTTCCACGGAGAGGAACCAACGGGAACTGTATCGACATGTCCGGACAGCAGCAGGGAGCGGCCATCTCCAGTTCCTTTCAGCCGAGCGCCTACATTAGGCCGATTCTCATAATTTCTTCCGGACAGAAACAAGTGGGTGTTCCTTCAGGCCCGGTACTTCCTGCATGGAATAAACGACCGGTTCGCATCCCAGGTCCGACAAAAAGCCCGCGATATATTTCTGGCATTCTGCCTCGCTGCCGTTGGGAGCAGTATTTTGCGATGGCCGGCGAATGAGCTCCTGGAGAATCTCAACAAGCCGGCCGGAGTTTTGCTCGACATAGTTCGATAGTTCCCGATCCTTCGCTGATGATCTTCATTTCATCTCCTCGTTGCTCAACTGAACCGTTGGGCGTCGGAAGCCGCGTGTTTGGATCGTCAGATAAACGCGCGCCGATAGCAAGCCACAGAAAGCCCACGATTTTTGCCTTCCCGCTGAGATTCATCCATACATAGATACAGACGAGTGCGCCGGAAAGAGGAAAGATCAGATTATGTAAGATGGCCCGCCCGCTCCGCTGCTTGCGCGCAACAAAGAAGTATTGAATTACAGACAAGTTCACGAGAATGAATCCAACGAAAGCGCCGAAGTTCAACAACTCTACGGCGATCGTGAAGTTCATCGTGAGGGCGCCCAGCAGAGATGCCGCGGAGGTGATGTAGATGGCCCGCGTGGGGGTTCCATAACGGGGGTGAAGGTGGCCGAAAAGCGTGCGGGAGATGACCCCATCGCGGCCCATCGCGAACAGCAGGCGAGAAAAACCTGCCTGGCCCGTCAGCGCGCTCGACACACCGGCTACCAGCAGCACGATCGTCAAAATCAGGAACATCGTCGGCCCACCGATTCGGTGACCGATATCGAGAATCGCGGTATCAACCTGCGGAAAGGTATGAAAATTATTCCAGGCAAGAGCGGCGAAGTAGACGGTTACGACGCAGATTACGGTTTGGAGTACGCAGACCAGGACGGTGGCAAATTTGATATCTTTTTCTGGGTTAATCGTATCTTCCGCCAAAGTCGAGATAGCGTCGAAGCCGATGTACGATAGCGCGGCAATCGACGCCCCCAGCATCATGGGCGACATGGAAAAGTGATGCGGCGGAAATATTCCGGCGGTGGAAATCAGGCCGGCAGCTCCGTAATGCAGTTTGACGTAATGAATCGCCAGGACAATAAAGAGCACGGCGCAGCCCGTCATGATTGCCATCATGATTGTGTTGGCGCGGGCCAGGAGGCGAATTCCGCGAACGTTGACGGCTGTCACTGCGATGGTGAAGACGATTACCCAGACGGCATACGGAACAGACGGAATCAAGCGCGCGGCGGTCAGGGCCGCGTAAATGATACTTTCCAGCGGAATCAGAAAATAATCGAGGATCATGGCCCAGCCGGCCAGGAATCCTACGTTTGGATTGAATGTTTGCTGAACATACGTGTAGGTGGAACCTGCGGAAGGATAAACCGTCGCCATGCGGCCATAACTTGCGGCGGTGAAAAGCATCGCAACCATGGCGACGAGATAGCTGAGCGCGGCTTGCCCATGAGAAACAGATTGGATGATGCCATAAACCGGGTATACAGCCGTCGGGCTTAGAATGACCAGCCCGAACAGAATTAAATCCCAGCGCGTCAGCACTCGCCGGATAACGTCTGTTCCAGAATTGTCCTTCGCGCGGACCTCCTGCAACGATTCACTCATTCGTTTTTCCTCAAGAATCTACGCGTTCGATTATCGGCTGCGAACCCGGGCCGTGCAGTGCTTCGCGCAGGGGATTATGTCACCTTATCCAACATGCCCGCAGATGAGGCGGTATTTGCTCGTTCGGAGACATGGCGACACAAAGTGGGGGTTACGGCAGACGCTGCCCAATCTTAAACAATTACGATGTGTTTCGTATTATTCTCGCCGCGGGTTTCGAAAGTCAAGTTCGAGGTTGCCAAATTCGGAATTTCATGGAATAACGTAAAGCCATAGGCGAGAATATCGGGACGAGAAGCTAGCGGATGCGCGGGTTGCGAGCCGCCACGCTGTGCTTTCCGATAATTGACTATCCATCGAGTGCATCAATGATTGAAGGTTTTGAGTAGTATGTTTCAGGACGTTTGTGCTTCATCGATCGATGATTCAGGTCGATCGTAGATGACGGTGCAAGGTTACGGAAGACCTATGACGCGGCTCAAAAGAGGAGACTAGATGAACAACTTACGGCACAGCGCCCGAAACCCGAGAACACAATTGCCCAATTCTGCAGTGGGGCTCGAAAGCGATCCCATGTTGATTGAGGAACGCAGGCAACACATATTGGCGATCGCTCAAAACGAGGGCCGTGTGCGTGTGCGCGATCTGTCAAGGGCCCTGGGGATCTCTCAAATCACTATTCGCAAAGATCTGGATCATCTGCAAGCGAAGGGGTTGCTGCAGCGCAGCCATGGCGGCGCGCTACCGGCTCAACCCGGCGCGCTGTTCGACCCCTCGCTGCAGGAGAAGGAAAAGAGCCACCATCACGAGAAGGAACGTATCGGCGCGGCTGCCGCGGAGATGGTGCAGGAAGGTCAGTGCGTAATGCTTGACTCCGGCACGACAACCACCGCCGTCGCGCACTCGTTGAAGAGGTTTTCCAACCTGACCGTAATTACGAATGCGGTGAATATCGCCGCTGAGCTGGCCGCGACCAATTTGGAGGTCATCCTGACAGGCGGAATTTTACGAAAGAATTCCTTTTCTCTCGTCGGGCCGCTTGCCGAAGATATGCTCGCCGAAATGCATGCGGATATCCTCTTTCTTGGCGTGGATGGTTTCGATCTGGAAGCAGGGCTGACTACGCCGAACCTGCTGGAGTCGCGGGTAAACCGGGCCATGGTGATCGGGGCAACGAAGGTGGTAGCCGTTTGCGACTCGACAAAGTTCGATCGCCGCAGTTTGTCTCGAATCGTACCGGTTTCGGCGGTCCACCATGTGATTACAGACTCCGCTCTGCCGAAGACGATGTTGGAAGCTCTACAAGGCCTCAATATGCAAGTGACTCTCGTTTGATCTTTTCTGTGATTCGGCGACACTTCGAAATAGAACCAGAAAAAATGCAGCGCCATGGAGGGCTGCATTTTTCTGGTTTCTGAAATGGCGGGGGTGCACCGGCCCGTTGAACTTAGGCGACGTTCCTGCCTGTGTGTTCCATGCTGGCCAATGCAACCCGTGCCCGCCAGAGTTGCGG
This sequence comes from uncultured Acidobacteriota bacterium, assembly GCA_963823595.1. Taxonomy (GTDB): domain Bacteria; phylum Acidobacteriota; class Terriglobia; order Terriglobales; family Acidobacteriaceae; genus JAKAAZ01. The sequence continues at coordinate 317,544 of CAWGME010000027.1, forward strand.
ATCAAGCTGCAACGCGTGCTCGAAATCGCCACGAGCGCGGTTTATGTTGCCGCTGTAATGTTCCGCCATGCCAGCGGCAAAGTAGTCACCGGCAGTCGCGTCCGGCTGCGCTGCCGCTTGAATATACCGACGGAAAATCTGCTCAGCCTTTTCATTCTGTCCGAGCTTTTGGTCTGCCAGCGCGGAGAAAACAGTATCTTGCGCAGCTGCCTGGCTCCAGGCATTCTTCGCCTCCGCGGTTTTTCCCTGAGCCTGCAGCGCGTTGCCCGTCCAGTAAAGCTGCTCTGAAAAATCAGGGTGGCTGGGCTCTCCTGTGCCCAGGTTCTCCGGATACTGCATCGCCTCATGGAAGGCTTGAATCGCCTGCGCCGGCTGATGATCGGCGAGCGCTTTTTGGCCGCGTTCCATGTTCGCGAGCACATACATGTTGTGAATCAGCACGCCGCCTTCCCATGGTTTGAAGTGGTGATTGACCATCAGCGCCAGCGCCTCGTCGGGTTTCGACTGTTCGATCAGGAGAAGAATACGACGCGCCCGCACCGTGTCCTGGTCGAGAACTTCAGGCGGGACGTTGCGGAATAGATCTACGCGCGCAGAGGTACTGCCTTGCTGCTCATAAATCGCATCGAGATCCGTATAGAGCCTGTAATCGTTCGGGTTGAGCTGGATGGCGCGCCGATAGAATTCAGCCGCGCTGGTAAGATTCTTCTTGATGTGCCATTGATAGACGCCAAGATTTCGCAGCAGAACTGCATTGTTATCGCCTTGAGCGAGAGCCTTCGACCATAAGTCGGCGGCTTCGTCGTAGCGTGCGTGAGCAAAAAGGAAGTTCCCGAGCGCGTACTTCGCATGAGCATCCGCCGGATTCTGCTGAATGGCTTCCTCCAGTACGGCGACATCGGTCAGGCGATTAGGGAAGACGGCTTCGCTGGATAAGGAAGCAGCTTTTTGTGCGTACTGGTCCGCCTCTTGCGTGTTTCCCTCCTGACGCGCGTTCGATGCAAGATAGTAGTAAATCATCGGCGATGCGTCCTCTTTCGACAGATGATCTACTGCGACCTTGAGCACCGCGTCGGAAGACTTCCAGGCCCCTATGTTGTGATACCACGATGCAATCGCAAGGTAATTTTGCGGGTCCGAGCGGATGACCTTCGTCCAGTTTTCATCAGAGGACGATGCAGATGTATCCTGCCAATTCTCTGCCAGCGCGTACGGCAGCAAAGGCATTTTCCTTACAGCATCCGTCGAGGTTTGCCCGGCGTCTTGCATGTTGCCGCCGAGCCGTTCAGCAACCGCAAGATCGGCCAGTGCGAACGCGTCATTCGGGTTGTATCCGATAGCACGCTTCAGCAGGTCCGCGGCTTTGGCGTAGCTGCCCTGATGAATTTCAATTTCGCCAAGCTCTACATAGGGTGCCGCCAGCGAAGCGCCGGGAGGCAAAGAATCGCCATAGTGGATGGAAGTCCAGAACGCATCTTTGGCAAGGGATAATTTCCCATCGGCGCGATAAATCACTCCTGAAGCATAGGCTATGGATGGACTTTCATTGACATCATTATCCCGCTCGATGGAACGTTCTATCAGACCTTCAGCCTTCTTATAATTTGCTCTGCCGTAGTAATACCAGGCTTCCTTCAGCAGCGCGGGAATAAAACCGGGATCGCGTTGCAGCACCTCGTTATAGATCTTCAGGGCGCCTGAGTCGTTTTCCGTCTTCTGGAGAAAAACTCCATGAAGATATAGCTCCTCGACGGGCGTATTGGGGCTGATACCAATTGTTTTCTTGATGGGCTTCCCAACCGAAGGAACTAAATTCCCATTGCCATCGATCGGCTCTGCCGCGGACCAGTGGAGAAGCGTTTTGCCCTGCGCGTCTTCGATCTCTACATTCAGTTGTTTTCTTGCTTCCTCGATATTCTGCACCGGCACGGTGTAGGTCGAAGGTTCGAGCGGTGTCAAGTGCAGATGGGGGAATTGCTTCAGCAGGTTGTTTCCTTCTTTAACCACCAGAGTGAGATCCCCCCACTCGGCGACTGGGCTGACGATGAGCTTGACTTCGGATGGTCCGCTCTGTGAGTAGACGGCGTTGATGGCCATTTCTGGTGTCGCTTCGACGAAGCCGCTGTCGAGTCCGCGAACGGGATACCAGTATTCGGTCCATTCTTCGACTCGCCGAGGATTCATAAATTCCCGTGAGCCCTGGGTATAAAAGCGTCCGCTTTGAATTTCATTGTAGGAACCATCATTGTCGCTCAGGATCTTGTCCCATATCTTGCCGCTGCCGGCTGTTCCCCAGGTCCAGAATTTCTTGCCGGGGTCTTGCCGGAAATCTGACACATGCACCACACCAAAGTTGGACTGGTGATAATAGAGCCCGAAAAAATTCCGATGAACTTCGCGGCCGAAGATTGCCAGTGCATCCGGATCGTTCTTGTACCAGCTTCGATCGACGCCCTTCCACGCAGGCCAGCTTTGCACGACCGCGAACGGATCGTCGAACACGGTCTCGCGCATCGGATAGATATACTGCGCATCGTCCGTAGCTTTCACCGCAGCATTAGTCCAGAAGAGGTATAGATGGTTGAGCGGAGTGGAGTTAAAAAGTGTGACTCCTTCTTCCACGCGGGCAGTGTTCGGCCTCAGGGTGATCGCGATTTCCCAGTGCATGTTGGAAACCCAATCGATGGCGCCGACGACCGCCGTTGCGCTGCCGTCGGGATTCTGGTGCAGAACGGATTCGACCGGGGAAACCGTGTCCGTCGTGTGAGCGTAAGGGAAGCTGAACTCCAGACCGCCTGAGATCCATGCTCCGCGAGGACCGACCAGGCCATACTTAATCACGTTGTCGCGATAGAGGACCTCGCGGTGGTCGATTTTGTCATAGACCGAGTAAACATGGCCGCCCAGCTGCGGGAGAATCGTTATTTTTAGATACTGATTCTCGAGGTAGATTGCCCGATACGTTTGCATCACTCGATCATTGGTCAGGTTGTCGAGCATGGTGTATGGATAGACCGGCTGACGATTCACCAGGGGAAACGGCGGATTGGGATCGGCCGGACCGAGCTTATAGGTGGGAATCGTGATGGTACCTTCCCAAGCATGGACTGCCTGGGCGCGAGCGACAAACGGAGTCAGCAACAAGGCGAATGAAAGAGAGAGAAGAGTCAGGCGCTGCTGGAATTTCATCAAAGGTCGATCTCCAGTTTAAATTTCATAATTCCCGATATGGGCGGCAAACGATTATGGGTTGGCTAGCATGGTCTATTGATGTAATCATCGATATTTCATTCGGCGAAAACCGCACATAACTGCGACGCCCACGGAAGCGTCGAAGACCATTCCTTCAGAACCAGGATTGCCTCAGCCCTTATTTAGCCGGCAACGTCTGGTGGACATCGATCTTTCCCAGCCGATACCATCCGTCCGGTTCCATTCCTTCAATTGCCAATTTTACTTTGGGCTGCCGTGTCGCGGGGTCCACAATCGCCACGCTTAAGGTATAGTCTCCGTCCGGCAGATTCCCGGGAATAAACACGGAGTTGTTGTATAGATTATCTCCCGGCATCCACGTACGGATATCCGCTCCCGTAAACATTACGGCCGTTTGCTGGCCATTGCTCAACCGCACCGCAAAAGGAAATTTCTGATAACAAGGTGCATCCCCCTGGTTCTCCCACCAGGAAGTAAATGCAATTTTGCGGTTCGGTCCTACTGTGTCCGGATAAGTAAATCTGCGCAGGGCGAAGCGATAGCCCATGTGTTTCAGCCAGCGGTTTACCTCCGGCCATAGATTGCTGGGGACTGCAGAGGATTTTGCGTTGAAGGATGAAACGTGCCATTTGATGGCCTGGTCGATGATGTAGTGAACATCCCATCCGTTATTCTCCCAGCTCTGCATCACCCAGCAGGCTTCCATGGTTACCGGCGCTGTTTTCCATGCATCCGCAAGCCCACCTTCGATGACTGCCTCTGGATAGTAGTCCGTCATGTGGTTCCACTTTTTATTGAAACCGCCCATATCACCGAGGCAGTCGGCCCGCCATCCTACATGCGCCTTCGAGATCGCGTACTCATCTGTTTTCGGATCGGTTGGCTGCACGACTAGCGGCGTTTTATGGAATGAATCGAGATAGCTATCCATTAAGCCTTCCATAGCACTGGTCGTCAGGAGCGATGTGCCGGCTCCTTCACCCCAGGGTCCTACGATGGAAACGTCGACCACGTTCAGGTCAGGATCGCCGTCATATCTCGCTCCTAAAGCCCTTACCATGTCTCCGAAGAAGTGCACGTAGGCCGGATTCATAGGATCCACCATCCACTGAGCCTCGTACGGCGCCCAGTCGGGTTGGCTGCTGGGCAGCGGGCGAGACCATGCCGAATGGCGGCCATCAGACGGAGCTTTGCGGAGAACTTCTCCGGTGACTTTGCGATACCATGCGGGCACGTCGCTCTTTGCATCGCTGCCGTAGGGTGCGATGCGCAGCATGAGGGTCTGGTGCCGCGCATGCGCTGTCTGCAAAGCTTTATCGATCAGATCCCAGTTGTAGACGCCTTGCTCCGGCTCTAGAAATCTCCAGTACACGCGAAAGTAGGCGATGGTCGTCATGGGGAAGTCTTTGGTCTGAAGCGTTCCATGAAAGGGCTGGTATTCGATCGGAAAACCCTCAGTCCATTTCGTTCCGGCATTCAGGGTGTCGCCGTTGAAGCGTTGGAAGGTGGTGAATCCAATTCCGGGGTTGACGAGCACGCCGTCGAACGGTTTCGGCTTCACCACAATCGTCCCTGGCTGCGCGAAAAGCGTTCCAGCATATCCCAGACAGAACAGGGCAAGCACCCATCGAAAGCCACGCATGGAATTCTCCTGGGCCGGCAAATTCGGTTTCGCCCCTTTGTGCTGTGGATCAATGGGAAGGATGAGCGACTAATTTCGATTTGCAGGCTATTGTCGTTTTTAGCGAAAAGAAATCTGGTTACGGATTCTTCCGCTAAAGGGTATTCTATTTTTACGAAAAAGTCTCCGGTCCATCTTGCAGGAAGCGTTGCATACTGGCTCGAGAAATTATTAGAAACGCAGTCGCCTCGTGCAACCGCGGTCAAAACTCATCCAGCACCGTTGATTCAAACCAGTCGATCAAGGAGATTTATTTTGAGTAATCAATACGATCCAAGCCGGAGAGGTTTCCTCCGCAGTGCAGTAGCCTCCGCCATGCTGACCCCGGCGTTGGCCGGATTCGCGCAGACCACCGCAGCTCATGAGCGGGAGACTGCCGCGAGCGGGCCGGATGCGATGGTGCTGGGACGAATCACGTTGGATCGCGTGGTCGCGGACCAGCATGGCGCGTTAAGCGGAACTTTACGATTTCTCCGCCCCGCCTCCGGCAAGGTCGAAGTTCGATGGATGGACAGCTTCGGCCGGGTTGCCGGAGAACAGACGCTCTCATTGTCGGGACCCGCTACGGTATCCGCCGCTTTCTCATTCAACATGCGAGCGGGCCTGACATATATGAACTGGATCAGAGTCACTTTGAATGGCGTGCCGCAGGTGGCAACCGGAAAATTCATGATTTCTCCCGCGCCCACTCCGTGGAACGACTACCACACCATCAGCTGGGCTCATTATCCGGACGGATTTTACGATCAATTGCGCGCCGCCGGCATGGACGCGATCATCGCCTACACCAAAGAAAACAACGATCCAGTTCTGGACAATAACTTCAAATTTTATGTGGAGCAGATGGCGTGGGAAGTTTTCTCGATCTATCACAAGGACCAGCCTGAGTGGAGGGGGTTGCTCGCGAAAATTATCCGGGACCGGCAGAATATGGAGCTATGGGTTCGGAGCCCCTGCCTGAACGACCCCGAAACCAATCAGTATCTTCAGCAAAACCTGACGATCTACGCCCAGACCAACAGTCCTTTTCGGCCGCTGTTTTACAACATCGCGGATGAGTTGGGCCAAGGCGACCAGATTCGCCCGAACGATTTCTGTCACTCCAAATACTGCAAGGAAAAATTCGCTGAATATCTTCGCCGTGAGCACGGGCAACCATCCGCGGTGGCAAGCGCGTGGGCTACTGGCCAGGAGCTCACCCATTGGGACGACGCGCATTTAGAAGCCGTTCCCACCTGGTACAAATCTGCCTCGATGATCACATTCACCACCACCGACCGAGCATTCGAATCGGTGGCGCTGGCCGCAATTCGCATTCGGTACAAAACCATCGGCCAGTTCAATCAGGAGTGGGGAACCAGCTTCCCTGTGCCCAGAGGCAATAGCACCCCGATGCGAGATGCCTGGAATCCGATTTTGGCTGTGGCGCGGGACTCACTGTCAGTTCCCGTCCTCAGTGCCGAGGCGTTGGAAAAACAGATCGGCCCGCTCGATCAGGCGAACGCGCGCTGGGGCGGTCTCGGTTCCTGGGATGCGCCCGATGTGCCTACGAAGTTTCAGAACTGGGACCAGGTAATCGCCTTTATCAACCGTTTCTACAAAGAGCTGGGTGAGATCACCTCGACCCGCGGATGGAATGTCGGTGCATGGTGCGATTTTCGCAACTTTATGGACGAGACGTTTGCCGACGCCGTAAAGCGGGCCGGCGGAGATTTGCAAAGCGGTAGACCCGCATGCGCTGTGCGCCACGGAAGGCGGACAGTGTCCGTTCGCTTTCGGTTGGTACAACTACGAGCAGGTTGTGCGCGCGGTGGATGTCATTGAGCCGTACAACATCGGCAACAATGTGGAAGTCATTCGCTCATTGAAGCCATCGGTGATTATGATGTCCACGCACGGGTTTGGGGGCTTCAGTGCCAAGCCGGGACAGCCATTGTCGGAGAAGGAGCGCATTGAACAGCATCGTGTAACTCGCCCCGTATGGTGGGGACTCTTCCACTCCCACAACGCAGCCTTGATCTGGGACGACAACGAGCCCGCGAACCAGTTCGTCGATATGAAGACCGGCGAGCTCACAACTTCCGCCGAGACTTTCTCGCCGATGTTTCATGAGCTGCGCGCCGGAATCGGCAAGCTGATGATCAACTCTCAACGGAAACACGATGGCATCGCGCTCCATTATTCGCAGCCCTCCATCCAGATTCACTGGCTGCTGGACAATGTGAAACATGCGCGTGAATGGATGATCAAGAGCGGAGGAGACAGCGATAGTGTTTGCGTTGCTGTGCGGAACAGCTGGACCAAGCTCATCGAAGACCTGGCACTGCAATATAACTTCGTCGGCAGAAAACAACTGGAGGGCGGGACACTCGCCTCCGGCGAATATAAGGTTTTCATCATGCCGGAATCTATCGCCGTCAGCCCGGAGGAGGCGGCGCAGATCAGGGCGTTTGTGCAGGGCGGCGGAACAGTGATTGCGGACTGCCGCGCCGCCGATTTGAACGCGCATGGGCGCGATCTTGGCAAGGGGCAACTGGACGACGTTTTTGGAATTGCCCATGGTCCTGCGCAAACCGCCGCGAAGACGATCCAGGGTGTAGGGAATGATGGCGCCCTGCATCTGGAAGGAAAGCAACTCCGCGCAATCCGCGCCGGCGACACCACGGTGATCACCGCGGGCGGCAAGGCGCTGGCCCATAGCGGCGATGTGCCGCTGGTGATCGTCAATCAGTTTGGCGCCGGACGCGCCATCTTCCTCAACCTGGAGATCGCGGATTATGCCTATCTGCGCCTTAAGCCCGGTTCCGACTCGAGCCTCCCAGAGATCGTCGAGGGGATTCTTGAATCGGCGCAAGTCAAGCCGCGCGTCCGCGTCCTGGGGGGCGATGGAAAACGCCTGCGGGGTACCGAGATCGTGCGGTTCGCGAATGGAGATTGCGAACAAGTGGCGATGTTCAGAAATCCTCAGACCGATGACGGCGGATGGGGCGCATATCCCAAGCTGCTGGCAACCAGTTCAGCCCCGGTCCTCGATCCGGCGTTGATTGCAAACATCGACAATTCGCTGCTCGAAAAAGAAGAGGAAGTGACCATCGAGTGGGCAGAAGAGAATCAAACCTACGATGTTCGGGGCCGAAAAGATTTGGGCAAGGTCCGCACCCAGAAAACGGTTCTGAACCCATGGGAACCATTGGTCTATACGCGCTCGTCCCAGCCGCTCTCCGCAATGCGGGTTGCAGTGTCACCCGGTGCTCGGGCGGGAGAAATGGTCGAGGCGATTCTAACGGATGAAGGCGGCGCCCCGGAAGGCAGCTTCCGGCTGGTTCACCTCGATTTCCAAACACCCGCAGGCGACCGCTACGAGCTCTATGCTCGCAACGCACTGGTAAAGACAACTCCATACGTGGAGCGCGTTCCATTTGCGTTTAATGATCCAAAGGGCAATTGGAAGGTGATTGCGCATGACCTGATGACCGGACAGGTGGTGGAAGCTTCTTTCAGTCTGGAGTAGCAGAGGCCGTATTGCGATCGAGTTACGCCTGATAAACCGGCTCCGGGCTAGCTCCGGAGCCGCTTTGCTCTAATTTGCATTCCCAGCCCGATGCAAAGCCCGATTCTGAACAGGAGTCCTTCTTGCGATACAGGAATTTCGGCGGTTTCGTTCTGGCCGTTGGGCTCACCGGAACTTTGGTGGCTCAGCAGACAACGGTGGTCAAACCGAAAGAGATCAAGGATGTCCTGGTGAATCCTGGAATCGGCTTTACAACTTTCCAGCGTTTCGACGGAGATACTCTCAATCAGGGAACGAAGTGGACCGAAGGCTTTCCCATCAACTATCTGCCGCCTCATGGGAGCCTTCAGAACAGGGACTTTCCCCAGACCAGGATCGCGTATTTCCGCGTCTACTGGCGATTTATCGAGCCGGAGAAAGATGTCTATCGCTGGGACATTCTCGACAAGGCGCTTCAGACCGCTCATGCACATCATCAGACTCTGATGCTGCGGATTGCGCCGCACGGAACCGATGCCAAAAGCGATGTTCCTGAGTGGTACCGGCAGGAAACCGGCGAGAAGTTCCACCAAGCTCCAGGGGGCTGGCAGGCTACCACTGGGAAATGGCTGATCAACCCTGAAAATCCGGCATATGTGAAGGAGTTTGGCGGATTCATTCGCGCGCTCGGCGCGCGCTATGACGGCGATCCCGATTTGAACCTGGTCGATATTTCCATTCTGGCGGCGTGGGGAGAAGGCGCCGGCACCGAACTGCTGACCGACGCCACCCGCCGTGCGTTGCTGGACAGTTATCTTGATTCCTTCCATAAAACGCCGCTTGTCACTCAGCTCGGAGATGAAAAAACCGTGGCGTACACACTTTCACGGGCGCGCGGCGGAGCGGGAGACTCGCTTGTCGCAGAGCAGCGCGCCGCCAGTCTCGGTCTGGAAAGGCCACGCGTGGGGTGGCGCGCGGACTGCTTGGGGGATCTAGGTGAATTCAGCAAAACGCAGAATCTGATGACGGACTACTATCCCGAAGACATCATCCAACTGGGTCTCGCGGGTGTATGGAAGACCGCGCCGGTGACCATGGAGGCCTGCGGAGTCATGCAGAGCTGGAAAGATAAAGGTTGGGATATCTCCTACATCATCAACCAGGCGGTCAAATGGCATGTATCTTCCTTTAACGCGAAGTCTTCTGCGGTTCCGGCCGCCTGGTGGCCGCAGGTGAACGATTGGCTGAATCGCATGGGTTACCGGTTTGTTCTGGGCCGGTTTACTTATCCTGGAGTAATCGATGCCAGCCGGAAACTGGCCTTCACGTCATGGTGGGAGAACAAGGGCAACGCTCCAGCGTATCGCCGTTATCCACTGGCGATACGGTTGAAGAACAATACGTATTCCGTGACACTTATAACCGATGCGGATGTTCGCACCTGGCTTCCCGGCGATAACCTCTACAACAATTCGGTCTTCGTCCCTGCATCCATGCCGAACGGCGACTATCGATTGGAGATCGCTTTAGTTGATCCGGCCAATCGCCAGCCGAAAATTAAGCTGGCAATTGCCGGACGAGATCCAGATGGCTGGTATCCGCTCGGCAAGATCGGTGTTCAGATAGGCCCGGCGGTGCAGAAATAATTTCCTGAGAAAAAAGAAAGGCGGCCCGCATACTTCGCGAACCGCCAGGGGACAGCAAAAGGAACCGGACTAGAAGATGAACTTGGCCTGCAACTGAATCAGTCGCGGCAGGCTTCCGCTCAGTGGACTCGTGATGTTGCCCTTGTTGCCAGGGAGCGCCAGGTTCTGGTGGTTGTATACGTTGAAAATCTGGGCCTCAATATCCAGCACAGATCCGTGGGTAATCGGCGTTAACTTATAGATAGTTGCGTCCAGTTCATTGAAGCCCGGCCCGGTCATGTAATTCCGCGAAATATTATTCCGGAAATCCCAATCCAGAGTGTTTGCACGGACGATGTAGGTCTGGCCCGTATACGGCTGGCCAATGCTCTGGTCGTCGACGCTGGCGTCAAACCACTGGGCGCGGGTTCTCTTACCTTCGGGAAGAATGCCGGTTTTGCCCGGAGCCAGAATCGTGCTGGAACCGAACGGGCTAAAGTAGGGCGAGAAATAAAAACCACTGTGCCACAGGAAGAATGGCGAGATGTTATACCCGCTGACCAGTTCATTCACAAACCCGTGCGAATTCCCCAGGTACCTCTTGCCACGCCCGAATGGGAACTCGTAATGAGCGTTGATGCTGAAGGTCTTGGTGGGAAGAGAGCTGTCCGGAGCGTACATCGCCCGCTGGCGTGCAGCGTACGGTTGGCCGGAGTTGGGATTCGTGAGCGTGTACCCAGATGTTAGGGCGGCAGGAACCATCTGCGCCGAGGTGCCCACATTGGAAGCCGCGGATCCTTCGGTCGTCGTCAGCGTCCGCTGCCAGGTGAAATAGGACTGCAGCAGTAGGCCACTGCCAAAGGTATGTTGGACCTGAGTCTGCAGTTCATTGGTGTTGGAGTAGCCATCGTACCGGTATTCCTCCATGCCGCCGGAACCGGAGGTCGAAAAAAGCGGATAGGCGCGCTGGTACTGCGCAGTTCCCGCCTGGCATTGCGCAACATCCGTGCTTCCCGAGGTGGCGCACAATTCGCGCGGAATCGTGTAGTTGAACGGGTCCTCCTGGGGCAAATTGTAGCTGTGATTGCCGATGTAGCTGAGCTGGAAACCGATGTGCTTCGGCAGCTCCCGGGCAAAGCTAAGGTTATATTCCTGTACCGTTTGCGGTTTGTAGTCCGGGACGAACGGCGCAATGCCAAACCCGCCATTGAATGAGATATTTACCGCGCTGGTGTTGAGCGTCAGCGTCGGCGCTCCCAGCATCAGTTGGTTGTAGGGCGGGGGCATAGGACCGCCAAACTGCGCCTGCGCATGCGGAAACTCCAGCTCCGCCGCGGCGGCGTTGGTGGAGACGCCGGTGTAGGCGCCGTTAGTAAACTCGCTGGCGTCGATATGCGAGGAGTAACTGAAGGGCGGGTTCTTGCGGCTCTGCTGCTGATATTGCACCAGCGGCATCACCCACTGGTAAATACCCCAGCCGCCGCGCAGAACGGTTTTGCTGTCCAGCTCGTAGGCGAAGCCCAGCCGGGGTTCCCAGTTGTTGTGCGGCATCTTCCATAGGCTAAGCGGATAATGTGCGACAGCCGCGGACTCGATCGGTAGGCCTGCAGCTTTAAAGGAAGCATAGACTGCCGGGTCGGTGTTTGCCGGAACTGCGCCGCTTCCCTGGTAGACGACTATACCGCCGGCAACGCTGGGATCAAACGTGGACTGCCGTCCGCTGGAGTCGGCAAAGGCGGTCCAATATTCATACCGCAGACCCAGGTTCAGGGTCAGGTTCTGCGTGACCCGCCAGTTGTCCTGGGCAAAGCCGTTAAATTCGGTTTGCCGGGTGTGATAGACCGGGTACGTATTCAAATCGACGGCATCGGTTTCGCCCAGCAGGAAGTCGGCCAATCCCGAGCCAGTGTCGGAAACAGAAGCATTATACGTACCCTTGGCCACCTGGGCGGGATCCTGCTGCCCGGTGAAGTTTCCAGAGTAATTGTATCCGCCGCCGGGCTGGCCGACCTCACTGGTGGTCAGGCGGTAATTGGAAACCTCGAAGCCAAACATCATCTGATGGTTGCCGCGATTGTAGGAGAACTGGTCGCTGCCGGTGACGGTCTGGTCGGGGTAATCCTTAGGATTGCCGCGATCGATCGGGTCCCAGTAGCCGTCGTAGCTGCCCTTCCAATAAAAACTGGGCCACACGGTGCTGTTCACATAATTCGGAAGACCCAGGCTCGTCGCAGGCGGCGTACTGTATTGGAGCGGCCCGCCAAAATTGTGGTTGTACTGCACGCCCCCACGCAGCACATTGATGGCGCGGGGTCCTAATACCTCGGTAAACACGACCGCTCCATTGTGTCCGCCACTCACCCCGGTGGCCGGCTCCAGGACGTAGTACGTGCTTTCCGGCGTAAGCGTATTTCTGCTCGTATACGTATAACGCATGGCCAGGCGGTTGGGGCCGAAGAGCTGGTCTACCTTGGCCGTGTACAGTTTGTTGCGCAGGGTACTGGACGCGCCGGTAGGCCGGTAATTCGGAGTGCCAGTCCAGTAATCCGCGCCGGAGATATTGGGCTGGGGAAGATAATTCTTGAAGATCTTCTGCACGATCGGGTTCAGACGGTTGGCCGGAATTTGATTGATTTTTCCGTTGGCCGTAAAAGGAGTGGCGCTGCGCGTAAACGGCGGCCCGGTAACCGAGGTCGATAGCGGGTCGTATATGGTGATCGGGTTGTCATTGCTGTCTACCAGGCCGGACAGATCGCCGCTCCGCATCGCGGTCGGAACCATGACGTAGGATACGTCTGCATTCGAATTCTGGCGGATTCCTTCGAGATCGACAAAGAAGAAGGTTTTGTTCTTGCCGTTGTAGATCTTCGGGAGCCACACTGGGCCGCCGAGCTGGCCACCGTACTCGTTGCGCATTAGGTAGTTGATGGTCGGACCGGAAAATGCCGCTTTTGCCTTTAAAAAGTTGTTCTGGTTCAGCTCGAACAATTGTCCGTGGAAATGGTTGGTGCCGCTCTTGGTGACCAGTTCGACCGCGCCCGGCCGTCCGTATTGCGCGTCGCCATTGCCGGTGATGATCTTGACTTCCTGGAATGTCGGTACCGGCTGGGGGTTGCTCTGCAGTTCGTTAGTGAAGCGATTGGCCATCGTCTGGCCGTCCACCAGGTAGGACAAGGACCCGCCGGGGACGCCGTTGACGCGCGTGAAGCCTCCGCCCGACCCGCCGTAACTGCCCGCCACCACGCCCGGACTGAAGGCCAGAACGTTCAGAATACTGCGGTTCTGAACCGGAAGGGTTTCAATGGTCGTGGCGTTCTTGACGTCGGAAAGAGTTGGATTGATTCGATCGATGACTGGGGTTACATCGTGTACCGTGACCTGAGTCGTCACGCTGGCGGCACTCAGTTTTGGGCTGATTTCAGCAGCCTGCGAAACGCGCAGCGTGAGTACGCCGACCCACTGGGCAAATCCCTGTGCAGTGACCGAGATTTTGTAATTGGCGGGATTCAGGTTGGTGAAGGTGAAAAATCCGTCGGCTTTTGAGGTTGTGCTGAGAGTCTGGCCGGTTCCAACATCGGTGAGATTAACGGTCGCGCCCGGTATCACGGCCCCGCTCGTATCCTCTACCGTTCCGTTAATGGTGGAATTGGAGTTTTGCGCGAACGCTGCCACAGTGAAGACACTGCATAGCAACAGAACGCAGATTTTCATGAACCTACGCGTCATTGGTCTGGCTCCTAGTGGAAAAGGTAAAACGATAGAGCAATTGCCTGATCGAGGCTGGCTCTAAGAAGGCCAGCAACCCGTTTGAAACTGAATTGCGAAAAACAGCACAATAAAAAATAACGTAATTAACTCTATCACGCAGCGAAACGATATCAAGAGAAACCGCTTACAGGTGCGATTGCTTCTGTTCCAAACCGGGATATCAAGCCGATCGATGTCCCAGCAGAAATCCGCCGATCGCAGTGCTGGGAAGACTGCTTTGGTGAACTCGCCAATTATGGAAAAGATCACGCCGGAGGAGCCCTTCAGCGGATAAGCCGAAACGTGCCGAATTGCTCCGGGGCGTGGAAGCTGGTCTGAAGGGGAGGCTGCCAGGCAACCTCGACGTGGTCGGGGCCTTGGCTGCGAAAAAAATTGATTCGCAAGGTATTGCCGGTCGTGGGCTTGGCGGCTTCAATCGATCCGTATGGAATCCGCATCGATCCGTACCAGATCTTCTCTTCAGGCTCAATGCGGGCGGCGACCTGAAAGCCCGAACTCCATGAATCTGCGGCAACCTTGTCAGGCCTGCTCAGATCGATGCTGAAATCGAGCCATTCTCCTTGCGGAGACATTTCGAATTCTTTGTATCGGTGAATTGGGTCTTGGATAGAACCGACAAACACCTCCGCGACATCCCAGTTCCAGAGTTCATCTGTTTTGGTGTCGACGACCGGTCCCGGCTTGAGATGGAGCTGTTCGTAGGGACATAAGAATAGGAAATACAGATGTGTTTCAGTCCAGCGGCAGCGGACTTCCGTACGGTAACCGGGAAGTTCGTTTCCATAAACATCACGATCCATGAAGAGAGCGGGCGCGTTTTGCCAAAATGCGGAGTGTGGATTCGTGTCCGGAGGCGAGTCCTGCTCGGCCCTGCTCGATATTGCTTCTCGCGGTCGCTCATCGCCCATGGCTAGTGTCCCCTCAGGATAGAAACGTTTCGCTTCCAATCCTATCGAATATAATTATTTCGATGTTCAAGGTAGTCGGCTGCCGGCTACGATATCCTCCGACAATTCCCGAGAAACTTCATCTCTGCACCGTACTACACTAGCTCGCAGACGCGAGCAGGTTCGCTCGAAAGAGAGATTTCCTATTATGAAGCCGCTGATTGCTTTGCTTGCCGTGGTCCTCACCCTCTACACGCCCCGATGCCAGGCGGCGCAAGCTTCCGGAGGCACGCCGAACGCGGATAGGATCACGATATCAACCGGGACGCTGACAATTCCGACATACGAGCATGTCGGGCGATACATGCAGCCGCCGCTTTTTACGGACTCGACTTTGTCCGGCCTGTATCCATTCACGACATATAAAAGGGCCTTCAAGAAGGGCAGCCCGATCCCGGAGAAGTATCCCGCTATCTTCGTGGAAAATGAATACCTAAAGCTCACCTACATCCCAGAGCTTGGCGGCCGCTTCTTCGCCCTTTATGACAAGCTGCACCATCGTGAAGTGTTCTACCGTAACGACGTTATCAAGCCGACGCAATTCAATCCGCGTTTCAGCTGGCCGCAGTCCGGAATCGAGCTGACCGGCCCCTATGATGCACACACGCTGACGCTGCATAATGAGCCCTTCTGGTCGCATACCATCATGAAAAATAAGGACGGCAGCGTCTCCGTGATGCTGGGCGAAGTCGATCCCACTTACCACATGGATGTGACCTATACGGCGACGCTGGTTCCGGGAGTGGCCGCGCTCAAGATCAGCACCTTCTGTTACAACCCGAACGATGGCCAGAAACCGCAGATGCTCTGGTCGAACGCTGCTTTTCGCGTCACTCCGAAATTGCGCTTTCTTTATCCCATGTCGGAGACGGTCGGACATACAACCGGCGTGGTTTCTCCCTGGCCGATCTACAACGGTGTCGACCTGAGCTGGGCACGCAACAACATGCACATGCTTGGCGTATTTGGGATCGACAGCTATGACAACTACGGCGGCTCCTATGAATTCGACCATAACTATGGAGTATTCCGGTATGCGGATCGCCGCGACGTTCAGGGCATGAAGATGTGGACCTTCGGCTTCGGCCCGGGTTC
This sequence comes from uncultured Acidobacteriota bacterium, assembly GCA_963823595.1. GTDB lineage: Bacteria > Acidobacteriota > Terriglobia > Terriglobales > Acidobacteriaceae > JAKAAZ01. The sequence goes on from CAWGME010000027.1 coordinate 333,363, forward strand.
GTCAAAAGTGGAACACAGCTATACCGATAACGCCGGGCCGTATTTTGAAGCGCAAAGCGGACGCATGGTGTGGGATGGCCACTATGAATGGGTCTATCCGCATAAGGCGGAGCACTGGCATGAGTGGTGGATTCCGGTCGCCGGTATCGGCGGGCTGACGACGCTCTCGCCCGACGTCGCGTTGAACCTGGAAGTAACTCCCGATCCGGCGGGGAACAATTCTTCGATCCGCGTGGCGCTTTCTCCGGTGCGTACCAATCGCGACGCAAAGCTGGTGGTGAAAGCGAAAAGCGGTGTGTTGTTAGATACCACGGTGAATCTGGTTCCGGGCACCCCGGTCGAGAAGACCGCCGCCGGCATTCGCGCGGACAAAGCCGGTCTGGAAGACATGGAAGTGCGGATCACGGCGGCGGACGGAAAGGTTCTGATGGACTATCACCGGCCGGACAGCAACCCCGGCGGCGATATTACGCCCTTCGCCAAGGGGCTGAAAGAGGCCCCCATACCGCCGGACAAGATGACTGCGGAGCAATTGGTGCTGGCGGCGGAATTCAAGCAGAAGGATTTGAATTCGGCCGACGCTGCAAAGCTGGCGAATCTGGCGTTGAAGATCGATCCGGGATATTCGACGGCGCACCAGTTGCTCGGGATGCTCGCTTTCGATGCCGGGCAATATCAGCAGGCAGCGGCGGAATTTCAGAAGGCGGTCGACCGCGACCCGTATGCGTCGCAGTCCTGGTACTATCTCTCGATTTGCCAGCTCCGGCTCGATCAGCAGAAGCAGGCGGAGCGAAACCTCTATTACATCTGGCCGGGCAGCTCCTACTATGGCCCACGCGAATATCAGCTGGGACGGATTGCGTTCCTTCGCAATGACAATGCCGCAGCCGTACAGCATCTGCTGGGCGCCATTAACTCCAATGGGGAAGATCTGGATGCCCGTCTGCTGCTGGCAATGACATACCGTGATGAAGGAAAGAAAGATGCCGCGCTGGAACAGCTGGCAACAGTGAGCAAGATCAACCCGACGAATCGCCTAGCGCTGGCCGAGCGTTATTTCCTGACCGGCGATGTTCAGGCGAAGAACCAGTTGATAAGCTTCATGGGCGAACAGAGCGAAGACGCGATTCAGGTTTCCATCTTTTATAGCTCCGCTCTCGCGCTGGAAAGAGGCGGTCGCGGTGCTGAAAATGGTTGAGCCTCCGAACAATAAAGATCCCTGGGGAACGCCGCCGGTCTATTACTACACGCTCGCCTACGATCAAAAGCAGGCCGGCGATCTGAACGCGGCTGCGGAAAATCGCAAGAAAGCGCAAGCCGCCGCGGGAATCGTCGAGCGTTTCCCATATCGACGCCAAACCGTGGCGCCGCTCGAAGATGCTGTGAAGGATAATCCCAACGACACCGTCGCGCGGTTCAATCTTGCCTGCCTGCTCTACTTCCTCGGCCACAAGACGCAGGCTGTCGAGCAATGGGCGGCCATCAACCAGATCGATCCGTCGGACTTCGGGGCACGCCGCGCTCTTGGGCTGGCCTATGAAGAGGACGGTCAACTGGACCAGGCGATCCCGCAACTGCAAAAAGCGGCCGACCTGAAACCCGATGATCTGGATACGGTGGACGATCTTGCCGATCTCTACGCGCGCACCGGCAAGTTCGAGGAGCAGCTGGCGCTGTTGCAGAAAGCAGTTGCGCGTACGCCGGATAACGACCATCTCGTCGAAGGGGTTTTAAACGCGGACCTGATCCAGGGCAAGTTCCAGGCTGCTCAGGAGATCGTCGATCATCACACCTTCCTGCCTGTTCACCGCACCTATGCGCTGCGCGACGAATATCGCGAGCTGGAGTATGGGATGGGGGCGCAGGCATTCAACAAGGGCGACTACCAGCAGGCGCTCAAATACTTCCAGGCCGCGCTCAAGCCACCGGCCTCTCTGGGCATGGACGATTTCGAAATGCAGGCATCGCCCCGAATCCACTACTATATCGGCCGCACGCTGGAAGCCATGGGACGGCAGCAGGAAGCAAAGCAAGCGTATGAGGACAGCATTCGTGGTCTCGACCAGTTGGCCGGCGGTGGAAGCGAAAGCTGGAGCCCGGATAACTTCTTCATGGTGTTTTCGCTGGATCGGCTGGGCCGGAAGCAACAGGCTGCGGACCTGGTGCAGCAGTTTCAGACCGTAGCCGGATCGCGGGCCGAATCCGAAGACCCGCAGCGCAGTTCGCGAGCGCACTACCTGAACGGTTTGATTGCGGAATACCAGGGCAATCCGCGGGAAGCGAAGGAGCAGATGTCCCAGGCGGTGCAGATCGAGCCGGACTACATCGGACCCCGATATGAGTTGAGCGGCGACGCCATCAGTCCTGTAAGCAACGCGGCGCAGCAAGCCAGCGCCAGCGCGCCTGGAATCTGAGTTGGCCGGGGGGTCGAGCCTGAACCTGTGCGCGATCCTTTATTGCCGGAGGGCTGCGGGATCTTTGGATATGCGCAGGAAGGGGGATTCTCTCTGAAAGGAAAGCTCAGCATGCGGAAGCTTCGCTGGACGGTAGGGTTGGCGCTAATTCTGTCGGCCTGGTGTTGTTACGCATCCGACCTGTTTGTTCTTTCCGCCTATCATCGTCCCGATCCCTTCGGAGGGTTCGTGGCTGCCGATGCAAGCGGTGCGGAGTGGAAGCATTCGATCGAGCTTTCGGCGGCGCGCGGCGGCTACGTTTCCTTCCAACTGGCAGTCAAATCCGATCGGCCATGCAATCGCTGCAGGCTTTCGATCGAATTCTCGCAGCCGGTGGATGTTTATCGCGAGTGGTTTCATTTCAACACTCCGGACAAGCACTATTACCCGGATGCGCTGATCCCCATCAAACTTCCGTACGATTTCCATCTCCCTGATACGGACAATTCGGTTCCGGGGCAAAAGGTGCGCGCATTCTGGGTGGATGTATGGATCGCGCCGAATACCAGGCCAGGCGTGTATCGCGGCCGGGCGCGTCTTGTGGACGGGTCCGCCCGAAAGAACATATCGTTCACCATCACCGTCGCCCCCGCCCGGATACCGGAGCAGGATGTTGTCGCAGTGGACTCGAATTCCTACGGGACCGGTTGGCTGCGGGCCCAATATCCAAAGACGCTGTCCGGTTCGGGACCCGCGAATGAAGACGCGGTGTTCCGCATGGTCCAGCAGTATTACCGGATTTTCTACGAGAATCGCACCACTTATCACATCCTGGGATATGGGCACACAGGGTACGTCGATTCCGGCTTCGCTCCGGAGCTTGCGGGTACGGGCGAGCAGAAGCATGTCGTCAGCTGGGATCGCTTCGACCGTCTTTTTGGACCACTCCTCGACGGCTCTGCCTTTGCCGGCACGCGGCGCGGTGCCCGGCCTATCGGGTTTATGTACATGCCCATCAATCCGGAGTGGCCTGCTTCCTATCTGTGGTGGGGGGAACCGGGATATCAGGCGGAGTTCACGAATGTAGTGGGCGAGATGGAGCGTCACTTCCGCGAGAAGAATTGGACCACAACCCACTTTGAAGTTTTCTTCAACCAGAAGAAGCGCTACAAAGGATTTCCCTGGGATGGAGATGAGGTTCGGTTCCCGAAAGACGATCGCTATTTCTTCATCTACCACGATCTGCTGACGAAAGCGCTGCCCGCCCACACCCCAGTTCATTTTGTAATGCGTGCCGACACCAGTTGGACGATGAACCAGCAGATGCACCTGCTCAAGGATGTTATCGGGCTGTGGTGCGCAAGCGGCGGCATGTACCCCTGGTATGCGGACAATCTGCCGATGTTGCGGCAGCAGGGCGATACCGTGTGGATCTACGGAGGAACACCGGCGGTTCAGGAAACTTCCTCCGCAGTGACTTTTGATCCGCTGCGGGCATGGATTTATGGAGTGGACGGCTTTGTCCGCTGGCTGGCGGTATCTCCGGGACCGAACCCTTGGCATGCGCTTTCCAATGGCGGCACGGAAACTCTTGTTTATTCCGGCGACCGGTTCGGGCTGTCAGGGCCGGTACCCAGCATTCGCTTGAAACTGCAGCGAAACGCGGTGCAGGATCTCGATTTGCTGGAGGCGGAGGCGAAACACGGGTCGCGAGAAGCCGTCCAGACGCAGGTGGTGCGCCTTTTCGACAATACCAGCCTCGCCGTATGGACGCATCCGCCGCAGCCCCCGCCCAAGGGCCAGCCGGTCGACTGGACGAACACCGATATCGGCGATGCGATGGCGCCGTACGACGCGCAGTTCCCGAAACTGCAGCCCGATGCATGGCAACGGGTGCACGATTATGCGCTGCGGCAGTCGAGCAGCGTTGCCACCGGAGGCGTCCAGTGAAATTCGCCGCTGCGCTTGTTCTATGTTGCCAACTTGCGGGTATTCCGGCGTTTGCGGGCGCAGCTCCGAGCCGGAACGCCGATCTGAACGAGATTGCACGCGTGGCCACGATTATGGTGGACGGGGACGTTTGCCAGAGCATCGTGACTCCGCGCGCCATGGCGCAGATGCTGCACCCCAACCCGCGGGACGAGTGGGCCGCCGGCGACAACTACGACGTTAATGCCGGGGCGTTCAACAGCGTCAAGAAAACCCTGATGCGGTTGGCGATGATGGTGAATTATCCCGTGGATGTAAACCTGTGGATGCCGGTGCCGACGACGACGCCCACCATCCAGGTGGTCATTCGCAATAAGAACAACCTGAGCCAGTTCTGGGATGGGCAGCTGGATCAGAAGATGCCCGCGCAAATGGACGCCGTACTGAAAACCGGTCAGCAGATGACGGTTCAGGAAAAACCGGGAATGATTTCCGTGCTTGCGCCCGTCCGCAACAGCCTGGGCCAGATTGTAGGATTGGTTGAGGTCGTCAGCAGTACAGTCCCGCCAAAGCATGACGAAAGATAAAAGGACAACAAGATGACAAAGAAATGCGTGAAAATGTGCGCGGTGTTTGCCGCGATTCTGCTCGGGATCACTCTTCCCGCAGCCGCTGCCTTCGGTGATGCCGGCACGCCATCGGGACCTTGTCCCTGGGCGGCTGCGCCGCAGCTTCCGAAGAACACGTCCGGCGACGCCAAATGGGCTTCCGAGCTGATCCTGCCTTCCTGCACGCTGGCCCGGACCGGAGAAGTTCCTGTGGTGTATCGGCTCAGCCAGGGGTTTACCGGTCACGCAATCCTGCACGTCCACTGGACGGACACCCTGGGCCGGGTGGTCGAGGATAAGGATATTCCCGCTGACTTGCTGGATGAGACCGACATCGCGTTTCACATCGACATGTCCCACGCGATTGCGATGAAAAATCATCTCCAGGTCAACCTCACTCTCCACGGTAAGGACGTTAGCGGCGCGCCGTATAACGGTCAGGAGAGCGTTGGCGCCGATTTCATCGCGCAGCCGCCGTTTACCGGGTGGAAGGACTACGAAATTCTGATGTGGCAGCCGTATCCGGCGAATCTTATTCCGGAACTGAAGCAGCTCGGCGTCAATGGGGCAACATATTCTAGCCGCAATATCGCGCTGCCGGATTTCTTAATCGACACCAATACGCGCTGGTATTCGGAGAGTCTCGCCACCGACTTCTACTCCGAATATCACCGCTGGCGTCCGGACCGCGCGGTGGGCTGGTCCTTTATTCAGGCCAAAAAACTTTATCAGGAACATCCCGACAGTCTTGTGGCTTTCAAGCGGCACCCCAGCTTCTGGGATCCCTACTGGCGCAAGCTGATCCATGATCGCGGCGTGGCAACTGCGGAGCGGCTTGCGCCCTACCGGCCATATTTCTACAGCCTGGCGGATGAGTCCGGCATCGCCGAACTCGAAGCGCAGTGGGACTTCGATTTCTCCGATGAGTCGCTGGTGCCCATGCGCCGCTGGCTGCAGGCTGAGTACGGCAGCCTGGGGGCGCTGAATCAGGAGTGGGGAACGAACTTTACCAACTGGAACCTGGTAATGCCGTTGACCACCACCCAGGCCATGCAGAAGCCGGGCGACAACTTCGCGCAATGGGCCGACTTCAAGGAGTGGATGGATATCTCCTACGCGGATGCATTGAAAATGGGCGTGGATGCAATCCAGGAAGGCGACCCGCACGCCTATGTTGGAGTCGGCGGCGGTCAGATGCCCGGCTGGGGCGGTTACGATTATGCGCGTATCGCCAAGGCGCTGACGCAGATCGAACCCTACGATATCGGCCGCAGCGTGGATATCATCCATTCATTGAATCCCGCGATGCCGCTTCTGAGCACAGGGTTCGGCTCTAGCCCCGGGGAAAAGAATCGCGTCTGGTATGAGCTGCTGCACGGAGAACGCGGGCTGATCATCTGGGATCAGAACCACGCGTATGTGCAGAAGAATGGACAGCCCGGGCCAAGAGGCCTCGAAGCATCCAAATACTACAAAGAAATTCGGGGCGGCGAGGGCGCGCTGATCATCAACAGCCATCTGGTGAATAACCGCATCGCGATTCACTACTCTCAGCCCAGCCTGCGCACGCAATGGATGCTGGAGCGGCGGCCGGACGGCGCTGCATGGATGACCCGCAGCCCCAGCTATGAGCGCTCCAACAACAAATTCATGCGCGTGCGCGAGTCCTGGTGCAACCTGATTCAGGACGAAGGCTTGCAATACAACTTCGTTTCTTATGATCAGATTCCAAAAGGCGAACTGCTGAAGCGCGGCTACCACGTGCTGATTCTTCCCGAGTCGAGTTCTCTGTCTCAGGCGGAGGCGAATGCCATCCGCGATTTTGTTGCGGACGGTGGGATCGCCATTGCCGACGGCATGCCGGGCACCTATGACGAGCACAGCCGCAAGCTGCCGCAGTCCTCGCTGGCCGATCTATTCGGCGGATCGAATTCGGAGCAGGTGAATGTGCATCCCTTCGGGCAGGGAAAAGCGATTCTGCTGAATACCGATATCGCGGATTATCTGGAGAACCGGCTCGACGGCAAAGAAGGCCCGGTCCATCAGCTGATCGAAAACCTGCTGCGCTCAAATGGTGTTCATCCCCAATTTGCGGTCACCGATACAGCGGGCAACTCCGTTGTTGGAGAAGATGTGCACGTCTTCGCGAATGGCGGGGTCAGGATCGTCACCCTGCAATCCAATCCGCAGCAGCGCGTCAATGAGCTGGGGCCGCCGGACTTCCGCTCGAACCAACGCTTTGCCAAGCCGGTGACGGTTCGCCTGCACCTGCCTGGATCCATGTATGTGTATGACACGCGGGCCCGCAAGGCCCTGGGCCAGCAAACGGAATTGACGCTGACCGTGGATCCGTATGAGCCCACGATTCTTGCCGTCAGCGATGTTCCGCTGCCGGACATGCAGGTATCTGTCCCCGAAAAGGCGCAGCGTGGCTCCCTGGTCAACATTGCCGTCCATGCCCAACCCGCCCAGGCGGATGTCGGCGTCTTCCATGTGGATGTTCGCGATCCCAAGGGCAACCTCATGCTCTACTACTCCGGCAATCTTCTTGCGAGGCAGGGCAGTGGAGTGAAGTCGTTTCCGTTGGCGTCTAATGATCAGACCGGTACGTGGACCGTTACCGTGCAGGACATGCTGAGTGGCCAGACGGTGACCCGCAAGCTGGATGTGGAATGATGGATATAGGAACGAGGTTCGACCGATGTTGAAAAAGTTGATTTCGCCGATTTGTGTCGTCGTTCTTCTGGCTGCGGCGAGCAGTTCATATGCGCAGGTCTATTCGCCGGACATCGCCAAGGTCGGACAGGTGGATACGACCAACCTGAAGACCATGGTGCAGGAGATCTACAAGAAGGCGAACGCGCATACGGATCGCGAAAAGGCGGAGGCAATCTGGCGCTTTTACCTGACTGACGGCCGCTTCGTAAAACCGGGGATGTTCTATCACATCGCCGGCTGGGCCTACGAGGAGCCGGTAGGCCAGGTGCTCGATCCCATCAAGCTGCTGAATAGCTACGGCTTCGGACTTTGCTATCAGGACGGGCCGTTGCTCGAGGCAACTTACGATGCCGGAGGATTCAAAAGCTCGCGCGTCTGGTTCCTGACCGGCCATACCGTTGCGGAGGTTTTTTACGACGGCGCCTACCACTACTTCGACTCCGACATGTTGGGTTATAACCCGATCGGGGATGGTCCGCTGAAGCAGCGCGACGTTGCCTCCGTCTATCAGCTGGAGCACGACCCGAATATCATCCTGAAAAATGTCACCGGGCCCAAGACATCGAACCCGAAAACCGTGGATTATCCCTGGTATCCGGCCGATGTGCATGAGAACGCGATGGGCGGCTTGGCCGATCTCTTCACCACAACCAAAGATAACTATCTATACGCATATAACCGGACCCCCTATGGTCACACGATGGATTTCGTGCTGCGCCCGGGCGAACGAATGGTCCGATATTTCCATCCCACGCCCGCCAACCTCTTCTATCTGCCGTATACGTTCGACGGCAAGGACTGGAAGGTGCTCCCCGATCTGGCACAATTCCACATCAGCATTCCGGCAGGGCCGCGCAGTGAAAAAGATGCGCGTATGTGGGCCACGGGAAAGATCGAATATCGTCCAGCTGGAACTGGAGATGCAACCGTATCCAGACACGGCCGAGACACATCGATTACGTTCTCCATGCCATCGCCGTACGTGATCATCGATGCGGCCTTCAGCGTGCAAGCCTCTCTGCCGGATGCGAAAAGCAAGCTGGTCGCGGAAACTTCTGTCGACGGTGGCCGCACCTGGACCGAAAGCGCCTCGCTCGCCGGACCGTTCAACGGACCATGGAAGATTCAGCCGGCACGCATTCCGGTTGACCATCAACGTCTGAATGCTGTTTCGGGAAGCTATGGGTATCTGGTCCGCTACACAGTGCAGGGAACGGCGAACCAGGCTCCCGCGCTGCATGATTTCTTCCTCACGACTCTCTTCCAGTTGAATCCGCGCACGCTGCCCGCCCTGACGCCGGGCGAAAATGTATTCAATTACCATGCGGGATCGTATGTGCGTACGGAGCTGCCGATCCGGACCTCCCATCTGGATGAATTTGCTTCGAAAATCGAAAATGCCAGCTATGAATCTCAAGACGGCCAGGGTTATCTGATCAACAAGAATTCGAAGCCGGCGGAGATAATTTTTACACTCACCGCCGGCCGCGGTAACGAGCTGACAGGCTTTCATGCCGGCGGAAGATTTCTTGATCTGCGGGACGGGATCGCTCCCAATAAATTTACGGCGGAGGTTCGTAAGGTGACTCCGTGGCCGGCGAATGCCAAAGGGCCGGGGACGGCTTCGATCGCCTGGTCAACCAGCAGCAACGGCCCGTGGACGACGATTTGGATCTACAATCCAAAACTTACATGGCTGGACGGTCAGCCCATTCCACAGGTTCTTCGCTGGCCGGAAGTGGATCGCAGCGTGCGAGACTTGCCCGCGGGAACGCGCCGCATTTACGTCCGTTACCATCATCGATGGATTGGCGATCGATCATTTCCGCCTGTCTACCACCCGTCCGGCCAATCCCGCTGCTTCGCAGCACCTCGTCATCACGCAGATCTGGAAGCAGAACGGCGTGCAGCACGAGTTCCACAAAGATATTCCGCATGCAAATGAGCCGCAGCAGTATCAGATTTCCATCTCGCAGCAGGGAACTGTCGACAACGTTGCGCTGATAATGGAATGCCCGCCGAAGTCGATGTCCGGGACCAATATCGCCATGAAGTAATCCTGATGATTCGGCCGCTCTATCATTGAAGTATGAAGCGCTCCGGAATTGCCGAACTGCCGTTGCACGGAGGACGCGTCCCGAGCTGGCTTGCGGAGCGCATGACCAAGCTGGGCGCGGCGATCTCCGAAGCTGTCGTGCATGATTACGGTGCTTCAGAGTTCCTCACCCGCCTCAGCGATCCATTCTGGTTTCAGGCGCTGGGATGCGTGATGGGGATGGATTGGCATTCCTCCGGCATCACCACTTCTGTGCTCGGCGCGTTGAAGCGCGGATTAAATCCCCAATCGCATGAACTGGGCATCGTTATCTGCGGTGGGCGAGGAAAGCACTCGCGCAAGACGCCGGAAGAGCTTCTCCGCTTCGCCAATACCTGTGGAGTAGAAGGCGAGTCGCTGGTCCGTACCAGCCGCCTTACGGCGCGGGTCGACAACAATGCCATCGTCGATGGTTTTCAGCTTTACCTGCACAATTTTGTCGTGACCACCACCGGAGAATGGGCTGTGGTGCAGCAGGGCATGAACGTCGAGACCCGGCTCGCTCGACGGTATCACTGGCATTCGCCGACCGTCCGCAGCTTTACAGCCGAACCTCATACAGCGATCGTCGGCGAACACCAGGGAACGATCATGAATCTGGTCGATACACGCGCCGCCGCCGCGCAGGATGCGCTGCTCGAAATCGTAAAGGACCGGCCTGAGGCCACGCTGTCCGAAGCACGGAGGCTGAAACTTCCGGCGCATCATGATGTACGTGCGAAAGATATCGACCTGCGCAGGCTCGGCGCGGTGCTGGCCTTGGCGCATCAACGCGAGTTCCGCGATTTCGCATCGCTGCTCCTGCTGGAAACTCTGGGCCCGCGTACGCTGCAATCCTTGGCCTTGATTGCGGAGGTAGTCCACGGCGCACCCAGCCGCTTCTCCGATCCAGCGCGTTTTTCGTTTGCACATGGCGGCAAGGACGGCCACCCTTTTCCGGTTCCGCTCCAGACCTATGATGAATCGATTTCCGTGTTGCGCCGGTCTCTGGATGCGGCCAGGCTCGGTCACACGGAAAAGGTCGATGGCTTTCGCCGTCTCGACCGCCTGACTCGCACCATCGAGCGGGACATGTCTCCCGAGGCCAACTTCGAGGATGCTCTTGCGCACGAGCGTGCAATCTCGAAATCCCTGGATGGACGAACTGTTTTCGATGATACTCGGGGAAGAAAGCGCGAAACGAAGAAGCCCGCGCAGCTTTCTCTCTTCGCTGGTTGCGATAGATAACTATAATTTCGGGTCAGAACGACCACATCGGGAGAAATGTTCGGCTGTTCCTTTACGGCGGGCGTACACTGTGCTTTCGCTATTCCCGCGCAGTCGGTTGCTCCTGCGGAATTTAAGACATTGATGATGCTTGCAGCTTCCGAGGTGGCGCGTGTTCCATAAGAAGTTCCTGCTTCTCGTTTCTCTTCTGCTGAGCTTTGGATTCTCTTGCGCTCTTCCAGCCCAAACCGTCGCTCCAACGGACCGGCGGCATGAGTTGTTCGGCGGCTATAGCTTTCTGTCGAATTCTTTCAACGGACACGACAGCGCGACCTCTCATCAGCCACTCAACGGATGGGATGCCGCCTTCACTGCCGGAGTTTCAGGCAGGCTAGGGGTCAAAGTGGACGCGTCCGGGTACTATGGAACCAGCCTCGGTTCTCCGCAGCACCCGATCTTTGTGATGGGCGGACTCCAGTACTCCATGCCTGTGGGTAGGGGATCTGTGTTTATGGAAGGGCTGGTCGGGTTCGGCCATCTGAATAAGAATTATTGGTTGGCTGACGAAGGGCAAGCGACCTCCTCGTTTACTGCCGTTGCAGGCGGAGGACTGGATTTTCCCATCACACCGCGTGTTGCCTGGCGGATAGAGGGTGATCTCCAGCACTCCAATTTCACCGTCCTCAACGATGAGATCCACGGCCTCCCGAACTACTTCGCGCGGATACTTACCGGGCCGGTGTGGCGCTTCTGAGTTAGCTCGCAGGCATACCGAAAGCGGAGCCCGAAAACCTTACTTATTCAGCTCGAAGCCAGCTCCTTGGCCCGTTGCGTGGCGCGCATCACGGCTTTGATCAGCGTGACTCGCAGACCGCCTTCCTCAGCTCTAAAATTCCGTCGACGGTGCAGCCGGCGGGCGGCAACTATCGCTGTTTGGCAGTTGAAATTCGCCGATTGAGACCAGAACGACTATAATCATGGTCAGAAAGGGATGTATGTCTATCTGGCAAGTCCAGGAAGCTAAAACCCGCTTTAGCGAACTGATCGAGGAAGCGAGCAGAAAAGGCCCGCAGATCATCACCCGCCACGGCGCGGAACGGGCCGTGCTCCTGTCCATCAAGGACTACCGCGCCCTCACCGCGCACAAGCCGAATTTACGGGAGTATCTGCTGGGCGGCCCGAAGGTAGATGCGTTTGACGTGGAACGCGACACCGACACCGGTCGCGAGAGCGGCCTGTGAACGAACGGCTCCAATATCTGCTCGATACGAATGTGCTGTCCGAAACACGCAAAAAACAAGCCGACGAGCGGGTTATCTCGTTCCTGTCCTCCGCCGAACCCTCGGGGCTCTTTATCAGTGTGCTGACGCTGGGAGAACTAAGAAAAGGCGTGGCGCTCAAAGAGCTCTCCGACGCCGATTCCGCGAAAAAACTCACTGCGTGGGTGGATGGTCTGGAGTTCAGCTTTGCCGACCGCATTCTCGGCATTGATGCGGCGATCGCAACAGTATGGGGAGAACTCTCCGCGCAACGTTCCCGGCCAGTGGTCGACACGTTGTTGGCCGCCACCGCGATCGTCCATGAGCTGACTTTCGTCACCCGGAACCTAAGCGATGTGCAGGATATCAAGTTGAAACTGCTCGATCCATGGCAGAAAAAGTAAGTACGAGATGAAATCGCGCCGCTTCAGCTCGAAGCCAGCTCCTTGGCCCGTTGCGTGGCGCGCATCACCGCTTTAATCAGCGTGACCCGCAGGCCGCCTTCTTCCAGCTCTAAAATTCCGTCCATGGTGCAGCCGGCAGGCGTGGTGACGGCATCTTTCAGCAGCGCCGGATGGCTGCCGGTTTCGAGCACCATCGTAGCCGCGCCCAGCGCCGTCTGTGCTGCCAGCAGGGTGGCGATCTCGCGAGGCAATCCGACTTTCACTCCGGCTTCGGCGAGCGCTTCGAGGATGATGTAGACGTACGCCGGCCCACTGCCGGAAAGCCCGGTCACGGCGTCCATATGTTTCTCATCTACGACGGCCGTGCGGCCGACGCTCAGGAAAACACGTTCAGCTAGCGCGAGCTGCTCGGCGGTGACGAACCTGCCGCGGCACAGAGCCGTTGCTCCGCAGCCGACCAGTGCCGGCGTATTCGGCATGGCGCGAATAACGGCCAGATCCACGCCCGCAGCCTGCTCCAGCGCGACGGTTTTTACCGAGGCGGCGAACGAGAGAAGTGTTTTGCGGGCCGTCAGTGCGGGACGGATTTGTTCGACAAGCTCGGGAACCGTCTGCGGCTTTACTCCAATGAGAATCAAATCGCTTTTGCGCGCGGCATCGAGATTGTCGGTGGTAACCGCGATGCCCCATTGCCGCGTGAGTTGCCGGGCGCGCTCGGCATGCTGCACGGTGGCGATGATATTTTCCGGGTGGAACAGACCGTTCCTCAGGAATGCCTGAATCAGCGTCCCGCCCATTTTTCCTGAGCCCAGCAGCGCGACTTTCGTATTCAAAGCAGTATGGCTGGCAGGCTGCTTTTCGGCCGCCGCTTGTGCAGCGGAGTGCCGCGATTTTTTCTCCTGCTTTGGCATTTATTGGCTCCCTTTATTATTTGCTGGATGTGTTTGTTGCTCCTGGATCCATGCCTCGACACGACGCTCGAGAATGTCCAGCGGTACGGCACCGTGATTCACGATCTCATCATGAAATGCCTGCAGATCGAAGTTTCTCCCGAGCTGCTTCTGCGCCCGAATGCGCAGCTCCAGAATCTTCCTGCTGTCCGCATCGAGAGAACTACTGCAGACGTCACGGTCGGAATGGGCCGCGCCGCTAAAGTTTGGGTTCGCCTTCGGGATATAGTCTGCCGCCAGATACCGTGCAAAATGCAGATAAGCCGGCTGGACTTTTGTTCGGATCGCGGTCAGCACCGCCGTGCGAATCTCCGCCTGCTGTTGCGATGACATGCCGGCGGGAAAGCGCTGCAGCGGACGCGCGAACGGCGTGTCCTCAGGCTTGGCCGATGCGATCGCCTTCACCTGCACCAGCACTTTCTGCATCACGGATTGCGGCTCGCTGCGGCCTGCCTCCTCGCCGAGAACCATGTCTGTGCTGATCTGCAGGAACGCCGCGGGCACTTTATTCAGCCGTGCGACGTAGTGGTCGTAGTCATCAACCGAAGCAAATCGGAGCACGTCCACCAATGCCGGAAGATCGACCTGGATGCCGGAAAACTGCGTCACCGGCGTCTGCCACGGCTTGCAGACGGAAAACTCCTGTTGATCGACGAGATCATGCACCAGCAATTCTTTGCTCAGCTTTTCCTGCTCGGACATTCCGGTAGTGTCGATCGCCCCCAGGCGCTCGATGAAGCCTTCGCCCCGGCCCAGCGCATCGTTATACGCCTGAGGCGAATAGTCGGAGAGCTGGTCGTCATAGCGATGGTCGCCGATCGTCGATGCCATCTCCGGCGAATGCTTCAGCTTATCCTGCCAGTAATCGCGAAAAATTTCATTCAAGGTTTGGGTGCGGGCTTCGAGAGAATTTGGCTGCCTTGTTGGCGCGGGCGCAAGATCTTGCGGTTTGAAAATTTGTGCGGTCGCAGTGCAGGGAAGCAGCAAACATACGCCAACCGCAAGCCATAGAAAGGTGCGGGTCAGCGAAGATCGCCGATTAGAAAGTGATACGGAGGGCATGGGTTGAGTTTAGCGCGGTTCTCCCCATAGCAAAGGCTTGTCATTCTGAAGCGCAGCCGGGGTCCCCGGCGACAGGTCTTCGTCGCTGGGGTGGGAGCGAAGAATCCAGAGAGCATCGGCTTCGTCTGGATTCTTCGCTGCACTCAGAATGACCGTCTTTTCGCGTCAACCCAAAAGATCGCTGAACTTCGCGCACCTCACCCCAGTCCACAAACTCACCTGTGACATAATCGTCAACTTTTCATGTGCAGCAGGATCACCGTCGCCTTTCCATGCTTCGGCACTGTAATAGTCAGTCGATTCCCGTCCCGCTGCGGGGAAACGGTAGTTTTGTCGCCGAGGTCTATGGAATCGACTTCCCCCGATTGAACGGCAGCTGGCGTTCGGCAACCGGGCGATGACCTGCAGGTTCGAATCGTATCCCTGGGCATGATGAAGCGCACGCCAGGCCGACACCATCGTGATCATGACGTCGCCATTCTTCAGCTGAAAGATATTGCCGTAGGTGTCTGCCGGAAGTTCGAGCGCGTGCGGATAAAAGATCCACTTTTTCCCGGCGAACATATTCACGAAAGGCTGATATTTCTCTTCCAGCTCCTTATTGGATGCGATCGTTTCCGCGGGCAGTGGATGGCGTTGCTTGTCGGTCGTCGAGATCATCGAATTGAAGGCGCCATAGCGAATGCAATGCAGGTAGAGCATCTCCGCGTTCGCGCCGTTGCTGTCCAGGATCATTACGTGACGCGTCAGTCCGAGATAGCTCTGGGTAGTGATCCAGCCTGGACTCACCTCATCCGGCGCATCTTCCATCGTCATGATGCCGTCCACGCCTTCGGTGCTCGTCACGGTGACCGGCTTGTTGGCGGTAATCGTCATGCCGCGGCTGTGCAGCAGCGGACCCACATCCTGCTTCATCATTCGCTCGTACATGAATTCCGGATAGTAGGCTGGCTTGTTGTCCACCATGGTGATGCCATCGTCATGGGCAAAGTCAAACATATAACTGCGGCCGTACACGTCCCAGAAGAACCCTGCCGCATCAGGGTAGGACTTGCACCATCTGTTTGGCCTCGTCGATCATGTGCTGGCCGAAACTTCTCTCCGGGTCGGAGTTCATCAGCCAGCAGGCGCGCTTGCTGGGATATTGATTGCCCCGCCACGCGGCGATCGGTTTGCCCTCCTCGCTCTTGGCGATGCTCTCGGAAAAATTTTGCTGCGCGTACCAGTATTCCGATTCCGTGGTGTTGTAGTAGAGGAACGTTCCGATCCCGGCCTCGCGGCTCAATTTGCAATGTTCTTCGATTTTCGCGCGGGTCAGAACGGGCCCGTGCGCCTCCGGATCGGAAATGTCCACCCAACTCTTCACATTCGGAGGCGGAATCATTTCGCCATAGAGATGATAGGGACTGTGATATTCCTCCCAGCGCACGCCGCGTGCATATTCGCTGGCGTAGGCGGCTTTCACCTGCGCTGTCGTCAGGTTGGGATCCATCAGGTGGTCTCCACCGGCGTAAGCCCCATCCCATTTTGCGAAGTTTGGATTGGGATCAAAGTATTGCTTGTATTTCGAGTAGAACCAGCCCAGCGCGGGACGCCAGTCCGCCGGTTGCGTGGAAATCAACAGGCCTGTCTGAAGATCCCTCCCGGTACGCAGGCCAAGATCTTCATTGCTCACCTGAAAGTAAGGCCGCTCTCGCGCCGGGTATTGCCGGGAGTTCCAGTAGAAGTCCGCCAGCGCGTCGGTGTTCGAGAGAAAGCGGATGCGCACCGCCGGGATTTCCAGCGGCGACGCGATTGCCAGTGCGCGATCATTTCTTTTGGAGTAGAAGACCATCAACGGAATTGTCGTCCGCCATTCGCCCTCGCCAATCGCGCCAGAAGTGGACTGACCGTAGTCGATGGAAAATGGCAACCACGGTTTCACCCGGAATGGTGCTTCCGCGATAGGTGCCCAGGCTTCTCCTCCCAGCGGCAGCGGGACGTCATAAATCACCCGGACGGTGCGATCAGCCCCGGAAGTCTTTTTGACGCGGACATTCCATCGCACATCTTTTGGACCGACGAGGAATTGTTCGTGAACGATAAACTCCGCGCGAGGGTATTGCTTGTCGAACGACAAGCTGTTTTGGGAGGCCTGTAGATTCGTCACCGTACCCGGGTCCGCAATATCTGAAAACACGCGATTTTGCAATTCGTCCCACAGCACAAGACCGCCAATCCGTGGTCCTACCGTGAAACCTACGCCGCTGTTTCCATCGGTATCAGCGGTCGCGTTACTGAGACTCTGGTTGCAGTAATCTTCATGGCTGACCTGGTCCACCAGATGCTCGATCACTCCCGACTGTTTATTGACGGTTAGCTGGATCGAATCATTGCCCGCGACCCATTGGCCCGGGCCATTATCGGCGGCAAGCATTTGATGGGCGGCGAAAGGAACCGTGCCGATCAGAAACACCAATACGAAACGATTGCGCATGATTTTCATGGTTGAACAACAATGTAGTCATGCGCCGCGGTCAGGTCAATATCTTACGTCAACGACGAAGAGCCTCGCTTGGCGAGGCTCCTTCATTCCCACGACTGCCGCGGCGACTACGCGCTGGTGGGCGCGCAAATCTCGTCGAATGCCTGTTTCAGATGCTGCGCAATTTGTGGCGCGGGGGCGCTTTCAATGGCGGAACGCTGCATCAGAAACGCCAGTTTCCCATCGCGAAAGATGGCGATTGCGGGCGAGGTGGGAGGGTGTCCTTCGAGATGTCTGCGGACCTGATCTGTCGCCTCGCGATCCTGCCCCGCGAAAACCGTAATCTTCTGGTCGGGCAGGGTCGAGTGCTGCAAAGCCATGCGGACGCCCGGGCGCATTTTGCCGGCTGCGCAGCCGCAAATCGAGTTCACCACCACCATCGTTGTGCCGGATTTTGCCAGCGCCTGCTCGACTTCCTCAGCAGTGCGCGTTTCCTGAATGCCGGCTCGTACCAGTTCTTCGCGCATTGGAATTACCATGATCTCTGGATACATTTTGATCTGTTCTCCGTACCGCCTTCGCGGCCTGTCTATAGTGTATATCGCCGGGGCCACGATACTGACCCGTTACCCCGCACCCGCTACACTGTCCGCAGTTTGTCAGCTATGATGTAGGCTCATCCACGTGGAGATCCGAGAAAACATCCTATTGGCGCCGTATACGACGTTCCGTATCGGCGGCCCTGCACGCTGGTTCATGGAAGCCTCGAACGAGGCGCAACTGACAGAAGCAGTTCTGTTTGCCCGCAATCAAAACGCGGAGTTATTCGTAATGGGCGGCGGCAGCAATCTGCTGGTCGCCGACAAGGGATTTCCAGGGGCAGTGGTCCGGGTGGTGAACCGCGGGATCCGCGAGCATATGGACGGCCCCTATACAGTGTTCACCGCCGCCGCCGGTGAGAACTGGGATTCTTTTGTCAGAACTACGGTGGAGCGGGACTTCGCTGGCGTGGAATGTATGGCCGGAATTCCGGGCACGGTGGGTGGAACGCCGGTGCAGAATGTCGGCGCATATGGGCAGGAAGTGGGTTCCACGATTGTTTCCGTTCGCGCGCTGGACCGCACAACGCTGCGGATGGCAGACTTCAGCGGATCGGGTTGCCAGTTTGCGTATCGCCGCAGCATCTTTAACAGCACCGCGCGCGACCGCTATATTGTTACCGAAGTGAGTTATCGACTGCGCCCGCATGGCGCTCCGACTCTGGTGTTCAGGGAACTCGCCGACATGTTTGCGGGCAAGCCGGCAGCGCCCACATTGGTGCAGGTCGGCAAGGCAGTGCGCGATCTGCGGCGCCAGAGAGGAATGCTGCTGGTCGAAGGCGATCCCAACTGCCGCAGCGCCGGATCGTTCTTCAAGAACCCCGTTGTTTCGGAATCGCTGCTGGCGGACATTTCCGCTCGTGTGACCAAGGAAGCGAATCTTTCCGGATTGGCGCAGCCCGACCCTATTCCGTATTTTGCGGCGGAGAAGGGCACAGTGAAGTTGCTGGCTGGATGGCTGATTGAGCATGCAGGATTCCCAAAAGGTTTTGCGTTGGGCGACGCGGGGATTTCCAGCCGGCATACGCTGGCCATCGTGAACCGCGGAGAAGCGACGGCAGCCAGCATCCTTGCGCTGCGCGACCAGATTCGCAAGCGCGTGCTGGAGCGATTCGGCATTTGTCTCGAACAAGAGCCGGTCTACGTCTGCTAACGGATCGGCAGCGCGCCCATGATGCGCAGCAACCGCTCGCGTTCTTTGGCAAGAACTTCGTGCGGTTCTCCCTGGGCGATAATGCGACCTTCTTCCATGACGGTGATCTCATCGCCGGAAGAGAATGCCTCCTCCAGGTTGTGTGTCACAGTTAACACGGGCGCGTTGTGCTCCCGCGCCCATCCATGCAGGTTTTGCGAGAGCTGCTGGCGGCTCTGCGCATCGAGAGCGGCGAAGGGTTCATCCAGCAGCAGCACGGAAGGCTCTGCCGCCAGCGTTCGCGCTATGGCGACACGCTGCAATTGACCGCCGGACAACTCACGCGGCCAGCGGGTCGCCAGCGATTCAGCACCAACGATCTGCAGCAGGTGCGAAACCTTTTCCTTGCGGGCCGACCTTTCCATTCCTCGCAGCGCAAATGCAACGTTGCGTTCGACCGTAAGATGGGGGAACACGGCCGGGTTCTGCATAATCAGACCCACCCGCCTCTTCTCCGCTGGAATGCCATGGCCACTACTTCCTGCCGTTCTCCGCCAAATTGTTTTTCCATAGAGCTGGATGTTTCCCGCATCCGGTTCGAGCAGGCCGGAAATGGCGCGCAGCAGGGAAGACTTTCCCGAGCCCGACGGCCCGAAGATCACCGTTCGTGCAGAACGCATCTCGAATGCGACATGAAGATGGAAGCTGGTGTAGGCGTGTTGAAAGCGATGGTCAATTTCGGCCGATAACCATGGAGAGCCGGCCTCAATCGCAGGGGAGGGATCAGACAAGATCGCTTCTCCGGCCGGTATTCCTCGAGCTGTAGAGCAGCGTCAGCGCGACCAGGCAGATCGACAGAAGGAATAGGGCAGTGCGATTGGCCTGCGCATATTGAAAATCCTGCACCTGGTCATAAAGCGCGATCGACAGAGTGCGGGTCGCACCCGGCAGGTTGCCGCCAATCATCAGCACCACGCCAAATTCGCCGACCGTATGCGCAAAGCTCAACACGCCTGCGGTCAGCAGAGACCCGCGAGAGAGCGGCAGAATCACGCGGAGCATGCGATCCAGCCGTCCGCTGCCCAACGTTGCCGCGGCATCGAGCATGGAGCGGTCCACGGCAGCAAAGCCAGCGGTCAGCGGCTGCACGGCAAAAGGAAAACTGTACAGCACGGAGCCAACCACCAGCCCCGCAAACGAGAACGCCAGCGGATGCCCGAGCAGGTGGTTGATACTGCGCCCCAATGCGGTCCGCGGCCCCAGGCCCACGAGCAAATAGAACCCGAGCACGGTAGGCGGTAAAACGATGGGCAGCGAGCATACCGCCTGCACCAGCGTCTTCCATCGGGAGTGCGTGAAGGCCAGCCAATAGGCCAGTGGCACCCCAATCAGCAGCAGGATGAATGTCGTGACCAGCGCCAGCCGGAAAGTCAGGAAAAGTGCCGCTATATCCATCGTTGTTAATCCCAGTTCGCTGTTCCTAACGGCCCGCAGCCGGAGCGTTGAGGCCGCTTGAGGCAAGCAATTTGCGACCAGCGGAAGATTGCAGATATCGGAGAAAGTCGATCGCCGCCTGTTTGTTGGCTGCGTTGCGCAGGATAATCGCACCCTGCTCGATGGGCGGATATGTGTTTTGCGGAACAGGCACAAACCTGCCGGTCTGCTGCAATGGCGGCGTAATCGCGATGGTTTTCGAGATCAATGCGCACTCGGCATTGCCGGATTCGCCGAACTCCGCGGCTTGAGCAATATTTTCTGCGAACACCAGTTTCGGTTGCAGCGCCGTGGCCAGTCCCAACTTGTGAATAGCAGCCATCGCCGCTGCGCCATAGGGTGCGTGGACCGGGTTGGCGACGGCGATGTGGTGAACGGACGCGTCCTGCAGAGATTGCATAGTCAAACGATCGTGCAGGATTCCCCGATGAGCCCAAAGCACCAGGACTCCTTGTGCGTAGGTGATCGGCTGCGGCTCCATCGCTAGTTTCGCATCAACGATTTTCTGTGGAAATGCGCGGTTAGCGGCGAGGAACATATCGAACGGCGCACCATTCAAAATTTGCGTGGCCAGAGTGGCGGAGGAGGCATAAGAAACCTCAACTCTGGCGCTTGTTGTTTTTTCAAAATTGGATACGAAGGCCGGCAGCACCGGCTGCAAGTCTGCCGCCGCGGCAATTCGCAGGGCTTTATGTCTGCGCCGGCAGCAGCATCGCCGGCAAAAACACCGCGTACCAGATCAATCCAAACCATCGTTTCCTAAACACGCACCACCATCACTTCCGTCGCCTTGATCAGGGCGGCAGCCTTGATCCCCGGCCGCAGTTGCAATTCCCGCGCCGCGTCGGCGGTAATGATGGAGGTCACGAATTGATCGCCGATAGCAAGCTTCACCTGGGCCAGCAGACCATCGAATCGCACCTGCACGATGGTTCCCAGCAGCTGGTTCCGTCCACTCACGGAACTGGCGAGTTTTTTCGCCTTGGGTGCCGCGGGAGCATCGGAGCGCAGAAAAGTCTGAATGTCGCGCTCGTGAATGCGGTAATGGCCGCCCGGAGTTTTTATCGCCCGCAGCTTGCCGCGATAGAGCCACTGCTTGATGGTTGGATAGGAGATGCCCAGCCGTTCGGCAGCGGCGCGGGGTGTATAGAGTTCAGCCATAAAAATGATTCTATGCGGAAATATACGATTATTGCAATCCGCGAAGTCACGGCGAATAAAAGCTTGGAGATGTCGCCGTTTGCCGTCCTGAAATCCGTTCAAATCGATCCGAACAACTCCGGACAGGCCTTCATTATTTTTCTCTCCGAATCTGAACAGCGAGGGCGACGAAAATGGTGGCGCAACCTGATACCCTAGTCGTATCCAAAATGAATCGAAACGACACCCAAACTGTGCCGGAAACAGCGCACCAGCTGCGCTGTATCGGATGCGACGCCAGAATTCCCGGGCCGGAGGCAGCGGAAGATTTCCGCTGCGCATCCTGCGGAAGTTTGTTCGAAGTGGAATACTCGTCGCTGCTTTCAGACGAGACTATGCCGGCGAGGTCGCAGCCATCGACGCAAAATCTGCAAAATCTGAAGAATCGCTGGATGGAACGGCGTCTTTCAAATGCGCCGCTGGACCGTAGCGGAGTCTGGCGGTTCCGCGAGTTGTTGCCGTTTCTGAACGATGAACGCAATGTGGTGACGCTGCAAGAGGGAAACACGCCGCTGTATCGCCTGCCACGCTGCGGCGAGAATCTTGGCGTTAAGAATCTCTTCGCGAAGCATCAGGGAATGAATCCGACCGGCTCCTTCAAAGACACGGGGATGACGGCAGCATTGTCGGTTGCGCACGAGCGGGGATTTGACTGGGTGGCATGCGCCTCGACCGGCAACACCTCCGCCGCCATGGCTGCGTACGCGGCTCGGGCGGGAATGCGAGCGCTGGTGCTGATTCCGGAAGGAAAAGTTGCGTGGGGGAAACTCGCCCAGTCGCTGGACTATGGAGCCATCACCTGTCAGTTGAAGACCGACTTTGATGGCTGTGTCGCGGTTTTGACGGAACTGGTGCGCCGCGCGCCTGTGTATCTGCTGAATTCGGTCAATCCCTACCGGCTGGAGGGCCAGAAGACCCCGGCCATGGAGATGGCCGAAGCGATGGACTGGCAGGTGCCCGATCACATCATTGTGCCCGGAGGAAATCTGGCGAACAGCTCGGCCCTGGGAAAGGGTTTTGCCGAGCTTCACGCGCTGGGCTTTACCGACCGGCTGCCGCGCATCAGCGTGATCCAGGCCGAAGGTGCGAACCCCTTGTTCCTGAGCATGAGCCAGCATGAAGGAAAGCGGATTCAGCCGGTGCGGGCCAATACGCGCGCCACGGCGATTCGTATCGGCAACCCTGCGTCTTGGCAGAAGGCGGTGCATGTGCTGCGGGAGACCGGCGGCTGGTGCGAGCAGGTGAATGAGCAGGAGATTGCGCTGGCAAAGGCCGAAATTGGCGCGGAAGGGATTGGCTGCGAGCCGGCATCGGCGGTCACTCTGGCCGGTCTGAAAAAACTGGTTGCGCAGCAGCGTATTCATCCCGGCGAAACAGTGGTCCTGCTGCTGACGGGGCATACCTTGAAAGATCCCGAATACACTATCGATCTTCATCGTGGAAGGCTCCTGACGCCGGAGGAGGAAGCTGCGATGCCAGCTGGTCAACGCGATCGGATGGGTGCTCTGGCGCGCGCCCCTCTGGTGTTTGAGCCTTCCGTGGAGGCAGTCATGCGCGTTCTCGATGCGGCGGTGTGCGAATGATGCAAACGGCATCGCGTGTACATCTTCGGCTTCCCGCAACCTCAGCCAATCTGGGGCCGGCCTTCGACACAGCGGCGGTCGCGCTGAATCTGCATCTTGAGATAACGGCGCGAACCTGCCGCCACATTTTCCATCTCCGCGCGGGGCCGGGACATCGCCGCCTGCGGCAAGCTGGAAGGAAATCTGATCCTCGAAACATACCGCCAGATGCTCAGCGCGAAACGGCCGCCCTGTCCAGCCTCTTCATCTGGATGTGAATAACGAGATTCCTCTGGGGATGGGCTGCGGCTCTTCCGCCGCCGCGCGCCTGGCTGGGATCGCCCTGGCGGTCGAGTTTGGCGATCTGGGGTGGCAAGAAGAAGAAATTCTGGGCGCCGCAACGTTTCTTGAAGGCCATCCCGATAACGTCACCGCCTGCTGGCTGGGTGGAATGACCGTGTCCGCGATGTCCCCTCAACCTGAGACTGCGGATCGAGCGGAATCGGGCCTTATTCCCCCGCGTCCATGTAGCCCGAATCGACGTGCCGGAGCATTGGAGAGCGGTCATCGTTTTTCCCCGCGAGCCGGTTCGAACGGAAGAATCGCGCAAAGTTTTGCCCAGCCACTATAGCCGCGCCGATGTCGTCGAAAATCTGCAGCGGTGTTCTCTGCTGGTCGCCGCGTTTGCTTCTGGGAACGACGAACTATTGTCTGCGGCAATGTTCGACCGGCTGCACCAGCCGTATCGCAATGCAATTTGCCCGCTTCTTGCGGGAAATCGATTCGTTGGTCCAGATCCGGGGAGTGCTGGGCGTGGCGCTCAGCGGAGCGGGTCCGGGGATGTTGTTGATTGTGGATCGGGACTTGGATTGCGGCGCTCTGGAGCGTTCTCTGAAGCAGGTGCTTGCCGAACCAGCCAGCCTGGAGGTGCTGCAATGCGGGTTTGAAAGCACGGGCGCTGGGACGCCGATCAATGCGACACATCTGACGGAAGCTTGAAATCCTTAGGTGAGTAACCTGAAAAAAGTTACTCAAGTTTTGTAGACAATGTACCAGAAGGCCGCTAACCTCTTTCTTAAGGGGCAGTTCTGGGGGAGGGCTGCTCTCGCGCCCGTTGATCTTTCACAAGATCCGGGCGCTTTACTTTTGCTGCAGGATTCTCCCGCCAAACCTCTATCCCCGAAAAATTCCATTCCAGCGCTAAGCAGCTAACTGCTTGCGACCAAACCGCACCGAGCCTCATCTTTATTATGAGAGGGTAGTACGCGGAGTCTTCAGCTGCGCATCGACTCTACAGCGTTCTGCCCAGGGCACGGATATACCAAGGAGGAATCGGATGGCAGGTCAGGCAGTGCAGGAAGTGAACGACGCTACATTTGACAAAGAGGTTTTGCAATCTGGCCAGCCGGTTCTGGTGGATTTCTGGGCTGCATGGTGCGGACCATGCCGGGCGCTGGCTCCGGTCGTGGATGAAGTTGCCGCTCAATTCTCAGGCAAGTTGAAGGTGATGAAGATGGATGTCGACAGCAACTCCGCAACGCCTATGCGTTACGGGATTCGCGGTATTCCAGCGTTGCTTTTGTTCAAGGGCGGACAGGTCGCGGACCAGATCGTCGGCTACGTTCCCAAGGAAACGATCGAGAAGTCAATTCAGAAAGTTGTCAGCTGACCTACGGAGCATCAAATGATTGAATGGCCCGGCATTTCGCCGGGCTGTTCATTTGGTGGACAGATCCGTTAGGAGTGAGGAGCAAAAATGGGCAAGCGATCTCAGATGCCGGATGCAGTGGAACAATATGTCTTCGAGTTGATGTGCCGGGAGATCCCCGCGGCGAAAAGCCTGCGCGATGAAACGGCCAGACTGCCGGAAGCAGGCATGCAGATCGGCCCCGACCAGGCGGCGTTCATGGCCATGCTGGTTCGGCTTAGCGGAACGCGGCGCGCTCTCGAAATCGGCACCTTTACCGGATACAGTGCGCTCTCGGTAGCTTCTGCGCTGCCGGAAGATGGCCGGCTTTTATGCTGCGATGTGAGTGAAGAGTGGACCAGCATTGCCCGGAGCTATTGGAAGCAGGCCGGAGTGGATGGGAAGATCCAGCTGCGGCTTGGCCCTGCCATCGAGACCCTGGAAACTCTTCTGAAAGAGCGCGCCGCGGAAACGTTCGACTTTGCTTTCATCGATGCCGACAAGCCGAACTATGACGCGTACTACGAACTCTGCCTCCAGCTTGTGCGGCCCGGTGGCTTGATTCTGCTGGATAACATGCTGTGGCACGGCAAGGTGGCCGATCCCGCGGTGGACGACGAGCAGACCGTAGCCTTCCGCGCGCTGAACAAAAAAATTTGCAAAGATGATCGCGTAGAGGCCAGCATGCTCACCATCGGCGACGGAATGATGCTGGCGCGAAAACGCAATGCTCGAGAGGGCTGAGGGAAATTGAGAGAGGATCTCGCTATTGGCGCGAGACGTTCTCCACCGGGGTCGAAGAGCTAGGCACGCTGGCGAGAATCGTGGTCTCATCCGGCGCGATTTCCGGCAGCGGACCCTCCAGCGCCAGCTTCAACACTTCATCCATCTGATCGACGAAGTGCAATTTCATGCTGGATTTCAGGTTCTCCGGCACATCCTCCAGATCATTCTTGTTCTGCGCCGGCAGAATCACTTCAAAAACACCAGCCCGATGCGCGGCCAGCAGCTTTTCTTTCAGGCCGCCGATGGGAAGCACCTTGCCGCGGAGAGTGATCTCCCCGGTCATGGCAACGTCGCGTCGCACTGGAATTCTCGTCAGCGCGCTGGCCAGCGCAGTCGCCAGCGTAATCCCGGCGGACGGCCCGTCCTTAGGAATCGCCCCTTCCGGTACATGCACGTGAACGTCGAGACTGCGATAGAAGTCGCGTCCTAGGCCAAGGTGGTGCGCCCGGCTGCGTATGTAGGACAGCGCGGCCTGCGCCGACTCCTGCATTACTTCGCCCAACTGACCGGTCAGCGTCAGCTTGCCTTTGCCGTCGAGGATCTGGACTTCCGTAGAGAGAATGCTGCCCCCAACCTCAGTCCACGCGAGTCCCGTCACCAGACCGATTTCATTCTGCTCGTGGGCCTGAGAGTGGCGTACCTTGGGCAGGCCCAGGAATTCCTGCAGGTTTGCCGCCGTAATTTCTTCCTTATGCTTCGGCCCGTTCTTCACGATACGCCGGGCAACCTTGCGGCAGACGTTGCCGATTTCGCGCTCCAGGTTGCGCACGCCTGCCTCGCGTGTGTAGGCGCGGATGGTTTCGAGAAGTGCCTCGTTCGAGTAAGCTAGATTTTTGTCGGTTAGCCCGGTCTGTTCCCGCTGCTTCTTCAATAGATATTGCTTGGCGATTTCGAGCTTTTCATCCTCGGTGTATCCGTGCAACCGGAGGATTTCCATGCGGTCCTGCAACGGTGCGGGAATCGTATGCAGCACATTTGCGGTCGCGACGAAAAGTACCTGGGATAAGTCATATTCGACGTCGAGATAGTGATCCTGGAAGGTGGAGTTCTGCTCCGGGTCCAACACTTCGAGGAGCGCGGAAGCCGGATCGCCGCGAAAATCTGAAGCCATCTTGTCGATTTCATCCAGCATGAAGACGGGATTTTTTGTACCCGCCTTTTTCATCGACTGGAGAATCTGGCCGGGCAGCGCGCCAATATACGTGCGTCGATGGCCGCGAATCTCGGCCTCATCGCGCATGCCGCCCAGCGACATGCGGACGAACTTGCGCCCGGTGGCCTTAGCGATCGACATCCCAAGCGACGTCTTGCCGACGCCCGGAGGCCCGACAAAGCAGAGGATCGAGCCTTTCGGATTCTTCACCAGTTGACGGACGGCGAGAAATTCAAGAATCCGTTCCTTGATCTTTTCCAGGCCATAATGGTCTGTATTCAGAATCGTTTCCGCGTGCTCGATCGAGCGGATCTCTTTCGACTTCTTTTTCCATGGCACCGCCAGCAACCAGTCGAGATAATTGCGGGAGACGGTGGATTCCGCAGACATCGGCGGCATGGCTTCGAGCTTCTTCAGCTCCTGCATGGCCTTGTCGAAGACCTCTTTCGGCATCCCGGCCGACTCGATCTTTTTCTTCAGTTCGTCAAATTCGCTCTTTTCGCCTCGGCCCAGTTCCTTCTGAATGGCCTTGATCTTTTCGTTGAGGTAATACTCCTTCTGGGCGCGTTCCATCTGCCGCTTCACACGTGATTGCACGTTGCGGTCCATATTCAGCTTTTCAATCTCAATTTCGAGCACGCCGACCAGATGATTCAGCCGCTCCGCGGGATCGAAGATGTCGAGCATCAACTGTTTTTCTTCGATCGGCAACTGTAGATTCGCGGCGATCGTATCGGCCAGTTTTCCCGGTTCTTCCATGCGGACCGTAGCGGCCACGGACTCAAGGTTCAGCGCCTGCTGCAGCTTGACGTACTGCTCGAACAGCCCGGAGACGCGCTGCATCACCTGCTCCAGCGCCTTGGTCGGTTCAGCTTCGGCCTTGCTCACACGCACAGTGGCGACAAAAAAGCCATCCGTATCGACGATTTCCGTAGCCTTGGCGCGCTCAATTCCTTCGACGAGCACCTTGATGTTGCCGTCCGGCATCTTGACACTTTGTACGATATTGCCGATCGTTCCGGTCCCATAGATATCTTTCGGCGAAGGTTCGTCCTGCCCGGCATCATGCTGGGTAGCGAGAAAGATCTTGCGGTCGCCGGTGAGCGCTTCTTCCAGCGCGCGAACGCTGGATTCACGGCCCACGACAAACGGCGTCATCATAAAGGGGAAAATGACCATGTCGCGGATCGGCATCATCGGCAATTTGCGCAACTCGAATTTGTCGCGTGTTTCTGTCACGTTCACCTCGGGGTCTGGATCGTTCCTCTTATTCTAATTTGTTGCACCTGTCCTTGCGAACCCGCCCAGAACGATGTTCGCGATTGGGTTCGATCCATTCGATTTACGCCACCGCCTGGGTGCAGTGGGCGCAGCGCGTCGCGGCCACGGGAATGTCGCTGAGGCATTGCGGGCACGGCTTCGTCACAACCGGTCCTGGCTTCTTGAATCGCGCCAGCAGCCGCTCCAGCGGCATCACCACGCCGAAATACATGGCGGCGCAAACAATCAGGAAATATATAACCGCGTTGACAAAGAGCCCGTATTTGACCACCCCGCCATTCACATGCGCGATGAGATACGAAAAATCTGGCTTGCCTACCGTCGCGGCGATCAGTGGATTAATAATGTCGGTCACCAGCGCGGTCACAATCGCCGTGAACGCCGCACCGACGACGAACGCAACGGCAAGGTCGACGACATTGCCGCGCAGGATGAAGTTGCGAAATCCTTTCAGCATGGAATACCCCCTTAAATTCCCAGGCGCCGTCGCGAATCGCAAGGCGCTGTAGTTGCCAGCATCCTATCACCGCTCGGCACAAACGATGCAACGGATAAGCGGAGTATTCGAAGCAACGTCACTGCAAGGAAAACTTTGGCTTATTTTCAACGTCTGCGATATTCTCCAGGGTTCGTGCTCGCGCGAGGGTTCCGAATGAACAAGATATGGCCAAACGCGGATGACGCCGTCAGCGACATTCCCGAAGGCGCGACGCTGATGTTTGGCGGTTTCGGGCTATGCGGCATTCCGGAGAATCTGATCGATGCACTGGTGCGTCGAGGCGTACGCGGGCTGCATACCATCAGCAACAATATGGGTGTGGACGGTTTCGGTATGGGCCGGATGCTGGAGGCGGATATGATCGCCTCCCACACCGGCAGCTATGTAGGAGAGAACAAGCTGCTGGAAGAACAGGTACTCGCCGGGAAATTGAAGCTGACTCTGGTTCCGCAGGGCACGCTGGCGGAACGCATTCGCGCCGGCGGCGCCGGGATCCCAGCCTTTTATACGCCTGCCGGTGTAGGCACCCTGGTGGCGGAGGGGAAAGAGTCCCGCGAATTCGACGGGAAAATGTACCTGATGGAACGCTGGCTGCGCGCCGACTTTGCGCTGATCAAAGCCTGGAAGGGCGATCGGATGGGAAACCTGATCTATCGCAAGACCGCGCGAAACTTCAACCCGATGATGGCAACCGCCGCGCGCACCACCATCGCGGAGATCGAAGAGCTGGTCGAGCCCGGAGAGATTGAGCCGGACCGCGTAATGACACCCGGCATTTATGTGCAGAGAATCGTCGTGGGAGAAAACCACGAAAAGCGCATCGAGCGCCGCACGATTCGGAACGGCTAGAGCAAATTACAACTCGGAAGGGATGAGAGATATGAATCGCAGAGAAGTTATGGCGGCCGGTTTCGCATTTGCCGTGGGGTCCACCTGCTCGTACCCTCAGACGCAATACTCGGGACCGGGACAATCCGAGGCGAATGCTTCGGCTGGATCGCCACCCACAATAACCGTGGACAATTACTTCCCACGGTCGATCTACCGCATTCCAGTGTCGGATATCCAAAAAGCAAAATACCCTTTCATCGATGTGCATTGCCACGGGCGTGGACCACTAAGTGTCTCCGATATGGTGAAGATGATGGATACCGTAGGAATCGAGCGCACGGTGATTTTTACCGGCGCATCGACGGCTGAACAGTTCAGCCAAATCCGTCGGGATTACGATCGATATCCGGAGCGCTTCGACCTATGGTGCATGTTCGATTTGCAAGGATTCGGTAAGCCCGGTTTTGAAGCAGGTGCGGTCAAATCGCTCGAGGAATGCCATCGCGCGGGTGCCCGCGGTATAGGCGAACTCCACGACAAGGGCACCGGTCTCGGCACGCGATCTGAATTTCGTGCAGGCGAAGATTCTTACGCATGGCTCGAACGGCTCGATCAACGCTCGGCGCACACTCATCCTCCGAGTACGCCGAGTCCCAACCATTCCATGGGCCCTCACGCCGACGATCCGCGCCTGGATGTCCTGTGGGACAAGGCTGCACAACTGGGAATGCCGGTCAGCATCCACGTTTCAGACCCGATCTGGTGCTATCGGCCGATGGACAACACCAACGATGGGCTCATGAATGCCTGGACCTGGAGAATCGTCCTCCAGTCCGGAATGTACGACCACGATCAACTCCTGAACAGCTTGGACAAAACGGCGCAGAAACATCCCAAAACCATTTTTATCGCATGTCATCTAGCCAATCTTGATTACGACCTGACCCGGCTGGGGCAAATGTTCGACAGAAATCCCAATCTCTACGCAGACATCGCCGCGCGTTTTGCTGAAACTGCGACCATACCTAGATTCGTCCGTCAGTTCCTGTCGAAATACCCTGACCGGATTGTTTACGGAACAGATGTGGTGTATGAACGATCGTTTTTTAACACCACATTTCGGATTCTGGAAAGCGAAGATGAACACTTTTATGAGCGAGGACTACTTGGCAGTGACAACATGAATTTCAATTACCACTGGACGCTGAATGGCTTTGGTCTGCCGGATGATGTTCTCAAGAATCTCTATCACGATAACGCCATCAATATTTTCAATAAAGCGCGGCAGAATGCGACATAGGGCAATTAGAACCTACGGTTGTCATCGTTGATGTCATTCTGAACACAGCGCAGCGGAGTGAGAATTCAAAGGATATACATCGAATCGTCGCTGCCATTGATTAGCCAATCCGAGTGATCAGCGGATACAGCGCCAGGAACAGGATCATCGTCAGCGCCATCACATCCATGTAGAGGCTGAGCATGACAGCGCCGTGATACCAGCTCCATCGCATCTGGATGCAACGAAATGTTTCAAATGTACCGGCGGCGGCCGAGAGGATGGGGAAAATCATGGCGGGTGTGGGCTGATTCAACGGGAATCCCGCAATCAGAAACGAAGCCGCCAGGCTGCCAAGAACGAGAATGTTGCCGCGCAGCAATGAAGGCAGATGCGGATTGAAGAAGCCACGAATCATTGCACTGCACAAACCCAGCGGAGAGAAACCCACTATGACCACTCTATCGAATTTGAATGAAGGCGGCGTCGTTCCGCAAGCGCGCGGCGCTGGGAATCGCGACCAGATTGTCATCGCCATCGCGCGGCGGGTGGCCCAGGAACTGCGCGACGGCTTCTATGTCAACCTCGGCATCGGCATGCCGACGCTGGTGGCGAACCACGTTCCCGCCGGAATGGAAGTGGTGCTGCAATCGGAAAACGGAATGCTGGGGGTGGGGCCATATCCGCTGGCCGGGGAAGAAGATCCGGACCTGATCAATGCCGGAAAGGAAACGGTAAGCGAGCTTCCCGGAACCGCATATTTTTCGAGCGCTGAATCTTTCGCGATGATCCGCGGCGGCCATATCGATCTAAGTGTGCTTGGCGCCATGGAAGTGGACGAGGCGGGGAACCTTGCCAACTGGATGATTCCGGGAAAGATGGTGAAGGGCATGGGCGGCGCGATGGACCTGGTGGCGAGCGCCCGCCGCGTGATCGTCGCCATGGAACACACCACGAAAAACGGCCGCCCGAAAATTCTGAATCACTGCACCCTGCCGATCACCGGCCTGGGTGTGGTGGACACGATCGTCACCGAGATGGCCTACATCAGCGTAACGCCGCAAGGCCTGGTGCTCGAAGAGATTGCTCCCGGTTTCACCGTGGAGCAGGTGCAGGCCGCGACCGAGCCAAAGCTCATAATCAGCGAGAATTTAAGGACGATGCTGGTGGATTGAATTCAGAAGGAACTGTCATCCTGAGCAGAGCGAAGGATCCAGAGGGCGATGGCGGCACAATGAAGGCGAACACTCTCTGGATTTTCACTCCGCTGCGCTTCGTTCAGGATGATGGCTCATCGTTTATAGCAAACCCTGTTTATGCGGCAGGGATCGCGCTCGCCGCATCCTCAAACGCCGCACGCAGGGCCTCGCCATAGGGCGCGCTCAGCACACCGCGTTCGGTGATGATTGCGGTGACGTATTTTGCCGGGGTCACATCGAAAGCTGGATTGGAAATCCCCGCGTTTGAAGGCGTAATCTGCCGCTCATTGAAATGCGTGACTTCTCTTGCCGCGCGCTCTTCGATTGGAATCTGGTCGCCGGTCGGGGTCCTCATGTCAACGGTTGACAAGGGAGCAGCCACATAAAACGGAATGCCATGCTCTTTCGCGAGCACGGCGACTCCGTAGGTGCCGATCTTATTAGCCACGTCGCCATTGGCGGCGATACGGTCCGCGCCCACGATGACAGCCTGGATTTTCCCGGCGCGCATCTGGCTGGCCGCCATATTGTCGCAAAGTACGGTCGTAGCGATGTTGTCATGCAACAGCTCCCAGGCGGTCAGCCGCGCGCCCTGTAGAAAGGGCCGGGTCTCGTCCGCGTAGACATGAATTTTATGGCCGCGTTCGATGGCTGCGCGAATCACGCCCAGGGCGGTGCCATAGCCACAGGTCGCCAGGGCGCCGGCATTGCAGTGCGTCAGCACGCCGCCCGCAGTCGGCAATAAATCCGCGCCATGGACACCCATTGCGCGGCAGGCGGCAATGTCTTCGTCATACATACGGCAGGCTTCGGCGACGGCTGCCTGCTGAATCTGCGGTACGGTCACGCATGGCTCCTGGGACATGGTCCGCACCAGCTCCCGGATGCGTTCGATTCCCCAGAAGAGATTGACCGCGGTGGGACGCGTAGCCGCCAGAGTTTCGCAGATGATCTTCAGATCGCCCTCAAGCTGGGCAATGTCCGTCGCCTGGCTGCGCTGCAGGCCCAACGCGACCCCCATGGCTGCGCTGACGCCAATGGCCGGCGCGCCGCGCACGACCATGGTGCGGATCACCTCAGCGACATCGCGGTAGTCCTTCGCCAGAACATAGCTTTCTTCCATCGGCAGCTTTGTTTGGTCGAGGAAACGCACACCGGCATCGGTCCACTCAAGCGTAGGAATCATCGTGCCTCTAGTTTATTGCATCGGGATCGAGTTGGATTTGGTCGATGTAGCACCAGCCCCAATCCTCTCCCGGCTCAAACGAGCGCATGATGGGGTGTTTGGTGTGGTGAAAATGTTTTGTCGCATGTTTGTTCTTGGAAGAATCGCAGCAGCCGACGTGACCGCATTCCAGGCACAGCCGGAGATGAACCCAATCGTCGCCCATTTTCAGGCATTCCTCGCAACCGTTCGGCGTGCGTGGAGTGACATCGCGAATTTCATCGAGATGCGTGCAGCTTTCCATGATTTTCCCTTTCTACCGTTCTGCTAAATAGCGATGCACAAAAGCTACGGCCATTGCGCCCTCGCCTACTGCCGCGGCGCAGCGCTTAATTGATCCGTGGCGAACATCGCCCGCGGCGAACAGGCCGGGCGCGCTGGTTTCGAGATAGTAGGGCGAACGGTCAAGCGGCCACTTCGCGGCAGACTGTTTATATCGCTCAAGATCGGGCCCGGTCACCAGATAATGCTGCTCGTCGCGCGCGACATTCGCTTTGTCCGCCCAGTCCGTTTGGGGAACACCGCCCAGGCAAAGAAAAAGCCAGTTTGTTTTCACCGTTTGCTGTTGACCGGTCTGATTGTTGATTAGCGTGATCGCTTCCAGCCTCTTCTCTCCATGCAACTCGGTGACTTCAGTGTGCGTCAGCACCTCGATCACGGGAGAGGCCAAAATGCGAGTGAGGAGATACTCCGAAAGGGTCTGCTTCAGGCAGCCAGCGCGAATCACGATGCTGACCTTGCGCGCGGTGCTGGAAAAATGCATCGCGGCCTGCCCGGCGGAGTTGCCGCCGCCAACGATGTAAACATGCTCGTTGGCGCAGAGAGAGGCTTCGCTCGAACCTGCGCCGTAATAAACGCCCGCTCCCAGCAAGCGTCTCTCGTTCCATAGATTCAAGCTGCGATACTCGACCCCCGAGGCGCAGATGGAGGAACGCATTACCACCTGTGTCCCGTCCGCTAAATGTCCGATGCCTTTGTCGGGAAAAAATTCGGCGCCTATACCCTCGCGCCGCAGTAAAATTTCCGCGCCAAAATGGCAGGCCTGCTCCCCAGCCCGGTGCGCGAGTTCGGCGCCGCTGATACCTTTCGGGAAGCCGAGATAGTTCTCAATGTTGGAGCTAGTGCCCGCCTGGCCGCCAATCGCGGAGCGCTCAATCACCAGAGTCTTCAAGCCTTCCGAAGCCCCATACACAGCCGCGCTCAGTCCAGCCGGGCCCGCGCCAAGGATAACCAGGTCGTATTCCGTGCGACTCGGCTTCCGGAACCATCCCAGCTTCTCGGTGATTTGCTGAATCGTAGGACATTCCATCCGGGTCCCGTCCGGAAACAGGCAGACGGGCAGGCGATCATCGCTCAGATTGTGGACTTGGGCCTGTTCGCGGGCCTGTTCGTCCGTCGTGAGATCGATCCACTGGAAGGGAACGTCGCTCCTCTGCAGAAAGTCTCGAATACCGTAGGCGGTGGAGGAATCCTGTGTCCCGAATATCTTCAGCGGGGCCTGCCGGTTTTCTGCCGCAATGTGTGCATCCATCTACAAATAGATGCTTGACGGACTGGTGAGGACGCGGCATTTCGGATTGGCATTGGCCGCAGTGCAGCACCAAAATGCGGGCGGTCACATGTTCGTCGCTATATGGGCGGTCTTGACTTCGGCCGCGCTGAACAGCGGCAGAAACGGAGCGCCCTGGGCGGCAACTTCGATGGCGGCGCGCCCACCTTGTTCCTGTCGGTCGACCAGGCAGAGCACGCCGACAACCTCCATCTGCGCCGCGCGTGCCGCCTCGATCGCCTGAATCGTGGAAGCGCCAGTGGTGCAGACATCGTCCACCACGACGACACGCGCTCCGGCTTGGCAGAAGCCTTCAATCCGGCGGCCGGTGCCGTAGGTTTTTTCCGCTTTGCGCACGAGAAAGCCGTGGATCAACGGCGTTTCGGGATGCACTGCGCGGGCCCACGCACTCGCAGAGGCGATGTTTGAAACCAGCGGATCGGCTCCCATGGTCAGCCCGCCGACTGCTTGCGGTGCCAAATCGTGCTGACGAATCAGATCATAGAGCGCCAGCCCTGCAAGCCGGCCGCCTTCCGCATGCAGCGTGGTGGTGCGGCAGTCGATGTAATAGTCGCTGTGCGCGCCGGAGGACAAGGTAAAGTCTCCCAGGCGAAACGAAAGAGTCGCGATCAGGTGCAGCAGAGGTGTGCGGGGGTCTTCTGATGTTGGCATAATCTTTTATTGCATCGTGCTGCGTTTCTGTAGATCAGTCGATCCCCAGCTTCCGCTGCATCTCTTCCAGAGTCAAGTTCTTCGTCTCCGGATAAATAAAGAGCACGATGAAAAATTGCAGCGCCATCATGGCGGCGAAAAAATAGAAGGGAAGCGACGCATGATGCACCGCAAGGATCGGGAACACGCCCGAAATGATCGCGTTTGTCACCCAACATGCGGTGCTTCCAAGGCTTTGGCCTTTCGCCCGTACACGCGTGGGGAAAACTTCGCCGAGATACACCCAGACGACTGCGCCCTGCGAGGTGGCGAAGGCAACCATGTACAGGATGAGAAGCGGAAGCAAATAGCTCTGGTGTTCGCGCGTCTGGAACAGGACGGCGATGATGATCAGACAGATGGTCATGCCGACAGCTCCGACGAGCAGCAGCATTTTGCGCCCCAGCTTGTCGATAACAGAAATGGCCGCGAGCGTGGCAACCAGGTTCGCCAGCCCGACATAGACCGCCTGTCTGTCGCCGGACAGGCTGCTGAAACCGGCAGCGGCAAAGATGTCATTCAGATAATAGAGAATTGCGTTGATGCCGGTGAGCTGGTTGAACATGCCGATCGTGATTGCGAGAAAAATGGGCAGGCGGTACTTCCGGCTGAACAGCGGCTCGTCCGCAGCCTGACGATCCAGATGCACGGAGTCGATGATGTCCTGCAACTCCGCCTCGTGATCGGGCGTTCCCGTCAGCCGCAGGGATTCGCGCGCTTCATCGATGCGGCTCTTCATCACCAGCCAACGCGGGCTGCGGCCGATGGTCAGCAGCATGATCACAAAAAGCAACGCAGGAATGCCTGCAACTCCGAGCTGCCAGCGCCACTCTGTCATTCCAAGATGAAACGTCGCGATGGCGTAATTCGACATATAGGCCAGCAGAATGCCGCCGACGATGTTGATCTGGAACGTCCCCACCAGCCGGCCCCGCCATTTTGCCGGCGCGATTTCCGCGATGTACATGGGGCCGAGCACAGAACTTCCGCCGATACCCAGCCCGCCGATGACGCGAAAGGCGAGCAGCGCGGACCAGTTCCACGCCAGCGCGCAACCGATGGCGGAAACCACGTACAGCACCGCCATGATACGAAGACTGTCGCGCCGCCCGATGCGCTGGCCGGGAATCCCGGCCAGCATCGCGCCGATGATCGTGCCGATTAACGCGCTGGCAACCGTGATGCCGAGCTCCGTGCTGCTCAGCGCGTACATGATCGTCAGCTGGTGCGTGGTGCCCGCGATAACCGCCGTATCAAAGCCAAAGAGCAGGCCCCCGAGGGCGCCCACAAGAGTGCTGCGTACTAGATATGCGTTAAGCTTCATTGGGCTGGTTTATCTACGCTGGCTTGCTCTTGGACAACATACAGGAGGCTGCGCGCCAAGTCACGCTTGATTTATCCGGCTGGATCCATCAAGTAGCGGTAGAGGCCGGCTGCGGTTCCGCAGCTTTCGGCGCATCGAAAAGAAAATCCTTGCTGCGCAGCTCTCGGATGGTATCCCGCAGCTTGGCGGCTTTCTCGAATTCGAATCGCTGCGCCGCCTCGCGCATTGAGGTTTCAAGCTTCGCGATGTAGGCGTCCAGGTCTTCTTGCGACTGAAAGTCTTCTGGCATCTCATCGGCATCTTCCGTGATATCGGAGTATTCGGCCTTCAGGATGCCGGCGAGCGCCATATCGACAGAACGGATGATCGAGGTGGGAGTAATGCCATTTTCTTCGTTATAGGTCACCTGAATCGCACGGCGGCGATCCGTTTCTCCAATAGCCTGCTTCATGGAATCGGTCATCTTGTCTGCATAGAGAATTGCCCGGCCGTTGATGTGGCGCGCCGCGCGGCCGATGGTCTGGATCAGCGATCCGGAGGAGCGGAGAAAACCTTCTTTGTCCGCATCCAGAATGGCAACGAGCGAAACCTCCGGCAGGTCGAGTCCTTCCCGTAGCAGGTTGATGCCGATCAGCACGTCATACTCGCCTTTGCGCAGATCGCGTAGCAGACGCACGCGTTCGAGCGTCTCGATTTCGGAGTGCATATAGCGGCAGCGCACACCAACTTCGGTATAGTAGCTCGCCAGGTCTTCGGCCATGCGCTTGGTCAGCGTGGTCACCAGCACGCGCTCGCCTTTCTTCACCCGCTCGCGAATCTCTGCCAGCAGATCGTCAATCTGGCCACGTACGGGGCGAATCTCCACCTGCGGATCGACGAGACCCGTGGGCCGGATAATCTGCTCGACAACTACGCCGCCGGACTGCGTCAGCTCATACGGTCCCGGCGTCGCCGAGACATACGTCACCTGCTGCGTGCGGGTCTGAAATTCTTCAAATTTAAGTGGGCGGTTGTCCATCGCCGAAGGCAGACGATAGCCGTAGTCCACCAGGCTCTGTTTGCGCGAGCGGTCGCCATGCCACATTCCGTGCAGCTGCGGAACGGTGACGTGCGATTCGTCGATAAACAGCAGATAATCTTTTGGAAAATAATCGAGCAAGGTCGGCGGCGGCTCGCCCGGCAGGCGGCCCGAAAAATGTCGTGAATAATTTTCGATACCGTGGCAGTAGCCCATCGACTTGATCATCTCGAGATCGAACCTCGTCCGTTGATGGATGCGCTGCGCCTCCACCATCCGACCATCGGCTTCGATGCCTTTCTCCCACCAGTCCAGCTCGGCAAGGATGCCTTCAATGGCAGTCTTCTTGCGCTCCGGCTGCACGACATAATGGCTCTTCGGATAGATTGGCAGCCGCGCGTACTTCTGCTTGACGGTGCCGAACAGAGGATCGATCTGCGACAGCGATTCAATCTCATCGCCGAAGAGCTCAATGCGGTACGCGCTCTCATCGTAAGTGGGGAAGACCTCGATCACGTCTCCGCGTACGCGAAAGGTCCCGCGCCGGAAGTCCACATCATTGCGCTCGTAGAGAATTTCGACCAGCCGTTTCGTGATGTCCTCGCGGCGAATCTTCTGGCCACGTTCGAGCAGCATCAGCATGCCGTAATAAGCTTCCGGTGATCCCAGGCCGTAGATGCAGCTGACGGATGAAACGATGATGACATCGCGCCGCTCAAAAAGGGAACGCGTGGCGGAGAGACGAAGCTGATCGAGCTGCTCATTGATGGTGGCTTCTTTTTCAATGTAGAGATCGCTCGATGGAATGTAAGCTTCGGGCTGATAATAGTCGTAATACGACACAAAATACTCAACCGCATTGCGCGGGAAGAACTGCTTGAATTCGTGATAAAGCTGGGCCGCCAAGGTTTTATTGTGGGCCAGAATCAGCGCGGGCCGGTTCAACTGCTCAATTACTTTGGCAACGGTGAAGGTCTTGCCCGAGCCGGTGACGCCCAGCAATACCTGATGTTTTTCCCCGCCGGCAACGCCGCGCACCAGTTCGTCGATGGCACGCGCCTGGTCACCGCGCGGCTGGTAATCGCTGACAAGCTCAAAATCCATATAGTTCTATTGTAATAAAGCAGACAAGGGATACAGGAGATGCCCGCCACATAAGAGTGTCGAACCGATTTGTTGGGAGGAAAAATGCACTCAGAACACAATACCGCTGCCCACAACGCCGTGATCTTAGACCAGTTCACACGACAGGCGCAGCCGTTTGCCACATCGCCCGCCATTCGCAATCGGGAAATTCTCGACCGCATCCTGCAGATGGCTGAACCGCATCCAGACGATACGGTACTCGACGTCGCTTGTGGGCCGGGTTTGCTGACCTGCGCGTTCGCTCACGTGGTGCGGCAGGCCACCGGGTGCGATCTGACCCCGGCCATGCTCGAACAGGCGAAGATCGTCGAGCGCGACCAGGGGCTGACGAACGTGAAGTGGGAAATCGGCGATGCAATCGCGTTGCCGTACAAGGATGGCGAGTTCTCGATTGTCGCGACGCGGTTTACCTTCCATCATTTCCTCGATCCTCTCGCGGCACTGAAAGAAATGCGCCGCGTCTGCCGTCCTGGAGGAAAGGTCGTCGTGGCCGACTCCTCGCCCGCAGCGGCCAAGGCCGACGCCTTCAACGCGCTGGAGCGATTACGCGATCCTTCGCATGTTCGCGCGCTGCCGGTCGAAGAACTGTGTGCTTTATTTCAGCAAGCAGGCTTGGGCGAGCCGAGTGTAGGCGCTTATCGTCTCGAAGGCGATCTCGAAGATCTCTTGCGGCATTCCTTCCCGAATGACGGAGACGAAACCCGCGTCCGCAAGCGTTTTGAAGACTCCCTGGAGGACGATGCGCTCGATCTGGTGACACGCCGTGGCCACGGAACAATTCTGTATGGGTTTCCCATTGCGATATTAGCCGCTGTCAATCCGGGTTAGAGAGTTACAGGCCCAGCACCGCCATTAAGTCCCCCGGCCTGTGGATTAGAACGTCGGGCGGTGCCACCTCCAGCGAATGTGGCGAAAGACCATAACTGCAGCCGATCGAATATGTCCCGGTATTTTGCGCGGTCAGGATATCGACATC
Source organism: uncultured Acidobacteriota bacterium (assembly GCA_963823595.1). Classification (GTDB taxonomy): domain Bacteria; phylum Acidobacteriota; class Terriglobia; order Terriglobales; family Acidobacteriaceae; genus JAKAAZ01. Next base: position 373,102 of record CAWGME010000027.1, read on the forward strand.
CGAATCGCCGATCATTACAGCTTCGTCCGGCGCAACTGCGGCCTCTCGCAGCAGCGTTTCCAGTCCCAGGGGGTCGGGCTTTTTCGTCGGAAAACTATTTCCGCCATAGATCCGAAACATGAACTCCGCCAGGCCGAGCGCTTCGCAGATGGCGCGCGATGGCCCCACCGGCTTGTTGCTCAGCAGCGCGATCAGCGGTTTGCCAGGATGGCCGCGCAGCGCCTCCAGGACCGAATGACAGCCATCGTAGACATACGTGTTGTCCAGCTTGTGCTCGCGATAATAATCCAGAAAATACGCTTCGGCATCGTTTACCAGCCGGTTGTCCTCGGGGTCGCCGAGCGCGCGGCGCACCAGCATTCCCGCGCCATCGCCGATGTAGCTGGCGATGATATCTTCCGGCAGCTCATGGCGATGGAAGTGCCGCAGCATTCCGTTGACGGATTGCGCCAGATCGGCGCGAGAGTCGATCAGGGTTCCATCCAGATCGAACACAAACAAACGCAGCCGCTCAGCCGGAATTTTGCGAACAGTCAGTACCATAGGTCTACTGTATGCGAGCCGCGCGTCTTGGTCTGTCATTCTGAACGCAGTGAAGAATCCAGAGAATCCCGGCTGCGTGCGCGATCTGCGGTAACCAGAGTGTTTGTCATTCCGAGCAGAGCGAGGGATCCAGACGATGCTGGTATCGGAACGACCGGCGTTCCGGTTATTGCAAGTCGATATTTCCTGACCGGGTATACATTTTCACTTCCGGACCGCCGCCATTGACAGGAATCTTCAGCACCCCGCTGCTGGCGTGATCTGACACCGGGTTGGGAAGCTTGGAGATAAGTTTGCCCGAGCCGCTCTCCGCATCGAGGTTGAATTTTGCATTGGCTTCGCCCTCAAAGCGGATATTTCCCGAGCTTGTCTCCATTTCCCAGTCGGAAGTCGGCAGGCCTGCGATCAGTAAATTGCCGGAACCGGAGTTGGCCCGCAGTCCTCCATGAAGTTTGGTTGTTGTGATGCTTCCGGAAGCCGTCTGCAGAGTCGCGTCACTGAGCTGGGAGTCGCGCAGGTCCAGGCTCCCGGATCCACTCAGGGCCCTCAACGTGCCATGCGCATCCTGGATGTCAATCGTGCCTGACCTTGTTTGCAGCTTCGAGTCGGAGCCGATTCCGTTCGCAACAATGTCTCCCTTGGCGGTGTTCGCGTGTACAAAGCCAGAAACGCCCTCCACGTGGATGTTGCCGGATCCGCTGTTGGCGATGACAGTTGTGTTCTTTGGAACGGAGATCTCATAATCGATGTCGACATTGTGGTTTGTGCTTTCGTCGCAGGTCTCCTTGTCTCCGACATGGATCGCGTTACCGGTCTGTTGAATGGGCGGTTTGGCGGCAAGATCTTTCATCTGCGCTTCGTTTCCGAAAGCATGCCAGTTGCTTTTGTGGATCTTCGCGGAAATGTTGATCTTGTTACCGTCGGTTCCATGTACGTCGATCATCCCCGAGTTGTTGCAGACATTCAGCGCAACAGTTTCGCTGCTGCTTACTGTCAGCGACCGATGAAAACTTATATCCGCTGCATAGGAAAAAGTGGAAGCGCAGATAACGGCAAGGGCTGCGACGGCTCCTGGGGTGGGACGCATAAAAATTCCTCCGCGAAGGGTGTTTACTGGCAATCTACTACCCAATTGGGCGGAGAGATACGGAAAATTGCGCGAAGGTTCACAAATCGTCAATTGAAAACGCGCACCCGCGGGACTCTCCTCGACCGCGGTTCTCCTGCTAGACTCGGAGGCAAATGCCCACTATGCCGCTATTTCGGGCTGCCGCCATTGTGGCACTGATCCTCTGCAATGCGTTTTTTGTCGCTGCGGAGTTCGCCCTGGTATCGCTGCGCCGCACCCGCGTGCAGCAGCTGATCGAGCAGCGGCATCCCGGCGCGCGCATTGTGGCGGACTTGCAGGCGAATCTGGACGACTTTCTTCCCGCCGTCCAGCTGGGTGTAACGTTGGCGAGTCTCACGCTCGGCTGGCTGGGGGAGCCGTTCGTGGCACGCCTGCTGCTGCCGTGGTTTTCCGTCCTGCCCCATGCGCGGCTTTACGGCAGCCTGCTCGCGGCGATTTTTGCATTTTGCCTGATCACGTATTTTGAGGTGATTTTTGGCGAACTGGTACCGAAATCGCTGGCGCTGCGGCAAGGGGAAAAAGTCGCGCTGGGTATCGCCGGTCCCATTGCTGTCTTCATGCGCGTGACCGGACCCGTGGTTCATTTGATGAATACATCGGCAGAGCTGGTATTGCGTCTGTTCCGGCTGTCCCCCGTGGCGGAGCGGAGCGCGCATTCGCCGGAGGAGCTGAAGTTAATCGCCACCGCCACCAGGCACATGGGATTGTTGCCGGAAAAGCAGGAGACGATCATTCACCGCGTGCTCGATCTCGATACCATTACCGTCCGCGAGATCATGACCCCGCGGCAGAAAATATTTTCCCTGCCCGCCGATCTTCCGCTGGCCGAAGCCAATGCGCGAATTACCCAGATCCAGCGCTCGCGTATTCCCATTTTCGATCCGGCACTTGGCCCCGAGCATATCGTGGGGGTCGTCTACGCCAAGGATCTGGCGCGCTGGATGCATTTTCGTGCGCTGACGCAAAGCACGCCAAAGAATTTGCCCTATCCAGCGTTCACCCGCGGCGACGAAGATCCGATGCGGCTCGAACAGCTGATGCACGATGTGATCGTGGTGCCGGAGACCAAAGCGGTATCCGACTTATTGGCGGAGTTCCAGACAAGGCGACGGCATCTTGCAATTGTCGTCGATGAATTCGGTTCCGTTACCGGACTGGTCACGGTGGAAGATGCGCTGGAGCAGATTGTCGGCGAGATGGAGGACGAATTCGACGTGCGGGAAAGCTCTCTGCAGAAACTCTCTTCCGGAATGCTGGTACTCGATGGCAGCGTGACTTTGCTGGATCTGGAAACCCAGATGGGATGGCATCTTTCGCACGACGGCGGGGTGGAAACCCTGGCTGGATTTCTGCTGGTCCACATGCAGAAAATTCCCGCGCTGGGCGACTCTATTTCCTACGAGGGCCGCAGATTCACCATCGTTGGGATGGAGAACCGGCGCATCACGGGGGTGCGTGTCGAGCCGGAAACAGCGATAGACGCGGAACATCTTCGCCCCGCTCAGCCAACGGACGAAGTCCGCAAGCCGGCATGAATGCTGCATGGCGGACCCTGCTGAAGCGCCTGCTGCTTCTGATCCCGGTGTTGTGGCTGGTCGTTTCCCTTATCTTCTTTCTGATCCATCTTGTTCCCGGAGACCCGGTCGAGCAGATGCTGGGCGAAGGAGCAAGCGTCGCCGACATCGGCGCGCTGCGTCATGCCTATGGCCTCGATGTTCCCCTGGGCACGCAATATGTCCGCTACTGGAACGGTGTATTGCACGGAAATCTGGGTCATTCGATCCGCTTGAACATGCCGGTTACGCAACTGATCCTGTCGCGTTATCCGTACACACTGGAGCTGGCTATCCCGGCAATATTGCTGGCGATTCTACTGTCCTTTCCAGCGGGCATCGCTTCGGCGCGCAGTCGCGGCAAGTGGCAGGATCGATGGCTCGGCGCCGTTAGCCTGTTCGGCGTATCGTTTCCGACCTTCACCCTCGGCCCGATTTTGATTCTGGTTTTTGCCATCGCGCTGGGCTGGCTTCCGGTCTCCGGAACAGGATCGTGGAAGCATTTTGTGCTGCCGACCGTCACCCTGGGAACCGCGCTGGCCGCAATCCTGACCCGCATGGTCCGCACCTCGATGCTGGAAGAACTGGGTCAGGATTACATTCGCACAGCGCGCGCCAAGGGGCTTTCCGAGCGCGCCGTTGTCTATCGCCACGCACTGCCGAATGCGATGATCCCGCTGCTGACCATCGTCGGCCTGCAGTTCGGCGCTTTGCTGGCCGGCGCCATTGTGACGGAAACGATTTTCTCCTGGCCCGGTCTGGGCCGGCTTACCATCGCGGCAATCTCCAATCGCGATTATCCGCTGGTGCAGGGATGCATTCTCGCAATCGGCCTGACATATGTTCTGGTGAATCTGCTGACCGATGCGCTCTACGCTGTGGTGAATCCGCGGATCCGCCAGTGATGCAAGGACAAACTCGTCGAGCGACGCCGCATCTCATCCAGAGTTAATGCTTCAAAAACCAACCTCACTCAACTTCATCCAGACAGGGATGGCATACTGGAATGTCCACTGGTGCCTCGCTGCATAGCCAATGCTGCCGTGCAAACCTTGAGGTAATCGAAGAATATCTCCACGATGCAATTCAGAAACGTGATTTAGCGGGAGCAAGGCTTTGAAGTTCATCCATCTGGGAGCGATGCGGTCAGCCGGACTGCTCGGCGCTGTCCAGCGGCATTTTCATCTCCGCACGCTCAGCCTGATGGCAGCCGGTTCCCCCGACCACCAGGGTTCCAGCTTATTCGACAAGCTTTTTACCTCTTCGACGAACATCTTCCATCCTCAGTCCGTTCCCGCGCACGATATCTTCCGGCTTTCGATCTTTGTGCTCATCGTTACCGGCGCGATCTGGGTCACAGTCTCAGCGCTATTACTGCATGTGGTGATCCGTTATCGCCAGCGACCCGGGGATGACCAGCGTGAACCTCCCCAGATTTACGGAAGCAATCAGATTGAACTGTCCTGGACCGTCATTCCAATTCTTATTGTGTTTGTGCTTTTTCTCTCGACTGTGCGCGTCATTTTTGTAATCCAAAACGCGAAACAACCCAAACAGGCGTTGAATGTGATGGTCGTCGGACACCGCTATTGGTGGGAATTCCGATATCCCAAATATGGTGTGGTGACTGCAAACGAATTGCACGTGCCGGTCACGGCCGACCCGAAACGCCCGCTGCCGACTTACCTGAAACTCGCCACCGCGGATGTCGATCACAGCTTCTGGGTTCCACGCCTGAACGGCAAAACCGATCTTTTTGCCGGCCAGGTGAATGAAATATGGATTCAACCCGAGGCCAAGGGCATCTATCTCGGGCAGTGCGCACAGTATTGCGGCGCGGAACACGCGAGAATGCTGATTCGCGTCTATGCGGAATCTCCGGCCGACTTTCAGAAGTGGATTGCGAATCAGCAGAAGAATGCGGTTGCGGACCCGGCGGCGGCTGAAGGCCGCGCTGTTTTCGAGCAAAACGCCTGCATCAACTGTCATGCGGTCCGGGGAACCGTTGCGAACGGCCGCTACGGTCCCGATCTGACGCATCTGATGAGCCGGGATACGATTGCCTCCGGCATCTTGCCAAATACGAAAGATAATCTGGAGAAGTGGATCAAAAATCCGGACGCATTCAAGCCCGGCTGCAATATGCCGGCCATGAAATTAAGCGATCGGGATATCGCTGAAATCGCTTCTTATTTGATAACGCTGAAGTAGTCCTGTCTGGTAACGCTGAAGAAACAGGTTTTCGAAGAGCAGGGAACAAATTCCATGGCTGATTCCATACCGCTTTCCGGGACGATCGATCTAACGCCCAAAGAAAAGCATCCCCGCTTGTATCTGGAGGTGATGCACGAATGGATCGTGACTACGGACCACAAGAAGATCGGCCTGATGTACATTGCCGCCGCGTTGATGTTTCTCATCATTGGCGGGGTTGAAGTTTTGCTGATGCGTATTCAGCTCGCCGTGCCGAATTCAACCTTTCTCAGCCCCGAACAATACAACCAGCTGTTCACGCTGCACGGCACAACCATGATTTTCTTCGTGGCCATGCCGGTTCTGTTCGGGTTCGCAAATTATATGGTGCCGCTGATGATCGGCGCGCGCGACATGGCGTTTCCGCGCCTGAACGCTTTTAGCTTCTGGATTTTCCTGTTCGGCGCCAGCCTGCTGTATTACAGCGTAGTCGGCGGCAAGGGCGTTTACGGTGGTTCGGGCATACCCGATGCCGGTTGGTTCGCCTATGCACCGCTGACCGAAATACCCTTTGAAAGAGGGCATGGCGCCGACTACTGGGCGCTGGGAATTTTTATCAGCGGAATCGGATCGATCGGAACGGCGCTGAATATCGTTGTGACGACAATCTGCATGCGTTGCAAGGGCATGAGGCTGAACCGCATGCCATTGTTCGTTTGGCTCATGCTGATCACCTCGATCATGGTGCTCGGAGCGTTCCCCCCACTCTCTGCCGCGCAGATCATGTTGCTGCTCGACCGCTTCCTGGGCGCCCACTTCTTCGATGCCCAGGCCGGGGGCTCGGCGGTACTCTGGGCGCACTTCTTCTGGATCTTCGGCCATCCCGAGGTTTACATCCTGGTGCTGCCGGCTTTCGGGTTCGCCAATGAAATTATTCCGGTGTTCTCGCGAAAGGCGATCTTCGGTTATCCCGCCATGGTGGCGGCCTCGGTCGGCATCGGATTTATCAGTTTTACTGTCTGGGCCCATCACATGTTCACCGTCGGAATGGGGCCTTCCGCCAACACTGCGTTTGTCATCTCGACCATGATTATCTCCGTGCCCACGGGCATAAAGATCTTCAACTGGCTGGCGACCATGTGGGGCGGGAAAATACGTTTTACAGTGCCGATGCTCTTTCTGACCGCATTTGTATTCCAGTTTGTGGCGGCAGGCCTTACCGGAATCATGCTGTCGGTGGCGCCGTTCGACTGGCAATTGCACAACTCCTACTTCGTGGTCGCGCATTTCCACTACGTCATTGTCGGCGGAATTCTGTTCTGCCTCTTCGGCGCGTTTTACTACTGGTTCCCGAAGATGACCGGACGCCTGATGGACAGCACTCTGGGCAAATGGCATTTCTGGTTGTTTGTACTCGGCTTCCACATGACGTTCGATTCGATGCATATTCCCGGCCTGCTGGGAATGCCGCGCGAGGTATACACCTATGAGCCCGGCCATCACTGGGCCATCTGGAACATGATCATTACCATCGGCGCCTTCATTCAGGCAATCGCGATCATTATTTTTGTCGTCAACCTGGTCCTCTCGCATTTCAAAGGGGAACCGGCCGGCAACGATCCCTGGGATGCGTGGACGCTCGAATGGGCGACGACATCTCCTCCGCCCGCCTACAACTTCGCCGATGAGCCGATGGTTCGCAGCGCGCGTCCGCTGTGGGACATGAAGCACCCCGAGGATCCGGATTGGAAGTATGAGTTCGGTACCGAGAATAAGATGGCGGCCCAATGACGACAATTCCCTTTACCTGCGATCCCAAAGACAGTGTGTGGACGCTGCCCTATCGAGGCACCGTGGGGATGTACTGCCTGATCATGGCAGAATCGGCGATGTTTCTGATCTTCGTCGTGGCTTACCTCTACTATCTCGGTAAAAGTCTTAGCGGGCCCACTCCAGCGCAGGTTCTCGAGCCGCCCATATTCATCACTGTCTGTCTGCTTTCCAGCAGCATCACCATGCATATGTCCGCCGAGGGTCTGCGGAAGCGCAGCCAGGTACGGTTCCTGGGATGGCTGGCAGCTACGATTCTGCTGGCGATTATCTTTCTTCTTGGCACCGGGAAAGAGTGGCACGACCTGATTTTCAACCGCGGCTTCACCATCCGGACCAACATGTTCGGAACCGCCTTTTATTCTCTGGTGGGTCTTCATGCCACCCACGTCATCATTGGATTGCTGATGCTGAGTATTGTGCTGCTGCTGGGCTTGTTCGGCAGAGTAACGGATGAGCATTTTCACCAGTTCCATACCTTGTCTCTTTACTGGCATTTTGTCGATGCCGTGTGGGTGGTTGTCTTTACCGTGGTGTACATCATTGGAAGATGACGGAAAACGGACGATGAAGACCGATTTCGATAGCGAGCACGCTCCTCCCTCCCGGCACGTCATTCATTTGCCTGCGCCGACCGAGTGGCCGATTGTGCTCGCCCTCGGTATCACCCTGCTCTTTGCCGGACTGGTGACGCATTGGGCCGTCAGCGCCGTGGGAGTCATCCTGATGATCCGCTCCTCCGTCGGCTGGTTTAAGAATGTCCTGCCGCACGAGCAGTGTGAGAATGTTTCTGTCGAAACTCAAGTGGTCGAGATAAAAAGTACGCGAACCGAAGTGGACCGTCTGCCGATTTCCGAGCGGCACAGGAAGGTTCTTCCGGTCGAGAGGTGGACGTTGGGTGCCGGCGTGAAGGGTGGAATCGCCGGCGGCATCGCCATGATTGCCCCGGCCACGTTTTATGGGCTGATCCGATATCACAGCCTCTGGTACGCGCCGAATCTTCTGGCGGCAATTGCTATCCCCGACTGGGCCACAAGGAGCATCCAGTTTCTGACTTCCTTTCATCTGGAGGGCCTGCTGGTAGCCGGGCTGGTCCATATACTTGCCTCCGTTCTGGTCGGACTGCTCTATGGCGCGATTCTCCCCATGTTTCCAAGGAAACCCATCCTCACCGCCGGATTTCTTGCACCTATATTCTGGACCGGGCTTCTCTACGCCACACTGGAGGCGGTCAGTCCGACCCTGAACCAGCGGATCGACTGGCTGTGGTTCATCGTTTCCCAGGTTGCATTCGGCTTGGTCGCCGGATTCGTTGTCAACCTCCATGTTCGGGTACGCACCAAGCAGTACCAGGAGTTGCCATTTGCCGTACGCGCCGGGCTGGTTTCGCAGGTGGAAGAACAGGAGCACCGTGAGGACCGTCCCCAATGAAGAGACGTTTCATGGGAGCGACAGTTCTGGCCGCCATGTTGGCCCTCGGCGTGGCGGGATGCAGTACCGGCAAGCCCGGCTTTCGCAGCGAGACGCTGCGCCCGCAACAGGAACATAATTTCGCAACTCTGTACCGCGAAAACTGCTCCGCCTGCCACGGAGATCGGGGCACACACGGTGCGGCACTGTCTCTCGATAATCCTGTGTACCTCACATGGGCTGGCAGGGACCGAATCCTGCAGATTGTCTCTGATGGTGTTCCGCATACTTTGATGCCGCCTTTCGGATATGGCGCAGGCGGGTTGCTGACCCATCAGCAGATCGAAATAATCGTGAATGGAATGATGTCGCGCTGGACCAAGCCGGACATTCTGAACGGAGCGAACGCGCCCGGCTACACCCCAGCCGTCAAAAGGCGATCCTGCTCAGGGACAAGCCGCATTTCAATTTTATTGTGCTCGGTGCCATGGAGCTGACGGGCAAGGTGAATCGCCGGGGAAAACCCAATCCAGTCGCTTCGCGGCCGCGTCCAAGCCGGAATCCGCCGTGGGTTCGATTGTCGACCCAACATATCTTTCACTGATCAGTGATCAGGCACTGCGCGACATCATTGTGGCCGGTATGCCCGGAGAGAACATGCCGGACTGGCGCACGGACGTGCAGGGAAAAGCCATGACCGATAAAGACGTGACGGACATCGTCGCCTGGCTGGTGTCTCATCGCGTGCAGTTTCCTGGCCGGACTTTTCCAAACCAGCAGCACTAGATGAAACCGCGGACAGCGGGGGCAAGGGGTGGGTTTTGAACAGCGTTTTGAAGGATTTGGTCAACTTCAGAAACCCGATGAAGGAGCCGAGTGAATATTCCCGGCGAAAGTTTCTCATGATGGTCGCCGTTGCCCTCAATGGCGTGATAGGTCTGGTTCTTGCGGTGCCGGTAATCGGTTATCTGCTCGCCCCTCTTTTTCAGACCAACCTGGGATGGAACCACTGGGTTCCGGTTGGAAATCTCGAGCAATTTCCAAGAGGTGAGACCCGGCTCGGGCGGTATCGGAATCCCGACATCACGCCGGCCGACGGGCAGACCGCGACCCTGCCCTGCTGGGTGCGGAACATCGACGGGCGGCGGTTCCAGGTTTTCGCCATCAATTGCGCCCACATGGAATGTCCCGTGCACTGGTTCGCACAATCCAGGCTGTTCATGTGCCCCTGTCACGGCGGCGTCTATTACGAGGATGGCGCGCGGGCCGCGGGACCTCCACCGCGCGGGCTCTATGAATACAAGCATAAGATCGTCGGCAATCAGTTAATGATCTGGGCGGGCGAAATGCCCACGCTGTCAACACAGGCCAGTATTGCCAAACCGGAAAGCTCGCCATGCCAGCAGGGATAAAACAAAAGAGCCTCGCGCTCTATCATTGGCTTGATCGCCGCCTGGGCTTTGAGAAACCCATCAAAGAGGCGGCCGAGCACCCCATTCCCAGAAATAGCGCTAGTTGGTGGTATGTCTTCGGCAGCGCCGCAACCGTCATCCTGATCCTCCAGGTCGTAACTGGAATTCTGCTGGCGATGGTCTATACGCCCACTGCCCGCGACGCCTGGAACAGTCTGAATTTTCTCAATCACGGCCTGACATTGGGCTGGTTCCTGCGCGCGCTGCACGGCTGGGGTTCGGACTTCATGGTCGCCATCGTGCTGATCCATATGGCCCAGGTGTTTACCTTCGGCGCCTACAAATTTCCCCGCGAACTCAACTGGATCACGGGCGTGTTCCTGCTGCTCATGACTCTCGGCATGGCATTCACTGGCCAGGTTCTGCGTTTTGATCAGGATGCGTACTGGGGGCTCGGCATCGGCGCATCGATTATGGGCCGCGTTCCTTTTATCGGCGGGTGGCTGGTGCACTTGCTGATGGGTGGCCCCATCCTCGGAGCGACCACCGTTTCCCGCTTCTTCATGCTGCATGTCTTCGTCATCCCGGGAATACTCATCGCTCTGGTGGCGATCCATATATGGATGGTCCTATACGTCGGAATCAGCGATTGGCCCATGCCCGGGCGGCTGGTGCGCAGAACCACCTACATGCGCGAATACGAGGAAGAAATCAAAAAGGACGGAATTCCTTTTGTTCCGGACGGCGCCTGGAAGGACGCGTTTTTTGCCGCCGGAATCATCCTGGTGATCATGGCGTTTGCCTGGTTCTTCGGGCCAATTGGGCCAGGAGGGCCGCCGGATCCAACCATCATCCAGACCTATCCAAAGCCGGACGTTCCGTTTCTATGGATTTTCGCGCTGTTCGCATTGCTGCCGCCCAACCTTGAGACGCCGCTGATTCTGATTACGCCAATCGTCGCAATCCTGTGGATGCTGGCCCTGCCGCTCTATGCCGGACAGGGAGAGAGGCACTGGTCGCGCCGTCCCATCGCCATGTTGATGTTGATCGTCATTGTCGTTTCCATCACCATTTTTACCCGGCTCGGCCAGACCACGCCCTGGAGTCCGAAGATGAATGCCTGGACGGGAGACCCCGTGCAGCCGAAGTTCCTGGAGGGAAGGACGCCGCTTGAACGCCAGGGTGCGCTGGTCTTTCAAAATAAGCAATGCCGAAACTGCCATTCGCTGGACGGCCTGGGCGGAAAACGGGGGCCGGAACTGGATAGGATTGCTACCCGAATGACGGAGAGTCAGATAATCCGGCAGGTACTGCAGGGCAGCGGAAACATGCCGGCCTTCGGCAGCGCAATCAGCCCGCCGGAGATGACCGCGCTCGCGAGCTTTCTTGAGACGCTGAATGGAAACCAATACCCGGCGCAGAACGATGCCCGCCGGCTATCGCAGCACCCGGAACCGCATTCGGGCGCAACCGAGTAACGCCAGCTATGGCCACAGAAAGCCAGGTGATTCTCGCCGCATGGTCGCCGCCTTTGGGACTGACCGCCGCCGTGGTGTTTGTGTCGGCAATCTATATACGGGGCTGGAATGCGATCCGGAAAACGCGTCCCGCATATTTCACCGGTGGCCGTCTGCTTTGTTTTCTCAGCGGCATGTTTGTCCTGTGGCTGGCCATTGCATCGCCGATCGACGGTTTCGCCGATGCGCTGCTCAGCGCTCACATGGTGCAGCACTTCCTGCTCATGTCCGCGGTGCCGCCTCTGCTGTTGCTGGGCGCGCCGGTGGTCCCGCTGTTGCGCGGACTCCCGCGATGGCCGGTTCGAAAGCTGATCGGTCCGCTGATAGCCTCGCGCCCGGTTCGCATTATCGGCCATTTCCTTGCAGCGCCAGTAATCGCATGGCTCGCATTCAATTTTGTTTTTCTGGCCTGGCATCTGCCGCGGGCCTACGACTTCGCCCTTCGCCATGAAAACGTGCATGATATGGAGCACATCTGCTTTCTGGCGACGGCGCTGCTTTTCTGGTACGTCATCCTGCATCCGTGGCCAAGCCCGGTCCGCGCCAACAACTGGATAGTTGTGCTGTACTTGCTGTCGGCCGACATCGTGAACACCGCGCTTTCAGCGTTTCTCGCCTTTTGCAACCGTCCCATCTACGCGTTTTACGTCGCCGGTCCAAATCCATTCCATATCTCACCGCTGTCGGACCAGGTGACGGCGGGTGTCATCATGTGGGTGCTCAATTCGATCGTATTTCTTGTGCCCGCCATGCTGCTGACGGTGCAGTTGGCGGATCATCGCGGAACCGAGTCGAATACGGGTGCGACGGGTGTGCCAATCCCGGGTACCCGACGAGCGTAGTTGCGGGGTGGGATTGCTTTGTCTCCTCCACGCGTTCGTCATCCTGAGCGGAGCGAAGGACCTCTGTATTTTGTTTTTGCCAAGAATGAATCCACCGTCACAGATGCCATCATCCTGAGCGGAGCGAAGGACCTCTGCATTTCCGAAGAGATACAGCTATTTTTAAAATGCTTTATCGCCCGGTATGCGGAACGGCAGTTTCCAGAAAATAAAATGTTCCGGAGGCAGACGCCTCAATCCCGGTAAGCCGGCGGTTGTAGATGACCACCGAATTCAAATACCACAGCGGCAGGCTGGGCAGATCGTTCGCGAGAATCTGCTGCACGCGATCATAAGCCGCTTTGCGCTGTTCCTGACTGGATTCCGCAGCGGCGGCCTCCAGCAATCGATCCACTTCGGGGTTCGAATACCGCCCGCGATTGGCGCCCCTGGGCGGAAAGCTGAAAGTGGCAAACGCATACCGGAAAATGTCCGGGTCCTCGTTGCCGCCAATCCAGCGCAGCCCATAAATGCCGAATGCGCCATGCGAAATATCGGAATAAAATGTGGCGAATTCAAAACTCCGCACGTCGAGCGCAATTCCCACCGCGCGCAACTGCTGCTGCAGAGCCATCGCCAGCAGGCGCGTGCCTTCATCGTTGGAGGTCTTCATCTCCAGATGAAATCGGATCGCCATCACGGCCGGGCTTGTATCCCGCCGCCTCGAGCAGGCTGCGCGCCCTGGCAGGATCGTAAGGGTAATGGGTCACGTTGCCGTTGTACGCCCAATGATTCGGCGGCAGCAGGCTGTCGGCGGGTCGCGCCTCGCCACGCAGCAGCGTCGCGATAATCAGCGGCCGATTCATCGCATACGCGATGGCGCGCCGCACCCGGACATCGCGCAGATAGGGATCGCGCAGGTTGAAGGTGAGATATTGCACGACCGTTCCCGGAGCCGACGCCACCGCAAGTTGGGGATCGCGGAGCAGAGACCAGGTCATATCCGGCGTCAGCGCATTCTGCGCGACATCCGCCGAGCCCTTCCTTAGTTCGAGTGCCCGCGTGGTTCCATCGGGAACGACGTTGAATTGCAGGCGGTCGATCTTCGGCATTTCCTGCCAGCTATGCGGATTGCGCTCCAGCACAACCTCCTTATCCACTTCCTGCCGCACGAAACGAAACGGGCCCGTGCCGATCGGATTCCGCTGAAAATCGCTTCCGCTGCCGTACGGCACCACGCCAAAAGCCCCATCGGAAAGATTCCACAACAGGGAAGCATCCGGCTGCTTCATGTGAATGACGACGGTCTCCGCGTCTGGGGCTTCGACACGCTCAACATTACGGAATGCCTGATATTTCGCGGTCAAAATGGTGTGATTCAGCATGGAATCGAGCGTCCATTTCACATCCCGCGAAGTGAGCGGCTGGCCATTCTGAAATTTGACCCCGGTGCGCAAGTGAAAAATGTACGTCAGCGGGTTCGGCATTTCCCATCGCACCGCCAGATCGGGCTGCAGGTTGAATTGTGGATCCTTTTTCACCAGGGAATCGAAAATCAGCTCGTCGATGCGCTCCGATTGCGCATCGGTCCCAATGCGCGGATCGAGATTCGTCGGGCTGCTTTCAATCACCACGGTCACCGTGGATGGATCGACCGGCTGCTGACGGCATCCCGCGACAAGGCAGAGAATGCAGAGGACGGCAACCGGCAGCCAAATGAACGCCCACGGCCTCGGGCGTTCATCCATAGGTGATTTTCCCAAGAACAACTGCGCGTTTCGCGCCGGTGGCGCGCGGCAGATTGCCCGGCAGGCGATGCCATGTCTGATACGCCAGCAGCGCAAACGCCATCGCTTCTTTGGCCGCGATCGGCATGCCGAAATCGTCGCTGGTTTTGATAGCAACGTTTCCGAATTCCGACAGTTCCTCGCCAATCATCCTCATCAGCGTCAGGTTCTTCGCGCCTCCTCCGGCAACGATGAAATCGGTGGCCGCGGCTGCCAGAGCCGGTTGCACGAATTGCTTCCACGCGAGGGAAATGCTGCGCGGCGGTCAACGCCGTGGCGGTTGCAACGGCATCTTCGTCGCGGCGTGCTGAGCTGGCGGCACCGCGCCAGAAATCGCGCCGTGAACTCGCGCCCAAACTCCTCCCGTCCAGCGGACTTTGGCGGAGCCGACTGGAAAAATCGATGGGAAAGAAATTCACGCACAATCCGGTCGAGTACTTGTCCGCGCGCAGCGATCATTCCACGCGCGTCATATTGTTTGCCAAAACATTCCATCATGATGGCATCGATGACCATGTTGGCCGGACCGGTGTCGAAAGCGAAAACATCTTCAGGCCTCGCATTCGCCGGGACTACGGTGAGATTCCCGATGCCGCCAAGGTTTTGCAGAACGCGATTCCGCGTCGGATGACGGAACGCAACGTAATCCAGCAGTGGCACCAGCGGCGCACCCTGTCCACCCGCTGCCAAATCGGCGGGACGGAAATCCGAAACAACCGGAATGCCGAGCCGCGCGGCAATGACCGAAGCTTCTCCCATCTGCCAGGTACAGGCCACGTTGCCGCCCAGCGTCCGCCGCGCCTCCGCCTGATGATAGATCGTCTGACCATGACAGCCGATCAGATCGAGTCGCATCGGATGCCGCTGCAGCGCAACTTCGACTGCATCCGCATACAGCTGTCCCAGTCGCCAGTGAAGCTGCGAAAGCTCCGCGACCGATTCATTCGATCCGTTCATCGCTTGCAGTACGCGTCTGCGAACCGCTGCCGGATAGGGCACAGCAACATGGGCCAGCAGGCGAAGCTTGAACACATGTTTCGATACCGCGCCAGCAGGAGGCCTGATCCGGACCAGCGCCACGTCGATCCCATCGGCGGAAGTGCCGCTCATGATTCCGGCCACGGTCATAGTTTGCAGAGGATTTGCTCCAGCGCGGCGACTCGTCATTGCGCTGCCCTCGCCTTGACGATTTTGTCTCGCAGGCGCTGCTGCATCTCCTGAAGCTTTTTCAACCCCGCCGCGGAGAGCGGCTTCGGCAGCAGAGCTTTGCCGATCAGCCGCCGTCGTGCTTTGCCATACGCGCGCAGCCGCCGCATTCACACGTCGCGCAAAAGCAGGCGAGCGCTCGGCCTCGCGCAGTAGCGCCTCGTGCGTGATAAGAACACGATCGCCACGATGGCAGATTTCGAGCAGATCGGTTCCTGCGGCAATGGCCTCGATCGCCGCTCCTTCGAGCGGCGCTTGCTTCAGCACTCCGCCCATTTCCATATCGTCCGAGATCACCAGGCCGCGATATCGCATTTTTCCGCGCAGCACCTCCTGAATCCAGAAGCGGGAGAGCGATGCAGGCCGCAACGGCTTTTCGATCTTCGGATACGCGGCATGGTTCACCATAACCAGCGGCAGCTCAGAGGCAAGCGCGCGATACGGCTCCAGATCCTGCTGCCATACCTGCTCCCAGGTGCGCGGGATGCGCGGCATCGCATGATGGGAATCCAATGCGCCGCCGCCCAGCCCGGGAAAATGCTTGCCGCATCCCAGCACGCCATGCTGCGCCAGCCCCGCAAGAAATTCGCGGGCATACGCAATCACCTGGGCTGGATCCGGAGAAACCACGCGCGTTCCCATCACCGGCAGCGCCGCGGGAAGCGCCAGGTCGAGCACCGGGGCCAGATCGAGATTGAACCCCAGCGAATGCAGCGCGCGCCCGATAAAAGCGCCGTGCTCGCGGAAGATCGCCGGGCTGCCGGTAGAAGCGGCTTCTGCTGCGGAAGGCGTCGCCCCGATCAAATCGCGCAGACGATCCACCGTGCCGCCTTCAAGATCGATGCAGCGAAAGAAGGGCTGCGACAGCGCCAAGGCCGTCTGCTGCAACAGCGCATGAATCTGCGCCGCCGACTCCACGTTGCGGCGGAAAAGAATCAATCCACCCGGCTGCAGAGCGCGCAGCCATGCAGCTTCAATCGCGGTGAGAGAAGTTGTTTCTACACCGACGATGAGCAGGGAGCCCACCCGATGGCGCAGCGCCGTAGTAGATTTCATGCTTTGCGCGGTCCGGTGGAGGAATTTCCTTCGCGCACTTCCTGCTGCAATTCCTGCAGCAGATTCAGCGCCTGCATCGGCGTCAACGCATTCAGGTCGAGCGCATGAATCTGGTCGACAACACGTTGCGAAAGCGGTGTAAACAGCGTCATCTGCACGTTCTCGCTACGCGTGTCGAGGTTCGCGTCGATCTCGCGTTTCTCGGAGCGTTCATGCTGCCGCAAAATCTTCCTCGCGCGCGCTAGCACTTCTCGCGGCAATCCGGCGAGCCGCGCCACTTCAATTCCATAGCTCTTATCCGCCGCGCCTTCTTCGATGGTGTGGAGAAAAACAATGCCCGTCGGATTTTCCTGGACCGCGACGCGAAGGTTCTTGAGCCGCGGCAGGTGTTCCGAGAGCATGGTCAGCTCATGGTAGTGTGTGGCAAACAGCGTTCGCGCCCCCAGCGCCTCATGCAGATGTTCGACCGTCGCCCAGGCCAGGGACATGCCGTCGAAAGTCGCCGTTCCGCGGCCCATCTCATCGAGCAGCAGCAGCGATTGCCGCGTCGCCGTGTTCAAAATCGTCGCCGTCTCCGTCATCTCCACCATAAATGTGGAGCGGCCTTCGGCCACGTTGTCGCTGGCGCCGATGCGCGTGTAGATGCGATCCACAACGCCCAGGCGCATTCGCTGCGCCGGCACGAAGCAGCCCATCTGCGCCAGAATTACCAGCAGCGCCGCCTGACGCAGATACGTGGATTTTCCGCCCATGTTCGGCCCGGTCAGCAGCAGCAGGCTGGGTCCTTCTGTGTCGAGATAAATGCTGTTCGGCACGAAGCGGCCATCCGCGCCCTGTTGCATATGCCATTCGATGACAGGATGACGCGCCGCCAGAGCTTCAAAAATTCCCGAAGCGTCGACCTGCGGCCGCACATAATTACGCGCCGCCGCAAGGTGCGCGAAACAGGCCAGCAGATCGATCTCCGCAATGGTCTCCGCGGTAGCCCGAATCCGCCCGCTGGCCGCCAGGATCGTCTGCCTAAGTTCAAGGAAAATTCGGCGCTCGATTTCCAGGCAGCGCTCCTGCGCCCCCAGTACGCTGCGCTCATACTCTTTCAGTTCGGGAGTGGTGAACCGCTCGGCATTCACCAGCGTCTGCTTGCGCTCATAGTCCGGCGGAACGTTTTGCAGATTCGACTTCGTAATCTCGATGTAATAGCCGAACACCGAGTTATAGCGCACCTTCAACGATCCGATTCCGGTGCGCTGCCGCTCCCGTTCCTCGATCGCTGCAATCGATTGCTTGCCGCTCGATCCAAGCGCGCGCAGCTCATCCAGCTCTCGATCAACCCCGTTCGCAATCGCGCCGCCGTCTTCTAAATGCACCGGCGGCTGCTCCGCCAGCGTGGTTCGAATGGCCTCATGCAAATCCGCAAGGCAGTCGAGCGAGCCATGCAGGCGCTTCCACACGGGAGAATGGAGGTGGACCATTCCGTCGGCAACTGCCGGAAGCTGTGCGGTAGAGTTGCCCAATGCCAGCAGATCGCGCGGACCGGCGCTGTCGAGCGAGATGCGGCTCAGCAGCCGCTCCAGGTCGAGAATGTTTACGATCGCCTCTCGCAATTCTTCGCGCAGCCGTAGGTCTGTATGTAATTCCGCAACGCCATTCAGTCGCTCGTCGATGGAAAATAAATCGAGCAGCGGACGCAGAATCGTAGCCCGCAGTTTTCGCTTTCCCATTGGCGTCAGGCAATGGTCGAGCGCGCGAAAAAGAGTCGTATTCCGCCGGGCGTCCGGCATCAGCGGCTCGATCAGTTCGAGATTGCGCACGGTCACCGCATCCAGTTGCAGGCAGCCGCTGTGCTCGTAATAACGCACGCGGTCGATATGCTCCAACTGCCCTAGCTGGGTAGCGCGCAGATAGTGCAGGACTCCGCCGGCAGCCACGGCTGCTGCGGCGTGGCCTTCCAGACCAAAGCCCGTCAGCTCGCGCGTGCCAAGATGATTCTGCAGAAGCGGAATTGCATAATCCGCCGTCAGCACCCAGGGTTCAAGGTGCGTCATCGTGCGCGAACGGAAGGTATCTTCGAACTCATGGAACAGAGCGCCCGATAAATTGGCATCATCGGTCAAGAGAATCTCCGCCGGAGCCAGCCGGACCAGTTCATCGCAGCACCGCGCCATCGCTTCGCGCGTGTCTTTGCCATAAAACTCCGTGGCGCGAAAATCGCCCGTTGAGTTGTCGAGCAGCGCCAGGCCAATCTTCGCGCCGTCAAAGCAGAGCGCGGCCAGAAAGTTATTCTGGTCGCAGTTCAACGTGGGGTCGATGGCAGTGCCCGGAGTCAGCACCCGCGTCACCTCCCGCCGCACAATTGTCTTCGTCAGCTTGGGATCTTCCAGTTGCTCGCAAATTGCGATGCGATATCCCAGCCGCAGCAGGCGCGGAATGTACTGGTCGGCGGCATGGTGCGGCACCCCGCACATAGGAATGGCGCGTTCCTTATCCCGCGAGGTCAGCGTGATCTGCAGCTCACGCGCGGCGGTCTTCGCATCCTCATAAAAAAGTTCGTAGAAATCTCCCAGCCTGAAAAACAGCAGCGCGTCGGGATGCTTCTGCTTGGCGGCCGCGTATTGCCGCATGACCGGCGTGGTGGCCATTTCGGCAGGCTGGTTGGAGATGACGCTGGACACGGATAGCTCAGCATACCGCGAGAGCAGGCAGTTGCGAAGCGGCCTGTGTACAACCGGCACCGAGGGACCGCACGACCAACTGGGCAGAACAGGGGCGGAGCATCACTCTATATACTTATCTATTGAGCTTGTCGCGCGTGCGACCGGCTTCTTGTTCACGGAATGGCTATGTATCTCATCTGGCTGCGGATTGCGCTGGTCCTCTACGGCGCGTCCAGTATTGCCGTTATTCCCGATGTTTTCAGCGATCGGCACCGCTTCCGGAAACTGGTGCTTCCGGCCTGCGTAGCCGCCGTTTTTTTTCATTTTGTCGCCCTCGCGGAGATGTTGAGCCTGGCTCATCACTGGGTTCCGGCGAGCCTGCATGAGGTGGAAACCTCTCTCGCTCTGCTGCTGGCCGTGGCGTTTCTCGGCATCTACTGGCGCTATCGGGCCATCTCATTGGGTCTATTTGCATTGCCGCTGATCTTCTTATTGTTGCTGTTTCCGGCCACCGGACCGGACCACGCTCCGTTATCCGGAGAATGGATGCGAAATGGCTGGATCGTCCTCCACATCGCGCTGCTTTTGGCCGCCTACACCGCGTTGATTTTCAGCCTGATCGCCAGCTTGCTCTATCTAATCCAGGAACGGCGCCTCAAGCAAAAGAAGGTGGAGGGACTCTTCCGCCATCTGCCGCCGCTCGATACCATCGATCAGATTGCTTTTAAGACGCTGGTGATTGGCTTTCCCTGCATGACCGCCGGCCTGCTGGCCGGCGCCGTGATCGCGCAGCAAAGCGTTGGGGCCGGTTACTTTCTCGATCCCAAGGTTCTGCTTTCCATCGGCATGTGGCTGCTGTACGTTTGGATGCTCTATGTGCGGCGGCATTCCGGGCTGCGCGGCAAGCGGGCCGTTTATCTCTCTTCGCTGGTGTTCCTGGTTGCGCTCACCGTCTGGGCCGCAAACCTTTTCAGCACTGTCCATAGGTTCGCCGCGCCATGAACTTCGTCCTGCTCGGCGTCAACCATAAATCCGCGCCTCTTCAGGTGCGGGAGCGGCTTGCCATTTCTCCTGCGAGATTGCAGGAGGCGACGCAGTCCTTACTGAGCGTTCCCTGCGTGCTGGAGGGGATGATTCTCTCCACCTGCAATCGCGTCGAATTTCTCACATATCAGGAACCGGCCCAGGCCGACCTGATGGAATTTATCCAGAACTATTTCGCGGTGGATGCGGGCGCGCTGCGGCCATATCTGTATGAGTATCGTGCTTCAGAAGCGGTGCGGCATGTGTTCCGCGTTGCCTCCAGCCTCGATTCACTGGTGGTCGGCGAGCCGCAAATTCTGGGGCAGGTAAAGGAGTCCTACACCATCGCGCGTTCCGTCGGCGGCGTGAACAGCAATCTGGACCCGCTGATGCAACGCGCATTTACAGTCGCCCGCAAAGTTCGAAACCAGACGAACATCGGAATTTCTTCGGTGTCGATCGCCTCCGTGGCCGTGGACCTGGCGCGCAAAATCTTCGGCTCATTGCAGGGAAAGACTGTGCTGCTGATGGGCGCGGGCAAAATGGGCGAACTGGCGGCGCGCAGCTTGATGCATCAGGGAGCCAGCCACATTTATCTGTGCAACCGTACCGATGATCGCGCGTCAGCGCTGGCGGAGAAATTCTTTCTGACGCATACGCCGGAGCGGATCGGAAAAGATCGGTCGAACGCCGTCCAACCCGGTGCCGTGCAGGCCATCGCCTACAGTTCACTGCACGAACATGCAGCCATGGCCGACATTGTCGTCAGCTGCACCGGCGCGGAGGCGCCGATCTTCCAGCGCGAGCATGCGCATGCCTACGCGCATCGCCGCAAGCAGCGGCCCATGTTCTTCATCGATATTGCCGTCCCGCGCGATGTCGACCCGGAGATCAACAGCATCGAAGGAATTTTCGTTTACAACATCGACGATCTCCAGGCGGTCGCGGTCTCGAATATGTCGAACCGCGTAAACGAGTCCAAAAACGCCGAGGCCATCATCCAGCGGGAAGTGGACCGATATGCCGAGCGCATGCAGTCTCTCGATGGCGTTCCCGCAATCATCGCTCTGCAGCAGAATCTGGAAGAGGTCCGGCAACAGGAGATGCGCCGCATGGCTCCGCGCCTCGCCACTCTGTCGAGCGAGCAATTGCAGGCGGTCGAACAGGTCACTCGCTCCCTGGTCAACAAGATGCAGCATGCGCCCATTCAGGCGCTCAAACGCGCCGCTCGCGAAGGCGATCGCGAGACCCTGGCTGTGCTGCGCGCGGTGTTTGATCTGGAACTGGAGTCGTCACCGCCGGACCCGTTGTCGTCTCCGGATACGTTATCCATCGACGAGCCCGATCCGCTCGATGAGGACCGCCCCAAGTGACCTCGACTGGAAATACGCGGACGCTGCGCATCGGCAGCCGCGGCTCCGCGCTGGCCCGCTGGCAGGCCGAACATGTCGCGTCGCAACTGCGCGCGCGGGGCCACAATGTTTCGATCGAGATTCTGGTCACAACCGGCGACCGCATGCAGCAGTCGCCCTTTCTGAACGTCGGTACCAAGGGCATGTTTACCAAGGAGATTGAGGAAGCGCTCTCCCCCCGGCCCGGCAACCGGCCCGCATCGATCTCGCCGTCCATAGCCTCAAAGATTTGCCGACGGAATTGCCGCAACAATTCATCATTGCCGGTATTCCACATCGAGCGGATGCGCGGGATGCATTTGTGTCCGTTCGATTTGAAAGCTTCGCGGCATTGCCACAGCGCGCGGTCGTCGGCACCAGCAGCCTGCGCCGGCAGGCGCAACTTCGCGGCCTGCGCCCCGACCTCGAAGTTCGCGAAATGCGCGGCAACGTGGATACGCGTTTACGCAAGCTGCAGGATGGCCAGTATGATGCCATCGTCCTGGCCGCCGCTGGCCTGGACCGGTTGCAGCAGACGCAGTGGGTACGGGCGCGGTTCGCGCCGCGGGAAATGTGCCCGGCTGCCGGACAAGGCGCGCTGGCAATCGAATGCCGCGCCGGCGATCCGGAAACGCGTTCCGTCATCGCCGCGCTCGATCATGCCCCTACCCGTTTTGCTGTTGCGGCGGAGCGCGCCGCTCTCGCCGCTCTCGAAGGCGGTTGCCATGTCCCCGTCGGCGTGCATTGCGAACCCGAGGGAATCGGTTGGCTGCTGACGGCGATTGTCGCCCATCCGGACGGTTCGCAAATCCTGCGAGAGCGGATGCAACTGGATGCGCTGGACAATGATCCCACACGCGCGGAAACTGCGGGCCGTACCCTCGCCGCTCGCCTGCTCGAAAAAGGCGCGGGAAAAATTCTGGCCTCCGGCGAAATCCCCTCAAGCCCGTCAAATACTGGACCCGCATGAAGCCGCTGAAGGGGAGAAGAATCTTAATCACCCGAGCCCGTCATCAGGCGCAGGTTCTGGCCGCGGCTCTCGAAGAACAGGGCGCGGAGGTCCTCGCGATTCCGGCGATTGAAATCGCGCCCCCGGATTCCTACGCCGGGTTGGATGCGGCGCTGCTCAATGCGCGGAAGTATCAGTGGCTCATTCTGACCAGCGTAAACGGGGTCGAAGTTCTGGTGGAGCGGTTGAAGAAGTTAGCCGCGAAAACGCTGAGTTCACCGCAGGAAACATTGCATGTCTCGGGGCCGTTCAGCATCGCCGCCATGGGTCCGGCAACCGCCCGCGCCCTGGAGGCGCACGGTTTGCCCGTGCACGTGGTCCCGCAGAAATACGTCGCAGAGTCGCTGGTGGAAGCGCTGCGCGACCAGGTCTTCGGCCAGAACGTGCTGCTGGTCCGCGCGAAGGTCGCCCGCGATGTGCTCCCGGCGGAACTGGAAAAGGCCGGAGCCAGCGGTCGATGTCGTCGATGCTTATCAGACGGTGGTACCCGCGGCTTCCCGTGAAATGTTGCGGCACGTTTTTGATGCTGCCGGGGAAACTGCCGCACGCCGCCACATTCACCAGTTCTTCTACGGTGACAAATTTCTTTCGTCTGCTGCATGAAGCCGGTGTTCCCGGATGGCCGGCCAGCATGGCCGCTGCTTCGATTGGCCCCATCACCAGCCGAACATTGCTCGACCACGGCATCGAGCCCGCCGTCGAAGCCACGGAGTATACGATTCCCGGGCTGGTCGCCGCGTTGTGCCGCTGGTACACGGCGAAAACATCCTTAGACTAAATAAGAGTCGTCATCCTGATAAGAGTCGTCTCTGATAAGAGTCGTCATCCTGAGCGTACCGGGGCCCCCGGCGGGCGATTTGTGCCCGCTGGGGTGGGTAGCGAAGGACCTCTGTATTTGCCTTTTGCCGAGGATCAAAAATCCACTCATCAGAAGAGTCGTCAGGGAGGCTCATCGTTGGCCGGCGCTGTGACTGCCTCGGATTTGATAAAATGGTACTTAGAAGAGATTCTCTCTCAAGGCAGTTTGTTCTCCTGAGTGCAACAAGTAGGCAGCGGGGATCTTGTAGTTTTCCTCATCCCATTGCAGCAAAAAGACTTAGTATCGACTGCGCCTTGCACAATCCTTCAACTATTCCGCACAATCCTTCAACTTCTCTGCATAATCCTTCAACTATTTCGCACAATCCTTCAAAAATCCGCCGTTTTAGACGATTTTCCGCCCGAAAATCAGTGCGTGCTCCAGGTCTTGTCCTTTGAATTGCAGACATCTTCAAGAAAGCAATCCGCGCAACGAGGCTTCCGCGCAATGCAGATTTCCCGCCCAAAATAAATCACTCGATGAGAAAAATCGATCCAGCTCTTCTCAGGAAGCAGCCGCATCAAATCCTGCTCGATCTTTTCCGGCGTGGTGGACTTCGTCAGCTCCAGCCGCTGCGTAATCCGCATGACATGCGTATCCACCACCACTCCCACCCCGATCTTGTACCACGACCCCAGCACCACATTCGCCGTTTTGCGCGCCACTCCGGGGATGGTCAAAAGCTCGTCCATCGTCTGCGGAACCTTGCCGCCGAACTCCGCCACAATCTTTTGCGACGCGCCGATCAGGCTTTTCGCTTTGTTGCGAAAAAATCCCGTGCTGCGAATCAGCTCCTCCAATTCCGCGGGAGATGCCTTCGCCATCGCCTGCGGGGTGGGGAAGCGCCGAAACAGTTCCGGAGTGACCATGTTGACCCGGACATCGGTGCATTGCGCGGAAAGGATGGTCGCCACCATCAATTCCCACGCACTCCGGTGATGCAGTGCGCAGACGGCTTTTGGATAATGCTTTGCCAGCCGGTCGAGAATTGTGCGTACCCGCGCTGGATCCAAAGACTTCAGGGCCGGAGATTTTTTGCGAGGCGTTACCCGTTTCGCCTGTTCTTTCAATCCCGGTGTTGGAGTCTTTTTCATATTTGTAACGCTATGATACTGGGTGCCCCCGGTTCGCCCTTCGACTTCGCTCAGAATAAACTCCGCTCAGCTGGGATTTTTATCGACTCATGCGGCAGCCAGATATACTTCTTTTCGGCGCATCACAATTCAAGACAACAGATCGCATTGAATGACAGAAAAAATTCTTACCTTCCTGATTCCCTGGGTCACCGGAGTCATCTCGCATATCGGGTACGCCGGTGTGGCGCTGCTGATGGCGATCGAGTCGGCCTGCATTCCGCTGCCGTCGGAGATCATCATGCCTTTCGCGGGCTACCTGGTCTACACGGGACGTTTCAGGCTCTTCTGGGTGGCGACAGCCGGCGCTATCGGATGCAATATCGGCTCGGCCATTGCCTACTGGATCGGCGCGTATGGAGGCCGACGGCTGGTCGAGCGCTTCGGGCGTTACGTGCTGCTGAGCCGGCGCGATCTCGACCGCACCGTCGCATTTTTTGACCGGTATGGATCGATCACCGTGCTGATCGGCCGCCTGCTCCCTGTGGTGCGCACTTTCATCGCGCTTCCCGCCGGCATCGCCCGCATGCCACAGCGGCGGTTCCACATCTACACGTTCATCGGATCATGGCCCTGGTGCCTGGCGCTGGCCTATGCCGGAGCGAAGCTGGGGAACGCATGGAACACCGATCCGCGACTGAAAAACATTCTCCATCGCGCGGACCTGGCCATTCTGGTACTGATAGCCGCATGCATTGTGTGGTTTGTGTGGACGCACTGGAAACATCGCATTCGGGAGCAGGAAATTTAGCCGTCCCCGGTGATTTCGAAGAATCCAAACCCTTTTCATTGTCTCGGGCGGACCGGTATTTGTTCACTACTGGAGCTGCTTTACCCGCCGGCCAGCAGAATCGGCAGCGTCGGGGTGGCTGATCCGCCGGAGTTTTCCATGGTCACGCCAAAGGCCTTGGCTGTAACTCCCCGAGGCAGATTTGGCAGCAAAACGCTCGCCATGCCTCGCGCATCGGGTTGGAATATCCCCGCCGGAACCGGCGCCGTGCCGTTGGCCGGAATCACCCAGAGCTCATAGGTCTTATTTGCCGGCAGCGGCCGAAGATTGCTGGCCGTAAATACCAGCGCGCCCCGCGCCGGGAGATACACGGCATGTCCGGCGGGTTCGGGAACAGCGTGGGCGGCCACCAGCGTGACCCGTTGCGCCTGCGGCGAACTCAGCACATCCAGCACTTCTCTGGCGCGAGCCGCCGAGAGGTTCGATTGCTGAATTTGGGCAATTTGCGCGCGCAACTGCTCACGCATCCCCTGGTTGGCCTCGTGGACCTGGACCGCATAAAACAGGCAGGCCGCAGCCGCAACCCAGCCCACCCAGGCGAGTGCTGCGCCGCGTCGACGGTGGGGCATGGGAACAACGTTCTCTGAAGCTGGAACAACATTCAGGCCGGACTCGCCTTGAGCGCCTGCAGTTTTCGTGGTCGCGGGCAGATCAATCCCGGCAGCCTGAAAGAGGCGATCCTTGGCCCCGCTCGGCGGACTGACCTGGGGAACTATCATCGCAGTCAAAGCCAGATCCGTCCGCAGCTGCGCCAGTTGCGCCTGGCAATCGGCACACTCCAGCAAGTGCAGGCGCACGCGATCGGCGGACGCTGCATCGAGCGTACCCATGCAGTACTGGATCAGGTCATCCAGGCCGGGATGTAGATCGGCTGTCATGCTGGAGTTTCTAGAGCCTTTCGTATCGAAATCAATGCGTTACGAATCCGCGTCTTGATGGTCCCCAGCGGCTGACCCGTCCGCTCCGCGATTTCTGCGTGGGTCTGTCCTTCGAAAAACGCCATTTCCATTGCTTGGCGCTGGTCCTCTGGCATGGTCTCAAGCACGGCGCGTACTTTTCCGAGCATAATGGAACGCTCGGCATCCGCTCCCAGATCAACCTGATTGGCGAGCTGCAAGTCCTCGACATTTTCAAATTGCCGGCTGGCGCGTATGCGATCGATCGCGCGGTTCCGCGTCACAACAGCCAGCCATCCGCAAAGGCTGCCGCGCTGGTCCGCGAAGGAATCCGGCTGCTGCCACAGCTTAAGAAAAACCTCCTGCATCACGTCTTCGGCCGCGGCACCGTCCCGCAGCACGCGCATGGCAACGGAGTAAACGAGGGTCGAATAAAGGTCGTAAATGCGGGACAATGCGTCCGGTTGCCGCATCCGGAGTTGCTGCATGAGTTGCTGATCTGTTGGAGCGCCGTTTTTGAGGGGCATCGTGGGCAACACGGGGATGGCTCGACCGGCAGATTTTGGCCCAAAATTGGGGCCGACAGATATCTGTCCACTGTACATGGGGCGGAAATCCGGCGCAAATCTGGAGGTAGCCATCAGCATATGTGTCGCTGCACAGAGAACGGAATTGGTTGCCTTGACGGATTGTAAGAAATGCGTAAGTTTTCCCGGAACTAATTGCAGAAAAAGCTGCTTTAGCCCTAGGTTTTTACATCTAACTGGTAACTTCAGAGGGATTCGAGAACCTGGCGGACCGCTGGACACCCCGAAGATAAGGAAGGATGGGCATGGCCACGACGAACAAACCTAAAGTCTCAGAGCCGTTTTTAACGGACGTGAAAACTTTGCGAGAGCGCGCTCGTAAGAGCATCGAAAAAGGGGCAGTCACAGAAAATTATGGCGGCAATGTACAGCAGACGATCGATATCTTGCAGGCGGTCCTCGCGACGGAAATCGTCTGCGTGCTTCGCTACACAATGCACGCCGTCTCCGCCACCGGCATTTCGAGCGACAGTGTGAAAGAGGAATTTGCTGAACATGCGAAAGAAGAACAGGAACACATGATGGCGGTCGCTGAGCGGATCAACCAGCTCGGGGGCAAGCCGAACTTCAATCCCGAGGGACTGGCCAGCCGTTCCGCCTCACAATATTCCGAAGGTGGCGACTTGATCGGGATGATCAAAGAGAATCTGGTGGCTGAGCGTATTGCCGTCGAACACTATCGGGAACTGATCCGTTTCTTCGAGGATGGCGAAAAAGATCCAACAACAAAAGTCATGCTCGAACATATTCTCGGCAATGAGGAAGAGCATGCCAACGATATGCACGATCTCCTGGTCGCCCATGAGGGCAGGCCAATGTTGCCGAGTGATTGACCGCCTTCTGAAGGACACGTGCTGTTTGGATTGCCAGACAGTGATTCACTGAGATTCAGTTTTTTGTTGAGAATGTGTGCGTACGTTGCAGACTGAAATTTCAGCCTGCAGAAATCAAATGGAGCGAGGGGAAAATATATATGGTCATTATCTGGTGGATTATTGTTGGAATCATTGCAGGATGGATAACAGGCAAGATCATGAGCGGCGGTGGTTACGGCGCTCTGATGGACATGGTGATCGGGTTGATAGGGGCCCTCATCGGCGGATTCATCATGCGTTCGCTCGGCTTCGCCGGCAGTGGCGGGATCATCTATACGATCATCGTGGCGGTTATCGGAGCGGTCATTCTAACGTTGCTGCTCCGCCTGGTAACCAGGGGCCGCGTGCGACAGATATAAAAAGTTTTTGTTGGTTCGGATAGGCCGGAAGGGCCGACGGAATACCGCCGGCCCTTCCGGCCTGTCTGTGCGAATGACTTGCGTCTGAAGTATTGAACTGGGGCCAGAACGAACTACTCCATTCTTGTTCCGGCCAGCCTTAAACGCCATTACAGCTTGCGGCACTGTTTTGTGGATGGTCTACGTCCTGCCTTCGGGATCTTCTCGGCTACCCCCTGTATTCAAATTTGGAACTTCGGCATAGAAAAGGAAAAACTCATACTGTATGGCTCAAATCCTGGAAAATCGGATCAAAGAAGGCCTGCCCTTTCCGCGGGGAGCAGCCTGGGACGGCAAGGGCACGAATTTTGCAATCTTTTCCGCGAACGCGACCAAGGTGGAACTCTGTATTTTCGACGACAAGGGAGAACGTGAGGTACAGCGCATCGAGTTGCCGGAGCATACCAACCAGATCTGGCACGGATACCTGCCGGATTTAGGACCAGGGACGATCTATGGATATCGGGTGTATGGACCTTATGAACCGGGTGCCGGGCATCGCTTTAACCCGAACAAACTGCTGCTCGACCCTTATGCCGTTGCTCACACAGGAGCGTTGAAGTGGAACCCGGCCGTTTTTGGATACAAAATGGAGTCCGGAGACGATCTTACATTCGACGAACGAGATAGCGCCCCGTTCATGCCGAAGGCTCTGGTGGTCGACTCTAAGTTCGATTGGGACGGCGACTCGGGACAGGACAGAAGGGGAAACCTGAGACAGCTCGCGGTCCCGTTCGATGACACGATTCTCTATGAACTACATGTGCGTGGCTATACGAAGAAGCATCCCGCCGTGCCGGAGAACCTGCGTGGAACGTATGCCGGTTTCACAACGAAGGAAGTGCTCGACTACATCAAGTCGCTGGGCGTGACCACGATCGAACTTCTTCCAATTCACGCCTTCATCAATGACAGTCATCTGCTGGAGCAGGGCCTCACCAATTATTGGGGCTATAACAGCATCGGATATTTTTCGCCCGACCCCCGATATTCTTTCGATCGCCGTCATCCATTACGCGAATTCAAGGAGATGGTCTCGGCGATTCACAAAGCCGGGCTCGAAGTGATCCTCGACGTGGTGTATAACCACACTGCCGAAGGCAATGAACGCGGCCCGACCTTATCCTTCAAAGGGATCGACAATGCCAGTTATTACCGGCTGATGCCGGATAACCAGCGTTACTACATCAATGACACAGGCGCGGGAAACACGGTAAACCTGAGCCATCCGCGCGTCATTCAGATGGTGACCGACAGCCTCCGCTACTGGGTGGAGCAGATGCATGTCGATGGATTTCGCTTCGATCTCGGAACGATTCTTGCGCGCGAGCCGAATGGATTCGACAACCAGAGCGGGTTCCTGAAAGCTTGCAGTCAGGATCCCTTGCTCAGTACCGTCAAGTTGATCGCCGAGCCGTGGGATTGCGGTCCCGGAGGATATCAGGTCGGCGAATTTCCGCCCGGCTGGGCGGAGTGGAACGATAAATTTCGTGATGATGTCCGGGAGTTCTGGAAAGGGCAGGGATCGGCCTCAGCGTTGACGGAGCGTCTCACCGCCTCCGGCAACATCTTCAACCATCAGGGACGCAGACCTTGGTCGAGCATCAATTTCGTCACCGCCCACGATGGCTTCACGTTGAACGATCTTGTTTCTTACAACGACAAGCACAATGAGGCCAACGGAGAAGACAACAAGGACGGCATTTCGAACAATCGTTCCTGGAATTGCGGTGCTGAAGGACCCACCGATGACCCGGCAATCAACACATTGCGGCAACGTCAGATGCGGAATTTCCTGGGAACTTTGCTGCTGTCCCAGGGTACCCCGATGATTCTTGCCGGCGATGAATTTGGCCGTACGCAGGGGGGCAATAACAATGCGTACTGCCAGGACAATGACATCAGTTGGGTCGATTGGGATTTAAAGGAAAAAAATAAATCACTGACTCGATTCGTGCAGAAGCTTACCGCATTGCGGCACAAGTATCCCATTCTTCGCCGCAACCTGTTCCTGACCGGCGCCTATAACGAGGAGCTCGGCGTAAAAGACGTGACCTGGATCAATGCCGATGGCGCCGAGATGCAGGACGAAAATTGGCGTGATGCCGGCATGCGCTGCTTCGGCATGCTGATGGATGGGCGGGCACAGACCACGGGCCTCCGGCAGTTGGGGCATGAAGCCACTCTGCTATTGGTCATCAACGATCATTTTGATATGGTGGTCTTCACTCTACCTGAGTGTATCGGAGGTTCCGAGTGGAGACTGCTTCTCGATACGAATATCGAGGAAACCGGTGAGAAGAACGAGAAGAAAGCCTCCTTCCACACCGGAGATTCTTACGAGGTAACCGCGCGGTCGCTGCTGCTGTTCGCACTGGAAGCCGCTCCTTGCTAGGAAACTTCGGGGATCTGAGTGCGGTGGCGTGTCTGCCATGGCGCCATACGAAAATGATGAAATTCAACGAAACAGAGAGTCTCCGTCTTGCGGGCGATCAACTTAGAGCCCCGCCTTCGTTGCCGCATTTCAGTCTTACGTACAGTAGAGGCTATTTTTCTTCTCGCATTAAAGGAGTAAAAGTGATCCCGACCAGCAACCCTTCGGGCCCGATGAAGCGACTGACAGTCTGACCCCAAGGTTCTTTCTTGCTCTTGACGAGCATTCGGTATCCTCGCGATTCAAGCTCCGCTGTGGCCTCTTCGACACTGTCAACATCAAATTCAAGCCAGGCTTGTGGGACAGGAATGTCGTCGGGCCAGGAATCCTTGCCGAAACAAGACTGCGCCGCCTGGGAAAGTGGCCAGAGAGCGAAACTTTTTGCTCCTTTCAGAGCCTCCGTATGAAGATAGCCGCCATTCTCCTCTTTGAAGGCGATACCGAGAGCCCCGTTGTAGAGCTTGCGACTCGCCACCGCATCACTGACGATCGGACCAAAGCCCGCGATGAATAGAATTCTGATTTTTCCGACTCCCTCCATAGCTTCTCCTGTTTCTACGATGAAGGCCGGGTGCCCCAATGTCTCGCGTCTGAGACATGGGACTAATCAGTCTCGGCAGACGACCGGCTTCGGACGACCAGACGATCCACCGTCAGTTCTCCGATGTCCAGCTTCTCGATCCGGCCCTTCCCAATGCCGAGCTTGCCGATGGCGAACGCACCGACGGCCATCGCTCCCACGGCAGTTGCTCCTATGGCTAGCGCGCCGAATGCGAACGCCTTCGATACCGAGATAATCGAGTTTTTCGTATTCGTTATCATGACCGAAATTGTAACGCCGCCCGCCCCATGCCTCACGAAAGTCGCGGGCAAGTACTACCCTCGCACCTGCCGATTTGGCCGCAGCAGCAAATAACCCCCAACAAACGCCAGTGCGTCAAGAATCACTGCGAACGTGATGCCAGCCCAAACGCCGGGACCGCGTTGCGGATTCATGGAAAAGAAGTGATGGATGGCATGGGCAAAATGCAAGGCCGTAAGAAGCACAGCAATTCCAGAAACAACTCGTATCGTTTTCACGGTACCTCCTGTTCATTCGAGATCGTCGCGACAAATCGGCGGGGCATAATTCCACGTCTCTCGCTTGAATCATAGGCGCGGATCATCCATGTCTCGCTTCTGGGACATGGGCGCTGAAAGTTTACCATCCCGAGTGAACCCAGAGAGAGCATCGTCGAATCCAACCAGCAAAAGGAAAACCATGCCTATCACCCAACTCGATCCAATCGCTGCCCTTATTTTGATTGACCTGCAAAAGGGAATTGTCGGTCTGCGAACTGTGCATCCTGCCGGCGGAAATCGTCAGCCGCGCAGCCCAGCTTGCGCGCGCCTTTCGTGAGCGGGATCTGCCGGTCGTTCTTGTCGACGTCGCGGGCAGAGCTCCGGGCCGCACGGATGCCGGAATTCCAAAGTTCTCATTTCCGCCGGACTGGATGGAGCTTGTTCCTGAGCTAAAGCAGCAACCCAGTGACATCCTCATCACCAAGCAACGAGTGGGCGCGTTCCTCGGCACGTCGCTTAATGACACCCTGCGTCAGCGCGGCGTAACCCAGGTTTTCCTGGCGGGTGTTGCAACGGCCAGCGGCGTAGAAGCAACAGCTCGCAGCGCGTACGATCTGGGCTACAACGTGGTCTTTGTCGTGGATGCGATGACAGATATGAACGCCGACGCGCACCGTCACAGCGTCGAGACGACCTTTCCCCGCCTCGGCGAGACGGACACAACGGAAAACGTGTTGAAGCAATTACGCAGCTGAAGGCGCGGCAGTTCCGAAGCTCTCCGGAGCGAATCCTTATGTTTTTGGACTAGCATGGTATCCACTATGGCCTTTGCCCTGGAGCATCTGGATCACCTCGTCCTCACCGTCGCAAACATTGACGCGACCGTCGACTTCTATACCGAAGTTCTCGGCATGGATCTGGTCACCGTCAATGGACGGAAGGCGCTGGCCTTCGGCATTCAGAGGATCAATCTTCATCAGCGTGGCCACGAATTCGATCCGAAAGCGGCGCATCCGACGCCCGGCTCCGCCGACCTTTGCTTTATTACCACGACACCTCTGAACGAAGTGATTGAATACCTGACCAGCCAGAGAATTCATCTCGAAGAAGGGCCGGCCGAGCGCATGGGAGCCATCGGCAAACTGCGCTCCATCTATCTGCGCGATCCCGACCGGAACCTGATCGAAATCTCCAACACAATTTAGCGTCATCAAGAATACGGGTGCCTCAGGTTCGCGAAGCTAACCTGCGTCTTTCTCTTCAAATGTAAAATCTCGTTATGCCAGAAAGCTCACCCGTCCCACTCTCATTGTTCGAACGCGCCAAAAAAATCCGGCTTTTTCTGATGGATGTGGACGGCACCCTGACCGATGGCGGCGTCTGCCTGATGGCTCTGCCGAACGATGGCGGTGTGGCCGAGTTGAAAGTCTTCAACTCGCTCGACGGCCTCGGGCTGAAGCTGGCGCACATTATGGGAATTAAAACCGGCTTCATCACCGGCCGGAAGTCTCCCGCAGTTTCGCAGCGCGCCGAGGAGAATTTAGTGGACTATGTCTACCTGGGCCAGGCCACAAAGATGGCCGCATTTGACGAGTGCGTACAAAAGGCCGGAATCGCGGAAGAGGAAGTCGCCTACATGGGCGACGATCTGCCGGACATGCCGCTGGCCCGTCGCGCCGGGCTCGCGGTTGCTGTGGCGAATGCTGCGGCGGAGCTGAAAAATATCAGCCATTACGTCACAAATGCAGAGGGCGGAAAAGGCGCCGCGCGGGAAGTCATCGAGCTGATTCTAAAGGCGCAGGGAAGATGGGAAGAGGCCATTCCGAAGGCGCTGGCCTGACCCGGCAGCCGGTTTTGACAGCATGTTGTCAATTTGACAACATGCTGTCATTACCGGGTCAAATCGCCAAATGTCTCGGCAATTCCGTCCTCCAGCGAAGTGAACGCACGAGTGTAATGACCGCGCTGCCGGAGGGACGTGATGTCGGCTTCGGTGAAATGTTGATAGCGGCCGTTTAGATCGGCGGGGAACGGGATATATTCGATTTTTGCCGGGCCGTGCACCTGCTGCAGCGCCCCGGCGACAGCGTTAAAGCTGCGGCTCGCTCCGGTTCCGGCGTTGAAAATCCCCTGGTAAACATCTTCAACATCGCCGAGAGTGGAGCGGCCAGCCTCATCGCCGAGTCCGGCAAAAAAAATGGTCATGCGGCACAGATCGCGCACGTAAACAAAATCGCGACGCTGCTCGCCATCGCCATAGCCGCCCGAGCCCTGGAACATGCGGATGGTGCCGGTATCTTTGATCTGCCTGGTGAAGTGGTGCATCACCGAGGCCATGCGGCCCTTGTGCAGCTCGCGGGGGCCGTAGGTGTTGAAGTAGCGGAGGCCCACGACGGTGCTTTCGATGGTGGGCAACAGCCGCCGGACGTAGTTGTCGAAAACCAGTTTCGAAAACCCATAGACATTCAGCGGGCGTTCGTTCTCCCGCTCGGGAGCAAAGTTCTGGCTCAGTCCATAAACCGCCGAGGTGGATGCGTATACGAACGGGATATGGTGTTGCACTGCATAATGGAGCAGTTCCTTCGAATACGCGAAATTGTTGTCCATCATGTACGCGCCGTCGTCTTCCAGGGTGTTCGAGCAGGCGCCCTGGTGCAGGATGGCGCGAATGCGTTTCGCCGAAAGCGCACCCGAAGCGATGGCCCGGCGAAACTCGTGCTTGTCCATATAGTCGGAAAATTGCGCGCCCTGCAGGTTGAGGAATTTGGCGCAGTCGGTCAAGTTGTCGACGCAGACAATTTCGGTTTCGCCCATGCGATTCAGTTCGTGAATCAAATTGCTGCCGATAAAGCCGGCGCCGCCGGTAACGACGATCATGCTTTCTCCTGAGAAGGGATGGGCGCCGCGGATTCGACGGTGGTGTCGGGGCTTTCGCCTGCGCTGAGCTTTCGCACAATGTTGCCGGTGCTGAATCCCGCCACCGTGGGAACAATGGCCACGCGGCCGCCCCAGCTGCGTACCAGCTCGCCGCCCACGACGGTTGCCTCGGTGTATTCTCCGCCTTTGATCAATACATCGGGCCGCAGCGCTTCGATGATGGCGAGCGGCGTGTCTTCTTCAAAAATCACGATGGCGTCGGTCGAGGCCAGTGCGGCCAGAATCCGCGCCCGTTCTTTTTCTCCGACGATGGGCCGTGGGGGGCCTTTCAGCCGATTGACCGAAGCATCGCTGTTCAGGCCGATGACAAGATGGTCGCCCATGCGATGCGCGTCTTCAAAAAGCGTGATGTGCCCGATGTGCAGCAGATCGAAGCATCCGTTGGTGAAGACAACGGTTTCACCGCGATTGCGCCACTGCGCCGCGCGCGCCAGCAGAGCGGCGCGGTCCACCACCTTTTCCTGCGTGCTCAGCACCAGTTCCGTCGACAAGCGTCGCCAGCAGGCTATCGCGATCGATGGGAACGGTGCCGACGCGGCTGACAACGATGCCGGCGGCGACATTGGCCAGTTGAATCGCGCTTTCCAGATCGAGTTCGGCGGCGGCCGCGGCGGCGAGCGTTGCAATCACCGTGTCGCCCGCGCCCGAAACGTCGTAAACCTCCCGCGCCTGGGCCGTAGCATGCAGATCGTGCTCGGCGTCGGCGTGCAGCACGCGAATGCCGCGCTCGCTCATCGTCACGGTGAGATATTCGAGCGCGAGCGGCGCGATCAACGCGCGGCCTGCTGTCATCAATGCGTCTGTATCCTGAACCGCAACCCCGTGCAGGCGGCAAGCTCCTGCAGATTGGGACAGATGGTGGTGGCCTGCCGGTACTTGGAGAAACTGCCGCCCTTGGGATCGACCAGCACAGGAATGCCGCGCTTGCGGGCGTCGGCGATGACAGACTGGCAGACGTGTTCCGGCAGAACGCCTTTTGCATAGTCGGAAAAGATGATGCAGTCGGCGCTCGAAACCTGATCGGCAAGGCACCGCAGCAGGGAATCGATCTCCGCGGGGGAAGGCGCGTCGGGAGTTTCGACGTCGAGCCGCATCAATTGTTGGCGCCCGGCCATAACGCGGGTTTTTGAAATCGTCGGACGCTGCCAGACACAGACCGCGTCGGCCGCGATGCCGGCTTTCAAGAGCAGTCCGCGCACGATCTCGCGCATCGTCATCGGCGCCCAGAAATCCGGCCAGCGAGACCTGCGTGCCCAGCCCGGCAAGGTTCATGGCAACATTGGCAGCGCCGCCGGCGACATGCGTTCGGCGGATCGAACGCAGAACCGGCACGGGCGCTTCCGGAGAGATGCGGCTGACATCGCCCCAGACGTATTGGTCCAGCATCAGATCGCCGATGACCAGAACGCGATGGCGCTGGAAGCCGGACTCGACCAGATCGAGAACACGATGAAGATCGCGGATCATAAGAGTTCCCCTGTATCTTAATCGTCTTCTTGCGATCTTCCGGAAAATCGCGAAGTCCTTCGCTGCGCTCAGGAAAGCACTTTATGATGACTGGCGGTGGAGAAGATCGCGCCAGCACGCGACGCACCGCGCCCAGCACTTCTTCCGGCGGTAATCGACGTGAGACATTTTTTCTTTTGCTCGATGCATACTTCCAGATCGCAGCCCCAGCAGTCGGTGCGGTGGTAAATGATTTCATGCTGGTCGCCCCAGGGAAACCAGATGCGCGGCGGGGTACGCGCCGGAAAAACGACGACGCACTGCGTGCCGACGGCGGAGGCCAGATGCATGGGGCCGCTGTCGTGGCCGAGAAACAGCCGCGCCCGCGCCAGCACGGCGGCGGACTCCCGCGGCGTCAACTGGCCGCACAGATTGATCGAGCGATTCTCCCAGGCAGCGGATGCGGATTCGCTGACCTCGGCTTCTTCGCCGGCGCCGACCAGCACCAGGCCATACTGCGGCAGCTCCGCGGCCAGCGCCTCGAGCACGATGCGCCAGTTTTCGCTGCCCCAATCCTTGGCCTGCATCTTGGTGCCCACGCAGCAGGCGAGCAGCGGGCGTCCTTGCAGCGATGCCAGCGCTTCGGCCGCGCGTTTATGCTCGTCGATCGTCAGGCCAAGGTCCCAGTTGGCGCGATTGTTCAGATCGATTTTGCCCAGCCCGCGCATCAGCCGCGCCAGCCGCGCCGCCTCCGGTTCGTAGTTTCCGGTCACAGGATCCAGCCGGTTGGTGCGGGCATCGCGCGCCAGCGGCAGACCGACGATGCGCGGAATGCCGCACAGATGGAAGAAGAGGGCGTCGCGCGCCACATCGGCCGCTGCCCGCCGCGGCGTCAGATAGATGAGCACCTGCGCCCGGAAGGCGCGAATTTGCCGCTGCAGCTCGGCCAGTTCGGCAAAGTTTCGCGTGGCGATGGGATAGCGCATGAAGCCATGCACCAGGCCGGAGCCTTCAAGCACGGCGTAAGCCGCGCGGGGCTTTGCTGTGCACGGGGATATTGGTCAAGCAGGCAGCGTTCCGCGCGAGGATAGGCGCGGGCAATTTGATGAAAGCAGGGCAGCGCCACGACGGTGTCGCCGAGGCTGCCCAACCGATAAATCAGAACGCGCTCAACCCTGCTTGGCATGCGGTCTAGAGATATCTGATGCTATCGTGCGTTGTCGGCGCGCGGAAGCGAATTCGTTTTTACAGGGAAGGGTATTCAGGCCGGCCAAGGACGAACGCACGAAACCTGCGGAGCTGAGCCGGTATAATGGATATATGTCGATCGTCCGCGATATCGCCGCCGTTGCCAAAGGGATGAGTGTCACCTTCGGGGAAATCTTCCAGCCGACACAGGTGGAGAATTATCCTGACGGCCCGGGCCCTATGCGCGGCGCGAAGTTTGAAGACCGGTATCGCGGCCGCCACGTGTTGCAGCGGGACGAAAACGGCCTGGAAAAATGCGTCGCCTGTTTTCTGTGCGCGGCTGCGTGCCCGTCCAACTGCATCCACATTGAAGCGGCGGAAAATACGGCTGAGACCCGCATTTCGAGCGCCGAGCGTTATGCCAAGGTCTACAACATCGACTACAACCGCTGCATCTTTTGCGGCTATTGCGTCGAGGCCTGTCCGACGGATGCGATCACGCACGGTCACGGGTTTGAGTCGTCTTCACTGAACGCCACCAGCCTGGTGATGCGCAAGGAAGACATGCTGGCTCCGATGCCGGGCTCCCCGGCCATGACAGCTTCTAACACTCGCTAAATTCAAGTTTTCAGTCGTTAAGATAAGAGACGGTGACATCCGTATCGTGTCCGCCTCGCTTACAGCGGCGTGACTCGCTCGGTCTCGTACTTCCGTGGAGTGTCTCAAATGATGATTCGGTTCTGTTTCCAGCATCTTGCTCTGGCAATTGTTTGTGCGATTGCCTGTTCGGCGCACGCCCAGGCGGTTCCGGCAGAGGGCGGCGCCACAACTGCGGCGCATCGCTTCAGTACTGTATCTCCCGGGCTGGAAGAAGACCCGGCGCCGCTGATGAAGGTGCAGGTGCTTAGCCGGAGCAGCCAGGAAACCACCTATGCCGTCATCTTTGGCAAGGGAGACGAGGTGATGGGCGGACTGACTGAGTTCGCGCAGAAGAATCATCTGGGAGCCAGCCGGATCACCGGAATCGGCGGAATTGAAGATGCGACGGTCGGCTTTTTCGATCCGGCAGAAGAAGTCTCATCGGCCCATGCCAATCGATCAGCCGGCGGAAGTGCTTTCCCTGCTGGGCGACATTGCGCTTTATCAGGGCAAGCCCGTGGTTCATCTCCACATTGTTCTTGGCTTTCCGGATGGCACCGCGCACGGCGGACATTTGCTGAAAGCGCATGTCTGGCCAACGATGGAGGTCATCGT
This sequence comes from uncultured Acidobacteriota bacterium, assembly GCA_963823595.1. Classification (GTDB taxonomy): domain Bacteria; phylum Acidobacteriota; class Terriglobia; order Terriglobales; family Acidobacteriaceae; genus JAKAAZ01. The sequence goes on from CAWGME010000027.1 coordinate 411,495, forward strand.
TACCGAATACCCGAATGCGATGCACAAGAAATTGGACCCGTCGACCGGAGTGGCGGTCATTGACCCTTCCGTAAAGCAATAATCGACGCGAGAAAAGAGGGCAGCGTGAAGGATTTTTTAGAGGTCTTGAAAGAACGCGTCATCGTATACGACGGGGCCATGGGCACCAGCATTCAGAAGCACGCCCTGACCGTCGATGACTTCTGGAACAAGGAGGGCTGCAATGAGCTGCTGGTGCTGAGCCGTCCGGACGTGATCCGCGGGATTCATGCGAGCTTTCTTGAAGTGGGCTGCGATGTCATCGAGACGGACACGTTCGGTTCGTCGCGGATTGTTCTGGCGGAATATCAGCTTGAAGACAAAACTCGCGAACTGAATATCGCCGCCGCGCAACTGGCGAAGGAAGTTGCCGCGCAATATTCCACGCCGCAGAAGCCGCGCTTTGTCGCCGGCTCGATCGGGCCGACGACGAAGCTGCCGTCGCTCGGGCACATTTCCTACGACGAGATGGCGCTCACCTACCGCGAGCAGATTGAGGCGCTGATTGAAGGCGGCGTGGATATTCTGCTGATCGAAACCTGCCAGGACATGCTGCAGGGCAAGATTGCGCTGGCCGCGTGTGAAGACGCGATGCGCGCCACCGGCAGGCGGCTGCCGGTGCAGATGCAGGTGACGCTCGAAGCCACCGGGACGATGCTGCTGGGCAGCGAAATCGGCGCGGCGCTGGCGGTGCTCGAATGCTTTCAGCCGGACATTATCGGACTGAACTGCGCCACCGGCCCGCGCGAGATGAACGATGCCGTGCGCTTCCTCTGCCAGAACGCGACCCGGCCTGTCAGCGTGCTGCCGAATGCCGGTCTGCCGCAGAATGTCGGCGGCCACGCGGTGTATGCGCTGACTCCCGAGGAACTGGCGCGGTATCACAAGCAGTTTGTGGAGGAGTATGGCGTGCGCATCGTCGGCGGCTGTTGCGGCACGACTCCGGACCATCTGCGCGCTGTAGTTGCGGCGGTTGAACACGCTACGCCCGCAGCAACCCACGCCGTGCCGCAAAGTGTCGCAGCCAGCGCCTTCTCGGCTATTCCGCTGGAAATTGACGGCCAGCCGGTGATCGTGGCCGAGGAGATGAACACGACGACACGCAGCCCGGTATTTCGAGAGATGGTCCGCTCAGGCGATTACGACGGCATTCTTGCGCTTTCGAAACGCCTCGCGGTCGAAGGCTCGCAGATGCTCGACCTGTGCTGCGCCATTGTTGGCGAGGACGAAAAGGCATACATGAACGGCGTGCTGGACAAGATCGCCACGCGCGTGCCCGCGCCGGTGCTGGTCGACTCGACCGAAGCGGATGTTGTGGAAGAAGCGCTGAAGCGAATTCCCGGCAAGCCGCTCATCAATTCGATCAATCTGGAAGACGGCGAGAAGCGCACCTCGAAGGTGCTGCCGATGGCGCGCCGCTATGGCGCGGCGGTGATTGCTTTGACGATCGATGAAGATGGCATGGCGCTGACGGCGGCGAAAAAGCTGGCGGTCGCGCAGCGCATCTACAAGCTTGCGACGGAGAAATATGGCTTGCGGCCGCAGGATTTGATCTTCGATCCGCTGACGCTGCCCATCTCGACCGGCCAGGAAGATTATCGGACCGCGGGGATGGAGACGCTGGAAGCCGTGCGTCTGCTGAAGCAGGAATTGCCGGAGTGCAAAACAATTCTCGGCGTCAGCAATATCTCTTTCGGGCTTGTCCACCTATTCGCGGCGGGTGCTGAACAGCGTGTTTCTGAAAGAGGCGGTGGATCGTGGCCTTGATATGGCCATCGTGAATTATTCGAAGATTTATCCGCTCTACAAAATTCCGGAAAGCGGAAGTGGAGCTGGCGCGAAAACTGATCTTCCGCGAAACTTCCGCCGGCGATCCGCTGCAGGTCTACATGGCGTATTTCGCCGATCTGCAGAAAGATCCGAATGCCGAGCCGGAGGCCGAAGCCGCCGAGGCGGTCACGGTCGAAGACAAGCTGAAACAGCTGATCATTCGCGGCGAACGCAGCGTGGGAGCAGGCGCGGAAAAGCAATCGCTGGAGCAATTGCTGGAAGAGGCGCTTGAAGTTCGCACGCCGCTCGACCTCATCAATACGGTGCTGCTCGATGGCATGAAGACGGTGGGCGAGTTGTTCGGCGCGCGCAAGATGCAGTTGCCGTCGGTGCTCGATTCGGCCTCGGTGATGAAGGCCGCGGTTGCGTACCTGGAGCCGAAGATGGAGCGCGTCGAAGGCTCGCAGCGCGGGACGATCGTGCTCGCCACGGTGAAGGGCGATGTGCATGACATCGGCAAAAATCTTGTCGACATCATCCTGTCGAACAACGGCTACAAGGTTGTGAATCTCGGCATCAAGCAGGCCTCGGATGTCATCATCCAGGCGGCGCACACGCATAAGGCCGATGCCATCGGGTTGAGCGGGCTGCTGGTGAAGAGCACGCTGGAGATGAAGTATGTGATCCAGGATTTGCAGCACATGGAGAGCCAGATTCCCGTCATCTGCGGCGGCGCGGCGTTGACGCGCAAATACGTCGAGGACGATCTGCGCCGCGAATATCGCGGGCCGGTGTACTACGCGGAGGATGCCTTTGCCGGCCTGCACGTGATCGGCGATCTGACGGCGGAAGACGTGGCGGTGCGGGACGGCCGCATTGAAGATGGGCGTACGGTGAAGGCATTCGAGCGAAAAAATCTTCTGCCGGAGGAGCAGACCGGTCCGCTGCCGCCGGTTTCGACGAAGCGTTCGCATGTGATTCAGGACGCGCCGGAAATTCCGCAGCCGCCGTTTTATGGCGTCCGTGTTCGCAAGGATTTTTCGCTCGACACGCTGTTCGGCTACATCAACGAAACGGCGCTGTTCAAAAATCAATGGCAGTTGAAGACTGCTTCCGCGACGGATTATGTGCGGCTGGTGGAGGAGAAGTACCGTCCGATTCTGCAGGAGATGGCTGCGGAGGCAAAGCGGACCGGATGGCTGGAGCCGAAGGCGGTTTACGGCTATTTTCCCTGCAATGCGGAGGGAAATGATGTGGTCGTCTACACGCCGGAGACGGCGGCGGGAAATAAGAAACAGGAAGTGTTACGTATTTCTTTTCCCCGCCAGCGCGAAGGCCGTCAGTTGTCGATAGCGGATTTCTTTTTGCCCGTCGAGTCGGGCCGTCTGGATGTGATCGGATTTTCCGTTGTCACGGTGGGAAAGCGTGCCAGCGATCTGACGAAGGAATTGTTCGATCGCGGGGACTTCACGAAATATCTTTACACCCACGGGCTGAGCGTCGAGACCGCCGAAGCGCTGGCCGAGTTTATGCATAAGGAAATGCGGGCGGAGCTGGGGATCGGCGGCGGAAGATTCGACGGAGGTGCGCGATCTGTTTCATCAGAAATATCGCGGCTCGCGCTATTCGTTCGGGTATCCGGCCTGCCCGAACCTGGAAGACCAGACGAAGATATTTGCGCTGCTGCACCCGGAGGAAAACATCGGCGTGCGGCTGACGGAGAGCTTTCATCTGGAGCCGGAGCAGAGCACGGACGCGATCATCGTGCATCATCCGCAGGCCAAGTATTTTGTGGTTTGAAGCAGCATTGTCGTGGATCGGGCATTCTCTGGATTCCTCGGCTTCGCTCGGAATGACGTAGCTTCCTGTCGCCGAAATTCGCGGCATATTCAGCATCAGCCAAATCGAAGTACCCGGGCCTAAAGGCCCTTTGGTCTGCAGCCTGGACGCCGGGCTAAAGCCCGGCTCTTCCAGAAAAACGGGTCTACGTCGATTTCACCCTCGCTATATCTCTTCGGAAAAAGGGAATACAGAGATCCTTCACTCCGTTCAGGATGACGAACGGGTCGGTGGGCACAGGAATCGTGAATTTGCTCCAGCTTCCGCGGGAATTTCTATACCACTTCCTGCGTTTGCTGAAGAGCGTCAGCGTGTGCGTCATAGATGGCCAGCACTTTTCCGGCTCGCTCCGGATCGGTTGACCAGCTTTGCGATACTGCGGTGACATATTGCTCGCCATCGGCGGCTTGGATGGCTGCCAGGTAGTGCGGAAAGGCCTGGCTGAGCCGCTGCAGCAGTGCCATGCGCGCGGCAAAGCACTCGGCCCATCCGGGAAATTTCGTCCAGTTTGCGGGCACGGTCATCCAGTTGCCATGGAGGTATTCCCGGGTCGGCATGGTGATCGTTTCGGTTCCGGGGAGTGGGGGATGGCTCTGCTTTTGTCCGAACAGGTTATTGGCCTGGACTGCCAATTGCGAGCAGCCCCAGCCGGACTCGAGCGCTGCCTCGCAGGCCGCATACTCCGGGAAGACGTGATGGGCGGCTTGCGCGGCGCTATACGCGCGCGCCAGGAATAACGACTGGATCGACATTGAGTGCTCCTTAGGGGGAAGAGTCTAGAGCAAAAGCAGCGTTGGTGTCACGAAGGAAAAAGGCAGGTCCCTCGACTACGTCATTGCATTCCACCCCGGTTTCCCACCCAGCACGCGAAAACAGTGCGTGCTGGGGACCCCGGTTTGCAATGACGTCGTCGAGGGATGACAGTTGTTTGGGGCCGTTTTCTTGCCCACCACAGGTCATATTTGTAGTTCGCTTAGCCCGAAAATCGCCAAACTTCCGCAACGCCACCTCGCATTTTTGCACTATTAAAAATAGACGGGCGAGCTATCCCCCTAACCAACCCGGGCAAGAAGGAACTAAGCGTTAAGCTTGTTCAGTTTCTTCTCTAGAATCCCACGTGGTCACAACCGAACGAAAGAGGAACCTATCTATGATTCGCTTCAAGCCATTCCATCTGTTTCTTCTTCTTCTGCTCCCCGTCTACAGCTTTGCCGCAGAGGCCCACTACTGCATCGCAGTGAGCGGCGGCTTCGGCCATGGCGGCACAACGTTCGTCGGATTAGGCTTTGCTGTGCCGGCGAAGGGCAACTGCACACCGTGGTCGGGCTTCACCAAAACCGCTTCCACCGTCATATTAACGTCGACCGGTACCGGGTGCCTTTCGAGCGGTGGCACAGTGCTGACAGTGAGCGTCATCAACTCCGACCCTTCATTTTTCGGGTCAGACTCGCTCCACTCGGATTACATCAGGTTGTCCCGCTCGGGATCGACAGGATCGTTTACCTCGGGCCAAGACCTCGGTGTTTTCGGTGGAAGCGCAGATCCGGTGACCTGCACAAGTACTCTATTAAGTCTTCCTGGATCGCACGACTGAGCGGTTAAACAAAGGCGACCATCGTTCTTCGGTCTGAATAACTGCGTTTTTCTTCGTCAGCCGCGGGCGCGCTGAATGGCGTGATGCCATGCAGCCAGTCTGCAGCTTCGTTTTTCCCGGTCGGACTGCGGATTGATGCGGCGCGATTCCGACCATTGCCGCTCCGCAGTAATTTGGAAACCGCTCTTAAGGTAAGTATTCGCTTGTCGACGGATAAAATGTGCCAAATGCTGGCGAAAGATTTCCGCAGCGATGGGGGAAAGACCCGGGTTAGCTTCCCACCGGTGCGCGGAAATCATGCGCCGGGGACCCCGGTTTCGCGAACCCTTCAACAAGCTCAGGGCAGGCTCTGGGGCGCCCGGTTTTGTCGCGGTTTTGTCCGCACACTAGCCGCATAGAACTCGGCTAGTGTGGGCCACCCGCCCGGCGGACATTTTCCGGATTCCTCGGCTTCGCTGGGAATGACGAGCGCTACCAGCTTAGGTTGCGCAGCCGTTCGCAGGCTTCGGCCAGCGGTTCAGATCTTTTCGCGTAGCAGAAGCGCAGCAGATCTTCACCGCGGCCCGTGGAGAAAAAAGCCGTTCCGGCTACCGCGGCCACGCCACACCGGGCGAGCAGATTGCGGGCTTTTTCCCGTGCTGTTCGACCGGGAACGCGGGAAGCATCGGCGAGGATGTAATAGGCGCCATCGGGAATGGACGGCGTCAGTCCGGCTGCGGTCAGTGCATCCACGAGCTGATCGCGTTTTTGCTCATAATCCCGGGCGAGCTCGCGATAGAAATCATCCTGCAGTTGCTCCAGTCCGGCGGCCGCTCCGTGCTGGAAAGGCGCGGGCGCGCACACGTAGACCATGTCGTGAAAATAGCTGATCGACGGAGTCCACTTCGGGTCGGCGGCAAGATAGCCCAGCCGCCAACCCGTGACGCTGAAGGTTTTTGAAAATCCGGAGATGGTGATGGTGCGCTCCGCCATGTTCGGCAGAGAAGCGAAGCTGACATGTTCGGCATCTCCGCAGAGGAAATATTCGTAAATCTCATCGGTGATGACGAAGAGATCGTGCTGCTCGGCCAGCGCGGCGATGCCTTCCAGTTCCTTGCGGGTGAAGACTTTTCCTGAGGGATTGCAGGGTGTGTTAATAACGATGCCACGCGTCTTCGCGGTGATGGAACTCCGCAGCCGGTCAAAATCCAGTTCCCACCGGGGGGCGTCGAGCAAAACTGGAACCGGCACCGCCCGCTGGGATTGAAGCGTGTTCCAGTGATAGCCGTAGAACGGCTCGAACAGCAGGACCTCGTCGCCGGGATTGAACAGCGCCATGCAGGCGGCGTAGTAAGCTCCGGTGGCGCCGCTCGTGACCAGGACACCCGAGTCAGGATCGCATTCGATGTGGTTGTACTGGGCGAGCTTCCGCGCGATGGCGGTCCGCAGCTCGCCGATGCCCTCGGCACGCGTGTAGATGTTCTGACCGTTACGAATGGCGGCGATCGCAGCTTCGGCGACGGGGGCGGGGACCTCTGTGTCGCACACTCCCTGAGCCAGATTGATGGCGTGGATGCGGTCGGATTCGACGGACATGGCGCGAATCTCCGACTGCACAACCTTCGCGGAAAGTTCGCTGAGGGTAAGGGGGGCGACGGCGGTTTTTGTCGGCATGGCTCGCAGTGTATCGCTTTTCCACATGGAGGCAAAAAAACCAGGTTAGCTTCGGACTGTGGCGAGGGAGACCGCAGGTCCCTCCACTTCGTCCGCCGCGGCGGATTCCGGTCCGGATGACAGATTTCGGTAAATTCATCTTCTTTTCACCTTGATGTCGTAGAAAGGGTGCGGGAGAGGACTTCTCTATGATTCGACGACTTTTTGCCCTGGCGCTGATAGCGAGCGCGAGCGCCTTCGGGCAGACGGTTTCGCTTACCGGAGCGGGATCGACGTTTGCTTATCCGCTGTATTCCACTTGGGCCAGCCAATACAACAAACTTCATCCCAACGTTCAGATCAATTATCAGTCGATCGGCTCCGGCGGGGGCATCCGCCAATTGATTGCAGGCACAGTGGATTTCGGCGCGACTGATGGTCCGATGAATGATAAGGAACTGGCCGAAGCGCAGCAGAAGCGCGGCACGGCAGTCCTGCATTTTCCTACTGCGCTGGGCGCGGATGTGCCCTCCTACAACATTCCGGGCGTGAGCGCGCAGCTGAAGTTTACGCCGGCTGCTCTGGCCGGTATCTATCTCGGCCACATTACGAAGTGGAACGATCCGGAGATTCAAAAGGCAAATCCCGGTGTCAAGCTGCCGCCTGCCAACATTATTGTTGTCCATCGTTCCGACGGCTCCGGCACGACCTATTGCTGGGTGGATTATCTGTCGAAGGTAAGCCCGGAGTGGAAGAACAAAGTGGGGGTGGGAACCTCAGTGAACTGGCCGGTTGGACTGGGCGGAAAAGGCAATGAGGGCGTCAGCGGCCTGATTCGCCGGCTTCCGAACTCGATCGGCTACATTGAATTGATCTATTCCATTCAGAACCACATCCTGTACGGCGACGTGAAAAACAGTTCGGGAAATTTCATCAAGGCGAGCTTGAATACAGTGACCGCTGCCGCCGCGGACGCTACCAAAACAATGCCCGCGGACTTTCGCGTTTCGATCACCAATGCTCCCGGAGCGCAGGCGTATCCCATTTCCACGTACACATGGCTGCTGATTCCAGAAAAGATGAGCGACAAGACCAAGGCTGCTGCGCTCAAAGTATTTCTTCACTGGAGCTTGACGGACGGCCAGAAGTACACGACTCCGCTGGCGTATGCTCCGTTGCCCGCGGTCGTGGTGCAGAAGGAACTGCTGCAGATGAAGAAGCTGCAGTATTAGCGAACGAACCACTTGCAGGAGCAGCCGATGAGCAACGCCGCGTTGACGACTCCAGATTTGCCGATTCCATCCCGAGGTCTGGATAGGAAACAAACATTGCTGGAGCGCCTGCGCAAGGGGGATGAGATCGCCCACCTGATCACCCTGGCCGGCGGCTGGTCCATCATTGTGATCACCGTTCTGCTGGTGCAGCATCTCTGGGTCTACTCGCGGCTGGCGCGGCATGCCTTTGGATGGCATTTTCTTTTCACCAGCACGTGGGATCCGGTGAATGGTCTGTTCGGCGCGTGGCCCTTTGTCTATGGAACCATTGTGACCTCATTGCTGGCACTCATCATTGCCATCCCGATCGGGCTTGGCTCGGCGATTTTTCTGGCAGAACTGGCCCCGCGCAAACTTTCGAATGCGCTGACGTTCCTGATCGAACTGCTGGCCGCGGTGCCCAGCGTCGTCTATGGCCTGGTCGGCATCTTTCTGCTGATCCCGATATTGACCACCGCCATGCCGTACTTTCAAAAGGCGTTTGGATGGCTGCCGATCTTCAGCGGAACGTTTTATGGCGTCAGCTATTTTTCCGCCTCTGTCGTGCTCGCGATTATGGTGGTGCCGTTTATCGTGTCCATTTCGCGGGAAGTGCTGCTGGCTGTGCCGGTGTCGCAGCGCGAGGCGATGATGGCGCTGGGCGCGACAAAATGGGAAGTGACCTGGCGCGCGGTGGTGCCGTATGCGCGGCAGGGCATCATCGGATCCATTTTTCTGGCCCTGGCGCGCGCGCTGGGCGAGACCATGGCGGTGACCATGGTGATCGGCAACGTGCCGCAGATTTCCACTTCGTTCATGGCGCCGGGCTATACGATTGCGGCGGTGATTGCCAATGAATTTACCGAAGCCACAGGCGATCTTTACCTGCACGCGCTGATCGAGCTTGGCCTGGTGCTGTTCGCGGTCACGATGATCATCAACGCCCTGGCGCGGCTCCTAATGCTGACGATGAAGGCGCATGAGGCGACCGCATGAGCTATTCCTATCCTCCACGGCCTCTTCCCCATCCATCCCGGGATGTCTCGTACCCTCCGATGTCCCGCAAGATTATGAACGTCGTCATGCTGACTTTGACCGGCCTTTGTACGCTTCTGGCGATCGGAGTCCTGTTCACGATTCTCATATACCTGTTGTGGAATGGCGCCCACGCGCTGAACTGGAACTTCTTTACCAAGCTGCCTGCGCCGGTGGGCCAACCCGGCGGTGGGGTGGTGAATGCAATCCTTGGCACAATCAAACTGCTGGTCCTGGCCAGTGCTATCGGTGTGCCGATCGGGCTGATCGGGGGAATTTATCTATCTGAATTTGCCGGGGGCTGGTCGGGCTTTGCGGTCCGCTACACGACCGATCTGCTGAACGGCGTGCCATCGGTGGTGATGGGGATTTTCGTCTATACCCTGGTGGTTCTGCCGATGCACCACTTTTCCACGTTGGCCGGCGGCATCGCGCTGGGTATCATGATGATTCCCATTGCCCTGCGAAGCACAGAGGACTTTCTGCGCGCGGTGCCTCGCAGTCTACGTGAAGGCGGGCTTGCACTCGGCGCAAGCAAATCCGAAACCATCGTCACGATTGTCATCCCGGCGGCTATTTACGGCATCATTACAGGGGTGATGCTGGATATTGCCCGCGTGGCGGGGGAGACCGCGCCGCTGCTGTTCACCGCCTTTGGCAATCAGTTCAACAGCCCGGGTTGGTTGCAGCCGACGGCTTCGCTCCCTGTGGTGATTTACAACTATGCGATTTCACCTTATGACGTGTGGCACCAGCAGGCGTGGGCCGCTGGCTTCGTGCTACTCTCAGGACTGCTGGTGGTCAGCATTGTGGCTCGCGTGATTTTGGCCCGCGGAAAGAAGCTGTCCCATGGATAGGCCACGGTGATTCAGTGATGAAAACGTTGATGAAGCCCTTCGATATCAATCAGCTGTCAAAGGCACATGAAATTCGCTTTCCTGGCACTCAAAGCTCAGACCAAGAACAGCTACCCTGGCCGCAGTTTACCGTGGCCGATCTCAGTTTTTTTTACGGTCATCACCAGGCGCTCAAAGACATCAACCTGATTGTTCCGAACAAGCGCGTGACCGCGTTCATCGGTCCTTCCGGATGCGGGAAAACGACACTTCTGCGTACCTTCAATCGCATGAATGAAACCATTCCGGGCACGCGCGTTGAGGGCAGCATTCGGCTGGGACAGCAGGACCTGTTCAGTATTCCCGCGACCACCGTGCGGCGGGTAGTGGGCATGGTATTTCAGAAGCCCACGCCGTTTCCCAAATCCATTTTCGATAATGTGGCCTATGGTCTGCGCCTGGAACACAGGCTGAGCCGCGGCCAGATCGCGGATAAGGTCGAGCACAGCCTGCGTCGGGCCGCGCTGTGGGAAGAAGTGAAGGACAAGCTCCATCAGTCGGCGAATGGAATTTCCGGCGGTCAGCAGCAGCGTCTTTGCATTGCGCGCGCGCTGGCGGTCGATCCCGAAGTGCTGCTGCTCGATGAGCCCTGCTCGGCGCTCGATCCTATCTCGACGGCAAAGATTGAGGATCTTCTGTTCGACCTGAAGAATTCCTGCACAATCGTGATGGTGACGCACAACATGCTGCAGGCGGCGCGCGTCGCCGACTATGTTGGATTTTTCCTGAACGGCGAGCTGATTGAGCTGAACCGCGCCAAGCAGATTTTTCAAAATCCGGAGAAGCGGCAGACCCAGGATTACATTACTGGGCGGTTCGGGTGAACTGCGGTTTATGGCGGATTCAAGGTACTGTGGTCCCAAAAACAGCTCGTCATTCTGAGTGCAGCGAAGAATCCAGAGGGTGATCGCCCTCATAATTGAGGCGAATATTGTCTGGATTCTTCACTTCGCTGCGCTTCGTTCAGAATGACTCCGGTGCGTTCGATTACGCTGATTATGAATCCGCCTGGTTCAGATGACAGCAGCAATGTGCGCCGATAGTATCTTCGTATGCCGGATTCTTCATCTCCCTTAGACATCCATGAAGCACGTTTTCATAAGAAGGGCGCGGCGTTCCAGGCGCCGGGGCGCGTGAATCTGATCGGCGAGCATACGGACACAAGCGAAGGCTTCGTCATGCCGGCCGCGCTCGATCTGCGGACAATTTCTGTTGTGAGCGCGCGCGAAGATGCGACAGCGAACATTTATTCGGCAAATTTCGATGAGCAGGTGAGCATCGACCTGCAGCAGCTTCCTTCGAAACCGCGCGAGCACTGGAGCGATTATCCGGTCAGCGTTCTGTGGAGCCTGCAGCGGCGCGGCATCCGTTTTGGCGGATTTGATATGACGATCTCCGGGGACGTGCCGATCGGCGCCGGGCTGAGCTCGTCTGCATCGATCGAAGTTGCGGTTGCGATCGCCGTTTTGGCGATGATGAAAACCGCGATGCCGAAGCCGGAGATCGCCAGGATGTGCCAGTTCGCGGAAAACAACTTCATCGGCGCGCAGAGCGGCATTATGGATCCGTATGCCTCCTGCTGTGGGGTGAAGGGACACGCGCTTTTGCTCGACTGCCGCACGCTCGAAGATGAACTGTTGCCGCTGCCGGAAGAAGTGTTGATGGTGATCTGTAACTCGATGGTGAAGCATTCGCTTTCCGACGGCGGCGCTTACAACCAGCGGCGTTCGGAATTTGAGCAAGGTTTGCGGATTCTGCAGAAGCGTCATCCGGAGTTTCGCACGCTGCGGGATGTGAGTGAAGAGCAACTGCGCCAGGCGAAAGGCGAGATGCCGGACAATATTTTTCGCCGCTGTCTGCATGTGGTGACGGAGAACCGCCGTGTTTTAGAGGCTGCGGAAGCACTGCGCCGGCACGATTTATCGAGCTTTGGCCGGTTGATGCTGGAAGCCCACATCAGCATGCGCGACAACTACGAGGCGAGTTCCGCGGAAACCGACACGCTGGTGACGCTGGCGGGAAAGCAGCCCGGCTGCTATGGCGCGCGGATTACAGGAGCAGGTTTCGGCGGCTGCACGATCAATCTGGTAGCCGCGGAACATGCGGATGAGTTTGTG
>CAWGME010000028.1:0-49147 GCA_963823595.1 uncultured Acidobacteriota bacterium
ATTGCGCTCGTCTCTTCCAACGCGGGATATGTGGAATCCTCGCGAACAGGAGCTGCGCCGACGCCGCTCATTCCCTGCTCGGAGTTCATTTGGATTTCTCTCCGCACGACGGCTCGCCCGGCCGGGAGCCGCGCAGATGATCGAGAGCCAGCCGGGCGGCCTCCTGTTCGGCATGTTTCTTCCGCGTGCCGCTCGCGGAGGCGAGAGTCTGCTCTCCGTCCGGCGCTTCGATCATTTTCACCGCGACGACGAAGCTCTTGCGATGGTCCGGGCCTGCTTCGGCTGTAACCTGATAGCTGGGCTGCCCCAGCCCATGTGCCTGGAGATATTCCTGCAAGGTGGATTTGTAATCGCCCACGCCTTCTCCCGAACGCGCGGAGGCCACCAGCGTTTCCAGTGTTTCGTCCAGCAGACAGGTGCGCACCAGCCGCGCCGCGTCATCGATCCCTCCATCTATGTAGACGGCAGCAATCACAGCTTCCAATGCATTCGCCAGGATCGCAGTTTTTTTTCGTCCGCCGCTCTTTTCTTCTCCTTTGCCCAGCCGGAGATATTCCCCCAGGCCAAGGCTCTGGGCCACGCGCCCCAGATGCTGGCGGCTGACAAACTGTGCCCGCAGACGAGTCAATGGGCCTTCCATAAATTCCGGATACGTGCGAAAAAGATGTTCCGTCACCGCAAGGCCCAATACCGCGTCGCCCAGAAATTCCAGCTGTTCATTGTCGCGATGCGAATCATGCCCTAGCTGTTCTTCATAGGTAACCGAACTGTGGGTCAGCGCCAGGTCGAGTCTGTCCAGATCACGAAATGTGTAACCAAGCAAATGCTGGAGCCGCGCCAGTAACTCCGCGCGCGTGCGGTCGCCCGCTGCGCTGTGATCGGGAGAGGCGGATCGGTTGCGGGCCAAGACTGCTTCTGCTCCTTCAATGGGATCTAAGTACCGCTCAATACCCTCAGGTTTGAAGGGAGATGTACTTAGGTCCGTCATTCTGAACGGAGCCTCGAGAAGTAAAGAATCCAGACAGTATCCGCTTGGCTTGTGCCGCCATTACCGTCTGGATTCTTCGCTGCGCTCAGAAGGACGAACTCCACTTTCGACTTACAGCATTTACATTTACAAATCCGTCTTTTAATGCGGCGGATTGCCGCCTGCCGCCTGCGGAGGAGCGAACGAAGCCTTCAGCCCCGCCTGCGCTGCTTCCTCGGTATCCGGCTTGCCGTCGCGCGTCTTCATTGCCGCCTGATACTCCGCGACCGCGGTGGTTCGGTCGCCCTGCAGGTCCGCCAGGCGGCCCAGATAAATGTGCGACCACGCAATGGTGCGCAGATTGTGAGAGACGTTCGCCGCCTGCGTGAAGGCCTGCTCGGCGGCCTCCATCTTGCCGCTCATAATCTCTGCCCGCGCCAGAAGAAACTCTGCCCGTCCGGGATTGCCGGTGTGCGCTGCAAGCGCCTGCCGGGCAAGATCGGCGGCTCCCGCCGCGTCTCCGTTAACCAGTTTCTCTTCTCCTTGATCCAGCATGGCGGACTGCGGCGATACTTGTTTCACGACATCCTGATCCGTGTTCGATGCGAAGACAATATCCTGGACTCGCCGCTTTTCGATATCCACGTTCATGCCGTAGATCATCTCTCCCACAATTTCCTGCAAGGTTGTCGGGTTCTGATCGAAATTCCTGAGCTGGTCGTAAAAATACTGCGTCAGGATAAAGCCCTGCACCATATCCGAATGCACCGCCTGGTGCCGAACCGCGGCGACTTTATGTTCGTACGCGTTCTCCGCGTTATTGACCGCGGCAAGCTGGTTACGGTCGATGTGCTGGGGAATCTTGTAGGGCGTAACGCCCGTATCCATGGTATGCGCTTCAATGGCGCGAATCATGCACTCGGTCACCAGCGTCAGAACGTCACTTTTGAATTCATAGGGCAGCGGAGAAGGCTGCACCAGCTCCAGAATCGGGGTTAACCTGTCGATAGCTGTGGAGCGGGCGTAAATCAGCGGCTCCAGCACAAAGCGCAGATAGGTGTGTTTCACCGGCTTCAAATCGATTTGCCCGTTGACGGGCGATTCCACCACGATGTAGTCGCCGCCATACACGCGCGCGTTGATCTCCCCGGGAGCAATCAAGGGCTCCAGAATCACTAGAAACCTGCGGGGGCCGTAACTGGGCGGCGGCTGTTTCAAATAGAGATCCGTCTGCACCAGCATCTGCGACAGCGGCACGTGAGCCTTTACCACCTCGGCTTCATACGCAGGGTGATTCAGCACCCAGATCACATGCAGGCCCACGGCCTGGGAGAAATCCCTGAGTCGCGGAGCCAGATCGATCAGCGGCCCGGCATCCGGAGGAAGGTCGGCGGTGGCCACATTGGGCGTCAAGGCCGGCGGTGGAGAAAGGAACAGAGCCAGCGAAATATACGCCGCCAGGTTCAGTTTGCTGCTGTTCAGCGTATGGCTCTGGATGAATCCGCAGAGCCGGTCGCGGGCCTCGCGCGCGGGCTCCGACTGCTCCAGCGTCTGATTGATGTCGTCGCGGACCTTCTGGCGTACCGGATCGGAGATCGCCAATCCCTCGTTGTAGCCACAGGTGTTCAGTGCAGCCATTACATCGAACAGCGATTCTGAAGTTTCGACCGATGTGGCCGGACCGGTCGGATCGATGGCGGCTGGGGTCTTCTGCTGCGCTCCCTGCACAGGGTTCGGATTGGAAGACAAATCGCCTTCTTTCGCCGCGGTAGATGGCGAAGAAGAGGTCGAGCTCTGACTCATTGGCAACTGAGGAAGCTGCGCCGCAGGCGCCGGAGCAGTCGACTGCGCGCACAGCGACGTGGCCAGCACGATCAACCCGATCGGAATTCCGATTCCGTGGAAACTCAAACGAACTGCGCGACTGCACTGCATGGATAGCCCTAAGGAAATCAACTTCAGTCTATGCATCCGCGGATGGCAGGGTCAAACCAGCCGGCAGACCATGACGGCGGCATTCTTGTAGGGACAGACGAGGGACGTGTGTGAGCTGCGCGGAAGAATGAGCCAGGTGACGCCGAAAGGCGCCAGCCGGTCAATGCGCTGCTGATCGCTGATGCCGTCTAAATTCTTTTCCGCCGTCTGCTCCACCATCCAGGTGTCCGCGAGCTGCGGAAAAACCGCCGCCGCGCCGCCTTCTTTATCGTAACCGGCAAGGGAGCTGCGTTCCGCCATGGCGCGGAAAACGTGGCCGTCCTCGCCGGGCAGCGGGATGTAATTTGCATCCATCGCAAAGATCGCGTTGCTGGGGGTGTCATTGCGTATCCAGCGAAACGCCTGCACCCATCCATTCTTCGGAGTGGACCATGGCACCTCGAAATGCCGGGAGGCTGGATAGGTGAGGAGTTGAACGCCGAACAGAACGGCAGAGATTCCCGCGAGGGTTGCTGCCCAGCGCCACCGAACCCGCTTCAACCAGTACTGCCCAAGTACGCCGCCGAGCATCAGGAACAGAATGAAATATACGATTTGAAAAGAGCGGATGGTCTGGATCCGGGCAACCAGGTGGGAGTGGCTGTAAGGATGAGCAAACAGCAGTGAAACGGCAACCGAGGTAAGTCCTTCCACTACGCAGGCCAGCGAGAGCCCGACGATCGGTTCACGGAAGCGGAACTTCTGCCATCGCGCAATCAGGAATAGAAGCAGAAGCGGTGCTGCCAGTCCGATCCACTCATACCACTGCCAACACGACAGATAAAAATAGGATCGAGTCAGGGCCGCAGCGACATAGGCGCTGGATTCTGTAACGCTTCGTTGCGACCACTGCAGGATTCCACCGCTGACGATCGTCGCTGCAGACAGCGCGCAGACCGAGAGCCATCGTTCCCGCTGCACCAGCCAGAGGAACAGCAGGAACCCGGCGGCATAGATCAACATCAAGGGATGGAACAGCCCGACCAGAAGCAGATAGACGACTGCTGCAATGGGCCTCGCATCCAGGGCCGCGCTGATCGCGAGCAGTGTCAGTGGAGTCGAGAACGACCGGCTGGTGACATAAGGATCCATCAGAAAAAGCGCACTGCCTGCGACCGGCAGCGTAAGCGAAACGGCAACCAGGGCCACCGCTCCCCATTGCGCGGCGGTACCGCGGAAGCATCGCCGCGCCAGCTGCCAGCAGCCATAGAGCAGCAGCCACGTGGTCCCCAGCTGAATCCCGAATAGTACGAAATCGATCGGCAGATGCGTAACCCGAATCACATCCGCAATCACGTGTGAAAAAACCGACAGATGCATGTAGGAGGTAACGAAGGTGGAATCGTGCGAGTAAAGCCGGGGATTCAATGCAAACTTGATGCCCGCAACGTAGATACCGCCATCTTCCACATAAGGGTGATATCCGCATATGACCGTCGCCAGCGCCGTCAAAACCAGAATCGTAGACTGGACCGGGTTTTTCTCCGTCCGTCGAACGCCAGCCGATCGGAGCTTTTTCGCAGGAGGCCGCCGGCGTTCTTGCGTTGCCAGAGAGTCTTCAACGACAGACGTAGCGGAATATTCTTCTACGATTGGTTGCAAGTAAAACCTCGAAGTATTCGTCCATATTACACAGTTGCCGCCGCGATCACCCGTGACGGCGGCACCAAAAATACCTCCGTTTTCTGCTCACGCGGCGGCTTGCCAGGTCTCGCGGTTGAGGCCAAAACGTTCCCCATCAAAAACTTAGTCAACCAGCTTAGTCGTCCCGCAGCGCGCGGTCGAGCACAATTTTCTCGCTCATCAGTTCCTGAACCGTGACGCCGTCGCCACGGGCCTCCGCCTCGGCGAGCTGCCGCCGCAATTCCCGCTGACGCCGTTCCAGCCGGCCGTGGCGCAGCGACTGGAGCGCCTCCTCTACCTGCTCTGGATGAATTTCCCGGGCATTGTTGATCAGCACGGCAGCCAGGCAGTGGCGGCTGGTTTCGTCGTGCGCCAGATCGAAGGGGTTCGAGATGGTCTCGGCAGCCGCGAATGCCGCCAGCAGAGAGAAGGCAGGCAAGCCTTCATAGAGCGCCGGCTCCTCCGTCAGGCGCTGCCGCGCCAGCTCCCGCGCTACGTGCCCGGGCGGCAACGTGAGGGCGCGAAGCAGCAGCTTTTCCGCCTCGCTCCATGCCGGCGTCGCGGTATCCCGGGAGCGTACATCGGCGCGGCGCGCAAACGCCGCCTGCTTCAATTCCTGCCGCAGCAGGGCGGAGTCGATCGCGAGTTTTTGCGCCGCGTCGGCGGCAAACTCATCCCGCGCAATGCGACTGGGGATGTGCTGCATGTGCGGCAGCAGAAAATTCAGCGCCTTTACTTTCGCATCCGGCGTGACCGGAGGAAACAAGGCGCGCGCGCGGTCAATCAAGTAATCGCTGTGGCGGCGCGCGGCGCGCAGGGCCGTGATATACGCCTGCGTGCCCCGTTCGCGCACATAGCGGTCCGGGTCCAGCCCGCCTTCGAGCGTCACCATCTTCACGCTGAAGCCTTCCTCAATCAGCAGCGCAATCGACTTCTCCGCCGCGTTCGCGCCCGCGGTATCGGGATCAAAGTTCACCACCACCTGCCGGGTGTGCCGCGCCAGCAGCCGCACCTGCGCTTCGGTAAATGCGGTGCCGCTGGTCGCGAGCACATTGGTGATCCCAGCCATGTACACCGAAATGCAGTCCATCTGACCTTCGACGAGCAGGGCAAATTCAAACTGCCGGATCGCCTGCTTCGCCTTATCCAGATTGAACAGCACATGTCCCTTGGTATAAAGCGGGGTCTCCGGAGAGTTGAGATATTTCGGGCCGGCCTTTTCGTCGTTATCGAGCGCACGCGCCGTGAACGCAATCACGCGGCCGGCTTCATTGCGGATAGGAAACGTGATCCGCTTGCGAAAGCGCGCGTACATCGTTCCGGAGCCGCCTTCAGCCTGATCCTTCGAAGAAAACAGACCGCTGCCGCGCAGTATTTCTTCATCGAAGGCGGACTGAAAACGGTCGCGCATCGCGGTATAGGAGTCCGGCGCATAGCCGATGCGAAATGCCGTAATCGCATCCGTGCTCACGCCGCGGCTGGTCAGGTATTCCCTTGCCCGCGCAGCCTCCGGCGACTGCAGCTGTTCCTCAAAATAACGGCAGGCCTGATCGTGAATCTCCACCAGTCGGGAGCGCAGCCGGGATGCCTGCGCCTCCTCCGGAGAGGAAAATTCGCGCTTCGGCAGCGGGATGCCGCATTTCTGCGCCACTGTGCGCACGGCCTCGGGAAAGCTGACATTTTCGATTTTCTGGATGAAGGTGAAGACATCGCCCGATTGCCCACAGCCGAAGCAGTGAAAAAACTGCTGTGCCGCCTGCACGTTGAACGATGGCGTCTTTTCTTTATGAAACGGGCACAGGCCCTTGAAGCTCTGCGCGCCGCCTTTGGTTAGCCGCACATATTCGCCGACGATGCGGACGATGTCCGCCTGCTGCTTTACGGATTGGGCGAAACCATCGGCCATGGGTGTTGAGAAGAGTCTACGGGAACAGCACGATGCCGATCGCGGGGTATTAGGTTAGCCCATCCGCGCGAAAGGACACCGCTCACAGTCCGCCATACCAGTCATATCCGGCATTCGCCCAGTAATCCCGTGGCTTCTGATTGGTATATGTGATCTTGGCAATCTGCTTGATCTGCTTGTAGCCGTACTTCAGCGGCATGGCGAGCCGCAGCGGCGCACCGTGGCCGGGGGTCAGCGGCGCGCCGCCCATTTCATAGCAGAGCAGTGTCTGCGGATGCATCAGGCTGGCGATGTCATAGCCGCTGAAAAAATCTCCCTCCGAAGTTTCCATCGCGACATACTTCGGCAGACTGCCATCCGGGTTCACCTTCGGCGGATATGCCTTCATGAAGTCGCTGAATCGCGCGCCCTTCCACGAACAAATCTGGCTCCATCCCTCGATGCACTTGAATTGCGTCACCATTTCGACCGCCGGAAGCCGGACGATATCCGCCATGGTCAACAGAAGTCCCGGCGTCTTCGTCATCCCGGTGCTTGGTGGAACAGCCTGCGGCGCGGGACTTTCGCCCTTCACGTCCTCGTTTTGCGAGGAGTCCGGTTCAGAATCGGAAGAGTCGTCCGTCGAACGATAATTCCAAAGGTCGACATCCGGCGTGAACTGCCGATACTGTTCCGGCCGGTCAAGCCCGACCACCTGCAACCGCCAGCTGTCGAGGATCAGATCCTCATCAATGCCAACTTCGCCATTCACTCGCAGCAGGGTAGCGCGGCTCGGGGGATATGTGGGCGCCAGTATTTGCTCATGGAACAGAGCTTTATTCAGGTCAGCGTTCCAGTTTTCCGCGAAGCGCAGCGGCTTCTGCAGCTGATTCATCTGGGGAGCGTGATCCAGCCATTCATACGCGCCCCAAGCCGCCAGCGCCGCCGCCCCGCCGACCAAAAAGCTGCGCCGCGACTTGCGCGCCATTATGCGGCGGATTTCCTTGTCGAGTTCCTCCTGCGTGCTGCCCGGCGATGGTTGAATGGGAGAGCTCATCCCTGGTCCTCCCGGATTTTTGCGCTCGGCACAATCTCGTAGCCGGTCACCATGGCGCGAAAATTATTCCACCCCGCCAGCACCACCTGAACCACGTGGATCACAAAGAATACGCAGAATCCCATGGTCAACCAGAAGTGCAGCCAGCGCGCCATTTCATATCCGCCCATCAGCATCGTGAGCCAGTGCAGCGTCGTAGGCTTGTAAATAGCCAGACCCGTCGCGAGCGATCCCAGGCCCATCAGGATGACAACGGTGTAGGCGATCTTCTGCGCGCCGTTATATTTCTTTTGCGGCGGCAGGCCGCGGCGGATGTGCAGATCGTGCAGGGTCACCAGCCAGGCCTCGCGAAACGAGTGCCGGTCAGGAACGAACTCGCGCCATGCTCCCGAAATCGCCATGTACAAAACATAGATTAGGCCGTTGATGGCGAAGATCCACATGAAAAAAAAGTGATAGCCGAGGCCGCTGGCCAGGTGGAACGAGCCATGAATCGCGTTCCAAAAGCCGGTCGGAAAAAGCCGCACCAGCGTGTGGTTCCCCCACCCGACTCGATAGACCTCGCCCAGATGACCCACGTAGGGAATGGAATCCGCCCAGTAGATCAGCAGGCCACTCCAAATCATCGTGAACAGAATAGGAAAATTGATCCAGTGCATCCAGCGGATCGCGAGGGGATGCTTCTTTGCCAACTGAATCGAGGGCTCTGGCGGCGGAGCGAAGTCCGGCAGTTGCGGAGCTGTTAGATCTGGCTCCGGCGGCGCCAGGGCTGGCAGTTCGCCATCCGCGGGAGCAATCTCCGTATCGCCGGAAAGATCGTTAATTTGCGGTTGGTTGTCCATCCCGACACCCTGCACGCGAATGATACCGCACAGCGGTCTCGACCCGTTATCTCGTCCGCAGTAAAGACTTTTCGGATTTAAATCTGTCATCCCGACCGGAGTGGAGGGACCCTCGGTTCTCTCCTCATGTCCCGATTCCAAGACGCGGGTGGAAGTCTTTTCATGCCGGATTATCTCGGTGCCGGCCCGTCATTTTTTGTTCATTCTTCTGCTGGATCGGCCGTGCCGGAATGCCGGCGCTGACGGTCGAGGGCGGCACGTCGTGGGTCGCGAGGCCCATCGCGCCCAGCATGGCATCCTCGCCGATCTTTGTGCCAGCCAGCACCGTTGCGTGATAGGTAATGCGTGCCCGTGGACCAATCTCCGTGGGGCGGTTGGTCACGTCCGCAGCGTCCCGAACATCGTGCGTGTGCGAGTAGACATTTGCATAATCGGAGATCGACGACCCCTCGTGCACGATGATTTCGCCGCGGTCATCGAGCAGGACAAATTTATGAATCGTGCAGTTGTCCTCGATAGTCAGGTTGTAGCCGTAGGTGAACTCGACGCCGTGGAAGATCTTCACATTTTTACCGATGTGCTTGAAGATGTGTTTCCCCAGCATGGCGCGAAAGCGAAATCCCAGCCAGTGGTTCAGGCCCACCGGCGAGCGATCATACATCTGCCAGAACCAGATGAGCGGCTTGACCAGGCCATATTTTTCCGCGTCGATGTCGCCGTAGTACTCCGGCTCCAGCGTGGCATTGCGCGGATCGAGCGATAGCTGCAGCACATTGAACGGCAGCTCGGTCATCATGTTGAAGTTCAGCTTGCCGCCGTGCGGCCGGCCCAGGTAGAGCTGGTGCAGCTCATCGCGGACGATCTCCCCCCGGATCTCAGGTTTATGATGGCGCGTAAATTCCGCATCCAGGTGGTGAATCCACCGCATGTACGCAGCTTCGGCTTCCGGCGTCGGTTTCAGTTCGCGATAGGTATAACGAGCCATAGCAATCAGTGTAGTGCGTCAAAAATGTGGCGTTGAATGGAAAATACCTAGTCACCAGGTTCGGTTCGCGAACCGGGCACCCCGGATTATTCGATCGAGAACACGGCATACACCGTTGCGGAACGCTCGATTTTGCGCGGGCTGATGGCGAGCGGCGCAGGCTCCGGTGTTTTCTCGGCGTTCGATGACATCGCGCGCATCATCATGATCGGCCGCGGCCCTTCCGCGGCTTGATTGCTGGCATAGATCAGCTCGCCCAGTTTGATCCCCAATCCTTGCGCCATCTGCGCCGCAATCGCGCGAGCGCGGGCCAGCGCCTTCCCAGCCGCCTGCGCCTCCAAAGCATTTTCATCCGCTACGGACCAGTCGATCTGGCCGCTCTGATTCGCCCCAGCGTTCACTGCAGTATTCAGGATTCCGGCCGCGTCATCAGCCTTCGTCTTCACCGTCCAGTTCTGCCGTACCTGATATTTCTTCCGCGCCTGTTCGGCCGGCGGCAGCTTTTCCAGTTCAAATTGCGGAGTCTCGCCTACATTCTGCGACTCGCTCTGCAAGTCCGCCTTGGCAATACCGGCGCCAGTCAGCGCTTTGACAATGGCATTTGAAATCTCCGAACCCTTGGCATACGCCGCCTTCACATCCGGCGCATACACGACAAAACCAATGTGGACCGTTGCTGTATCGGCCATCGCACTCGCGGAATCCGAAGCTGTGATCGCGAGCGTGCGGTTGTCCTTGTTCACCTGAATCTGCTGCGCGTGCGCGGTGATTGCCAAGAGGCAGCACGCCGAAGCAGCAGCCAACATCGTTGTACGGATCTGATGAAGTCTCATCGAAATTCTCCTGCGGTTCGGATGTGCCATGCTCTACATCGACACTGGCGGAATTTCATTCACGCTGTTCCTGTGGATTGCGTTCCGTCAGCTTGCCAAATTCCACCAGCGCTGCCAGCGTCCGTTGCGCCGCACCGGAATCAATGGCTTGCGCGGCGCGCTGAATGCCTTCACGGAAATCGGTCGCCGATCCCCCGGCGATCAGCGCCGCAGCAGCATTCACCAGCACGATATCGCGCCGCGGTCCCGGTTTCGCCGGCGAAGATCGCCCGCAAAATGCCGGCATTCTCCTCGGCATCGCCGCCTGCCAGCGCCGCGTTCGGCGCGCGTCTCCAGGCCGGCATCTTCCGGCAAGAATTTCCAGATGCGAATCGCCCCGTTCTTTACCTCGGCAATTTCGGTCTCCCCGCTCAAAGTGATCTCATCCAGACCATCCTGCCCATGCACAACAAACCCGTACCGCAGGCCGAGTTTCGCCATCGTCTCCGCGACCAGAGGAACGAGCGACGCCGCATATACACCGAGCACCTGCGCAGGCGCGTGCGCGGGATTCGTCAGGGGGCCGAGAATGTTGAACACGGTGCGAATACCGAGGGCGCGGCGAATCGGCTGCACCCGCCGCATCGCGGGTTGCATCAGCGGAGCAAAGAGAAAAACAAACCCCGTCGCACGCAGGCAGGCAACGGCCTGCTCGGGCCCCAGTGCGGTCGGTACACCGAGCGCGTCCAGCACGTCTGCGGAGCCGCAGCGGGAGGTCAGACTGCGATTGCCATGCTTGGCGATCTTCGCTCCCGCCGCCGCAGCAACCAGAGCGACGGCCGTCGAAATGTTAAATGTTCCGCTGCCGTCGCCGCCGGTGCCGCAGGTATCAACCAGCGCGGCTCGTTCTGCGTCCGAAAACGGCAGCCGCACTGCGGTGGCGCGCATCGCATCGGCGAATCCGGCGAGTTCGTTCGAGGTGACGCCGCGCGCAGCCAGCGTCGCCAGCAAGGCCGTGATCTGCACATCCGGCAGGACATTTTCCACGTCTTCGAGAATGGCCTGCATCACGGCGCGAGCCTGCTCACGGCTCAAAACCGCGTGCTGCTCAACAATGCTGCACAAAATTTCGGTCAGAAATGTCATCGGTTCCGTTGAAATTCGGGTGCTCACAGGTCTTGCTTTTGAGGCTTGGGTTAAAACACGAAGGTTTGCTCCACTTCCACTCGTCCGATAGTATCGAAGGTTCGCTGCATTTTGCTCTTTTCCCGTCCGGCCAGCAAGCAGCGGCCATTGTTACCAGAGACATCCAACATGAAAATTCACGAGTATCAGGCAAAAGACATTCTTGCGAAATACGGTGTCGCCGTCCCCCATGGCGAGGTTGCCAATACGGTCGAAGAAGCGGTCGACGTCGCCAAACGGCTGTTCGCCGCGGGCGCGAGCGGAGTGGTCGTCAAAGCCCAGATCCACGCCGGCGGGCGCGGTAAAGGCGGCGGCGTGAAGGTGGCTAAAAACATCGCGCAGGCCGAGGAGTATGCCAAGAACATCCTCGGCATGCAGCTGGTCACCCACCAGACCGGCCCGGAAGGACAGAAAGTCAAGCGGCTGCTGATTGAAGAGACCGCCCAGATCGACCGCGAGCTGTATCTCGGTGTGGTGCTTGACCGCGCCGCGGCCAAAATGGTCTTTATGGCCTCAAAGGCGGGCGGCATGGAGATTGAGGAAGTCGCCGCCAAGACTCCCGACGCGATCTTCAAGGAATACATCGATCCTGCGATCGGCTTTCAGCCATACCAGGCGCGCAAGCTGGCCTTCTCACTCGAGCTGAAGCCAACCCAGATTCTTCAGGCCGTGCAATTCATGACCGGTCTTTATAAGGTATGCATTGACACCGACGCCTCACTGATGGAGATCAATCCCTTCATCACCACCAAAGACGGCAAGCTGTTCGCGCTCGACTGCAAGATCAACTTCGATGACAATGCCATGTTCCGGCACAAGGATTTGAAGGAGCTGCGCGACACCAACGAGGAAGATCCGCTGGAAGTGGAAGCGTCGAAGTTCGCGCTGAACTATATCCGGCTCGACGGCAACATTGCCTGCATGGTCAACGGCGCGGGCCTGGCCATGGCGACGATGGATATCATCCAGTATGCCGGCGGCTCACCGGCGAACTTTCTCGACGTCGGAGGCGGCGCCAATCAGGAGCAGATCGAGAACGCCTTCCGTATCCTGCTCTCCGACAAAAACGTGAAAGCCGTGTTCATTAACATTTTCGGCGGCATTCTGCGCGTGGATACCCTGGCCCGCGGCGTCGTTGAAGCGGCAAAAAAGATGAACGTAAAAGTCCCGGTCATTCTGCGCCTGGAAGGAACCAACGTCGAAGAAGGCCGCCAGATTTTGAAAGAATCCGGGCTGAATTTTCTGATCGGCGAAACCATGCAAGATGCGGCAGAGATCGCAGTGAAAGCCGCGAAAGGAAACAAATGAGCGTACTGGTCGATAAGAATACGCGATTGATCGTGCAAGGTATCACGGGGCGCGAAGGCACGTTCCACGCCAAGGGCTGCGCCGAATATGGGACCAATGTTGTCGGCGGAGTCACACCCGGCAAGGGTGGCAGTACCCATGAGGGCTGGCCGGTGTTCGACACCGTCGAGCAGGCCGTCGAAAAAACCGGCGCGAATGCGACCGTCATCTTCGTTCCGCCGCCGTTTGCCGCGGATGCAATTCTTGAAGCGGAAGATGCCGGGCTGCCGCTAATCGTCTGCATTACCGAAGGGATTCCCACCCTCGACATGGTGCGCGTATGGGAAAAGCTGAAGTATTCAAAGTCACGCCTGATCGGGCCGAACTGCCCCGGCGTCATCTCTCCGGGCAAGTGCAAGATCGGCATCATGCCGGGACGCATCCATAAGGAAGGCGCGATCGGCATCGTTTCCCGCTCCGGCACCTTGACCTATGAGGCGGTGTATCAGCTTACGCAGCGCGGCATTGGACAGTCGACGGCCATCGGTATCGGCGGCGATCCCATCATCGGCACCACGCATGTCGATGGTTTGCGGCTGCTGAATGAGGACCCGGATACCGAAGCCATTATTCTGATCGGTGAAATCGGCGGCACCGCGGAAGAGGCGGCGGCAGACTACGTAAAGCAGCACGTAAAAAAGCCGGTCGTGGGCTTCATCGCCGGACAGACGGCTCCTCCAGGCCGGCGGATGGGCCACGCAGGTGCGATCATTTCCGGCGGTCAGGGCACGGCAGCCGACAAGATGAAGGCGCTGGAGGCGGCCGGAATTCACGTCGTCCAGTCACCCGCCTTGATTGGCGAAACGCTGGCGCGGGTGATTGGCAAGGCTTAACGGAACCGTAGTTATTCACTCGAAGGAGAATTTCTTTTGCAACGTACGTTCAGCATTCTTAAGCCCGACACCGTCCGCAAAGGCCAGACCGGAGCCGTCCTCGCCATGATGGAAGCCGCAGGATTCGGTATCGTCGCAATCAAAAAATTGACCATCAGCAAACAGCAGGCTGCCGGATTTTACGCGGTCCACGCACAGCGGCCGTTCTTCGATTCGCTGACTACTTTCATGTCTTCGGGGCCGATCTTTGTCATGGTGCTTGAAAAGGAAAATGCCATTACCGGCCTGCGCAAGTTGATGGGCGCCACCAATCCGGCGAACGCGGAAGAGGGCACAATCCGCAAGAAATTTGCCGGCAGCATCGAAGAAAATAGCGTCCACGGTTCTGACGCCGAGGAGACTGCCACCTTCGAAATCGGCTACTTCTTCGCCGGTTACGAACTCGCGTAGCGCCAGAACGGCAACGAAAACACGCGATCCGCTATGAATGCGACAGGCTCTTCCGAAAAAGCATCTTCCGCGGAAAACGATCCGCGGATATATTTTGCCGCCGAGCGGACATTTCTCGCCTGGATTCGGACCGGGCTGGCGCTGATGGGCTTCGGTTTTGTGGTGGCCCGTTTTGGATTGTTTCTGCGCGAACTTGGACATGAGGCAATCGCAGGTTGCAAGTCATTCGACGGGAACATCTCTCTGGCTTGGGACTGCTCTCGTCGTCCTCGGAGTTCTGGTGAATGTCAGCGCCACCTTCACTCATCTCCGTCAGATAAAGGCGCTCCATGCCGGAAGCTGGGTTGCGGGGAGACCGTCCAGAGTTGGCGTTGCTCTCGCCTTGTTGTTGGCTGTCGCAGGTGTTGGGTTGGCAATTTATCTGGTGCTTATGCGCAACTAAGTCCCGATCTGAAATTCTGGCGCGTGCAGGCTGATATCCTGAAGACAGACCGGCCCCACGAATCCGCAGATCGCAAATTGCAGAGCGTACATCGCACAAGAAGGACATCCTCCACGCTTGCCTCCCATTCTGAATGGACAGTCACTCCGTAAGGCCTATGGAGCGCGTCCGCTTTTTGACAACATTTCGTTCACAGTTTCAGAAGGCGACCAGATCGGGGTGGTGGGGCCAAACGGCTCCGGCAAATCCACCGTGCTCGAAATTCTTGCTGGGCGGATCGAACCCGACGCCGGCGAACTCTCCCGGCGCAAGCTGGCCCGCATTGGATATATTTCGCAGAACTCGGACTTTATCGAGGGCGACACCATCCGCTCGGTCGTCAGCGACGCGCTGATTCGCATCCACGTGCCGGAAGCGGAACGCGAGGCGAGATTGGCGGAAACACTGGGTCGCGCGGGCTTTGAGGACTTCAGCGTGCCCGCGGCGGCGCTCTCCGGCGGCTGGCGCAAGCGGCTGGCCATAGCCGAAGCGCTCGTCCAGGCGCCCGATGTGCTGCTGCTCGACGAGCCTACGAATCACCTGGACCTTGCCGGAATTGAGTGGCTGGAAAAGCTCCTGCGCTCAGCTTCGTTCGCGTACGTTGTCGTCAGCCACGACCGCTATTTTCTGGAGAACGTCGCGCATACGATGGTCGAGTTAAACCCGATGTACGCCGAAGGCATTCTGCGTGTCGAGGGAAATTACAGCGCGTTTCTTGAAAAAAAGGATGAATATCTGCACGCGCAAACCAAACGCCAGGAGTCGCTCGAAAACCGCGTCCGCACAGAGATTGAATGGCTGCGACGCGGGCCGAAAGCGCGCACTACGAAATCGAAAGCCCGCATCGATAGCGCGAACAGCATGATCGGCGACCTGGCGGAAATGAAGTTGCGCACCCGGACCGGAACCGCCGGCATCGATTTTTCTGCGACCGGGAGGCAGACCAAGCGGCTGGTGGAGCTCGAAGGTGTCTCCTGCAAGATCGGCGATCAGGTGCTGTTCGACAAGCTGGACTTCATCCTGACCGCCGGAATGCGGCTTGGCCTGGTTGGCCCCAACGGCAGCGGGAAAACCACGCTGCTGCGTCTGCTGTACGGCGACCGCCAGCCGGATGCCGGCGAGATTCGCACCGCCTCCACGCTGCGCATCGTGTACTTCGACCAGAACCGTCAGTTGGATAACAATCTGACATTGCGCCGCGCGCTTGCGCCGGACAGCGACTCGGTGATCTATCAGGATCGCGTGCTGCACGTCGCTTCCTGGGCGGAGCGGTTTCTGTTTACCAGCGAGCAATTGAACCAGCCGGTCGAGCGGCTCTCCGGTGGCGAGCGGGCGCGGGTACTGATTGCGAAACTGATGCTGCAACCGGCGGACCTGCTGCTGCTCGACGAACCGACGAACGATCTGGATATTCCGACGCTCGAAATTCTGGAAGAGAGCCTGCTCGAATTTCGCGGCGCGCTGGTGCTGGTGACTCATGACCGCTTTATGCTGGACCGTGTGTCCACCACGGTCCTTGGTCTCGATGGCGCGGGCGGCGCCGAGCGCTTTGCCGACTACTCGCAGTGGAACGCCTGGAAATCGGAGCGGGGCCAGAAGAAAAATTCCGGGCTAACACCGCGTTCGGCCGACGGTCCAGAAAAATCTTCCCTCGCTTCCACAGCAAATAAGAAAAAGCTCTCGTACCTTGAAGGCCGGGAATACGCGACTATCGAGCAGGACATAGCCGAAGCTGAACAGCAGCTCGAATCCCGCCGCCAGGCCTTGGAAGACCCTGCCATTGCGAGCGATGCCGCTGCGCTCGAAGCTGCTGCCGCCGCGGTTGCGCAAGCTGAATCCCGCGTGGACAAGCTCTATCTCCGCTGGACGGAACTGGAAGCCAAACTGAAGTAGTGTCCGTCAATCGACTAGAGGTCATCATCTGGGCAAAGCGAGGAATCCAGAAGGTGTTGGTGTGGAAATAGATTCTTTGCTTGGCTCAGAATGACAGACATTTGGGCGTGGACTACAGCCAGATGAGAACTGCTTTAGAATCGAATTTCGCCGCCACCGGAGGTTCACATAGCGATGAATTTCTTGACGCTGCGCAAGTTTGCAATGGCACCCATCCTGTGCCTTCTTCTTTTTCTATCGAGCGCGGCAGTCTTCGCGCAGAACCAGAACAGTCCTGATGGTCCCATTCGTGTCGCCATCGTGGGCCTGGTGCATGGCCACGTTGCGGGCTTTCTGCCTCAGTTGAAAAATCATCCGGAGATTCAACTGGTCGGCATTGAAGAGCCGGACACCGCACTGGCCAGCCGCTATAAGAATCAGTTTCATCTCGATCCGAAACTCTTCTACACGCAAATCGAACCGATGATCGAGCAGACGCATCCGCAGGCCATCCTGGTCTACACCGCGATCAGCGATCATCGCCGCGCAATCGAAATAGCCGCAGACCACGGCATCAGCGCGATGGTGGAGAAGCCACTGGCAACCACGCTGGCGGACGCGCTGGCGATCCGGCAAACGGCGCGCGCCCATCACATCCAGGTGCTGGTGAATTATGTAACCACCTGGTACGCCAGCAATCACGCCGCGTATGGCGAACTCCAACAGGGCAAGCTCGGCAGTCTGCACAAGATTATTGTGCGCGATGGCCATCAGGGGCCGAAGGAGATCGGCGTCGGTCCGGAATTCTTAAGCTGGCTTACGGACCCAAAGAAAAACGGCGCGGGCGCATTGTTCGATTTTGGCTGCTATGGCGCCGACTTGGCGACCTGGCTGATGCACGGCGAAACTCCGATCAGCGTGACGGCGGTGGCGCAGACGGATAAGCCAAAGCTGTATCCATCATGTGGACGACGACGCCACGATCATTCTTCGCTATCCGACGGTACAGGCGGTGCTGATGCCTTCCTGGGACTGGTCGTTTTCCGTCATGGAAATGGCGCTGTATGGGACCAAGGGTTATGTCATGGCGAACGGGGCGGATCAACTGCGCGTGCGCTATGCAGGTCAGAAGGAATCGACGCTGCTGACTGCCACCCCGCTTGCGCCGCCGAGCGACAGCTCGATCCACTATCTGGCAGCGGTATTGCGCGGCCAGTTGGTCCCTAAGGGAGATTTGACCGCGCTCGATACAAACATTATCGTGATGCAGATTCTGGATGCGGCGCGCGAGTCGGCACGCACCGGAAAAACGGTGGAGCTGAAACCGCTGCCGCAGTGAGTTGTCAATTCTGGGTCAGGCACTCGCCGCCAGATTTTGTCCGCCGGCAAACTGCTCGATAATTTTCTTGATAAAGACCGGAAGATCATCCGGCTTACGGCTGGTGGTCAAGTTGCCATCGACCACGACCGGTTCATCGACCCAGTTCGCGCCCGCATTTCTCAGGTCAGTCTGCAGCGACGGCCAGGAAGTCATCGTGCGGCCCTTCACCACCCCAGCTTCAATCAGGGTCCACGGCGCGTGGCAGATCGCCGCTACCGGCTTTCCGGCATCGAAAAATTTCCTGGTGAATTGCACCGCTCGCAGATCCGTCCGCAGCTTGTCCGGATTTATCACGCCGCCGGGCAGAAGAAGCGCGTCGTAATCCTCAAATGAAACTTCGTTCAACTCCTTATCCACGGTGGCGCTTCTGCCCCAGTCGGTGAACTTCCACCCCTTGATTTCGCCTGCGTGCGGCGCGACCACGTGAACTTTTGCTCCTGCATGCTGCAGAGCTTTTTTCGGATCGGCCAATTCTACTTCTTCAAAACCATCGGTTGCCAGGATCGCAATTGTTTTACCTCTTAGATTTCCCGCCATTTCCATCTCCCTGCTTGCCGGCTTTCAGAAGCGGGCAAGGTCTGTTGATTGAGAGGACAAAATCGCAGCGATCGTTGCCGCAGACCGAATCTTTAGGGCAATTATGTTGAGATTGCATGGATTGGGATGGCTCTAGATCTAGAGGAAAACCGCTCTAGTCCTCCCACCAGAAAGTATTGAGACTGGCTCCGGTAATTTCGGTGGGACTGCCGGGTTTCGGCAGAAGCAATGGAATGTTTCTCCACTCCGCCAGCCGGCTCAGCCGCTCGACCGGCTCCCGCCAGGGATGGAACGCAAGATTGAACAGGCCCCAGTGAATCGGCAGCAGCAGCTTTCCTTTAAGCGCCACGTGTGCTTCCGTCGCACTGTCCGGGCCCATATGAATATCGGGCCAGTCGGCATCATAGGCTCCGATCTCGAGCATCGTGAGATCGAACGGGCCATAGGCTTCGCCGATCTGTTGAAACCCGGGAAACGGGCCTGAATCTCCGCCGAAAAACAGATTGTGGGTCCCGCATCGAATCACAAACGAAGACCATAATGTCTCGTTGCGTGGCCACAGTCCGCGCCCGGAGAAGTGGCGCGCCGGGGTCGCCGTAATCTTGCAGTCTCCGGAATGAAAATTCCCCGAGTAAAAGATCCCGAAGGGATGCTCCCGCCACAGCCGATTCCGGCCGGGAGAAGACAGAGATGTGGTTTGACCCCAGTTCAATTCCGTGATCCGCTCGCGGGCAACGCCCCAGGATTTCAGATGGTTGCCGATTCCAACCGAACAGATGAATCGCACGTGGGCAGATTGTGTGGTTTGCAACCGCTGGACGGTCGCGCGGTCCAGGTGATCGTAATGATCGTGCGATAGAAGAATCGCATCGAGCGGAGGCAAATCTTCCAGTGCCAGCGTGGGCGCGTAAAAACGTTTGGGGCCGGCAAAGGAGACCAGCGATGCGCGTTCACTCCAGACGGGGTCGGTGAGAATGCGGTGACCGCCGATCTCGATCAGCAGCGAAGAGTGCCCCATCCATGTAATCCGCAACCCGCTTACAGCAGGGAGGGCATAGATCTGTGCGTCGGTGCGGAACGGGCCGAGCACTTCCTGGGGATCGCCGATCCGCTTTTCGGCGATTACCCGGCGCATCATGCGAAACATGCTGCCGGGCGGTGTGACCACGGTGGGCACCGGATTCAAAAATTTCCGCCCGGACATTTCCGCAGGCGCAAAAGCTCCCGGACTGGAATCGAAACCGGCAATCAAGCTCGACATGGAAGCGACTCCACCCAGCGTCGATTTAGATGTCGCGAAGCCGCCAGGAGATACATCTCCGCATCGAATTGCCTGTTATACGGAAAAATACTAAACGGTAGATGTTTAGATCCATTTGCCGGATAGGTCAAAGCCGCGTCTCAGGCGGAGACGCAGGCTTCTGCGGTTGCCCTGTCGAATCAGGCGGCTGGATCACCGGGAAACTGCGGTACGGGACTGCAGGAACTCCGCGTAGGGCCCTTTCACATCCTGAATTGTACGGTCCTCGAAGTTCCAGATGCGGGTGGCGACTTCGTCGATCAGGTCCTGATCGTGCGTCACCAGCAGAACCGTACCCTCATACTTCTGCAGCGCCTGGTTCAGTGCGTTGATTGCTTCCAGGTCAAGATGGTTCGTAGGCTCGTCGAAGACCAGGAAGTTCGGCTTCTGCATCATCAGTCGGCAGAACAGCAGGCGCGCCGCCTCTCCGCCCGATAAAGCCTCGGTCGGCTTCAGGCCCTCCTCGCCGCTGAACAGCATCTGCCCCAGCACGCCGCGAATGTCTTCCTTGGTGGCCTTGGGATCGAACTGATGCAGCCAGTCGGCCGCGGTCATCCCTTTCTGGATGGTCGAAGTATGGTCCTGCGCGAAATATCCGATCTGCGCCTCATGGCCCCACTTCACGGTGCCGCTGTCGATGTTGCTCTTCGGGTCGTCCCCGGCAAAGTGCTCGACATTGGGAGCGTTCGCGAGCAGCGCTTTGATCAGCGTGGTTTTCCCCTGGCCGTTTCTGCCGATCAGGCAGATTTTTTCTCCGCGCCCAACCGACGCCGTGAAACCGCGTGATGACTTTGTTGATCGCCATAGGCCTTGCGTACCTTTTCAAATTCCAGGACGTGCTTGCCGGACGGCCGCAGCTGGTCGAAGCGGATATACGGGCGCGCAATGTTCGACCGCGCCAGCTCGCTGGTCTGCAGCCGCTCCACTTCTTTTTTGCGGGAGGTGACCTGGCTCGAGCGCGTACCGGCGGAAAAGCGTGCAATGAATTCATTCAACTGCGCGATCTTCTTTCTCGCGCTCTTCGTTCTGCGCCTCCAGCCGCGTGCGCACCTGCGTCTTCGCCAGCACCATGTCGTCATAGCCGCCGGTGTAGGTGATGATCGTCTGATAATCGATGTCCGCAATATGGGTGCAGACGTTGTTCAGAAAATAGCGATCGTGCGAAATCGTGATCAGCGTGCCTTCGCGGCGGATCAGAAAATCTTCCAGCCAATGGATGGAGTCGAGATCGAGATAGTTCGTCGGCTCATCCAGCAGCAGCGCCTGCGGATTTCCGAACAGCGCCTGCGCCAGCAGCACGCGGAATTTCTGGCCGCCCTGCAGCTCGCCCATCTTGCGCTCATGCACTTCGTTCGGAATGTCGAGGCCCTGCAGCAGGATCGCAGCGTCGCTTTCGGCGGTGTAGCCGTCCTCCTCGCCCACAATGCCTTCGAGTTCGCCCAGGCGCATTCCATCGGCGTCATCGAGCTCCGGCTTTTCGTAGATGCGGTCGCGTTCTTCCAGCGCCGACCATAGAGCCTTGTTGCCCATGATGACGGTATCGATTACGCGATAGGCATCGAAGGCATACTGGTCCTGGCGCAGCACGCCCAGTTTTCTGGGGCGCACGACGACGCCCTTCTGCGGCTCCAGATCGCCGCTCAGAACCTTCATAAATGTGGATTTGCCGGCTCCATTGGGGCCGGTCAGGCCGTAGCGGCGGCCGGGGGTAAAAGTGGTGGAAACATCCTCGAACAGAATCTTCGATCCATAACGCATGCTTACATTGCTGACAGAAATCATAACTACTTCAATTTTTTCACAATTCCGGCCCGCAGTGTTCTCGTTCCGCTGATCGCTGAGTTTCAGTTTCTTTCGAGCGTCGTCTATCATGCGGAAAGCCGATCATGGAGAGCAGTGAAGTCAGCCGAACCGTTCGCCGGCGAATTCGATGACCAATCATAGAGCGGCCGCCATCGCGGACGGCGGGCACGTGCGCTGGATCATCTGCGCCATGCTTTTCTTCGCCACGTCGAAGAACTACATGGACCGCCAGGTTCTGGGCATCTCTGGCGACGGAACTGCAGACGAAGATCGGCTGGAGCGAAGCGCAGTACGGCTACATCATCAGCGCGTTTCAGGCCGCATACGCCGTGGGAATGCTGTTTGCCGGATGGTTCATCGATCGCGTCGGCACGCGCGTCGGCTACGCGCTGATGATGCTGGTCTGGAGCATCGCCTCCGCTGCGCATGCGCTGGTTTCTACTGCTCTGGGCTTTGGCGTCTGCCGCTTCTTTCTTGGCCTTGGAGAAGGCGGCAATTTCCCCGCCGCCATTAAGACCACTGCCGAATGGTTTCCGCAGAAGGAGCGTTCGCTCGCCACGGGCATTTTCAACTCCGGAACGAATCTCGGAGTCATCGCCGCCGCCTTGACGGTTCCCTGGATCGATATTCACTATGGCTGGCGCGCGGTTTTTCTCTTTACCGGCGCGCTGGGCCTGGTCTGGCTCGGTGTGGTGGTGGACCAGCTACCGCCCTCCGGAAAAATATCCGCGGCTTTCAAGCGGCGAGTATCGATATATCCGCGCCGGTCAGGTGGCCGATGATGTGGAGACCGGAGAGGTCGCGCCATCCTGGCGAGTGCTGCTGGGCAAGCGGCAGACCTGGGCGTTTTCGATCGGGAAATTTATGACCGATCCCGTCTGGTGGTTTTACCTATATTGGTTGCCGAAGTTTCTGGAGCATCGATATCACGTGAACCTTACGCATATCGGACTGCCGCTGATCACCGTCTACCTGGTTTCAGACGTCGGCAGCGTAGCCGGCGGATGGATGCCGGCATTTCTCGTCCGGCGCGGCATTTCGACCACCCGGGCACGGCTGACTCCCATGTTGATCAGCGCTGTCTGCGTGCTGCCGGTGCTGTTCGCCGGATATGCGAAATATGAGTGGACGGCGGTCGCAGTGGTCAGTCTGGCGGCGGCGGCGCACCAGGCGTGGATGGCCAACCTGTTTACGACCGCTTCGGATATGTTCCCCGCGAGCGCGGTTGGTTCCGTGGTCGGACTGGGAGGCATGGCGGCGATCGGTCGGCGGAGTGGTGATGGCGACGGCAGCCGGCCAGGTATTGCAATGGACGGGCAGTTATGCGCCGCTGTTTCTCTATGCCGGCGTCGCATATCTGCTGGCGTTTGGAATTTTGCTTCTGCTCGCGCCCGGACTTCGGCGCGTTTCCGCCATTACTGGATAGTATTCTTAGCTTTGTCACCGGACAGAGGTGAAGCGGAATGGAACGACTGCGTTTCGACCATTTCCGCCGGTCATGCAAAGAAAAGGAGGAGAACAGCGGTGAAGAAAGACAACAGACAACTCAACATTCGGTCGAGCGAATCCTGCAAATGGGACCTGGTCAGCCTGGGAGAAGTGATGCTGCGGCTCGATCCCGGCGACGAGCGCGTCGCGACGACGCGGCAGTTTCGCGCGTGGGAAGGCGGCGGCGAGTACAACGTAGCCCGCGGGCTGCGGCGGTGCTTTAATCTGCGCACTGCGATTGTGACCGCGCTCGCCGATAATCCCGTCGGCCGGCTGATTGAAGACCTGATGCTGCAGGGCGGCGTCGATCTCTCGCATCTGCACTGGATGCCCTACGATGGTGTAGGCCGCACCGTGCGCAATGGCCTGAACTTTACCGAGCGAGGCTTCGGCGTCCGCGCGGCCCTGGGATGTTCCGATCGCGGGCATACGGCCGCCTCGCAATTGAAGCCCGGAATGGTCGATTGGGATGAAATCTTCGGTCGCGAAGGCGCGCGCTGGTTTCATACCGGCGGCATTTTTTGCGCGCTTTCGGAAACCGCTCCGCTGGTGGCCCGCGAAGCCATGGAGGCCGCGCACCGGCACGGAACGATCATTTCCTACGATCTGAATTATCGCGACTCCCTCTGGAAATCCATCGGCGGCAAAAAGCGCGCCTGCGAAGTAAACCGCGATCTGGCCGGGCTGGTGGATGTGATGCTGGGCAATGAGGAGGACTTTTCCGCTGCGCTCGGCTTCGAAATCAAGGGCGTCGGCGAGGATATTGCCGAGCTCGATACAGCGCAGTTCCGTGCCATGATTCAAGAGGCTGTGGCGGCTTACCCCAACTTCCGCGCCGTCGGCACCACACTGCGCCACGCGAAGACGGCGACCCGCAACGATTGGGGCGCAATCTGCTATTACGATGGCGAATTTTACGAAGCGCGCCCGATGCCTGACCTCGAAATTTTTGATCGCGTCGGCGGCGGAGACTCGTTTGCATCCGGGTTGATCTATGGGCTGCTGATGGGCAAAGGCCCGCAGTGGGCGGTCGATTGCGGCTGCGCCCACGGAGCGCTGGCGATGACTACGCCCGGCGACACAACCATGGCGACGCTCGGAGAAGTAGAGCGGCTGATGCGCGGAGCCAGCGCGCGCGTTGTGCGATAGTTTCACCGGATATTAGCGAAGGAGACTACGAGATGAACAAGACAAACATGATGCAGCGCATTCACGAGATCGGCCTGGTACCGGTGCTGCGTGCCACTTCCGCCAAAGAAGCGTTGACGATTGCGGATGCGATCATCGCCGGCGGCGTTACCGTGCTGGAGATCACAATGACGGTGCCCGGCGCGATTCAGGTGATCGAAAAACTCGTCGAACATCACGGCGACAAATTGCTGGTGGGCGCGGGAACTGTGCTCGACGCGGAGACTGCCCGCAGCTGTGTCCTGGCGGGCGCGCAGTTTGTCGTCAGCCCGGCTCTCAATGTGCGGACCATCGAACTATGCCGCCGTTACAGCGTTCCGATCATCCCGGGCGCTCTGACTCCAACCGAGATCGTGACGGCATGGCAGGCGGGGGCGGATGTGGTGAAGGTATTTCCCTGCAGCGCTCTCGGCGGAGCGAAATATCTGAAGGCGCTGCAAGGTCCGCTGCCGCAGATTCAGCTGATCCCCACCGGCGGCGTTTCTCTGAGCACGGCGGAGGAGTTTCTTTCCGCCGGCGCATTCGCGCTCGGAGTGGGCAGCGATCTGGTCGACGCGAAAGCGGCGGCCGAAGGGCGCACCGACGTCATCACCGAGAATGCTCGCAAGTACATGGGGATTGTCGCCAAATTCCGTGGGGCAAAGTAGTCCCGATCCGTCCTTCAGAGAGCATTCAACATTCGCAAGGTTCATCGATGACTCCTCAAATCGCGCGCGCTACAGAAGCACTCTGGAAGCGCTGGCCGAGGTTGACTCATACCGAACGCCTGCAAAGTTTCCGTGAGCTTCATACCGGCGAGAAGGCGGATTTCTTTCTCCAGTTGGATGCTCATGATCAGAGCAATCTGCTTCTGCGCCTGCCGGAAGATCAGCGCCACGTCTGGATGCGCCTGCTGCCTCCCGACGATGCTGCGGATCTGATTCAGGAAGCGAGCCCCGCTCGCCACAACGATCTGCTCGCTCTGCTCGATGAGCCCACCCGCAAGGAAGTCTGCGCTCTGCTGGCGTACAAGGAGGATGAAGCGGGCGGCTTGATGAGCCCGCGTTTCGCCCGGCTGCGGCCAGACTCGACGGTCGATGAAGCCATCTCCTATCTGCGCCGGCAGGCTGGCACGCTTGAGACCATTTACTACGCGTATGTGTTGGACCACGATCAACACCTCTTGGGAGTGGTTTCGTTGCGGGAACTGTTTTCGGCCGAGCCGGATAAGCTGGTCCGCGACATTATGCATACCCGCCTGGTTTCCGTTCCGGAAGGAGCCGACCAGAAGAAAGTCGCTGACGTTGTTCGCGACAGCCGGTTACTGGCCGTGCCGGTTCTTGGAGACGATCGGCGGATGGTCGGCATCGTTACCGTCGATGACATCGTGGACGTGGTTGAGGAGGAGGCGACCCGCGACATCCAGAACATAGGCGGCACCGCGGCTCTCGACGGCCCCTATCTGCATGCTCCGTTTTTTGAGCTGGTAAGAAAGCGGGCCGGGTGGCTGATGATCCTGTTCATCGGCGAAATGTTTACCGCGACTGCGATGAGTTTTTTCGAAAATGAAATCGCGCGGGCAGTCGTCCTCGCGTTGTTTTTACCGCTGATTATCAGCAGCGGCGGCAACTCCGGTTCGCAGGCGACGACGCTGGTGATTCAGGCCATGGCGGTCGGCGACGTAAAATTGCGCGATTGGTTTCTCGTCATCCGACGCGAGCTTTTTGTGGGCTTAGCGCTCGGATGCATTCTGGGGATCATCGGACTGGTCCGCATCTTCGCCTGGCAGGCGCTTTTTCATTTTTACGGCGCGCAGACGGTACTCCTGGCATTAACAATTTTGTGCAGCCTGATCGGAGTGGTTGCATTCGGCTCGATCGCCGGGGCGACATTGCCGTTCGTTCTGCGGCGATGCGGCCTTAACCCGGCTAGCGCCTCGGCTCCATTTGTAGCCACCATGGTTGATGTCACCGGACTTGTCATTTACTTCTCGATTGCCAGAGTCGTCATGCTGCGGCCACATTGACCGTGCTTGTTTGCCAACCCTGCAACCTCCTTTTTTTGAAAAGAGAGCGGCCATGTCTCGGAATGCGATGGCCGATGAAGGGAACGGGCTTTTAGCCGTCCGTAAGAATGCAAATTGAACGTGGCTTTAGCCGCTGGGGACTATCCGGGATTTGGGTCGGAGTTCCTTCTCTGGACCGGATAGTTTCACTCCGTTACACTGGCCAGTCGCCTAACATTATGAAGATTCTCGTCTGCATGAAACAGGTCCCGCAAAAAGATGCGCCGCTCAAGCTGAACGAGGCGGCCACGTGGATTCGCGAGGATGTGCCGTATGAAGTGAATGAACCGGATGCTTACGCTCTCGAAGAGGCGCTTCGCCAGAAGGAGAAGCATGGCGGTGAAGTGGTGGTCATCACCGCCGGGCCGGCGCGTTCGCAACAGGTGCTGCGGGAGGCGCTGGCCAAGGGCGCGGACCGAGCCATCTATCTTGTGGATGACTCCTTTGCCGCCCTGGATGCGGTGAGTACAGCGCGTGCGCTGGCGGCAGCGATTGAAGACGAGAGTTTCGACATGATCTTCACCGGCTTGCAATCGGACGACTACGGCTTTGCACAAACC
This sequence comes from uncultured Acidobacteriota bacterium, assembly GCA_963823595.1. Taxonomy (GTDB): domain Bacteria; phylum Acidobacteriota; class Terriglobia; order Terriglobales; family Acidobacteriaceae; genus JAKAAZ01. The sequence continues at coordinate 26,615 of CAWGME010000028.1, forward strand.
GGCGTGCTGCTGGCCGAAATTCTCGGCTGGCCACACGCCACCATCATCATCGGAATGGAAAAGACGGACACCGGGGTGCGCCTGAAGCGTGAGCTCGAAGCTGGCCAGTATCAATTCATCGACATGCCGTTGCCCTGTTTGCTGACCATCCAAAGTGGCATCAACAAATTGCGCTACGCCACGCTACTCGGCATCAAGCAGGCCCGGAACAAACCCGTGCGGCAAGTGACCCTGGCGGAGGTGGAGACCAGGCTGGGCACGAGCCTGCAAAAGATTGAGCGGTTATATGTGCCTTTGAAACAGAAAAAAACAGAGATGCTCAACGGCACGCCGGCCGAGATTGCGAAAAAGCTGGTGGACAGACTTCGCAACGAGGCCCACGTGATTTAATAATATTGTATGTGCAATCGTGCCGGAACCGGCGGCGAATTTTGCACGACGACATGCAAGGAGTAACGAGAAAATGCCGAACATGCTTCTACCCCCTGAAGAGCGCAATCTGACTCCCGACCAGGTTGTCACCGTGGATCAGCGCCGCTTTCGCGGCCTCTTGCTCGAAGTCATGGGGGGGCAGTTGGCAATCATAGCCATCTTGCTGACGGTATGGGCGGGCCAGGATTTCACCTACGATCCAAGCTGGATCCATCCGATGGGGTATTACATGATCGCAGCGTTCCTCCTCTCGTTTGTTTTGATCGGTGCGGGGATTAGGCTGCGCCGAGGAACCCCCGAGTTCGATTAAGCGCTGCGGATTGCTCAACGAGGATTGATGCGATGTCCCACACGATTCTCGTGCTCGTCGAACAGCAGCAAGGAACCCTGAACCGCGCCTCCTTTGAAACCATTGCTGCTGCTCAGGCCATTGCCAAAGATACCGACTGGCAGGTAGAAATCGCCGTACTCGGCCACGAAATCGGCGCTGTCGCGCAGGAACTCGCGGGCAAGAAAGCCGCCAGAGTGTATGCCATCGACTCGCCGCAACTGGCCGCCTATACCTCGGACGCGTATGTCTACGCTCTGAAGGAATTTCTGTCGAACAAACAGCCGCAGCTGGTGCTGATGCCGCATACCTATCAGGTGCGTGACTTTGCCCCAAGACTGGCGCTGGCGCTCGGCAAAACCGTGATTCCCGACGCTACCGGCTACAAATACGAGAACGGCAGGCTGCTGTTTACCCGGCAGATGTTTCAGGGCAAGTTCGCCGCGGACGTTTCCTTTACCGGCGATGGGCCACTATGGATGGCAACCTTTCAAAACGCCGCCTTTCGCGGCGACCAGGCTGAATCGGGTTCCGCGCCAGTTGAAACCGTCAACGTCACCGTGCCGGACGGCGCGATCCGGGTCAGGGCGCATGAGGTGTTCAAAGAGGCCAGGCAGGCTGTCGATCTTTCGCAGTCCGAGATCATCGTGGCCGTGGGCCGCGGCATCAAGGAACAAAAAAATATCGCGATGGCGGAAGAGCTTGCCGGTTTACTTGGGGGTGACATTGCGGCTTCGCGGCCCATCTGCGATGCGGGCTGGCTGCCGCTCGACCGGCAGATTGGCAGCTCCGGCCAGACAATTGCACCGAAACTCTATATAGGCCTCGGAATCAGTGGCGCGATTCAGCACATTGTCGGCATGAAGGGGGCGCGCACCATTATTGCGATCAACAAGGATGCTGAAGCTCCCATCTTTGAAATTGCCGATGTAGGCGTAGTGGCAAATCTGTTCGACGTGGTGCCGCCATTGATGGAAGAGATCAAAAAGGCAAAGGTCGGAGCGTAATATCCTGGCTCCGGCAGAATAGATAGGGCCATGCATATCATTCGGCAGCTGGACCATGAATGCACGACGAAGCTGCGTGTCGGTGCGGCGGAGAATGGCCGTCCGATAGAGTGAAGAACGCGTGAAATCCTCCGCGCATCCCTGAATGAGCGCAAAGTGCGCCAGAAAAGTTGGCGGAAACAATCCAGCGGCCCTCGAACCTTTATGGTGCGCCGAAATCGCAATTCCAAAGCGCGGATCGATACATCCTTATCCCGACTTCAAAACATCATTTGTCCTGAACTTCTATACTGAAGAGGGTGCCGTGCAGCGTAGTCTTTGTCTCAGAACACGCCGATTCCGGATTGTCCCTTACGGCATCAAACCGGTAGCGGTATACGTTAACAACATCTCTCATGGCAATGATCGCTCTCAATCCGGACATGGTTTCTTCGCCGGTATCTTCGCGCCTGACGGATCAGCACGGCCGCGCTATCACTGACCTGCGCGTGTCCATCACCGACCGCTGCAACTATAAGTGCGTCTATTGCCGCACCGGAACCGAAGGCGCCCAATATGCGGAACTCCCCATCGACGATTACGTTCGCATGGTGCGCGTGTTTGTCTCGCTAGGGATTGAGAAAGTCCGGTTGACGGGTGGCGAGCCGCTGCTGCGCAAAGGCCTGGTCGAGATGGTCTCGGCTCTGGCCGAAATGCGAACTGCTTTCGCCGTGGACGGAACTCCCGCGGAGAAAGGCCAGCCGCTCGACATTGCCCTGACCACCAACGGCCATCTACTTGAAGACCTGGCCCAGCCGCTCAAAGACGCTGGACTCACCCGCATTACCGTTAGCATGGACGCGGTCGACCGGGAAAAATTCGCGCGGATCACACGCGTGCCCGACAGCTTCGACCAGGTCGTCGCCGGGGTGCGTGCCGCCCGCCGTGTCGGGCTCGACCCAGTTAAGGTGAATTGCGTGCTGCTGCGGGGCTTCAACGAGGACCAGATCGTCGAGTTCGCAAAATTTTCGCGCGATGAAGGCGTTATCGTCCGCTTCATCGAGTTCATGCCGCTCGAAGAAGATCGCGTCTGGACGCCGGAAGTGGTCGTTCGCCTGGAAGAGATCCTGGCGGCGCTCGGCCGTTTCCAGCGAGTAGTTCCCCTTTCGCCGAATTCTCCGAGCGAGACGGCGCTCCGTTACACGTTCGAGGACGGGCTGGGAGAAATCGGGATCATCGCACCGGTGTCGCACCCGTTCTGCAAACATTGCAGCCGTGTCCGGCTCACCTCCGACGGAAAGCTGCGCACCTGTCTCTTCTCGCAGTTCGATCATGACCTGTATGGCGTGCTGCGGCGCGGCGGAGACGATGCCGCTCTGGAGCAGTTTATCCGGCGCACGGTGGACCGGAAAGAGGCGCGGCACCATATTGGCGAGCCGGATTTTCTGAAGCCATCGCGCAGCATGGTTCATATCGGCGGCTGACCACTGAGTTTCGAAACAGAAATGTCCCTCAACGTGTGTGTTTTCCTATGCCAGGTAGATCATCCCGTCCGGATTACCAACGGAACTGCAAGTTGCCGCTAAAAACGGTACGATAGAGACACCGCACTCCGCACCTGACATGCCGGGAACCGAAACCCGAATGGCGAGTGGGCACCCAGGTCATCCACGCAGGCCGCTTTCTTTCTCGAACGATTTGTGCTGGTTGTGCAACTGCGGAATTGAAACAAAACAGGACGAGCTTTGGCCGAGTATAAGAATCCCAACCAGCAAGGCGGCGGCAAACAGGACTCCCGTTCCCTGCTGATTTTTTCGACGGTTTTTCTGGCGATTCTGCTGGGCATGCAGTTGTTCCGCCCGAAAACGCCCCCTGTCCACACTCCGGAACAGGCGCCCACCAAGCAGGCGAGTGCCGGCAGCGCAGCCGTCGCCGATGGAGCGGCCAGCGCCAAACTCGCCACACCGGCCGCAAAATCTGCGACCACTCCTGAGACCGCCCCGGTGGCCGCTGCCCGCGAAAGCACCACCACGGTCGAGAATGAACTGTACCGGATCACATTCACTAACCATGGCGGACAAGTAACCTCGTGGATTTTGAAAAAATACACGGATTACAAAGACAAGCCGCTCGACCTGGTGAACACGGCCGCCGCGAAACAGTTCGGATATCCACTTTCGATCTACACCAGCGATCCGACTTTGCGCCAGCAGATGGCGCAGGCGCTCTACGTTCCTTCATCTACGGGTAATCTGGCTGCACCCGCGCAGCTGACATTCGACTATTCCTCTGGCGGCCTGGTCGTGCATAAGGTCTTTCACTTCGACAACAGCTATGTCATTCGCGCCGAGGTGACAGTGACGCGGAATGGCGAGCCAGTCGAAGCCTTGCTGTCGTGGCCAGCCGGATTTGGCGACCAGCGCGAGGCGAGAGATTATTCGTCGGAGCAGAAAATCGACCGCTCCAGCAGCGGCAGCACGGAGAGCATCGCTCCCAAAAAAGTTTCCGATGGCGAAGCGCATACCGGCCCATTGAACTGGGGCGGAGTCAGCGATCTTTATTTTGCCGCGATATTTTTGCCCGACAAGCCGGAGAGCAGCACCTTCGTTTCTCTGCGCAACACGCTGGATGTACCGAAGGATCCATCCGATCCGCAGAGCAAAGCTGCTCCGCAGCCGGTTCTCGGCGCCGCGGTCGGTGCTGCGAGCGGCACCACTTCAGTGCGTCTGTTCGCCGGGCCCAAGATGCTGAGTGTGTTGCGCGCGGTTCGGGCGACAGGGACGGAGGGCAGGACGACCGGCCCCAACCTGGTGCCGTTAGTGCATTACGGCATGTTCTCCATCGTTGCGAAGCCGCTCTTCTATCTGCTGAGTTGGGTGCATGCGCACATCGTGCCCAACTGGGGCTGGGCGATCCTGCTGCTGACGCTGATCATCACCATGGCTACTTTCCCGACGCGCTTCGCGACTATGAAGTCTTCCATCAAAATGCAGCGCATTCAGCCGCAGATGAACTTCATCAAAGAAAAGTACAAGAAATATAAGTTCGACGATCCGCGCAAGCAGGACATGAACAAGGAGATGCAGGAGCTGTACAAAAAAGAAGGCGTCAACATGTTCGGCAGCTGTCTTCCGATGTTGATCCAACTCCCGCTGATCTGGGCCTTTTACGAGATGCTGGAAAACGCCATCGAACTGCGGAACGCGCACTGGTATTGGCTTCATGACCTGTCGGCGGCCGATCCGTTGCACATCCTGCCAATTGTCCTGGTGGCTTCGCAATTTCTGGTGCAGATGTTTACGCCTTCTCCTGGGGTCGATGCCCAGCAGCAGAAAATGATGGCGTTTACGATGCCGCTGTTCAGCGGATTCATCGCCTGGCACTATGCCTCCGGACTGGCGCTTTACTGGGCCGGCAGCAACCTGATCGGCATGGGCCAGCAGTGGATCATCAATCGCACCAAGCTGGGCAAGGAGTTGCGCGACATTCAGATGAAACGCGCGATGAAAAAGAAGGGTGGCGGCGGCCGGCAACCGGCCATCGCAAGACGAAAACCGCCAACTCGAACGCCTTTGAACACGCGGGAAAACGATGCCGATTGAAAACTATCAGATCGCCGTGGCAAAGATTGATGAATTCCTCAAAACGCTGACCGGCATCGGCGGCCTGCGCCTGAAATACCGCATTACGGCAGGCTCCGGAGCGGCAGACCCCAATGGGTTCGAATCCCGCGAAATTTACGTGGAGATTGCCGGCCCGGATATAAACCTGGTACTCGAGCGCAATGCGGAGCTGCTCCTGTCGCTGGAACACATCGCGTCGAAATTGCTGCGCCTGGAACCGGAAGAACATGATCTGATTTCTTTCGATGCCCGCGGCTATAAGGCGATGCGTGCGCAGGAACTGCGGCTGGTGGCCGCTACCGCGGCCGACCAGGTGCGTGCCAGCCACCAGCCCTACAGCTTCGCACCCATGAATTCCCGCGAACGGCGGATGCTGCATCTGGCGCTTCGCAATTACGAAGATCTCCGCAGCGAAAGCAGTGGAGAAGGCATGCGCCGCTACGTTGTCGTGTATCCGAAAAACTGGCAGCCGCAGGCCGCACCTCCGGCAGGTGCCGCGCGGGCACGCACCTTTGGCCGGGGATAAACAAATTTCCGTCGGAGCGTTCAGAGACTCCGGCACCGGCAACGCTGCTGCCCCGCAGGAAACCATTGTCGCCGTTTCCACGCCGCCCGGCCGCGGAGGCATTGGCATCATCCGGCTCTCTGGATCCGAAGCCGTCGAAATCGCAGCGAGCCTGCTGCGGCTGCGCCATCCTATCGCACACGCGCAAGCGCAGCTTACAGAAATTCTCGACCCTGCCAGCGGAGAAGGCGAAGCGGCAAAACGTCTGGATGAGGCCGTCGTCACCTGGTTCCAGGCGCCTAATTCCTACACCAGAGAAGACGTCGTCGAGATTGCCGCGCACGGTTCGCCGGTAGTTCTCGATGCCATCCTCCGTGCCTGCATCGGGCGCGGAGCGCGGCTGGCCCGGCCAGGGGAATTCACCGAGCGCGCATTTCTTTCCGGGCGTCTCGACCTGACACAGGCTGAAGCCGTCCGCGACCTGATCGAAGCGCAGACGCTCTATCAGGCGAAAATCGCTTCGGAGCAAATGGAGGGCGCGCTCTCGCGTCGCATCCGGCCTATCAAGCAGTCGTTGGTCAGCCTGATCGCCGAACTGGAAGCCGGAATCGACTTTGCCGAAGATGATATAGACCTGATGCCGTCAGAGACAATCGCATTGCGCATCGCCGCCATTGTAGAGCCTTTGATCGCCATGGCCGCGTCATTCGCGTACGGACGCGTGGTGCGCGATGGATTCTCTCTGTCGATTGTGGGGCGCCCCAATGCGGGAAAGTCCTCGCTCTTCAACCGACTGGTCGAGCGTGAGCGCGCCATTGTGACGGCAACGCCCGGCACCACCCGCGACCTGGTTACGGAACGGGTTTCGCTCGGCGGAATCCCGCTCGACCTGATCGACACGGCGGGACTGCGCGAGTCCGTCGATGAAGCCGAGAGTCTGGGAATACAGAAATCGCGCGAGGCGATAGCGGATGCCGACGTCGTCCTGCTTGTGCTGGACGCAACAGCGGAGGCGCTGACGATGGATGAGATCGCGCTACTTGAACAAATGCCCACTCGTCGCGCTATCACCGTGGTGAATAAGATTGATTTGCCATGTGCGTCCATGGCCACCAGCGCGGAACAATTTCCTGAAGTGCATTCGCAGCCGATTGAGACCTCCGCACTCACTGGCGAAGGGATTCCGGCACTGAAGGATAAAATCCTGGCCCTGATTCGCGGCGACCAGCGAGAAGCAGAATCCGGTCTTATGACGAATGTGCGCCAGCAGCAGGCCATCTCGGAAACGCTAGAGGCATTGCAAAACGGGAAAGCGGCGTTATCCGCGGATGTACCGCACGAAATGCTGCTGCTCGATCTTTATAACGCTCTACGTCACCTGGACGCGCTGACAGGTGAAACAACCGCGGATGATGTCTTAAATCTAATTTTTTCCACCTTCTGTATCGGCAAGTAACTCTTGCACCATCCCAACAGCTGTCGAGGATCTACAAAGCCGCTGATAAGATAACTAGCTTGAATTCTGCGATCGCTCACGCGCTTATAGATCGAGAACCTTATAAATCTCGGTACGCATCTCGACAATGTAGGGCAATTGTTTCTCAAAAAGGGCAGAATGCGTGGGGTCGTCAGCCATTTTCTTTAGCGCATTCTGCACATCATCGAGCGAATCGAACTCACATTTCCAGAGAATAGTATTCGTCGGCTCACCCGCCGAGAGCAGCTGATATCGCTTGCCTTGGGGAAATTGTGGCGTGGAGCGTTCCAGTTCTTTAAATTCTGCTTCCAACTTGAGAAAGGCACCAGCAGCGGATGGCTGATACTGTTGCACCAAGAGCAAGATGTATGACATACCAGTTTTCCAAGAACCTTTCTTAACCGTATGTAAGTGGTTGCCATCGTGTCACTTTCTTAATTCAACGAATAGCAACAGCTCGGATTCTATTAGGCTAAGCATCCAGGGAGACCGGACGCCCGACTGACCCTCCTCGCTTACCCTTGCTCCTTGAAAAGGCGCTACTCGCGAAGGAGAGTTACTAGGTTCCGAACGTAGCGAATCCGGGGATGACATTCGACGAGCTATGTCAAAGCTCGCAAATCGCGCCTGACGATTTTGGCATCCGCTATTGTCCATGGGTTAAATGTTTAACTAAAGGATCAAACGCTGTCAAGAGAAATGAAGCCAGTTTTAATTTGGCCAGAACCCAACAGCCTTGTTCTATTGGGAAGTACGACTCGTGCTTTTCCGCATTACCAAATGCGGCTTAATTTTTTCGTGCATCCTGTTGTGAGCGGACCCAGCCGTACAGGATAGCAGCTTCCTCATCATTTCCGCCCCAATCATGCCTTGCTTTTCCATATATTGGCAGATAGTAGTGAGGGGCGGGTTATAAAATGCCGCACCCGGTACATCATCAAATCCAATCACCGAACAATCCTCGGGCACCCGGCGTCCTGTGTTGCTGAGCGCGCCGATCGCCGCGAATGCCGTCAAATCATCGAATGCTATAAGACCGGTAAATCGCTTATTCTTTCGCAGCAGTTGTTCCGTAAGCTGGTAACCCTGCTCATAACTTGAGTTTCTGCCTTGTATCTCGACCACTAACGATCGATCAATGCTAATTCCTTTGGCACGAGCGCACTCCCGAATCCCATTCCAGCGGGGCGTACTGTCGCTCATTGCCTTCGGGCCCTTGATAACGGCAATCTCGCGGTGGCCGAGATCGTATAGGTGTTCGACTGCTGCCCACGTGCCCGCGCGGTTATCGACGACCACGGATGCATAACGCTTGTTTGCCGATTCACTGCCAATTACAACGGCAGGGATTTCAAACCGCCGTATGACTGTCGAAAGGTCGGTTCCCAGTTGTAGAGGATTTGCAATAGCGATCAAACCTTCGACGCGGCGCTCCATTAACATCTGTGCGCACTGTCGAAGGCGTTCGGGCGTGTTTTGCAGATCTGCCAGGACAGACATATATCCGGCATCGCCTAGGGAGTTTTCAACCCCACGGAGGATCAGGGCGCAATATGGATCCGTAACATCGAAGATCAATACGCCAACGCTTTGCGTCCGCTTACTGCGAAGCGAGCGAGCCTGAAGATTTGGAAAATATCCTAGTTCAGTCGCTGTCTGTTCCACCAAGCGCTGCGTTGCGGGTGGAATTCGGCGCGCATTCTTATTGAGAACCATGGATACCGTGGCGATGGAAAGCCCAGTTGCCTTGGCGATGTCGCGAATCGTTACCATGCGCAGTGTCCCCGGAGCCCAGAGGCTCCCGTTTAGATATACAGACTATGTTCACTCCTGTCATCAGTTTCTGGCGTCTGGTTTGTCATCCAAATTTCCATCCAGAACTTCGACTAAGGTGTTGAGCAGCGCGTTTGATGCTGAGGATTGGGAAGACATGCATCACTTTCTGTAGACAAATTCCGTTTGCACGAAGTCGACAGATGAAGAACAATGAAGGTTCAAGCGCGATGTAGATCGGAGAGTGAGGAAGTTGGTCGTGAAGAGTATCCATGGATTTCGGGGGTGTTTGCTGTTGTTGATGTGTGTCTTCGGGATAACAGCCGTTTCGTCGGCAGCTGCGTCACCTGGCGGACATTGGATAGGCACATGGGCTGCATCTCCTGACGCTGAAGCAAATACGAGCGGACTGCCTGGCAGTGGCGGCACCACTTATCGTGAAATCGTCCACGTTTCTGTTGGCGGCGCAGCGGTCCGCATTGTGCTGACCAACGAATTCGGGCTGGAACCGTTAACCATCGGTGCAGCGCAGATAGCAATGAGTACAGGAGGCAGCGCTGTCGACTTGCCGACCGCAAAAATGTTGACTTTCGGAGGCCAGCCATCGGTCATACTTCCGGCTGGCGCGTTGATGGTCAGTGATCCGGTCGAGTTCAAACTGCCAGCTCTTGCCAACGTTGCAGTCAGTCTTTTCGTTCCCGCGCAGACGATAACTCATGCGTCGGTGCATTCCTACGCGTTGCAGACCAACTACGTTTCAACAGGTAACGCGGTTGCTGCAGAAACACTGCCGTCTTCAAGAGATTCATCAGGTTGGTACTTCATTAAGGGCATCGAAGTAAGGACAGATAGAGAGAGTGCAGACGGCGGAGCTGGAGTGATTGTTGCACTCGGCGACAGCATCACGGATGGAGCAGCCAGTAAACCCAACATGAACGGTCGCTGGCCTGATGTTTTGGCCGGTCGTATCCAAGCAGATAAATCGCTCTCCGGAATAGGCGTTCTGAATGAGGGCATTAACGGAAACCGCCTTCTACACGACGGGGATGGTGAAAGTGCCCTGCGGCGCTTTGACCGTGATGTGATCGCGCAGGCCGGAGTTAAATATCTCATCGTGCTGGAAGGTATCAACGATATCGGCCATATTGTCTCTGCCACGTCAAGTGATCCCGCAGAGACCGCGCAGAACCTGATCCGTGCACTGGAGCAGATTACAGTGCGTGCTCACGCCCATGGAATTATGGTGATTGGCGCTACGATATTGCCGTACGAAAACTGTAAGTATGCTTCACCCGAAGGTGAGAAGATGCGCGAAGCAGTCAATGATTGGATTCGTACAAGCAAAACTTTGGATGGCATCGCGGATTTCGACAAAATCATCCGTGATCCCGCGCATCCCACTCGCTTCCTGCCTTCCTATGACAGCGGCGACCATTTGCATCCGAACTCTGCCGGATTGCGCGCAATGGCTTATGGTGTAGATCTGGGCTTACTTAAGCAGTAGCAGCGTATTCAATCCGGCGAGATGCGTGTGGGAGGCGCGTGCTATGCGCTCCATTCCAGCGCAGCGGTCAACAGCACTTCGGCCGTTTTCAGAACAGAGCGAGATTCAACATACTCGTCCGGATTGTGGGCCCCGCCACCACTCGGGCCGAAAAGCAGGGTCGGAATTCCGTAAACCCGTTGCATAAGAAATGCGTCGCAAGGATATGGTGCGACGGTGATCGTAGCCGATCTGCCCAGTGAAGCAGAGGCACTCTCGAAGAGACACTCCGTCCAGGGATGATCACGCGGCAACTCATGGCCAAGCAACGGAGGCTCAATGACAGGACGCCAGTTGATCGGATGTTCCCGGAAGAATCGATCGGCTAGCTGAAATCGCCGTAGCGACTCCCGGATCGCGGTGATAATTGCATCGACATCTTCGTGCGGCAGGAACTGAAAATAAACGCGAACAGCGGCTTTGAGGGGAACGCTGAATGGAACGTCCGCATCCAGTCGATTTGCTTCAACGGCGAATACCTGTACCGGTGTGGGATCTGAAATCGACCGATACGCGCCCCGCCTGGCTTTGACGCTGCGGCGTTTTACCCAGCCGTCAATCCAGTGCAGCAGTCGGCCCAGGGGTACTGCAGGACTGACCACGGGTGACGACGAAAAATATGCAGAAGCATCGCCGGCGTTGACTGTAAGATCGACGACAAAGCCGCCGCGCGTCGCGCGAAAAATATCGAGTTGCGTGCCTTCAGAGATGACACAGGCATCGGCCAGGTCACCGCGTAGACGCCCCGCGAGCGTGCCTCCTCCCCCGCCCCACTCCTCGTCGACGACCGACTCGAAGATCAGGTCGCCACGCAATCGCACTTTGCCCAGATGCAACGCGCATAGCGCGATCGTCTGCGCGGCCAGGCCCGCTTTCATATCAAAGATTCCCAGGCCGTAGATACGACCTTTACGTATTTCAGGCGACCACGGAGAAGTGATCCATGCTCCAGAGTGTGTAGACACCGTATCCATGTGTCCGCTAAGCAGAAGACTGCGTCCGTGACCCGAACCTGTGAGTCGCGCAACGAGGTTCTTGCGCCCTTCATAGTGTCGATCTGCATGCTTCCAAGGGCTGTCTGACCTAGTCACGAAATCCGTGTCGTAGAGTTCAGAATGCACGCCGCATTTACTAAGAAAACGTCGCAGAACGAGTTGGCCAGGGGTCTCATTCCCATTGGGGGGAATAGCGACGGTGTTCGTGCGAACAAGATCGGTTACGAGCTGGATTAGATCGGTGCGCAACGGACGAAGGAGTCTTCGCGCAAGCCGTGCATTTTGAATTGTTGACGATTGTGGCACGCGATTCCCTCAATGACTTGCTTGTATTTTTAAGTCCATCACATGATATCGCCCTGGTTTATTCACCGTGCACGACTCTTCTGAAGTGCGGCTCTACAGAGCAACCGCAGAATTGATCACAGAAATGCACACCCTTTGTCCATTATTTATGTACCACCGTGACAGAACCACCGTCGGTGAGTATAAGAGAATAATTCGTCTTGATCATTAACATATGAAATTCCGGCGAACGGAAATCCTGGCATTCGTTCAGGCAGCTTGAATTTCGGCGATGAAATTATTCTGATTCAGGGAAGAAAAATCCATGGAATACAGACAATTAGGACACTCGGGTCTGAAGGTTTCGGCTTTGAGTTTCGGCACGGCGACATTTGGCGGTTCAAGTGAATTTTTTAAAGCCTGGGGCCAAACCGACGCTACGGAAGCTACACGCCTGGTCAGCATCTGTCTGGATGCCGGGGTCAATCTTTTTGATACCGCCGATATCTACTCTGCCGGAATGTCCGAGGAAATTCTGGGGACGGCTGTTCAGGGGCGCCGGGATAAACTTCTTATCTCCACCAAGGGTACGGTTCGCATGGGAGAAGGGCCGAACAATCTTGGCTCATCCCGTTCTCACCTGACGAAGCAGCTGGAAGGCAGCCTGCGCCGTCTGGGTACGGACTACATTGATATCTACCATATCCACACTTTCGATGCCCAAACGCCGATGGATGAGACCCTCGATACGCTTACCACATTTGTGCATCAGGGTAAGGTTCGCTACATCGCCTGCTCGAATTTTTCCGGCTGGCACCTCATGAAGTCACTGGCCATCTCGGAGAAATATGGCTGGCAACGCTATGTGGCGCATCAGGTTTACTACTCGCTGATTGGGCGTGAATACGAGTGGGAGCTGATGCCCCTTGCCATTGAGGAACGTGTCTCCGCGCTCATTTGGAGTCCGCTGGGTTGGGGACGTCTAACGGGTAAAATTCGCCGCAACCGCCCGCTGCCTGAGGTAAGCCGTTTGCATAAAACTGCTGTGAATGGGCCGCCGATCGCCGATGAATATCTCTACAAGGTGGTTGATGCGCTCGATCTCGTCGCCAAGGACACTGGGAAAAGTATTTCGCAGATTGCTCTGAATTGGTTGCTGCAGCGGCCAACGGTGGGCAGTGCCATCGTTGGTGCACGCAATGAAGAGCAACTCAGAGAAAACCTTGGCGCCGTCGGCTGGAAACTGACACCCGAGCAGATCACTAAGCTCGACACAGCCAGCGCGGTGACACCGATCTATCCCTACTGGCAACAGTACATGTTCTCGGAACGTACTACACCGCCGGTTTAACGGATTCCTATTTTGCGCTGCCCAGGGTGTTTTGCAAAAGCCTCAGAACGGAGGCCGCGATGCCATCAAATGATCTGCTACTGAAGCACGACGCGGACATCATAATACATCCTCCTGATGCCCCTTTTATTGCTGCCTGACATGCGTCGCTACAACCGGTATTTGACGACTACACATTCGTATTTTCTATCGCTTTTAAAACTCTCACCGTTCTGCGCAGAAGTTGTCGTCGTCGCTCCATCCAGCTCCTGAAGAAGCACCGATCATTTCTCTGCTGATGGCGATCTCAAGTCAAAATTAGAGCCGATCTGATGACATTGTGAGAAAGACGACATCGTTTTGTGAATTCTTCTTGACAAGCATCCGGCAGACTAGATAAAAAGCTGGTTATAATGGTAAAACGATTAACCGAAAGATTACCGGCAGCCTGCCAGAGGCACGAAAGCCAAAAGTTTTTGCGATCGAAAAATTGGGGGAGCACAATGACCAGCAGCAAATTTTTTTCTTCAGCATTTCTCACAGGACTCGGCTCTGGGCTCAGATTGCAGAGTTCATGGCGGGCCGCGTCTTTGCTGGTCCTGCTCCTGACGATCGTTCCGATAACATTCGCGCAAGGAACCGGCAACATCTCTGGATATGTACGGGACCCTTCAGGCGCAGCGCTGCCAGGCACGACTGTTACTGCCGTGATGACCGAACAATCTACGACACGCACCACGCAGACGGATGCTGAGGGTTTTTTCAATTTTATTGCGATGCCAGCGGGGCACTACACAATCACATTCGATGCTAAAGGGTTTCAACGCGAAGTGCGGTCGGATGTCGAATTGACTGTGTCGCAGAATGCCCGAGCGGATGCGCAACTGGCGGTTGGGGCGGTAAAAAGCCAGGTAAACGTATCGAGTACAGTGCCCCTTGTGGACACAACCTCGAATACTCTATCCGGGTTAGTGGACGATCGACGTGTTGTTGATTTGCCCTTGAATGGCCGTAATATCATAAGCTTGGCAACCCTGATTCCTGGCGTCACGAATGTCAGCGCTCCACAAAACATGAGTGACGCACGCGGCGGCCCCGAGATGAATGTGAACGGGAGCTTACCGAACGCGACTGTTTACACGTTTGATGGAGCTTATTTCAACAATCCCTCCCGCAATACTGGCCTTAACCTTCCGCCACCAGATGCGATTGCGCAGTTCCGTATACTGACCTCCAATTTTTCAGCAGAATACGGTCATAGTTCGGGGGCGCAGGTTGAAGTTGTATCGCGGGCTGGAACCGATTCACTTCATGGGTCAGCTTTTGAGTTTTTGCGCAACGATGCCTTCAACGCGAAAGACTATTTCGCTCTGAACGTTCCGGCAGAAAAGCAGAACCAATTTGGCGGAGCGATCGGTGGACCAATTCTGAAGCGCAGAGTGTTCTTCTTTGGTTCATTCCAGAGATTAGTGGATCACGGGAGTTCGGAGGGAAGTCAGGCCCAGGTTCCCAGCGCGGCGGAAAGAAGCGGCGATTTCACCGGGTCGGGCCATGTATTGTTCAATCCTGTCGATCCGTTCACCGGGCTGCCTTATACGGCTCCCGGTGGTGCGCCCTGCGTGGTGGCGAACGTGATTAATCCCGGGTGCATCAATCCGGTGGCGGCAAAGCTGCTAGCCTTTGTTCCACAGTCGCCTTCTGGAACATTTACTTCCCTTGCTCCAAGCCCCATTACAGACAATACGGGATCGATACGGCTGGATTGGAACCAGAGTTCCAAGAATTTAATCTTCGGTCATTATTATCAGGACAACACCAGCATCGTATCGCCTTTTTCCGGCTACGACGGCGGAAATATCTCGGGATATGTCGCGAACACCACTTCGATAAAAACACAGAATGGTGTCATCAACGACATCTATTCCTTTTCCCCAACCCTGATTAATCATGGGATCTTTTCTGTTCTAAACTCGACTACCAACGAGGCGAACAATGAAACGCATACCAATGCATCCTTGGGGCTCAACCTGCCACAATACACCCCAACCGGCTCCATTGTGGCGAACGTTGGAAACCAATTCATTCTGGATTCCGGATACGCAATCATATTCTCAGGAATCAATTATCAATTTTCCGACAACTTGTCATGGACGAAAGGACGACATAGTTTAGAGTTTGGCTACGAACTGTTAAAACTTCATTTCTTTCAATCGTATATCGCGCCGGTTGTCTTCTCGTTCAGTGGAGTTCGCACCCAAAACCCCAACCCTCCAGCCAACGCTCCACCCAGCGGAGACCCGGTGGCCGATTTCCTTCTGGGCGCATATGACAATCTGACTCTTAACTTCGGCGTTCGCGTCAACGATGATCGCACGGCCTACAATTCCTTTTACGCTCAAGACGTGTTTCGAATGAACCCGCGCTTCATCCTCAACTATGGATTGCGCTACGAGCCCTTTCTGCAATGGAAGGATGGAAATGGCAAACTCGATACGATCGTACCCGGAGCCCAATCGACGATAGATCCAACCGCGCCTCCAGGAATATTGTTCATTGGCGATAAAGGCGTCGGAAAAGGTATCGCACAATCGAATCTCGGAAATGTGGCGCCACGGCTCGGTTTTGCGTGGGATGTTTTTGGAGATGGAAAAACAAGCGTCCGCGGCGGCTATGGAGTATTTTTCAACTCTATCAATGCCAATGAGGTGGCACAGGAAAACGCACCTTATGCAGGATTTATCAATGCAAACCATGGCAATCTGACGAATCCTATTACTTCTGCCGGCCAGGCAAACCCACCCATTGCTCCGAGCGGCAAGTTTGGATGCGTACCGATTCCAACATATCCGTTCTATAGTTGCTCACTTTTCCCTCTGCCGATTGAGGGATTCCTTGCCATAAGCAAAACTCTGCATCTGCCCCGCTACCAAGAATATGATCTTTCGGTTCAGAGGCAAATCACCCCAAGCACCATGATTGAAGTATCTTATGTCGGGAGCACAGGAGCGGGGATCCATGGACGTGTCCCATTTAATCCAGCACAGTTTATCAACGATCCGATAACTGGTGCGCCCCCTTCTGCAAGCAATGCTCCTGACCGCGTGATTTATGAGCCAGGCATTTTGGGCGCGACAAACAGAATCATGGAAAATTTTGCCCATAGTAACTACAATGCCTTACAGATTCAGGGTACGAAACGGTTTGGTCACGGCGCAACCATCCTGGCCAACTACACGCGAGCAAGATCGCTCGACGCAAATTCGACGAACAATAACAATGCCAACGTGCCCAATCCATTCAACTTAAGAGCAGGTTATGGGCCGTCTGATTTCGACCGGAGAGATTCTTTCGTGGCTTCATGGCTTTACCCACTTCCAATCCGCTTCGATAACAAGGTAACAAATAGCTTATTGGGCGGTTGGACATTGACAGCGATCCATACGGTGGCGAGCGGACTTCCCATAACGTTCTTTGCTGGCCAGGACGTGGCGCTCGATGGAACAGGCGAACAACAATATGCACAACTCCAGCCAGGCGCGACCGCCAGAACTGTCCGGATAAGTCATCCGAACCGATCGTCGGAGGTTAACAGGTTCTTTAACACGCAAGCCTTTGTACCAACGAGCAATGAGCCGCTAGGAATCTATGGAAATGTAAGCAGAGGGTTTATAAGCGGACCAGCTTATGCGAATACAGACGCTTCACTATTGAAAAACTTTACATTGCCAAAAACCTTCATACTTCAATTTAGAGCGGAGTCATTCAATACCTTCAATCAGGTAAACTTTGCGAATCCAAACGCTACTGCCAGTTCAGGGGCATTTGGAAGGATCCAATCCACGGTTTCCTCAACCGGGCGGCAACTTCAGTTTGCATTGAAGCTTCTCTGGTAGCCGGATGATTGGGGTGGAGAACTACTATGTTCTCCACCCGCTATCTAGAGATCGGCACATTATTTGCCTGCGAATTGTAAACCGCGCATACCTTACTGCCGCAGGCAGCAACCTTGTGCTGACATCCGACTTGCGATGAAGATTCGCAATCCATGTTGAGGCGTTGTTACCCACCAAGCCCGGATCGGCCTTAGATCGGCAGGCGCTTGGAAGGAGTGCCTTTAATGAACGATCTAACGCGTCGACAATTTTTACATGTAGCGGCGGGAGCAACTGCAGGTGGCGCCATCGTGGGCCGCAATGCATTCCTTTACGGCGAAGTACCGGGCGCTGCTGACGATACGAGCGATTCACGCAGCGCAGGACCTTTGTCGCTCCAATCTATGATCTTCCCAAAGCCACAAGAAATTTCCAATTCAGGCAGCGACTTCGTCCTGAATGACGAAGTACGCGTTCTCGTGCCGTCGGAGCCATCGGCACAGGATCTGTTCTTAGCGACCTCGTTAGTGAACGAATTAAGCGACAGGTTCGGATTGCACCTGAAAGTCGAACGAGTAACAAATCTAAACGCCGACAAGCGAGTAATTCTCATGGGGTCGGTCAAGAATCCATTGATTCAGCGATATTGCACGGAAGCGGAGTTGACGGCGAGCACCCAAAGCCTCCGCCCGGAAGGGTACATTCTGCGGGCAAACAGTAATGCCGTTCTGATTGCCGGCAGCGATGACCGCGGCGCCTTTTATGGGCTGCAATCTCTGCGGCAACTGCTTTCAAAGCAAACGAGAGATTTGAGATTTCGAGGCGCGCTGATTCGCGACTGGCCGGACAAGCCGTATCGAGGTATCAGTCTGTATCTTCCGGGACGTGACAATATCCCGTTTTTCAAACGCTTCATACGCGATTTCGTCGCCAGGTATAAGTTCAACACCATCATTATGGAAATGAATGCGTGCATGCGGCTGGACAATCATCCCGAGCTGAATTACGGATGGGTGCAGTTCGCAAGGGACGTAAACTATAGTTGCCGCAATTATCCTCTGCAGCCCATACATGACATGCAGCAGAATTCTTCTCATCAGGATTGCGCAGACGGAGGTTTCCTGGAAAAAGAGGAAGTTGCCGACTTGGTTCGTTGGGTGAACCGATATCACATCGACCTCGTTCCACAGCTTCCTTCTTTTACGCACAGCTATTATCTGTTAACGGCGCACCGGGATCTAGCGGCGGTGCCGCAAAATAAATGGCCGGACATCTACTGCCCATCCAACCCTAAATCCTATTCGCTGGTATTTGAGGTCTATGACGAATACATTGAGGTTCTAAAACCCAAAACGGTTCATATAGGCCACGATGAGTTATTTCTGCCGGTTGGAGTATCACCACAATGCGAAGACAAGGATATTGGCGAGCTTTACGGACAGGATGTTAAGAACATCCATGATCATCTCGCATCGAAGGGAATCAAGACCGCACTTTGGGGCGACATGCTGTTGCAATCGGTTCGTGGCGTAGGATTACAAAAAAACACGACACCCGACGGATGGACCTATTATTCGCCCGGAGGCCTTACTCCCGAGCAAGTGGAGCGATTAATTCCGAAAGATTGTCTTATATATAACTGGTTTTGGAAAGAGGACCCAGGCCAAAAACAGGGGTCTGCAGAACTTAACGAAGCCTACCTGGACAAGATGGGCTTCCGGCAAATCTTCGGTAACTTTGAACCGGATATTGAAAACTATGAAACGCGTAAGCAACGGCCTACTTTGCTGGGCGGCGCGCCATCTGCGTGGTATGCGACCAACGAATTCGGATTTGGAAAAGACTTGATGGCCCTTTTTCTTGGCTGCAGTAGCATTCTTTGGACTGGGCACACTATGCCAACTTATGCACTGTCGGCAAAAGTCCAAACCATGATCCCCGAGATTCGGATTCATCTCAGTGGAACAACTCCCCCCAGTCAAACAGAAACGTCAATTGTTCCGGTGGATATCTCGAGCAGATTTAATATGGGAAATACTGTCCCGGCGCTTGATGTGGATCTCGCGGTGATGACGACAAAGCCCGTCCAATACAAGAACATTCCTTTTGATCTGAACCATCCAGGTAATATGCGCGCGATTGTTGTTGGCACGGAAGGAAAGGGAAACACCGGACTATCCCGAGCGGTGACGGGCATTCCAGTCGGTGAAGCCCCTACAAGTCTAATCTTTCTCCATGCGTCAGCAAGGCGCGCGTTAAACAGAGATAGCGTTCGACTAATCTGGGACCAGCAGGACACAGCGGATCTCTTGGGATGGTATGAAGTCGTTTATGAAGACGACTTTATTACAACCGTTCCGATCCGCTACGGTGTAAATATACTCGAGTGGAACTGGGATCAACGTGTCTCACAAGATGATTATTGTTACAACGCAGACCCAGTCGCTGTTGGATTCAAAGCAAACAAACCGGTCACATTTTTCGCTTACGAGTGGACCAATCCCCGGCTGGGTAAAGTCATCCAAGAGATTCGACTGAAAGGGACAACCGGTTTCCGCGGCGGTACAAATGATTTCAATAACGATATTGGACCGGTGATCGCGAGCAACGCTGTGATTCTAAGCGCGCTCAGCATTGTGAAAAAGAGAACCTGATCGGCTCACATCAGGATCTCCTGCTCACGACAATTTCCGCTCACCGAACGTCATGGTTGCCGGAACCAAGTTCCTCGCGCCGAGCGATGCACTGATTGTCTCGTCCAGTTGGCGATCTCTTCCAAGACGTTGGTCGCGCCAGTCGAACTCTACAACCCTATCTGACTCAATCGGCGTCCCTTCGAGGATTGAGAACTTCCATGTGTAATAAGTTCCAGTAGCAACGCGAGTCGAAATCTCCTCCCGACCTTGACCGACGTGGCGGAGAAAAGTCGGCCCACTGTCTTCGCCAACGATCATTGCCAGACTGTTTTCTCGTGCGAATTCATCGGCTTCAAATCAGGGGTAAGCAAGAGCTGAATTCAATTGCTTTGTCTCGCCGATGAATTTGCGCTCTCTGCTCGAGAATAGGCTAGGACTTGGGTTAATTGAGAAAAGGCAAAATACTGCGCTCAATCTGCATTCCTGCGCTTTTCGCGGATAAATTCGTAAGAGATAGATTTTCAAAATTCTCGTTGCGCTGGCCATGCGCTTTTCGTTTTCGGGTTGAATTTAATCAATGGCAATGAAAAGCGTCTAAGCAAAGAAGCCATGGGGGTCGCCGGACAATTGCTCGGATTCGGCGTGGTGTCCTAACTTGCGGAGCGTGTCACAACTTGTGTCATAACCCTGCCATCCTTGCTAGTATTGACAGGGGTATCGGGGTGTCACTCGGTCACAGATGATGGGAAACGCACACGCTTGAGCATCGCATGAAAATTGCCTCTCTGTGTCACTTGAGCTTCCTAGGTGTCGCATCGTCCGATACAGGGGAAAGATTTGACACGGTAGAGGTCAGGAGTTCGAGTCTCCTCGTGCCTACCATATCTTGAAAGATTTGCGCGGAAGCCGCATAATTTCATGCCTGTAAAACGTCGCCTGTATTCTTAATTTCGACTTGTGGCCCGATTTTGCCCGCATTCGCGAGTCCTGAGCAACTACCACCTTGATCCATTGACCGGGTGAGGGTAGAGGCAGAGTGTCTGTTATGATACTCGAGTGCCGCAGGACATCCGAAGCACCGAGCCGTTGCAAGCGGTCTTGGGAAACGGAGCGGGGTCCCGCTGCTGCGTATTTCCAGAACTTGGGCCGTATCTGACCACTGGCCAGAAACATGCCTGGCGTGCGATACGGCGTAAAAAGATGTATGCGCGGCTTGGATCGAAACCCTGATTGCTACCACCTTGAGAAAATTCGCATATTCAAGAGTATCTGGCCCGGCCAGACAGCACCCCAGCTTACCCCACGGGTTTTGAAACCAAAAACTCTAGTCTCGGCAATCCCATTGAGGGCCTAAATCCTGTGTGAAAAGCCAGCTTCCGCCGGTTGGAACACTGGTCCATCTACTGTTTTGATTCCCATGAAGGCTGAACCATACTCCAAAAAGCAATAAGCACTGAAGATCGCGAGCCCTGAAGAATTCCCGGTCAGTTTGTGGTCGATTCCACAAACTGGCTGGATTGAGAGCTGGTCGTTACTTTATGGACAGGCTGTCCAGGAGATTCACAGCAGCTTCCTTCCTACAATATGAAAATACCCTTGATGTACTCGGGTATAGCTACCGTTTCGCGAGAGAATGCAATTCTATAATCCTCCAGCCGGTACCGATGGGTAATCATCTGTTCTGTGCAGATCAGTCCATCAGCAATACATCTTGCAGCATCTCCTGTAAAGCCCCAGACATTTCCAGCGCCGAGAACCCGCACATCTCGCAGGTGAACAGCGTCTGGCTTCAACTCCATCGTTTTGCCTTCGCAGTATCCAGCAAGCACGAATGTTCCGCCGAAGCAGGTCAGCGCGATTCCGAACCGGATCACTTCCTCATTGCCCGTCGCCTCGATCACGATGTCTGTTCCTTCGGGATGAAATTGCGCGGCGGCCCTGGCCAGCTCATCTGCATCGGTGAATGTTGCTGTGGCTCCGCAGGAACGCGCCAGTTCGAGCCGGCGTGGCCGAAGGTCCAGACAAAGAATTCTGGCGGCACCGGATGCCTTGAATGCCGCCAGGCAATTCAGGCCAATAGGTCCAGCGCCAAGAATCGCCACGGTGGATGCAATGCGGGGCTTCGCCATTGCGGCGATGGCCAGGGCGACCGCCAATGGCTCGACAATAGCAGCCTGCTCGAAGGAAACTGAGGCGGGAATTTCATGGAGATTGCGCGCCGGAACCAGAAGGTACTCCGAATAGCCACCATGTGCATGAAAACCAATCTGTCGATACTGGCGGCATCGGCGCCATTCCCCTCGCCGGCAGTAAGTGCATTCCAGACATGTCAGCTCGTTATCGGCAATAACTCTACGACCCACCCACGATTGATCGGAATCACTACCCGTCGCATCCACGACGCCGCTCCATTCATGCCCAGGAACAAGGGGATAGCGTGCCCGAATAGTCCCTTCCAATACTGCGAAGTCGGTCATGCAAATGGCAGCGGCGTGCACCCGAACGCGAGCCCAATCGGGACCTGGGATGGGCTTCTCCATATCCACCAGTTCCATCACGCCTGGCCCCTGGAATTGAATTGCCTTCATGCTGTTCCTTCCTGGAGCAACTTGCGTGGACACTTTAATATGATCTTTATCTGGATGAATACACAAGTTTTGTAGAAGTTTCTATCCGTGACTACCAGTTCCCGGTTCACGGAAGTGGAGTAAGTGGGTCGCCAATGCCCTTGAAGATTTCCGCTTTCCC
>CAWGME010000029.1:0-120260 GCA_963823595.1 uncultured Acidobacteriota bacterium
GAAGTTGACAATGTGCGGCGTGCAAGCGATAATCACAAGCGTTTGCGAAGATGGCGGCGACAATCAAAGATGTAGCGCGAGAGGCTAGCGTCGATATTTCCACAGTATCGCGCGCGCTGAACAACGCGTATGGTGTCCACGAGCAAACCCGGAACCACGTGATCGCGGTTGCCACCCGGCTTGGCTATCAGCCCAACCGGGTAGCACGCAGCCTGGTTACAGGTCGGTCCCACTCCTTGGCGCTTGTCGTAAGCGATATTCGTAACCCGTTCTTTGCGGAAGTAGCTCGCGGGGCGGAAGATGCAGCGCGCGCCAGCGGCTGCGATCTGATTCTTTGCAACAGCGATTTCAGCGCCGACAAGCAAATGCAATACGTTCGCTCTTTGCTCGAAAAACGTATTGATGGCATTCTGATGAATTCGGTCTCGTCTTTGAACCGCAAACAACAAGAGCAGCTTGCAAGCTGTGGTATTCCAATCGTATTGCTGAATCGAGCTGCTCCGGATAGGTCATTTTCTACCGTTTGCGCTGACAACGAGGGCGGGGGTGCCCTGGTCGGGCAATACTTGCTGAGACTGGGCCATCGCAACATCGGTCACATTACCGGCCCGCGTCGCCATGGCAATATGACGGACCGCGCACGGGGATTTCTTCGCACTCTACAGAATTCTGGACTGAAAGCTAAGCCGGTAATACTTTACGGTGAGAATAGCTTTCAGGGTGGGTATGAGTTAGCAATTCGGTTGTTGTCACAGAAGCCACGAATCACCGCAATTTTTGCGGCGAATGACGTTATGGCATTTGGAGCGGTGAGAGCTATTCTCGAGGCTGGCTTGGACATTCCACGCGATCTTTCGATCATTGGGTTCGACAACATCGAGCTTTCCAGCGTCATGCATGTGCCGCTAACGACAATACATCAACCCAAGTACGAAATCGGTCAGGCGGCCGTTGAAGTCCTTTCGCACTTGGTTGGACGATCTTCTGGAACCGTGCCGGAACATCGACTTTTCGGAGTCCAGCTCGTGGAGCGGCAATCATGTCGGAAACTCACGTCGTAAATGAACTCCACACGCGATGAATATTGGATTCTGTTACGAAGCGATATGGGTTTGCACATGGTAGGATCGCGCCGCCGCTGGTTGATGATTGCATTTGCCTTCTCGGCGACTCTCATCAATTATCTCGATCGCCAGACATTGTCAGTTGCCGCTCCGGTTCTCCGCGAACAGTTCCATATGAGCAACGTGGGATATTCGCGTGTGCTCTTTGCATTCCTCCTCGCCTATACCATTATGAATGGAATCTCCGGGCCGCTGGTTGACCGTCTCGGTACGCGGGTCGGCTATGGCCTTTGCATGGCCTGGTGGTCAATAGCGGCCATCTCTCACGCACTTATTCATGGCATATGGGGCTTAGGAATCTGCCGCTTTCTCCTGGGTATGGGGGAGGCCGGCAATTGGCCCGCCGCAGTCAAGGTGGTATCCGAGTGGTTTCCAGAAAAAGAACGAGCTCTGGCTTCAGGCATCTTTAATAGCGGCTCCGCGATCGGCGCCATGGTAGCCCCGCCGATCGTAGCGCTTATTCTTCTTCGTTATGGATGGCCGTCGGCTTTTGTACTGATTGGAGTAATAGGTCTAGTCTGGCTTGTTCTGTGGTTGCCCATATATCGAACTCCACCGCAGGCTGAAAAAGTCACAAGGCAACTCATTCCAGTGAGGCAACTCTTACGTTTGCGCTTTGTGCGAAGCTTTACTCTATCGAAGGTATTCATCGATCCCACATGGTACTTTTACATCTTTTGGTTTCCGGAATATCTCCAACGCGCGCGGCATTTCGATATGGTGGCCATCGGAAAATATGCGTGGATTCCCTTCCTCGTTGCGGGCTTTGGCAATGTGGCTGGCGGGTTATTATCCAAGTGGTTTTTGGAATGCGGATTGTCGGTGACGATCAGCCGCAAGCTTGCAATCACGATTTTTGCTCTGGCCATGGCTTCCGCCATTCCCGCAGTTCTCGTTAGGAATGTCTGGATTTCTTTCGCACTCATCTCCACTGCGGCGGCGGGTTACACCGGCATATCATCAAACCTGCTTGCGGCGCCCGCTGATGTCTTTCCAACCAGCGCAGTTGCCTCGGTATATGGTCTGGCAAGTATGGGCTCTGGGTTCGGTGGGATGCTGTTCACCCTGATTACTGGTTGGCTTGTCGACCATTATTCCTACACGCCGGTGTTTATCGGATATGGTGTTCTGCCATTAATTGGTGCATTGATTTGGTGGACGATGCTCGGACAATTACGCCCTTTTCATTTTACGGAAACGGATGGTAGATTTCATGAAACTACAGCCTGATCTGCAAAACATGACTGCTCTCATCACCGGCGCAAGCAGCGGCATCGGCGCTGCGACTGCGGTCACATTCGCCAGTCGCGGCGCGCATGTTCTCCTTCATTACAACAGCAACGAAGATGGGGTACGTGCGGTGCAGCAAACAATACGCGAGGCTGGCGGCACTGCAGCGCTGCTCCAAGCGGATTTGAGTAACCGTAATGGGGCACGCGAGCTGACGAAGGCAATTGTCGACAACAGTGAACCGGTTGACATTCTGATCAATAATGCCGGTTCTCTGATCCAACGCACCTGCACTTTGGATTTTACTGAAGAACTTTGGGATCAGATGCTCGAGCTTAACTTATCGACTCCATTCTTTGTCGCAAAGGCAGTCATACCCGGCATGGTGGGCCGCAAACGCGGCTTCATTGTGAACGTTTCCTCCGTAGCAGCCCGAAATGGCGGTGGACTCGGTGCACTGGCGTACTCTACATGTAAAGGTGCGATTTCTACCATGACGAAATCTCTTGCGCGGGAATTTGCGTCATATGGAATTCGAGTCAATGCGGTATCTCCCGGCACGGTGGATAGCAATTACCACCGCAAGTTTTCCACAAATGACATGCTGGAGTCCGTGAAAGCCACCACGCCAGTGAAGCGCTTAGGTAAGCCCTGTGAAATCGCCGCCGTAATTTCATTTTTATGCAGCGATTCCGCCGAATTTATACACGGACAAGTGATTGAAGTAAACGGTGGTTTCTACATGGTTTAAAAATGTGAATTCGGCGTACGCTTAAAAGTGACGGTTGTTCACGATGCTAATTTCACAAGGTATCCCACTGAATCCGAAGGAGCAATTAAGGTGGAGAGACGTCAATTTATAAAAAATGCAGCGGTCACAGTGGGTGCGCTGGCCTCAGGTGTGGAGATGACCCATGGCTCGACGGTGCCGCAAGTAGTAACGGAGGAGCGTTCCGCAAAAATTGGCCGGCCTGTTCGCGCGGTCAGTATTGGTTTCAAACCCGGTCTTCCGCTTATGAGGATCGCAGATCTGGTTGACCGCGAGGGCATGCAAGGTACTGACATCATCGCACTACCTGAAACCTGTCGCGGGCAGGATGACAAGAGTCAGGAAACTCTGGACGGTCCCACGATTTCAGCGATGGCACACCTGGCCCAGAAGCATCGAACCTACATCGTCTGTCCAATCGACCGAAAAGAAGGCAATCTCCGCTTCAACTCCGCCGTCCTTCTTGACCGGCGCGGGCAGGTAGTCTGCGTATACGATAAGTTTTATCCAGTCTGGCAAGTGGAGTGCTTGAAGAACCCACCCGTTCACCCCGGAAAAACCGTTCAGGTCTATTCGACGGATTTCGGCAGGGTCGGCTTGGCGATTTGTTTTGATGTGAACTGGACGCCACTCTGGCAACAGATATCAAATCAGGGCGCAGAGTTGGTGATCTGGCCCAGTGCTTATTCAGCAGGTCGCTCCCTGCAGGCCCGGGCGGTTCAATACAACTACTACATAATGAGTTCGACTTTGGTTCCAGACTGCCTGGTTTATGACATCGATGGCGAATTATTGGCCCACAATTACGAAAATGCGGGAAACGGAATCAATGTCACTCGCATCACCCTGGATCTCGACCGCTGTGTATTTCACCAGGATCTCAATATTCCCGCCAAACGTGACGAGTTGCTGAAGGACCACGGCAACGACATTGAACAGGAAAAGTGGTTGTCTATGGAGGGCTGGTTTGTACTCAGGGCCAAACGTTCCGGGGTGAGCGCGCGCTCTCTGGCCCGGCAGTATGGGCTGGAGGAACTCCGGCATTACATAAACCGAAGCCGCTGCGAAATTGACAAATGCCGTGGATGGGAATTCTCTTGAAAATCTCTAAGATGACGCTCAAACGGTCGCATCATCGTTGCGTGGGAATGCGAGGATGAGAATTGCAAATCTCAAGCGAACAATATGCCGTCCGGTATGCAAGCGCCTCCATGCGGGCAGCTTCGCAACTGTATTGTGTACGCCACCCGGCGATGGGGACTGAGTATTGCCTCTATTTGTACGCTGATTCGCACGCGGAAGCCGAAGATCTGGCCCAGTCGGCATTTCAGGAGATCGATCGCGTAGAAGACCTGTTGAGCAATTACCGGGAGAGTAGTGAGCTCTCCCGCATTAATCGCGAAGCTTCGTATGGAGAAGTGACAACAGATCCGGAAACCTTCCGCTTCCTTCAAACTTCTTTCGCGTGGAGCGCCAGATCGCATGGAGCGTTCGATATTACAGTTGGCAAACTGATGAAAGCGTGGGGATTTTTCGGTGCGACAGGCACGGTTCCTTCCGAGAATAAATTGGTACAGGTACGCGCTCAGGTGGGCTGGCAAAATGTTTGCCTGGACAGCGAAAAGCGAACGGTGCGATTTCTATCCTCTGGAATAGAATTGGATCCCGGCGGCATCGGCAAAGGTTATGCCGTAGATCGTGCGGTCGGCATTCTGCGCACACAGCATGTCCGCGCAGCGTTATTATCAGCCGGCAGCAGCACTATTTATGCTCTCGGCGCGCCACTGGGAGAGCTAGGCTGGAAGATTCTGGTTCCTTTTGTTGGCCAGGGAGATCGCACATTGTCCACGGTAATTTTGCGTGATAGGTCCCTCTCCACCGCCAATCATTCTGAAAAGTATTTCATCGATCAGGGACATCTCTATGGCGCCATTATGGATCCGCACACCCTACGGCCGGTGGAAGGCACACGTCAGGTTACAGCGATTTCTCCATCGGCAACTGAAAGTGACACGTTGTCGAACGCATTATTTATCCTGGAGCGGAAAAGCAGAGCTTCATTGCTGGAACAATTACCAGAAGTCTCCGCTTTGATCGTGTCAGAGAATCAACTCACAATACAGCATGATGCCATACGATGGCCATCCGAAGTTGCCAACGGGCGGTGCGCGGCGGATGCCACTGAGTATTAGCGGTAATTGCATCGTCTTACACGGTGAAAGGGACAGGCGCAGTAAAGAATATGAGGAGAGATCGTATAAAA
Source organism: uncultured Acidobacteriota bacterium (assembly GCA_963823595.1). Classification (GTDB taxonomy): domain Bacteria; phylum Acidobacteriota; class Terriglobia; order Terriglobales; family Acidobacteriaceae; genus JAKAAZ01. Next base: position 5,387 of record CAWGME010000029.1, read on the forward strand.
TCTGGATTCAGAATTTCTATCGCTACTCCGCGAGTAACAGGTTCTTTCCAGCATGTAAAGAGATAGACTTTGCGTATCTCTCTCCTTGCTCGACGTCCCGGCAGCACCACCTGTCGTTGAACCACAATTGCCAAGCCAACGCATTCTGTGAATGGAATGGTGCCCAATGGGACTGGGCCCAAACCATTCACTCATGGATATTTCCGGAGGTCGATACCGCCGGTCTTGGCTCGACCTATAAAGAGCCACGGCTGCTTTGTTTAATAAGAGGCATGGAATTTTCAGGACGTAAGCTTGCAGTGCGGTCCGGGATGCACCAAGCCCGGGCCCGGCCGGCGGCTGGCTATCGCCTATTTCTGGAATAATGGCCGCTTCTCCGCGATCGTCAAGAACATGAGTGGACATCCCCTGCGCTGGGAACATGTTATTAATACTAGGTCTTGGGCCTCTCACTATTTTGGCTACACACTACCATGGCCAGCACTCTGCAACGCTCGGAGCAAGCTCGACCATACGTTTCGAGTCGTGATCCAAGGCCGTCGCAAATACAATATGCATGCGTTTATCGGTTTGATTGTTATTGCTGCGCATCTTGGGACCGACTCTGAGACAGGGGGTTTGATCGCTAATACATTCGTGAGTATGGCGCCGAGAAGAATCGCCGTTGCTCCGATGCATGTTCTGCACGTGCTGTTTTGCGAGTTGCATTGGACAGAGTCCCAGCAGTTGATTGATCTTACCGCTCGCCGCAGCCGTTACGAAACATGTATGAGTGCCACTCTAAATGCAGGCCTTCGCTTGCGTGCAGACAAACTGATTCGCCTGCTCGCCCGGATGCAACGTGAGATAGGGCTCGTTTGCTTCGTGGGCTTCGAGGTCTGCATCCACCATGAAGTCTTCCGCCGCGTCATCCACAGTGGGTCCGACACCGAAGATGTCGGAGCCTTCCATTTCGACCCAGTAGGCGCCGCGGTTGAGCCGGACGGTGACTTTGTGATTGCGAGCGTAGGCGTGGACGCGATCAATCGGCCGGACAGCGCCGAACGCCAGAGAATTCCAAAGCAGAAATGCGACCAGGTATTTCATTGTGTTTTCCTTCCTTTTTGCTCTGCGGGTGCTAGGAATGTGTAAATTTATCACCTAAAACCGCGAACTGCGTATACGAGACAACATCAGCAGCTTGCTTCACCCAGTTCGTATGCAATTTGGGGCCCAAATTACCGATGGCCGCAGATGACGCCCACAAATTTTGTATCGGACGATGAGATTGCGATAGGCTCAGCGCGGATTCGCTTTCTCTTCTCAAATTCCTCCTTTATGGTGTGCAAAGTCAGATCGGCGCGTTTCATAGTTCTAGGAAGTGGGGTACAAAGCAGGCATAAAATTGCACACAGAGGTGCCGAAATGCTTTACAAAAAGATCGACGTGGAATTGATCGTCGCCGCAGAGGAGGCCGAGGCAGTTGTCGCGGAGTTGAACGCGGCGCTGGACCGGATGGAAGAGGGGCACACAATTTTCGGCGGCGGGATTGAGACAGTCGCTGTCAAGCATAGGGGAATGCAGCGGAGATCGGCGCTCATGCACACGCTAGCCGCTGGAGAGACGGCGGCTGACGCGCTCCGGACCACGCGCGAGAAGGTGGCTGGTGCGCTTCGGCAAGTCATCTGATAACAAATATCGAATCTCGATGATATAGGCGCTCGCGTCACCGTGTTTGCCGGAGGCAGAAGGTTTGTTCACGAGGTCCGCAGCGGTTCCAGTTATATATCAAGCAGCGATCTGCGAATACATTTCGGCCCAGGGGCGACGGCGACCGTCGATCACATCGAAGTGGCTTGGCCCGGCGGCTTGAAGGAAATTTTCCCGTAGAGTGAGCCGACCGGTTCGTCACGCTGGTCGAAGGTACAGGGATAGCGGAGATTCCATAAACGCGGCCAACCGCAAGAATTACAATCATGTATGCGCAAACCGCAGCCTATTTCGCGCAGACGTTTTCTCCATTCAAGTTCCTTTGCTCTCCTCGGTGCGACAAGCACCGATGCGTGGCTGCAGCGCTGCCTTGCAGCTAACGTCAAAACTGGGCCACTCCAGGAGTTTAGCTATAGCGATGTCGTGCTGACCAGCGATCTTCATGAAGCCCAGTTAAGAGAAACGCATGACGTCCTGATGGGGCTGAGCGATGACAGCCTGCTGAAGCCTTTCCGCCAGATGGCCGGAATGCCGGCGCCGGGCGAAGAACTGGGCGGCTGGTACCTTTACGACCCGCTCTATGATGAGCGTCCCGAAGACGCAGGATTTGCTCCCGGCGCTACTTTCGGTCAATGGGTCTCGGCGTTGGCCCGGTATTATGCGATTACGGGATCGCAGCAGACGCGCGACAAGGTTTGGCGGCTCAACCGCCTCTATGCCAAAACTATCTCGGGCGATTTTTACGTGAAGAATCGCTTTCCGGCGTACTGCTATGACAAGCTGGTCTGTGGATTGATCGACTCACATACTTTCGCACATGACCCGGATGCTTTCGCCATCCTGGACCATACGACGGCAACGGCCGTTCCCCACCTGCCCGGCCACGCGGTCGACCGCGAACATAGCTGGCGGCCCGGCAAAGGCAAGTCCTATACCTGGGACGAGTCATATACGATGCCGGAAAATCTCTTCCTTGCCTACCAGCGCGGTGCTGGCGCGCAATATCGTAAGCTCGCCATGCAATATCTCGATGACAGGACCTTTTTCGATCCTCTTGCGGCAGGGCAGAACCTGCTGGGCGGCAAGCATGCATATAGTTACGTGAATGCGCTGAGTTCGGCAATGCAGGCATATCTGACTGTGGGCAGCGAAAAGCATTTCCGCGCGGCGAAGAACGCTTTCGAAATGCTCGCCGCCCAAAGCTTCGCCACAGGGGGCTGGGGCCCGGACGAACTGCTGCGTGCTCCCGGCAGCGGCGAGGTAGATGCCAGTCTAATAAAGAGCCATAACAGCTTTGAGACACCCTGCGGTTCCTATGCCCATTTCAAGCTGACTCGCTATCTGCTGCGTGTCACGCACGATTCGCGCTATGGAGACAGCATGGAGCGGGTTATGTATAACACCGTGCTGGGTGCGAAGCCCCTGCAGCCGGATGGGCGAGCTTTCTATTATTCGGATTACAATTTCCATGGACATAAGGTCTATTCCAACCACATTTGGCCGTGCTGCTCAGGCACCCTACCGCAAGTCGCTGCGGATTATCGCATCAATACATATTTTCGAGATGCGCACGGCATCTATGTCAACCTATACATTCCATCGAAACTCAAGTGGCAGCAAGATGGTACCCAAGTCGTGCTCACGCAAACTAGCGGCTATCCGTTCGAAGGCAAGCTGCTATTTGAAATAAATACATCACGACCAACAGACTTTACCTTGCGATTCCGCATACCCGCCTGGGCAGAGGGATCATTGGCATACGTCAATGGGAATCGACTGACATCACAAGTCACTCCCGGGGACTTTCTTACGCTCCGTCGCCAGTGGAAGACAGGCGATCGCGTGGAATTGGACTTACCGATGTCAATGCGACTGGAGGCGATCGATCCGCAACATCCGCGCACTGTAGCGCTGCTTTATGGGCCGCTTGTTCTTTTCCCCATTGGACGCGCAGTTCCTATGATTACGCGCGAGAAGTTATTGGCCGCCAAAAGGGTGCAACAGCATCAGTGGCAAGTAGAAACAGGAAGTGACCCGCTAACCATGTTGCCATTTACTGCGATCAATGACGAACCTTATTCCACCTATTTAAGGTTGAGCTAGGCCGGCCCGATCGCCGGTAGCGTATTCCACGGACTCGTGGGAGTGCCAGGGCCTTGAGAGAACCGGGCCAAAGCTACTAGTCTCTACCAAGCATTGAGCGAGTGCAATCCGCGAGGGACTCGTTGAAAATAATGGACGCAATCCGGACCGTGCTGTTGCTTCTTACGCTCGGGTTTGCCAATCTGCTGACAGCGCAGGCGGCTCGCCTGATGAACCAAAGCACTCTAGTTGTGCTCGAGCCCAGTTCCGAAGCGCCAGAATTGTTACGTCTTGCCACTCCGCAAGGCCAGGGTTGGAGCGGCTTGCAACCCGAGGCCTTTATTCGCCATGCCACAGTGAAAGGAGTGGACCGGCGGTTGCGCTGGCGCTTAAATGCCAACATGTCACACCAGGATCGTGCGAAGGTCGTGTTCGTCTACGACGCAGCCGGCGTTGCGCTGCGACTCTTCTGGGAGTGGCATGTCCGTGACGCACATGGCCCGATCGAGCACCAGATCCGCATCGAGAACCGGAGCGGCGACGAGGTATGGATTCCGTTGCAGGATTCTCTCGACCTTCACTGGAGAGAGAGCCGGCGGCAGCACCTGGAGCAGATGTGGATCGACAAGGGTGCGGGCACAGCCCCTCCGATTGGCACGCACATCGTCACCCTGGGCGAAGGCTACCAGTGGAAAGGCGTATCCAGCACGTACGCGCATCCGCTGCAGGGTCAGCCGCGCGAGATCATTCCTTACATCCTGGTTCGCCAACCAGATGGAGGCGCGGGCTGGTATGCCGGTATCGAATTCAGTGGGCGCACGCGCATTACTCTGCAACGGCAGGGTGACAGCATAGCCAGTGTTCTCGGCTTGAATCCGGAGCCTGGTCCATTCCGCACACGCCTTGCCAGCGGTGAGAGCTTTACCACGCCGACTGTCTTTCTCGGCGCCGTGACAGGCAGTGTAGACGATGCCGGCAACGAGCTGCGCCGCTGGGTACGTTCGGTGCTGAATGATCCCGCAACTGTCCGAGACCCCGAATACCCACTGCTGGTGAACAACAGTTGGGGGAGTGAGATGCAGATCGACGAAATGCAGGCGCGGCCGATGATTGATGACTCGCACGAGTTGGGCTTCGAGATGTTCCACCTGGACGCTGGCTGGTTTCGTGCAGTTGGCGATTGGTACCCCGACCCAAAGAAGTTTCCGCACGGTCTTGCCCCTGTCGCGGCATACGCACACCAACGCGGAATGCGGTTTGGCCTTTGGGTGGATTGGGCGCAAGCGGGTGCAAGCGAAGAGAACGGCGCGCTGAGCGTGCATGATCCTGCCACACGCGACTGGCTGACTACGCAACCTCCGACAGGATGGAAGCCGGAACCATTTAAAGGCATCACGGTCGACTTAGGCGCGCCAGCCGCCCACGCATGGGCTGTGGCAGAGACCCAGCGGCTGGTGCGCGGTTACCATCTGGACATGCTGGAGCACGACGGCTATGTCGTTGCGCAGGGCTGCGACCGGTCCGATCATCCGCATGCCCCGCCAGACCCTGGCTCAATCCGGCGCTACAGGGACGAAGACTTTCTATGGGTCGACAGCTCGAATTCGACGGATGTGAGCTATCACGCCACCCAGGCGTACTACGACATTCAGTCCCGGCTGAAGCAGACGCACCCCGGCCTTCTGCTGGAGATATGCAATGACGGCGGCCGCATGGTGGATTTCGGCGCCGCCGCTCACGGGGATTACTTCTCGATCATCGATTCTTATGACCCGCTGTCGAACCGGCAAGCGTTCTACGATGCAAGTCATTTGTTGCCACCGGCCATGCTGGAGACGTATGTGAAGCAATGGCCAACGCCTGCACCGCAGAACTTTCTTTACATGCTGCGCAGCGGGATGATGGGCTGGTTCACGCTGATGCTGGATACGACCAAATGGACGGCGGCGCAGCACTCCATGGCAAAGGAGGAGCTGCAGCTTTACAAGAAGAAACTCAGACCATTGATTCGAGCCGCAGACGTCTACCACGTCGGTCCACGACCGGATGGCAAAGGCTGGGACGCTACCGAATACGTCGACGATTCGCAGGAACGAGGCGTGGTGTACGCATTCCACGGAACAGACGTATCGAAGAACACGTTTCGCTGCGTCCTCCAAGGGCTGCGCCTTTCGCAGTCCTATCGTCTGCGCTTCCATGATCATAGCCAGCCCGACCGCACGGCACGCGGAGCGGAGCTGATGCAGGACGGAATCACCCTCACTTTGCCCGCAGCGAACTCGTCGGAACTGGTCTTCTTCGCCCCAGCGGGACCCTAAAGCGCACAGTGAGGCGCAGCACGCGATGTTCATGGTCGAGTTGCGGCGGAGACGGTGCGCTGTTTGACGCCCACTCTTCCATGTTTAAATCAGCCTGAGAGTTAGTAGTTCGGCAAAATCCAACAGGAGATTTTGCCATGAAGAAGAGGTTTCCGGTGGAGCAGATTGTATCTGTGATGAAGCAGTCTGCAGTGGGCGTTCCGGTTGCGGAGCTGATACGTAAGGAACGGCACGGATGCTGTGTTCTGGAGTTGACCCGAGCAGCGCATGGCTACGACAGCTGGCCACCGACACGCCTAAGCTACTCCGTTAAGGCTCCGGCCCACTTTAGCCAAGAAAGGTTTTTTGCCGGTTAGCTATGTTTAATGTTCTGCAGCACTTAAGAGGGGTTTTTGGGCCCGACTCACTGTGGCCCGCAACCTGGTAGCCGCCTTCTGATCGAAGTGGATTACTTCCGGGTTGCCGACCACACGGGAACCAGGGATGACATCTCATAGGAGTACGAGAGAGGTTCGAATCGGTAATTCGAAGATCTTCAGGTTGACCATATGCAATTGAGTCGCAGAGATTTCACCAGACACGCGCTTCTAGCTGGGGGATCAGTTGTGCTTGGTTGCGCAAAGGTTATTTCACCTATTGGTCCGATCACCCCACCGAGTTATCCAAGTCTGCCTGCCCCGGCATCTTCCGGCATCGACCATATTGTTGTCGTCACGATGGAGAACCGCAGCTTCGACCACTTTCTGGGTTGGCTGCCTAACGCACTGGGCGTACAAGCCGGGTTGAACTTCATCGATAACAGCGGCGCATCGCATCCGACCCACTCTCTTTCCGGTGACTTTACAGGTTGCCCCCACTCCGATCCCGATCACACCTACGGCGGATCGCGCGTCGCATACGATGGTGGCAAGATGGACGGCTTCCTGCGCGCCGGATCGAACGACCTCTACAGTATTGGCTACTACGGGGAGAAAGATATTCCCTTCTATGCGGCCCTGGCCCGCAACTACACAACCTGCGACCATTACTTCGCCGCCGTACTTGGCCCCACCTTCCCAAACAGGATGTTCTTGTTCGCGGGCCAGACCGATCGCCTTGACGACAGCCTTGCCATCAGTTCGGTGCCGACGATTCTGGACCGGCTCGCGGACGCGAAGGTGAGCCACAATTATTATTTCTCCAACGTGCCCTTTCTCACGCTCTGGGCAGACCGATACCTTGGTATTTCGAAGCTCCATAGTGATTTTTTTGCGCAGGCGAGCAATGGTACCTTGCCGTCCGTCTCCTTCCTGGACCCCACCTACACACTTCTGGACGACGGGACCGGCGACGACGATCACCCCCACGCCGATATTCGCGAGGGCGATCGCTTTCTTTACGATGTGTTCCAGGCCGTAGCCAACGGACCCGCCTGGTCAACGACCGTGCTCGTCATCAATTTCGACGAGTGGGGCGGGTTCTTCGATCACGTCGCGCCCCCGCGCGCAGAGGCCGCAAACGCAGTCGATATGGACATCGTGAATGGTAAGACGCTGCTCGGATTCCGCCTGCCGGTTGTGATCGCGTCTCCGTACAGCCGCGGCGATGCTCAGAATCCACGGATCAGTTCGTTCGTCTTCGACCACACGTCCGTGCTCAAGCTGATTGAATGGCGCTGGGGCCTTGCTCCGCTGACACCGCGAGACGCGAGCGGTGACATCAAAAACCTGGCCTATGCTCTCAACTTCAATCAGCCGCAAACGGCAGTCCCCACCCTGCCCAAACCGAATACGCCCGCGATTGCGGCCCCTTGCCTTCAGAATGTGAATGGCGTGTTCGGCGCGGTGCAAGCCGGCAGCCGAGCTGGCCAGTCAAGTTCGAGCACGACGGCGAAGTGGAAAAACCTGCAAATCCAAGCGGCGAAGTACGGATTCAAAGTCGGATACAGTGCAAGCGTAAGATCCCCATTCCCTACTCGCTGACGTGTAATTCGAAGGAATCCACATAGACGTAAACGGGCATCTCGGGCAGTTGACGCTCTTAAGTTGTCGACGCCCCTGATCTTTACTAATTGCAGCTGCTCCGAGATTAGGTTGGCACCCCTCAGGCCCGCATCTTCCATGTTTGCTGACTCAAGCGAGGCCGTATACAGATTTGTACCCGAGCCAATGCGTACCTTCATCTCGTAAACTGATTCGCAGAGTGTTGAGACCCGGCCAAATCGACGAACTGCGAAGCGCCGTGGGCGCCGACGGGCTGATTACCGGAAATAGCCAGTTGCAGACGTATGAGTGTGACGGACTGACGAATTTCCGTGTGATGCCAGAGGCCGTGGTGCTGCCGCGCACCGCAGGTCAGGTGCAGGCGGTGGTGCGGCTATGTGCCCGGGACAGAATTCCGTTTGTAAGTCGCGGCGCGGGAACCGGCCTCAGCGGGGGCGCGCTTCCTGCGGCGGGCGGCATCGTCATCAGCCTGGCGCGCATGAACCGCATTCTCGACGTCGACTTTGCCAATAGGCAGGTTGTGGTCGAGCCCGGGGTGATCAATGCGCATGTGACCCAACGGGTAGCGGCGCAGGGATACTTCTATGCGCCCGATCCGTCTTCGCAATCGGTGTGCACCATCGGGGGCAACGTGGCGGAGAACGCCGGTGGCGCGCATTGCCTCAAATACGGTTTTACGACCACCCACGTTCTGGCACTCGACGTGGTGCTGCCCTCGGGCGAACTGGTGCAACTGGGCGCCCCCACGCTGGACGCCCCGGGGTACGACCTGGCGGGGGTATTTGTCGGGTCGGAAGGGACCCTGGGCGTGGCCACGAAAATTACGCTGCGCATAGTCAAGCGGCCAGAAGTGGTGCAGACCCTGTTGGCCGCATTCGATTCGATCCAGGCCGCGGGGCAGACCGTCAGTGACATCATCGCCGCCCGGATGTTGCCTTCTGCGATGGAGATCATGGACTCCCTTTCCATCCAGGCCGCGGAAGCCGCCGTGCATGCGAATTACCCGGTCTGCAAGGGTTTGCTGCTGGTGGAACTGGACGGGCCGCGCAGCGAAGTGGAAGAGCTGATGCGCGCGGTAGAGGAACTGTGCCGCAACAATGGCGCGTGGGAGATTCGCATTGCCCAATCGGAGCAGGAACGCGCCCTGGTCTGGAAGGGGCGTAAAGCTGCCTTCGCCGCCGTGGGTCGTATCTCGCCCAACTACATCGTGCAGGACGGGGTAATTCCGCGCACCGCGCTGCCTCGGCTGCTGGACGAAATCGAGCGGCTTGCGACGGCCGCTGGCCTGCGCGTCGCCAATGTATTCCATGCCGGCGATGGCAACCTGCATCCGCTTGTACTCTACGACCAGGCGGTGGACGGGCAGGAAGAGAAGGCACTCGAACTCTCCTATCGCATCCTGCGTCTCTGCGTGGATCATGGCGGCTCCATCACCGGCGAGCACGGCGTGGGCAAGGAGAAGCAGGAGGCGCTGGGCTACATGTTCGCGGAACCAGACCTGGCCACCATGCAACTGGTACGCTGCGCCTTCGATCCGGAAAATATCGCCAATCCCGATAAGGTGTTTCCGCGCCCCCGCCTGTGCGCGGAGAAGCCGGGCCCCTATACGCCCCATCCGCTGGAGACGGCAGGGATTGCGGAGATTTTTTAATGAGTGCATCAGCCGCATTGACGCTGGGGCAAGGCGTGGCTCAACTCGCTGCAGTGGTCGGCGAGGAGCATACCCGTCTTTGCGGCGAAACCGCCCAGACCATTGAGGTCGCTCCCGGAGACATACAGCAGGTTGCGGAGATTTTGCGTTTTGCATACGCCAATGCTCTCTCGGTGATGCCCCGCGGCGGCGGCACAAAAGTGGGTTGGGGGAACACGTTCAGCAGCGGATATCGAATTGAGCATGAAGCGTCTCAACCAACTGCGAGAGCACGCATGGCAGGACATGACCTGTACGGTTCAGGCCGGCTGTTCGTGGACGGCGATGCAGGACGCGCTCAAAACCCATGGGCAGATGGTGGCCCTCGATCCCTTGCGCCCTGAACGCGCCACAGTGGGCGGAGTTGTAGCGTGCAATGACAGCGGCGCCTTGCGGCTAAAATATGGCGGTCTGCGCGACCTCATCATCGGAATGACCATGGTCCTGGCTGATGGGACCATCGCCAAAAGCGGCGGCAAAGTCGTGAAGAATGTCGCGGGCTACGACATGCACAAGCTTCTGACCGGCAGCTTCGGCACGCTGGGAGTGATCGCGGAGGTGAATTTTCGCTTGCATCCGGTGGAAGAGCACCGCCGGACGTGGACGGCGGTCGGGAGTGGTGCGGTCGAAGCTGGTGCGGGCGCTTCCTCGCTTGCCGAGCCGCTGCGCGCGCTCCTGGATGCGCAACTGACTCCATCGTGCGTGCAACTGCGCGTTTTTAGGGGCGAGTGCGCGCTCGACATCGGCATGGCGGCACTACCGGAGTGCCTTGGCGAGTACGAAAAGCGCATCCAGAGTATATTAGGGACCGTTGCGATCAGGGAGTCTGGAGAGGAAGTCTGGAACGCGCGGCAGCAGCTCTTCGACGACAACGTTGCCCTGGTGTTGAAGGTCTCAGTGCTTCCCACCGAAATATGTCCGTTGGCTGCGGAATTGCATCAATGGACAGCCGGTGACGGGACGGATCTGGAACTAGTGGCGCAGGCGACCGGCTTGATGATGGTTGCGGTTCATTCCGCTACCGATCCGGCTTTAGTTGCGCTCATGGAACGATTGCGTGCGCGCGTAAGCAAGTCCGGCGGTAGCGTGGTTGCCCTTCAGATTCCAGGCCGACTGCTAGGCGGCGTCGACGTGTGGGGTCCGGATCCGGGAACCTTTCCGCTGATGCGCGAGATCAAGTGCCGCTTCGATCCAGGACGCATCCTCAACCCCGGACGTTTCGTGGGGAACATCTGACGCCATGACCCACACCATTCCCCACGCGGAACATCGTGGCGCGTTTCGACGCGCATCATCCGCCCGAGAAGAAGTACATCAACGATTGCGTGCACTGCGGCTTCTGCCTGCCCGCATGTCCTACCTACGTGCTGTGGGGCGAGGAGATGGATTCGCCCCGCGGGCGCATTTACATGATCAAGAAAGCCGCCGACGGTGAGGCGCCGCTCGATGAGCGGTTTCGGCTGCACATGGACAACTGCCTCGGTTGCATGGCCTGCATGACCGCTTGCCCATCGGGAGTGGAGTACAACAAGCTCATCGAACCGGTGCGCGCGCAGATTGAGCGCAATGTGCCGCGCAGCATGGGCGAGCGTCTGTTTCGCCGCTTGATCTTCGCCACGTTTCCCCGTCCGGAACGGCTGCGCGTGCTGGCGCTGCCGTTGCTGGCTTATCAGAAAAGCGGAGTGCGCTGGCTGCTGCGCACCAGCGGGATGAACAGGTTGCTGCCCAGGCAGCTTCGGGCGATGGAGGCGTTGTTGCCCGATGTGCCGGATCGCTTCTTCGAGCGGCTGCCTTCCTCCATTCGGCCAAAGAAAACCGCGCGTCGGCGCGTGGGCATGTTGAGCGGATGCGTGCAGCAGGTCTTCTTCTCGCATGTGAACGCGGCCACCGCTCGCGTGCTTGCCGCGGAAGGGTGCGAAGTGATCATCCCCCGCGAGCAACAATGCTGCGGCGCGCTCATGCTCCACTCCGGGCTGGAAGACGATGCGGCTGCACTAGCGAAGAAGATGATCGCAGTGTTCGAAGCGGCCGACGTCGACACGGTGGTCATCAACTCTGCCGGTTGCGGCTCCACGATGAAGGAGTACGGTCACCTGCTGCGCGATGATCCGAAGTGGGCCGAACGCGCCTCGGCTTTTTCCGCGAAATGCAAAGATATCGCTGAATTCCTGTGCGAACTGGAACCCCAGGCGCAGCGTCATCCACTCAACATGCGGGTCGCCTATCACGATGCGTGCCATCTGCAGCACGCGCAGGGCGTGCACGACCAGCCGAGACTTCTTCTCAGTCAAATCCCGGATCTTGACATCGCTGAGATTCCAGAGGCCACGTTGTGCTGTGGTTCGGCAGGCATCTTCAACCTGCTGCAGCCCGATACAGCCGATCAACTCGGCAGCCGCAAAGTGGATAACCTGCTGTCCACAGGCGCGGAGGCCGTGGCATCTGCCAATCCGGGCTGCCTGCTGCAACTGATGCATGGCCTTCGCCGGCGAGGTTTTAAGACTATGCCTGCTTTTCATATGGTGGAATTGCTGGACGCATCGATGCGCGGCATTCCCCGCGAAGATCTATTGCACTCAGACAATCACCGGCTCACGCGCGGTGTTGACAAATCATAGTTAGCTCGCCGTGCACGTTTGAGTTACGTCAAGCGCCTTTCAATTGTGGTGCATGGGCTGGATTGCCTACTCAGTCTGCTGAACGGCGGCGATTGCCTCTGGAGAGAGATTCTGCTCGGCTTCCTTTTGATTTTGTTGTCGCCGCTTCTCCATTTTCATGCCGTAATTGCCGTTCAGCTTGCTCATGTTGTTTTTCGAGATCAGAAGAGTTAGGAATAGGCGGATAAGTCGAAGGATTGACTGGCGCTCCTTCCCCACTTCTTTCCGGCCCATTCTCCCAACCGCGCCACCGCGTCGAAACCGCGAATCGAACAGGCCTCGATTGAACGGCAGTCGACAGAGTTATCTATCTTGCTCTAGCCTATGCGGCTCCTGCTCACTGCACAGTGACAGTTAGCGCAGTAGTCACCGTGGTCGAGCCGCTGGCACCCGTCACGGTTACGGTATAGCTTCCGGCGGTTGTTCCGGAGCTGCCCGGACCAGTGGACATATGCGCTCCGCCACCGCCGCACCCTATAACCGCTCCGGCCATGCCCAGGAACACCAGCAGGCCAAATAGCTTCTGCCATTTACGCCGTCGGAACGGCAGACAGAAGAAGAGCAGAGCTGCAAGCGTCCCGCCGCCACCGAGATTGAATATCCGCTGTAGCGGATTGTGGAGCGCCGCTGCGGATGGCGCCGTGGTGTTGATGGTGAGCGTCGACGTAACCGCCTCCGAGTCCGAAATCGCCGCAGGTTGGGTAGCCGAGCAGGTGGGCATATCGACTGCGCCCAATGGGCTGGCAGTAACAGCACACGTAAGCGCCACGCTGCCTGTAAATCCGCCGGTCGGCGTAATCGTAACCGTCGAAGTGGTCGAGCCCCCCGCAGTGATGGCCATCGTCGGGGTAGCGCTTAGCGTGACGGTCGGCGTTGCGGTTGGAGCGGTGACGGTGATGGCGGCGCTGGTGGTTTCGACCACGTTGCCTGAACTTCCCGTCACTGTCGCCGTATAGGTGCCCGGGCTGGTTGCCGCCTGGGTGCTTATGGTCAGCGTCGACGTAACCGCCCCCGACCCTGAAATCGCCGCGGGTTGGGTCGCCGAGCAGGTGGGAACGTTGACCGCACCCGATGGGCTGGAGGTGGTAGCGCAAGTGAGGGCGACGCTGCCCGTAAAGCCACCGCTGGGCGTAATCGTAACCGTCGAGGTGGTCGAGCCTCCCTGAGCAATGGAGTTAGTTGGAGTGGCACTCAACGAGAATGTGCCCGCCGGTGCCGCCTGGATGGTGTAGGCGGACGTTCCGACCGTGCTGTTCTGCAGGCTGGGATCAATGGCGATCGCCTTGATGGTCTCTGAAACGGAGACCTGGATCGGGCCGGAATAGAGATTCGAAGAGGCTGACGGAGTCGATCCATCGGTCGTGTAGTAAATTTTCGCGTTAGTGTCCGTATCCGAAAGGGTCACGTGCTGCGCGGCGGTGTAGGTCCCACTGGCCGGCAGGAAACTCGGCGAGGGGGCCTGGCCCGTGAATGAGAAGGTAGCGCTGGTCACCCCGCTTTGAACAAATCCGGACGCACTCGCAATCGCTTTGACGGTAGTGTTCGTGCTGATCGTGATCGGACCCGTGTAGAGCGTCGACGATGGGGTTGGCACTGAACCATCGAGCGTGTAGTAGATGTCCGCGGAGGCAGTTGTGGTGGAAAGCTTGACGCTCTGGCTGGTGGAAAATGTGCCGCCATTCGGGGTAATTACGGGCGCAACCGCGTTTGGTTCATCGTTGAACAGCCCGTAGACATCCACTTGGCCGTTCGCCGCGACATACACCTTGCCATTCGTCACCACTGGAATGGCGAACCTGTTTGCGGCCCCGGCAGCGTCGCGTTGGGAGTTCGTGTCGCTCTCGTAGAGCAGATTCGTAAGGTCGTTCGCGTCCCAGGCATACAGCACAGCCGGTCCATGGGTGTTGAACTGGTCCGACCGCACTGCCCAGGCGATGCCATCCTGTTCGTCATTGGAGGATATTGAAAATGTAGAGCCGGGCCATTCCGACGTGATGGTGGCCCGGCTTGTTGGCGCGGTGCCCATCACGCCGTCGCTCAACTGGAACATCTTGGGAACATCGACCACCGGGTTGCCGGACGCATCATTCTTATCCGGCACGGCCCACATGTAGACGTGGCCGTTCCAATAAGCCGGCGTGCCCCAATACCCTCCTGTCTGGTTCGGGATGTCCTGCAGCGCATTGGTATTGGATGTGCCTCCTGGAGCATAGCCGCCCAGGTTATCACGGTTCAGCACGATCGTCCGGCCTTCTTTGCCGCCCGCCAGCAGCATGTGCGGGTACTCCGCCTGTTGGTCTGGCGGCATCAGCAGGCCGCCCGAACCCAGGTCCCAGTCCTCCGTGTTGAGCATCGAATAATTGAACGCGGTAAACTCATCCGTCGCCGTGAGCCCGCCGTTCGCAAGATGGAAGGTGATGACGCTTTCTCCATATCCGGTGCTTCCGCTGAACGGGAATTTCACACCGTTTGTGTGCGTGCCATTGCCAGTGACCACAAACATCCGACCGCCGGGCACGTCTTCATCGATCGGCATGCCTGCGCCCGAACTCCATATCCCGGCGCCAAACCCATCGGGCGAAAGGCATACTACCGCACTCTGCGCCAGCGTCGTGGCATTGTACGCGAACAACCAGCCATGCCACGGTTCGTAGTCTCCATGCGCGGCGTAGCCGATGTAGACATACCCGTTGTAAAGATCAAGGGCGGGGCGCTGATTCTGCCACAACGCATCGAACGACAGTTGTCCTCCGGTGCTGCCGTTGCCGGCGCCTGCCACCGTTGCGGTGATCGCTACAGGACTGTTCGCCCGCTCCGCGCCGGTAAGAATATTGATCGCGTGCAGCCGCGAGAAATACACGCCGTTCTCCTTGGTCGCAGCCACGACATACAGGGTGTTCGTTGCCGGATCGATCGCTGGCGTGCCGGTGATGCCGATGGTCGGAGCAACATCCGGCGAACCGCTATGTGTGTTTGTTGCTGTGTCCTGCCACGGCACCGCCGTCGCTCCCGCTCCGGCTCCATGGGCGGCATCGAGCAGGGTGACCCTCCAAATTGGGCTTGCATTGGCGCCGGTGTTTGAATCCGCGTCGAAGGCGTAAACCGTATCGTTCTCCGTCGCAACGAAGAGCACATTGTGCACCTGGCCGTCGCTCATCGTCAGCCCAGGCACATACAGGGGCTGAGCATATACCGTGCTATCCACCGGCAGTTGGAACAGCTTGCCGAAGGAGCTGACGTTCACATTTGCCAGCGTCAGCGCAGTCTCGCTGATGTTCGACCCGGCATGTGTCCGGTCATATTGCCAGGTTGGCACCGTCACCGGAGTGGGTGTTTGCGCCAATAGGCTCGCCACCGGCGCGCAGAACAAAGCCAGTACGAGCACGCCGAGCGCAAGAAGTTTTGCTAGTGTCTTAACGGTGGTGGTGGCGAGGGAAGGAGCAACGGTACGGGCCAAGCAGAAGTACTGAGACATGCGGTCACCAATGGAATTTGAGTTACAAGTCGTCCGCTGGGCGAGCCAGCAGTGGACAAAAATCAAAATTGTGCATATACGGCGATTCAGGTTATCCGAGGTTTGGCCGTAGAAACTAAATCCTTCATGATCTGTGGTAAGGCAATTACGTGACCGTTTCCCGCACGCTATGGTCAGCGTTGATGCCATTCGGCAATGACAGGGCTGCTCGCAACAAGACCCATCGACTTTCGGAGCCTATTAGGACAAAATATGCAAATATGTGCACAACAATAAGAAGGGTGTTCTCTTTTGAGGAGCTTGGCAGCGTCCTTAGCTGTCTGTGCCTGTTGATGTTGACGTTTTCTGCGACCTTACTTGGGGCGCAGAGAACCAGCGCAGCGTTGTCCGGTATCGCCTGGAAGGTACGAGGCTCATGGCAGGTAGAAGGAAAATCCGCCCCGATTGTCACCGGCGACGCAATATGGCCCGGATCGCTTCTCCAGCCAAAGTCGTCTCTGCAGCCGGGCATAAGGGCCCTCGATCAGTCGATCACCATTTTGCTGCCCGACGGCCAACGCATTCTCTACGAATGTTTCACCGTGGAGGATTGCGCGCGCGGCTTTCGCGTGCCTTCGCTTTATCGCGCGCCGGAACCGCTCGCTGTCGACATGCTGGCGCGCATTCGCGCGGTGCTGGTCCGAGAGAGCAGTGATTCATCATCGGGATCGGAAACGCCCTTGCCACGCGATGAGGTTGTGGCAGCGCTTGGTTCCGGCAATCGAGTTCAGATCGCGGGTCTGGCTGCGCGTCTCCCCAACGGTCGCTATACGTACGATCTGCGACCGCTCGATCACACAAATCCACCTCAGTTCAATCTCGTCCTCCAAAAGACGGCGCCCTCGATCACCCTGGCGCTTCCTTCGTCCGGGCTTTACGTCCTGACCATCGCTGACGATCTGAACACGCCGCGGATCGATCTTTTTATCGCGGCCGTCAAGCCCGCGCAGGCGGCAAGCGTCGAGAAATCATTCGGTGGCGCCAAAGCGCTGATGAAAAAGTGGATCGGCAATTATTCGGGCTGGCCCATACATGAATTTCAATGGGCTTATCTCCAGTCGCTCATGATGGACCCGAAGCCGCTGAGCACCGGCGGGCCGACAGGCGCAGTAGGCAAGGCTGCTTCCAACGCAGGCGTGCCCCGAGGTAACACTGCGGATGACAGACATCGCGCCGGCGTTGCCGCAGAGCCGACGTTCTCTCCCAGGCCGGGATTGTTCGACGGGGATACGGCGGTAACGTTGCGATGCGAAACGCCGGGGGCCACCATGCGCTACACGGTCGATGGCTCTCAACCGCACACCAGTTCACCGATATATCGCGCGCCGATCATGGTGAAGGGAACGGAATTGACCATCAAGTCCTTTGCCAGTGCGGCGGGAAGAAAAGACAGTGCGGTCGTGACCGGGATATTTCGCATTCGACAGTAGCTGGCGCGCTGTTTGCTTATTTTTTGATTGAGTGCGCTGGGGCTCGAACCCCGGAGCGACACATTGTCGTTCTTTGCACGGATGATTGCCGCGAACTGCGCTTTCTTCTTCGCACGCGCCGCCTCGGCTGCGGCTGGATTGAACCCTTAAGGGACTGACATACAAGCAGCACGTGGGGTAAGCCAATCAGCGCCATTCAAACAACTATGCTTCTACCCTCACCAGCTTGGTTACGCGGCCGTACCGATTCCAATCCGACACATACATGTTTGCATCCTGATCGATGTGACATCCGTGAGCTGCGCTAAATACTGCGGGTGCGATATTGTCCGGATCGAGGTTGTAGTTTGCCCACTGATCCCTCTGCGGATTGTCCCCCAAGAAGGCAACCGGAACATTGTTTTTGTCAAGAATTGTCACTCGACCCTCCAGCTCGGAAACGACTGCATAGTCGCCGTGAAAACTCACCTGGCAAGGACGACGTAAATGCAATGTGATGTTGCGCACGAACTTTCTGTCAAAGTCGAAGTGGCAAAGCCGGCGGTTTTCCCGGTCGCATACCAGCAGAAGCGGCTGCTCGTAGCGTAGATCGACAGCCAACCCATGACAACAATTGCATTTGCCATCCTCCGTCCCCATGCCGGCGAAGCTGGCCTGGTAGTTGCCATTTCTGTCGAACTTGAAGATGCGAGAGTCCCCATATCCATTAGCGATGTAAATGGAGCCATCCGGTCCCGGCACGGCTGCGGTCAGGCGCCATTGGTTCGGAGCATGAAATCCAGCGGCGGCTGGAGCAGTAATCTTCTGCACCACCGTTCCATCCGTTTTCATCTTCAGAAAAAGCCAGTTCTCCTTCGGTGTTCCTTTCTGAACTGTGGTGTAGAAGACCTCCTCACCATTTTCTTCCGCGTGAGTCAGGGAATGGACTTCCGGATAGTCATTGGCGATAGTTCTTAGCAACCTGCCATCCCGGTCATAAACAAGAACGCCCGTCGTACTTTGTGTACTGACATAAAGAAGCCCGGCTTTGTCGGTGGCAATGCCGCCGTGAGTTCCACCGAATGTCTTGCCCTGGGGCAATTCTCCCCAGTGAGAAACCACACGGTAGGTCCATTCTCCGTTACCCGTGCGAAGCTGGACTGGGTTCAAAGCACTCTCCTCAACTGGAGCTTCCGCAAATGCACCGGCGCCGCCGAATGCGGTTAAGGCGACGCCGGTAGCAATGCAAAATTGACGCCGATTCATTTCCTCACCGCGGGGACCAGCATGATTCGATGACTTCATGGAAGACTCCTTGTCGACGGCTGCTGGGATGAAGGAATGGACGCAGATTGCGCCGGGGTATTGTAGAGATAAAGATGGTGCAGATTTTGCATCGACAATAGTGGTGCAATTGAGGCTTTTGTTACGTTTGTTCCGCTCAAGTTGAGATAGGTCAATTGCTTGAGCTGAGTTAGCTTGGCAAGACCCTGTCCTGTAACTGCCGTTCCTTCAAGATTCAGCGAGCGCAGGTGGACGAACTTCCCGAGAGTATCGAAACAGGAGTCGGTTACCTTGGTACGTTCCAGTTCCATATCCACAATGTAGGGCGCAAACTTCTCGAACTGCGCAAGTTGGGTGTCGTTAA
Source organism: uncultured Acidobacteriota bacterium (assembly GCA_963823595.1). GTDB lineage: Bacteria > Acidobacteriota > Terriglobia > Terriglobales > Acidobacteriaceae > JAKAAZ01. Next base: position 24,376 of record CAWGME010000029.1, read on the forward strand.
ATTTGGCTGCAATGTCAACTGTGTTCAAAATTAAGCCATCGCCAAGTTTGCTTGATACTGGCACCAGCCTGACACCCGGGGCGGCATCGATCTGCGAGATCTGGGCCATCATACCGCTGTAATCGCCTACCTGCGGCAGTGCGGTTTCTTTATGTTCCTGAGGCACGACGACACCTGCGAGCGATGTTGCCGCAGGTGATGCTCCCTGTAGAATCCAGGCCCTGATCCATGCAATTTGCTCAGGCTTCAAAGGCGGCTTGCCTTCCGCCGGCATAAATTTCTTGTGCCCATACGGAAGTGTGATCCGGCTGAAGAGGATGCTTTTTTCCGGATGCCCGGGAATAATGACCGGCCCGTCGTGGCCACCCGTCATCAGGAGATTATAAGAGTCGAGTTGAAGTCCGCCTTTGACCTTCGTCTCGCCGTGGCAGCCGACGCAGTTGGCATCAAAGATCGGATCGATATGTTCGGCATAAAACGAACCGGGAACCAGTTGTGATTTGGCGTGCACCATTCGCAAGCCTGGCCATTTCTTCAAGGGTGCGGGAAGATATTCGGTGAGATAGTTTTTGCCATGGGTAATCGATCCGCCCTGGTGCGCGGTCCAAACCATCAAAAGCAGAACGCAAGCGAGCAACCCAGGATAGGAAAAGGGCAACTTGCCGGATGCCCAGATTGGACGTACGAGAGAACAGACCAAAACGCCGATCGTAAACCAGACGCCGCCCCACATGTGCCGCGTGACCCCGGCTCCCATGGTGCCGCTGCCATAGGCCAGTAAATACCCCAGCGTAAACGTGCCCACGCAAACAAAGACAGTCAGTGACAAGATGAGAGCCGCAGCTTCACAAAGAGCGGGGCGAAATCTCCCTCCGATTTCCAGTAAGGGAACAAGCAGGATCAGACCGATGGGAAGGTGCACGGCCAGGACATGGAACCTACCCAGGAACTGCTGCCAGTCAGCATGGGGCTTTCCGTCCAGTTTGAAAACCAGTGGCACAAGCAGCAGAGCCGCGATCGCGAGGATCGATGCAGCAATCGGCAAAAACTTCGCCGATCTTTTTGAAACATTGCTGGTAATTATGCCCAGCCGTTGACTACTTCTCACGATGCAAGCAGCCCGGTGACCACTTCTGCCGGCGTGGTACCCGTCAGCTTTTGGTCTAATCCTTGAGATTTATACGTCAGCTTGTTGTGATCGATTCCCAGGCAATGCAGGATCGTTGCATTGAAATTGCGGACAGGCACAGGATCTTTCACAATGTTGTAGCTGTAATCATCGGTTTCGCCAAATACGATTCCAGGTTTTACACCACCGCCCGCCATCCAACTGGTGAAGCAACGGGGGTGATGATCGCGGCCATAATCATCTTTCGACAAACCTCCCTGGCTATAAACCGTGCGTCCAAATTCCCCTGCCCAGATAACCAGCGTGTCATCCAGCAGGCCACGCTGCTTAAGATCCGTGATCAGGGCATGGCATCCACGATCTGTTTCCTGGCACAAAATCGGGAGAACCCCGGGGACATTAGAATGGACATCCCAGCCCCGCTTATAGACCTGCACAAAGCGGACGTCTCGCTCCGCCATGCGGCGTGCCATAAGGCAGTTGTAGGCGAAGGTTCCGGGTTCCTTCGCGTCAGGGCCGTAAAGGTCCCATGTAGATTGGGGCTCATCGCTCATATTCGTGAGCTCGGGAACAGACATTTGCATGCGATACGCCATCTCATACTGGGAGATGCGCGAGTTGGTTTCCGGATCGCCCAGTTCCTGGTAGGTCTGGTGATTGATCTCATTCACCGCATCGAGCATCTTGCGACGTACATCACGGCTAATCCCTTTCGGGTCGCTTAGATAGAGAACAGGATCTCCTGCGGAACGCAAACCGACTCCCGCGTACTCGGAAGAAAGAAAGCCGCTGCTCCATAAGCGCGATGAAACCGGCTGGTTATTCTCCTTTGCATTCGTCTTGCTCAGCAGAACCATGAAGGTCGGGAGATTATCATTCATGCTGCCAAGCCCGTAAGAAAGCCAGGATCCGAGACATGGCTTTCCTGCGTTCATGTTTCCCGTGTTCATCAGCATGATCGCCGGTTCGTGATTGATGGCATCCGTGTTAGTCGATCGAATGATTGTAAGATCATCCACCATCTGCGCTGTGTACGGCAGCAGATCGCTTACCCACGCCCCTGACTTACCGTATTGCTTGAATGCCCAATGTGAGGGAGCAATCGGAAAACGCGCCTGGCCCGCGGTCATCCCCGTGAGTTGTTGGGTTCCTCGCACCGAGTCGGGAATATCCTGATTGTAAAGCTGGGCCAGCTTCGGCTTGTAATCCAGCAAATCCATCTGGGGCGGTCCGCCGGACATAAAAAGGTAAATGGCACGCTTGGCTTTCGGAGCGAAATACGGCAGTTTCGAAAACTCCGGAGGCAGCGGTGCTGGTTTTGTCACGTGTGCATTTCCTGCCAGCACCCTGTCCCCGGACAGAGTCGCCATGGCCGCCAATCCGAGCACTTTTCCCATTTTCCCCAGAAAATGCCGGCGCGTCTGCAGCGCAGCCCATTCCATTTTCAACCCGTCGGAGATGGGAAGATCCAGGATGGTCGGACCATGGTCGGGATCGGTGCAAAGCGGATGTTGCTTCATAATCTCTTCCCTTCAAATCGAATTTCTGGGACCACCGGAACAAGCTACTTATTCAAGGTTTCATCCAGGTTCAGCATCTCGCTGGCCACCATCGTCCATGCGGCTAATTCCGGTGCGGGAATGGCCGTGTCACGAGGCTTTTCTCCGATTGCGATCAAATCACGGGCCGCCTTCGGATCGGACGTGTAGCGCTTGTCCATCTGCTCATAAGACTTCTGCAATACCGATTCCATCTGCGGAGACGGGTCATGCGAAAGCAGGACATCGCTAAGATACTTGATTCTCTGTGCCGGCTGCCGTCCACCCTCTTTGACCACACGCTCCGCCAGCGCGCGGGACGCCTCAATCCACTGAGGATCATTCATTGTAACGAGTGCCTGCAGCGGTGTATCCGTGCGCTGGCGCCGGGTACATACGGTATCGCGCGGAGGTGCGTCGAAGGCTTCCATATCCGGCGGTATCGCCATGCGTTTCCAATATGTATAGAGGCTGCGCCGATAAAGCGCTTCGCCATGTTCCTGCTTGTACTTGGTGGTATCGCTTGCCGGATAACCAACTGATTCCCAGACATTCTCGGGCTGGTAAGGCTTCACGCTGGGACCGCCGATTTTATTCACCAGCAATCCGCCGGACTCGAGCGCAATATCACGCAGCATCTCGGCATCCATGCGGAAACGAGGACCGCGCGCCAACAGCATATTTTTCGGGTCTTTCGACAATTTTTCGGGGGTATACTTTGAACTCTGGCGATAGGTCGCGGACATCACCATCAGTTTATACATGTGCTTCATGTTCCAGCCGCTCTGTTCGAACTCCACCGCAAGCCAATCCAGCAACTCAGGATTAGAAGGCCGCTGGCCCATGATTCCGAAATCCTCTGTCGTCTCTACCAGACCTGCCCCAAAGATTTCGTTCCACATGCGATTGACGGTTACCCGGGCGGTCAATGGATTCTTCGGACTTACAGTCCACTCCGCCAGCGCCTCACGATTATGCGGCTCGCCGGGTGGCAAAGGTGGAAGAAAGTGAGGTGTATCGGCCGCTACTCTCTCCACGCGTGCGGAGTAAATGCCACGGGTCAAAATATGCGCGTACGCAATCGACGGCCTTTCTTCCGATACCAAAGAGACGACGCCTCCCTTTGAAAGTTTGTCGAGTTCGGTATCAAGCTGCTTGACCTGTCCCTGGATCGCCTGGGACGACTTATCGACTTTGTTGAAATAGAATGCGCTCGCCGCGTGCCATTGATCGGGATTCCACCTACTTATGGGCTTGGCGGTAATCTCAGCCACATAATCTTCGTAGGGAAGTCTCTCCGCTTCCTCCTTTGCCAAGGGACGTGCATACAAACGAATATCCTGATAGCGCGTATCACGAGCCGGCTTCGCATCCGGATATCTCCAGCCGAGCTGCATTGGCGCCGCCGTCCGGATCGTCGCCCGGCCCAGGGTGTCGGAGACGACCTTGATGGCAACCGGCGCTCCATTCACGTATATCTTGATCCCCGATGCCTTTCCCGATCCATCGTATGTAAAGAATAGGTGGTCCCAGTGACCATCGATCGGCAGGGGAGTGACGGTTGAGACCTTGATCGCTCTCATCGGGGTTCGATCCACAGGCGTTATGTCTTTCACGACTTTAGGCTTGAGCGTTTTCTTTTTGTTCTTTCCGGGCTTGGGAGGATCCTTGAGTATCTTCTCCTTGGGTGCTTCATTGATCAGATCGACGCTTACGATGCCTTTCTCAATCGCCAGGTCCCACCCCCGGTCGTGCTGGGTCGAGTCCATCTTTGAAATCAGGGCGCCCGATTCATGCTCGGACGAATTAAAACTCGGTGCGGTGCGTGGCATGAACCACCCGCCAGAGGAAAATGGCTGGCTCCACTCGAAATCGCCAGTCTGCCCCAATATCACTCGTGTGCTGGTATCCATGCGGAAATCGGGCCACAGCCAGGTTGTCTCACCCCATTGCGGTTTTGACTTCCCGATTGGAAAGCTCTTTGGATTGGCATTCGGTGCGCTGTTCTTCAGCACATCGCCGCCGCCTTCATCCAAACGTAACCGGAGCTCGAGCTTATCTGTGGAAACGGGCTGCGCCGGATTCTGCCTTGACGCCAGCCACTGCTGGATCACATCTCTGTGCTGCGACCGCAAAACGTTCAACTCAGTAAGCAGCTCCGCTCGCTTCGACAAAACTCGGTTGTAGGCGTCCAGATTCTGCGGCTTTGGAATCCGAACCACCGGCGCCCAATCCGGCTTATCCCCGTTGAACGGCTGTTCGTCTATGTTGTTGAAGAAAGCGCTTAATTGGTAGAAATCTTTTTGGGTCGTCGGATCGTACTTGTGGTCATGGCAGACCGCACAGCCTACTGTAAGACCCATAAAGGTAGCGCCGTACGCCTCTGTGCGTTCCCTCGCAATGTTGAACCGAAGTTCTTCAGGAATCGTTCCACCTTCGTTGCTGCTTACTCCCGCGCGGACGTATCCACTGGCAATAATCTGATCTATATTCTTCGGAGGGAGAAGATCCCCCGCAATCTGCTCCTTTGCAAACTGATCGAAGGGCTTGTTGTCATTGAATGACTTGATCAGGTAGTCACGATAAGGCCAGAGATGACGGTTGTTGTCGAAATGCAATCCGTAGGTGTCGGCGTACCGCGCGTAATCGAGCCAGTAACGGGTCCGCTCTTCGCCGAAACTTGGACTGGCAAGCAGGCGATCGACCAGATGCTCGTATGCCTGCGGAGAAGCGTCTTTAACAAAGGCGTCCACTTCCCCAGGGCTAGGCAACAGGCCTGTTAAATCCAGCGTCACGCGGCGAATGAGAGTTGCTTTGTCGGCCTCCGGTGAGGGCTGCAGCCCTTTTTGCTCAATCTGCGCCAGAATGAAAGCGTCTATCGGCGTTCTCACCCATCCTTTTTCTTTTACTTCAGGCGGCGCTGCGCGCACCGGCATTACAAACGCCCAGTGGGGCTTGTAATGCGCGCCCTGCGCGATCCACTCTTTCAGGATAGCTATATCCTCAGGCTTCATCGGCTTTGCCTCGCCTTGCGCAGACTGCGGCATAAGATAATGAGGATCTTTGGATTCAATGCGCTTAACCAGTTCGCTCAGTTCTGGATGTCCCGGAACGATGGCGTCCGGCTTCCCTGGACGCTTCTGAAAGGCGGACTCTGCCAGATCAAGTCTCAGCCCGGCTTTGCGCATCTCGGGGTCCGGTCCATGGCAAGCGAAGCAGTTGCCGGCGAGAACCGGCTGTACATCCTTATTGAAGTCCAGATGTTGCGCGGATTGAGAGGCGACGGTACGCGAACGCGTGCCCGTGCATCCAATGGTTGCGGCCAGCAACGAGCCGGCCACAACCAGGGATAAACGTTGGACACATAACGCCGATTTGAATCGAAGCATCTCGCTTGGCATAGAGCTCGAGTCGGCTGGAGGACAGCGTTGCAACTACTCTACGTTAGGCTGTGTAAGTAGTTAACGAATAGTAGTATTAGGCATCATCATCGAATTGCGTGTCAACTTGAAATCGAGTCTTGATCGCGGCGACGCAGCTATTGGGAAAGCGGTTGGCCGGAGATTGTGCACACCGCCAGCCAGACAGCCTGCCGGCCTGTCAGCTTCGACTCCAAACGATTCAAATGCTACCTGGCTGGACGAACAACTGTAACATTAGCAATTTGGGCGAAGGCTACGCCCCAGACAAACTCGTCCCGTCACAGGAGGGAGTGTCCGCTGCCTCCGAGTGCCAGACACGTATCATCACCTGCTTTGACCCTCACAGTCGCGCGGACTAGTTACCATGAACCTATGAAAATATTCGCATACCAGCGGCATACCAGATCCTCTACATCCGCTGGGCTGTAACTCGCGATTAAACCCGTGTCTCCCCAACCTTGCGGATCCACTCACGAGCCCACTCCACGGCATCCCAGTTTAGGTCCATGAAATTGCCGTATATGATAAGCCCTTCGATTCGACCTTCGTGAAGCCATTGCAAACCTTTTTCACACTGCTGTCGCATAGCTGAAACCGGCAGCGGGGTCCACATGGGAGTTCGCTTTTTCTCATAAGCCGCCGTGTAGCAGCCCAAGAATTTTCTCGATTTCGGAGCCAGCTTTTCCAGCTTGGCTAAATTCGCATCGAGATTTTTTAACTCTGCTGTTTCTCCAGTCCAAAGTGTGACCACGTCAATCAGCTTCAGGTAATCGACAATTGGGAGGTCTAGCTGTTGAGTATAAAGAGTGACATACAGATCCAATTTCTTGCCGGGACCTCTGAGCTGCTGCTTCAGGCTTTGAAGTTGCTTTAATGTCAAACTCACCCCACTCCCGTTGCCCTGAAAGAAGTCGTCCATGAAGACGCCAACAAAGTTGGGGGTATGGCGAGCCATATCCAAGATCTGTGTTCTTTCCCGGTCACTGGTAACTCCACCTGCGCCCACGATCGACCACACCACCCGCTTCAGCAGTTTCAGCGGAAAAGCGTATTGTTCGAATGGCGGTGTCCATGGCTTATACCATTCCTCCTGACCTGCTGTGGGGTATTGGTTGACCATGATTATATTAGGCACCCCCAGATAAAGTGCACTCTCAAGCGGCGACATCACAGACCGCTTACGGACATATTCATAGTCGGCGTTAACTGGATTGCAAAACACCCACAACCTATCTCGAACAGTACCGGATTTCACCGGACAGACTTGGGACAAACCAGAGGAAGAAAACCCACAACCTGCGCCGACCGCGGCCACAGTTTGGAGAAATTGCCGGCGGTTTATAGACATTTAGCTCTCCTGATTTATAGCTGCTTGTGTTAAGCACAACAATGGCAGATGCGAGCAGTCCTCTCTCATCCAACCTATGCGCCCGCTAGGACATTCTTGGCTAGAAGTACAGCTTGGAACCAAGTTGAATATTACGCGGCAGATGTGTACCGGTAAGCTGGCCGTAACTTGGATCATCGATTCCGGTGTCGACCGCGTTAAAATTAGTGTGATTGAACGCATTGAAGAATTCGCCGCGGAATTGAAAGCTGAAGCGGCGACCGAAACTGACGTTTTTCATCGCACCGAGATCCCAGTTTTCCAGACCTGGTCCAAGGAAACTTCCATTTCTCTCACTGCCGAAATGGCCAATAGCAGCGACAAACGAATTTGTACTGAACCATTCAGTTTGCTTCTTTATCAGATGTACAGGAGCAACCTGATCCGGACGTGGAGCGATGTCACCATTCGGCGTCGCGATACCGAGACCTCCTGGGTATGTACCAGCAATACAACCGCTGGTTCCACCAGCAGGCGTGATGCAGGCGAAAGGATCGTTAGCCTGTGTTGCGGTCAGGGAGGTACCAGATTCAAGTTCCGTAATTCCAGAAACTTCCCAACCACCGAGAAGGTGCCCGACAAAGCCATGTTGTCCCTTATAGAAGGGAAGATCATAGACATAGTTAGCGATGAAAATCTGAGGTTGATTCAGCGACGACGGTCCATAATCCAGGTCTTGATTATATGTGTCAGTACTCGCTGTGCCACGATCAATCGATTTGTTTGTTAGGTTTTTAGACCATGTATAAGCCAGGCCAACCGTCAGGCCGTTCTTACTACGATGGTTGAGAGATAACTGCAATGACGTGTAGTTACTGCTGAATGCAGGTACTATCTCGTCAAAATAAGAATAGCCAAGATACGGCCTAATTGCGTTGACATTCGCCAATGGATTCGCCTGTCTGGCCGCAATGGTCGGCTGATTGATATCCCGCTCTCCTATCAGGTTCCTTCCAAGAGATCCAACATACGCGACTTCGGCAATTGTGTTTGGCACAATTTCGTCTTGAACAGATAGGTTGTAATCCATGTACGAGGGAACCTTAAAGACAGGGTTCCCGGTTGAGTGGATCCAGTTGGGCCCGAGCGAAACGCTCGACGTGCCGGCGAGAGGGTGATCGAACCGGGTATCGTTGACGGTCGCCGTCTGGACCAACGGCGGATCTTGAAAAGCATTATTCTCCCAGATACCATTGAGCGTCCGGTCAAAAAAGATGCCATAGCCACCGCGAATGGCTACTTTGTTCGTTGTACCGGGAGAAAACGCAAAGCCAAACCGAGGTCCAAAATTGGCATTACGATCAGCATTAACGCGCTTGCCATATGGTGAGCAGCTTACACCTGGAGCGATAGCTTGGGCCAACGTGCAGGCGTTTCCAGTAGGGAAAATTATCCCGTTCGTGTAGGTTGCTGGGGTAATTCCCTGACCTGCGGCAAAGTTGCCGGTAACGGGATCGATAGCTGGGACTTTGCTGGGATCGTAAAGCAATGGATCAAAGTTGTTCATAGTATTGCTAATGTCTGTAGGAGAGGGAAAGTAGCTGTAGCGCATGCCGAGATTGAGCACCAGCTGCGGGGATATGCGCCAGTCATCCTGCACATAAGCTTCTGCATTAACGTAATGCAAATCTGGATAAATGTCGCGGCTGGGTTGCGAATAAACCGAAGCATTGCCCAGAAGGAAATCCTGCCAGGTATTAAAGTTGAAAGTCGCAAAGCCCTCAGCAGCATTTTCCGTTTGCAACATCAGGCTAACAGTAGCGCCAGCACGCAAGGTATGATTGCCAAGGATTACGGAATAGTTGTCAAATAGCGCTCGGTCAAGGGTGTGGTCGTGATACGGCGCGGCTCCCGGATTAAGCCCGGCAATCGTTGAGCTGGTAAACGAGATACTCGGAATGCGCCCATAAGGATCTGCGTACGCGGTATTGTTGGTAAGTTGTTTTGCCACCGTCGGCGAGTCGACTATGGCATTGGGAGAGTATGTCGCTTTGGTCTCGCCCTGCGTATAGGCAAATTCTACTTCGTTTACTATGCGCGGGGAAATTGTCCATGTCAGATTTCCAACTACATTTCTGCCAGGTTGCTGCACTGAGGTTGCGGCGAGATTCGGATAATTGCCGCTCGTAAAAAGACCTTGGGGGAAATCCTGTGGAACCGCATCCTGCATCGCCCGCGCAAAGAAGTGCAGTTTCTCGTTAACGTTATAATCTAGCCTAACCAGATCTTGACGATAGTTGTTCAACGAGGAATACGTGGAGACATTGTTACCACCACTGTTTGCCGGGTACTTATCGTATACGTTTGCTAGATATACTTTTGCATTCTGGCTATAGCAGGCCGGACTGATGGTGCTAAGATTTGTATTCGGGTCATATGTAACACATCCCGGAGGAGCATTGGTCACCTGGCCTGAGACGATGCCATTCAGCTGATCCTGCGAGACAGCGGGAAGGCTGACTGTTGTTGGTGAGCTTACCTTGCGCCACTCCTCAGACCAGAAGAAGAAGGTCTTATCTTTGGCCGTGTTGTAAAGCTTTGGAATATAGAGAGGGCCACCGACTGTAAAGCCGTAGTCGTTGTAGTGCTCGATACCCCGTGGCGTACCCGTCTGATTGCCAAAGTAAGTATTCGCGTTGAATAGTGTGTTGCGATTAAACTCGTATATGTCACCATGGAAGGCGCTGGTTCCGGACTTAGTGGCCACCAGGACTTGTCCGGCTCCGCTGCGGCCGTATCCTGCATCGTAGGTGCTTCTTTCAAGGGTAAATTCCTGGATTGCATCGATACTTGGCACATTGAGAATTACGTTATTTGAACCACTGTCATTGATGCTTGCGCCGTCTACAGTCCAGTTATTTGCTGAAGAACGCGCGCCGTTCACTGAAAGTGTTGTCACATTATTCAGACCGAAACCTACCTCGTCCGGCAGTCCACTGACAACTCCAGGCTGCAAAGTGACCAGTTCCTCGAAGTTCCGGTTATTCAGCTCAAGCTCTCGGACCTGGGTCCCTGAGATCGTGCCCGCCAGAGCACTGGTGGTTGTGTCAACAGCTACGGGGTTCTGCCGCACCGTCACCGTTTGGCTGACCGCGCCGGCCTGTAGATCGGCATTCACCGAGCGGGTTTGAGCGACATACAATGTTAGGTTTTGCGCAGAGTAGGTCTTGAAACCACCTGACGTGAAGGTGACCGCATAGTTGCCGGCAGGCAGATTTGTTGCCGTGTAATTTCCGCGGGCATCCGTACGGACGGTCCGGGGAACACCGTTCACATCAGTTCGGGTAATCGTTACTTGAGCGTTAGGGATTACCGCTCCTGAAGCGTCCGTAACGGTGCCAGTCAGAGTGGCGGTCAGCTCCTGCGCCCTGCCCAGCATCGGAAAGCACGCGAGTAGAAGTGTCAGGGTTGTGATGAAAAACTTTTGCCTCGGCATTCAGAATGACCTCGCGAAATAATTGAAACGCTCAGCAACAGCAGATACCTACTTCTGTACAGCTATAGTGCCGGGCCGTAGATATGTCAATAGGTATTTGTCTGTCTCTCATATGAAACGCATTTAGCTCTTGTATTTTGCAGTGTGTCGTCACTGAACGGATAATAGAGTTCCGCATGCGACAGAGATCATTATGGATTCGTACAAGTTCCCCCTTCTCACACTTCGATCCCGACCGACGAAAGCGCAGCTCGATGATGCACTGGAGAAGGGCATCTTTAATGACACACATAGCCGCACCGCAGATCTGATGGATGCAATCTCGCAATTGAGGCAATCCTATCGGCGAGAGTGGCGGGCGTAATATACGGACTATAGCTTGTATACCGCCCTGGGCCGATGGAACGCGGAATACCAGTTTTGGAGACGCGCCCAGACCAGATTCAGCAACTTCTCTTCGGATTTCAAAGAGGGCGAGGCCTTGCGTACCCTCGAACAACTGGCAGGCGAGTGTGCATACCCAGGTGAACAACGGATTGTGGCTCTTCTTCCGGGTCAAGACAAGTTGTCTTCAGTCCTTGGCTCCTTCTTATCGGCAGGAGTGGATCGCAGTCTGGAATACTTCGATGTTAACTTACGAATTTCATAGCTGAACCTGGTGAACCGCTCTTCCCATTGTTTTGCTTCCTGCTCCGTGTACTGATAGAAACCCTTTCCATTCGAGACGCCGCGGCCACCCGATTCCACCACGTTGTGCATCAACGATGGAACATCGGGGCTCGTAGAAAGATCTGGGAGCAGATCCTTCATGACGCGAAAATACCCTTCCACACCCATAAGGTCCATGTATCGGAAGGGACCTGCAAACGGTATCCACCAGCCAACATCGTTCCGAAGCGAGCGGTCTACATCTTCCACGGTACAAACTCCAGAATCAACCAGATGGCAGGCCTCCCGGAACATTGCGTAAGAAATGCGATTTGTAATGAAGCCTCGAATTTCGCGTTTCAACAGAGACGCCTCCTTGCCCCACGATGGAGCCAACCGGACAATGCGTTCTATGTATTCCGCCGTCGTATCTCGACCGGGAATGATCTCCATGAACCGGGTGACATGCGCCGGCTCATCCCAGTGGATTCCAATAATTCTTTGCGGGTGAATTGCGCCCTGCTGCAGCATGGTAACCGGAATGGCCGACGTATTGGTCGCAATGATCGTCGAATCGGATACTACTTCCTCGACTTTGCGGAATATATTTCGTTTCAGTTCGACGTCTTCTGTAACCGACTCAAACACGATGTCACATTGAGAAAGTTGTGAGATCTGGGCAGACATTCGAAATTGTTTCATGAGCACGGAGACATGCTGAGCCACGAGCTTTTCACGGTGCATTTCCGTCAGCAGCGTGCGCACCCGATCTGGCACATCTTCGCTCGCAGCCATATCGTTGGTAATTCCGATAACCCGGTAGCCGGCAGCCAGAAGACATGCGGTAATGCTACGACCCATAAGGCCCAGCCCAATAACGGCAACATCCATCCCACGGACATACGACTCTAAGGGTTGTTTTTGCTCTGCTGCCATAAATGTGATCCACCTCTCGTATTAAAGTTTTTAGTCGGAACTTGATTCAACAAAATCTAATAGGATCGGCCCTCGGGTGAAGCCGCGAGTCCTGATCGCCTGATAAAGAATTCCAGCAATTAACCAGGCGCCTCCAATCCATTTCGCGAGCGCGGGAAGACTGCACCAAATGGTCAAGCAGAACAGGAAGCCGACCGCAGGCGTGACGACATCGATCAGCAGACTGCGATGTCCAGACTGCCGTTTGAAAAAGAATGTCTGAATCACGGCAGCGTTTACCCCCATAAACGCGAGAAAGGCGCCAAAGTTCAGCACCTCTGCGGCGTGTTCATAGCTGAGGGTGAGCGAACCGATAATCGTAATCACTCCGATAAAACAAATGTTGAATAGCGGTGTGCTCGTGCGCTTGTCGAGAGAGCCAAAATAACGCTTCGGCAACACGCTATCGCGTCCCATTCCGAACAGCAGCCGCGCCGACCCAACCTGGCCTGTCAATGCGCTGCCAAGGCACGCTACGAAGAGAGTAAGAGCCATGGCCTGGAAAAGCCACGCTCCACCAGCGCGGCGGCAGACATCCAGAAAGGCAGTCTCGATGTCAGGAAAGGTAGAGTAGGCAGGCCACACGAGGCTCGCCAGGTAAATCTGAACCGTACTGAAAATGCCCGTAATCGCGCACACTAATGTGGTTGCGAGGAGCACGTTCCGCCGCGGGTTCTTCACATCTTCTGCCAGTGTCGTTACGCCATCGAACCCTATGTATGTAAGCGCGGCGAAGGATGTTGCCGTCAAAACCGGACCAACGTGGAAAGTCGCACGATCATAGAAAGGCTTGAAGGAGATCAACGCCGCCGCACCTTCGTTGACCCAGATATATTTGACCGCCAGGACCAGAAATGCCGCAATCACGAAACACATAATGAAAAGAAGGATAATATTCGATTTCGCGGTTGTCCGAATGCCGCGGATGTTCAGCAAAGTGGTGGCGAGGCAGAGCAGCACGACCCATGCAGAATACGGCACACGAGGAACGATCCGCGTCAGCGTGAGAGCCGCGTAAATTGTGCTGACAATCGGAATGATCAGGTAATCGAGAATCATCGCCCAGCCTGCAAGAAATCCCAGATGAGCATTGAGTCCGCGCGACACGTAAGTATAGGCTGAGCCTGCCGACGGGTAGATCGATGCCATGCGGCCATAACTGACGGCAGTTACCATCATGGCCAGCATCGCAATAAGGATCGTGTCCACCATGTGACCGCCGGACATCTGCATTGCTATGCCGAAAAGTCCGACGGCGGCGATTGGCTGAATGAGGACGATTCCGTAAAACACCAGGTCCCATAATCCGAGAACTCGCTTCAATGTGGGGGCCGAGGTTGGTTGTCCTTCGTTCACAGTCACCTTGCATCTCTCTATTGAATTAATGGATTAGTATGATGAACATAATTCTGTTGATTGATCGACCTCCTTGTCAAGCGCACAAAACCGAACCGGACATTTCATCTATCGACCTAACCTCCCAAGGCATTCCGGGGAAATCCGTTTCCAGCGAATAGAAAATCCGATGACATAGAGAACCTGTCCCGGTCCGTTTGCGTTAGGTTCATTTCCCGCATCTTGATAAGCAAGTCAGGCTGAAAGGCAGGGTGTCCACAAAATGCGAATCTTGCAATCTCAGACAGCTGGCGCGGATTACTACCGGGAAGTTGGCTTCTCTTCAGTTAATTCCATTTGTCGTTCTTTGGCATAAATAGTGTGAGTGATTAACGGAGGCTCATCACCGCGGTGCAGGCTGAAGACGCGGTTACGAACGGTCAAATCCGAAGCGGTGAAACGCTCGCGCTGGCGAAGATAATCAATCCACGATTCCACAATAAAGGTCTCCGTGAGATGACGGGGATCATTGGCATCCTGAAAGATGCCCCAACGCATAGCACCATCGCGCAACCGCACATTCTTCAGCTTATGGATCTCCTGGACGAAGGTGTTGTAATCCTCCGGGTCAACGCAATAATCAATCAGGATACGGACGGGACCATCGGACATTTCCGGCTCGATGACAAGCTGTGGGTTGGGAGATTTTGAGCGGAACGGGCTGAAGTCTGGTAGTTCTCCGCGAAGAACGTGCAACCGATTGGTCAAAGGCAGCGTGATCAGCAGACCGCCTGCGGCGGCCGCGAGGGAGATCGGTGTCGACATGTGTTCTGCGATCACCCCCCAGATGACGCTCCCGACTGCCATGCCGCCGGAGAAGACCATCTGATAAATCCCGAGAGAGCGAGCCTGGACCCAGTTCGGGGCGGAAATCTGTACCGCTAGATTGAATGTGGACATGGTGCTGGTCCAGGCAAAGCCTGCAAACAAAAGTACTGGAATGATGATTAGCGGATATGGGACGAAGGCGAGGACAAGCAGCGTGCCGGCGAAAACGGCAGTTGAGATGGCAATTATCGTGTCGGCAGAAAATTTGCGCCGAACACGCGGCAGACTCGTCGCGCCAATGACCGCTCCGAGTCCCATACTGCCGTTCAGAATGCCGTAACCGAGCGCGCCCTGATGCAGGTCCCGAGCGGCAACAACGGCCAGCAGCGACCAAACGGCGCTGACAAATAAGGTGAACACGAAGACCCGCGCAAGTGCCGCCTTCAACAGCGGAGCAAACTGAACATAACGCAGTCCGGCACGCATGGAGCCATAGATCCGTTCGGCAGGCAGCGCGCTCTTGAAGATCGGATTCCGCTTCCACTGGTAGAGGACGAGAATAACGCCTAAAAAGGAAAGCGAATTGAGCAGGAAGGTCCACGCCGCGCCGGTGACCGGATGAGCAAAGACGGCAATGGCCAAACCACCGAGCGCTGGGCCAACGGCCCGGGCGAGGTTGAATCCGGCGCTGTTCAATGACACAGCTTCCGGGAGTTGCTCGCGCGGCACCAGCTCCGGCATGATTGCCTGCCAGGCGGGGCTGTTCATCGCTGTGCCCACGTTCAGCAGGAACGTCAGGGTAAGCAGCACCCAGGGAGAGATGATGTTGAAGAAAGTGAGCAGACTGAGTAGCGCGACTGCCGCCAGCATCCAGGCTTGCCAGAAGAGCAGGAGACGGCGCCGATCGAAAATGTCCGCAGTTGCGCCCGCTAATAACCCCAACACCACAACCGGCAGGCTGGCGGCTGTCTGCATTAGTGCAATCAGCAGCGGAGATGGCGTAAGCACGGTCATCAGCCAGGTTCCAGCCGTGTCCTGCATCCAGCCGCCAAGGTTTGAGATCGTGGAGGCAATCCACAGGTGGCGAAAAAGCGGAGACTGTAGCGGTTCAAAGCCGGTGGCGTGTTTTTGAATGCCTGAATCTGGTGGAGGAACGGGCGGCGGATTGGGTGTGGGGGAAAAAGGCATGAGCGGACTTGTTAAACAAGAACTCCTCTCATGATATCGGGCACCGACGCACTTCTGCCCTATAGCAGACCCGGAATAAGCGCGATAGGCACGGATGGTACCTGATCTCCAGCTCTTATTTTCGGTTTCGATCGCACTACCGTCGGCAAGACTAATGTGTTAATGAGATCGCATGGATTAACGATGGAGCATGCGTGATTCGGCTTCGAAAGAATCGGGAGGCAGGATCAGACGCACTTCACCGCCACATCGATCTAGGTGGGCAACCGCCTCACTGACACCCGGACCTCCGGATTATCGCCAGGCCGTGTTGCCTCCTCGGAAACGCCCAACAATGCCTGCCGAAGGTTCGGACTGTTGATCTCGAGGTCGATTCGTCCGGTACCAGGTTTACCCCGATAAACGATGAATATTGAATATAACCGCAATTTAGTGCAACTTTCCAACTATTTCATAGACTCACGTTTAAGGTCACACAGATCCTTTTGGGCATGCAATTTCTCTTGACAACCAGAAGATGTGCGGGAAAAATTATCTGATCTCGAGCCGGACGATGCGCAAGTCAACTGATTACCTAAAGAAAGGACTTGGCCAGTGACGAAACCGAACGAGATTTCTACTTCGGAGGAATCGTCCGCTTCGCGGCGAGATGCCCTGAAGAACGCCGCTCTTGCTGCTGGCCTGACAACGGGGCCGGGCAGTACTCCGCTCTTTGCCAGCACTGCGGACCTCGCCCAGAACGCAGTTTCCGGAGAGGTCACCTGCCATGTGTTGGTTTACGGTGCCACGGCCAGCGGAGTGTTAGCTTCTGTTGCAGCGGAGCGTGAAGGGCAAAAGATCGTTCTCCTCGCCCCGGCAGGCACTTTGGGGGAATGGTCTCCGGCGGATTATCGGCTAGGGACAGGAAAAGGCAGGAGCACTTAGTTCGGTGGCCGGCTGGAGAGTTTTTGAAAGGATCTCCGGAGTTCACCCTGAAACAGATGTGAAATCCGGTATCTGGAATCTTGCTCAAAGCAAGATCTGCGTTCTACATGTTAGATGCGAAGCATTGCAGGGCAACCTGGTAAGCGAAGGTCACATTCTTTCATTGGGATTATCAGCAGGCGCCCGTCGATTGGCGCAGATGTAATTAGGGAGAACAAGAAAATGAAAGCAAACAAGATAAATCTGACTCCATTGTCAAGGAAAAGCATACCCGTGACCTGGGCAGCTCTTATGCTGGCTCTGTTGATCTTCTGTACGACACCTTTGTCGGCGCAATTTACCAATTCCAGCCTCAACGGTACGGTCATTGACCCTTCCGGGAACGCGGTAGTCGGCGCCAAGGTAACGGTCGAAAATGTAGCCACTGGATTTTCCCAAAATACAAGCTCTGCGGCTAGAGGAAACTATGTATTCTCCACGCTTCCCGTCGGCACTTACAAGCTAACCATCGAAGCACAAGGATTCGGTACTTACGTCCAGTCAGGAATAAACCTGACGGTGAATCAGGCGGCGACGCAAAATGTCACTCTGAAGGTTGGCTCTGTATCACAGAAAGTGAACGTATTCTCGACAGCGCCGCTGGTGACCACCAGCTCGGCGACCGTGGGGGAACTGGTCAATAAGCAGCAAGTCGTCGATCTTCCTTTGAACGGAAGAACAGTTCAGACTCTACTTTTTATCGGAGCAGGCACAAAAAACACGACCTCCGATTACTGCGCATTTGGATGTATAGGTGGCGTTTTTCCCGGGGAGCAATATGCCAAAATCAATGGGACGGGTTCGACCGGAGTGGCGTACTTAATGGATGGCGCTGACTTCAACGACCTGTTGCTGAATACGAACCTGCCCTTCCCCAATCCTGATGCAATCCAGGAGTTTAACACGCAAACCTCGAACATGACCGCAGAGTACGGCAACGCAGTCGGCGGAGTGGTGAGCGTAGTCACGAAGTCCGGTACCAACCAGATCCACGGAGACGCTTTTGAATTCATACGAAACGGCGCACTCAACGCAAAGAACTACTTCGCCCCCACAGCAGACACGTTGAAGCGCAACCAGTTTGGATTTACTTTTGGCGGACCCATCAAGAAGAACAGGCTGTTTTATTTTGGGAGTTATCAGGGAACTCGAATTAGTACGGCATCGTCCGGAGAGGTCACGTTTGTCCCCACCGCGGCGGAAAGATCCGGGAATTTTTCCGACTTGCTGCCGAACGTTCAATTAGTTGATCCGGTGACAGGCGCCCCTTTTCTCAACAATCAAATTCCTGTGAGCCCAGTATCGAAGTACCTCCTCGCGGACATTCCCCTACCGAACGGTCCCGGACGGCAAGTGACCTTCACTGGTCCCCCTCAAAGGCAGAACTTAGATGAGTACTTGATAAAAAGCGATTACCAACACAATAAGCACTTTTTAAGCGGACATTACTTGTACAGCAAATTCACTTTGCCAAACAATGTTTCCAAGACCAATCTGCTCCAGGATGCAGGAGGTCAGCAGCTTCGGCTCCAGAATATTTCGGTTAATTATGTTTATGCCGCTTCAGCCAAATTGCTCTTCAGCACGTGGTACGGCTTGAACGATGAAGCGGGAAAATCCACTACTGGAGCGCCGTTTGGGTTTGATACTGCGGGGGTGAAGATCGCGGAGCCGTCGTCTCCGACGCTGAACGTCACTGTGGGTGGGGGGTTTGGCATCAGCACCGGATATTTTGGACCCTTTACCCGCAGGACCCAACAAATACAAGAAAATATGACTTGGATCAAGGGTAATCACGAATTGCACTTCGGCGGTTCATATGCGCGGGTCAATACTCCCAAGAATAACGAATTCGGGCAGGGAGGATCCTTCAGTTTCGGGGGCAATCTCTCCGGAGACAATGTTGCGGATTTCGTATTGGGGCAGGCGACAACATTTTCGCAATCGGGTGGTATCTACTATGACTTCACGCAAAACCGTTACAGCACCTTCGCTCAGGACAATTGGCATGTGCAGCCACGGTTGACGGTGCAGATGGGGTTACGATGGGATCCATTTCTTCCTTATTATGAATCGAAGGGACGAGTGGGTTGCTACGCACCGGGACAGCAGTCGGTTCGATTTCCCAATGCTCCCGTGGGTTTGATCTACGGCGGCAGCAATCACGATGCGGGATGTCCGGTTGCGTCCTATAATCGCAATTTCGGAAACGTAGAACCGCGGGTCGGTTTCGCCTACCAGCCTACGTCAGACGGCAAAATGAGCGTGCGCGGCGGATTTGGTCTATATTATTCAATTCCAAATATCGTCATGATGCAGGACGTCACTTCAATTCCGCCCTTTGCTCCGGCGGTGAACCTGACCGATGTCTCTTTCGCCGATCCTTACGGAAGCGCCGGCGTGACGAATCCTTTTCCAGCGCAATTCGGACCAAATATTGCCCCGCCTGGTACGGTGTTCCCCTCTCCCTTGGCATTACCGTATATTCTGGCAAAAAACCTGAAAGCTTCTCGCGTGGCAGCCTGGAATCTAACGGTGGAGCAGCAGTTAGGGCATAGCTGGCTGGTGCGCGTCGGGTATGTGGGCAATCTAGGGACAGACCTTTCGGGAACGGGCGATGTAGAAGAAGGGCAGCAGGAACTCAACCCAGCTATCTATATTCCCGGAAACTCCACAGAAGCAAACACGCAGCAGAGACGGATCAATCCCGCGTTCTCTAATGTGGATTTGGTCGCCTCCACCGTGCGCTCAAACTACAACGGATTGCAGGTGACCGTGCGGAAGCAATTCAGCTATGGATTGACACTTGACGCGAATTTTACCTGGTCGAAGAGTCTGGATGATTTTGCTCCGATAGGCTCATCTACCTACATCAACACCAAGCCATTCGATCAGATGTTCGATTATGGTCCATCGCCGGGCGACGTGACCCGGGTATTGAATTTCTCGCCAATTTACCAGTTGCCGGGATTGAAGGAAAACAGCTGGAAAACCAGATTCACGAATGGATGGTCGATCAGTTCAATCGTGACCTGGCAGAGTGGAACGCCTTTCACGGTGTACAGCGGAGTAGATAATTCCTTCTCCGGAGTAGGGGCAGACCGCGCTGACTTCACCGGCACCAGCCTGAGTCAGGCGAGGCTCGATCCCAACCGATCACACAGCCAACTGGTGAATGAATACTTCAATACTTCTGTTTTTGCGCCCAATGCAGTGGGAACTTTTGGGAACACCGGCAAGAATATCCTGCGGGGTCCGGGACTGTTCAATACGGATCTTGCTCTGTTGAAGAATATTCGACTGAATAATCGGTTTTCCGCGCAGTTCCGGTCCGAGGCTTTCAACATCTTCAACAATGTCAATTTTATGAATCCGGGCAACACCGTAGAGAACAGCGGATTTGGACAAATTACTGGGGCACTGGATCCACGGATCTTGCAGTTCGCTCTCAAGATTCTATTTTGAAGTTAGAAAACCACAGCGGATTTAATCCTCTTTATTGATAAAGAGAGTGCCATGTCGAGTGCGCTGGTCAGGCTAGGATGCCAAAAGAGCTACTAATATCGCCCTAGCAGGATTGGATGAGGAAGCAAAACAGGAGTTCGACTAACAATGCATTCTTGAGGCCGTGTTAGTTCTTCCGGCGCTCTGGTGAATGTGCCGATTTTTATCCAAGTGCCACAAATCTGAAGCTCAATCTATCAATTCGTACGCGATGCTGGTCAAGAATTCGGGCAATTCCTTGGCAGCAATCATCTGTTCGAAGAGCTTTGCCGCCGCGGTATACTGGCTGGCTCGAAACCTGTCGTCTCCAATCTCACCCTTAATTCGATCAAGGACCACCGGAATGACGCTTTGTACCGACCGGACGTCCAGCGTGGTTTCATCGGTTCCATCTTTCATTCGGCCGGAATTGTGGGCCCATTGCCAGAGCTGTGCGCGAGAGATTTCCGCTGTTGCCGCATCTTCCATCAAGTCGTAAATTGGGACGCAGCCGAGGCCGTCGAGCCATGCTGCTAAATAGCGTAACCCTATATCCACATTCATCTCCACGCCTTGGCGCGTGATTTCTCCCTCGGGCACGGTCAACAGGTCGGAAGCTCGAATTTTGATTGCAGGAATGGAGCGCGAAATCTGGTTGGCTCCTTGCATGTGTTCGTCAAAAATCTCCCTGGCCACCGGAACCAGTCCGGGATGCGCGACCCATGTTCCGTCATGGCCGGCCTTTACCTCCCGGAGTTTATCCTGCCGGACGCGCTCCATTGCGCGGCCATTCGCCGCAGCATCTCGTTTAATGGGAATCTGTGCTGCCATTCCTCCCATTGCGTGGATGCCGCGCCGATGACAGGTCGCTATGAGCAATTCGACGTACGATTTAAGGAAGTGCCGATCCATTGTGATCGTTGAGCGGTCGGGAAGCGCCAGATCCTTACGGTAACTGAATTTCTTGATAAAGCTGAAAATGTAATCCCACCGGCCGCAGTTCAAACCCGCGGAGTGGTCTTTCAGCTCAAACAGGATTTCATCCATCTCGAAGGCCGCCGGCAACGTCTCAATTAGAACAGTGGCTCGAATCGTGCCGCGCGGAATCGCGAGTGCATTTTGGGAGAAATTGAAGACATTGTTCCACAGCCGCGCTTCCCGATGGCTCTCAAGCTTGGGCAGGTAAAAGTAAGGCGCCGTCCCACGTTCTCGGAGAGCAGCAGCATTATGAAAGAAGAACAGTCCGAAGTCGAAAAGCGATGCGGAAATCGGCTGACCATCGATTTGAAGGTGTTTTTCCGATAAATGCCAGCCGCGTGGCCGCAAAAAGAGCGTTGCCGGCTTCTCGGAAAGCCGGTATTGCTTGCCTTCTGGGCTGGTGTACGTAATATCGTGGCGAATCGCGTCGCGCAGATTCACCTGGCCGTCAATGACGTTGCGCCATGTAGGAGAGGTCGAATCCTCGAAATCGGCCATGAAGACGTTGGCACCGGAATTGAGTGCGTTGATGATCATCTTGCGATCGACCGGCCCGGTAATCTCTACTCTGCGATCTTCAAGATCGTGCGGGATCGGGGCCACACGCCATTCGCTCTCGCGAATCGATGTGGTTTCGGGGAGGAAATCATACAGCTTCCCTTGACGGAGTTCCTCGGCCCTTGCCACTCGCCTTTCAAGCAAATCCTGGCGATCGGCTTCGAAATTGGCTGATAGGTCTGATAAGAAGTCCAGGGCTTGCCGGGTTAGGATCTCCTCGTCCGCTGTGCCTTTTGATGCTTGAATCACCACAGTGGGCTTTGCCATAAATTATGTCTCCCTAAGTTCGTGACAGCTCCAACCCGATAGGTGAAGGGAATAGCATGCTGTGTTTCATAACATTTTCTCACGCCGTCTATCTGTCTCCGGCTACCCAATCGTTCTTTGCACGTGGGCAAACTCGATTTGCCGAGGACTGCACCGAAATCTACATCCGCATTCATCCCGGCGCTTACGCTAAATCTGACAAATTGATACTCTGAGCATGTTTGAACAATTTCCAGTCGCTTCCACATTGAATTTGTCTCGCGTTTTTGCAGGAGAGCCGCCCAATGAGTCTAGGTTGGAACCAGACTTACGACTTATTTGGAAGAGGCCTCGCGTTTTCAGCGATGCTTGCCTCTTTTCCCATTCTGACACTCCTTTTTCTGCTCGGCATCAGACGCAAGGCTGCATGGGCCGCCTCTCTCGCCGCTTTGGGCGTCGCGTTTGTTGTTGCTGTCGCGGGCTACAAAATGCCGGTGTCACTGGCTCTGAGTTCGGCGGCATATGGCGCCGCTTTCGGACTTTTCCCCATTTCCTGGATCGTGTTTTGGGCGATTGCTCTCTATCAGGTGGCTGTCGAAACGGGCAAGTTTGAAATCATCAAGGCATCGATCGGAAATCTGACCGGCGATTTTCGTCTACAGGCGCTGTTGATTGCCTTTGCATTTGGGGCCTTCGTTGAGGGAGCGGCGGGTTTCGGAACGCCGGTTGCGGTGGCTGCGGCAATGTTGGTGGGCCTGGGCTTTTCTCCCTTCTACGCGTCGGCTCTCTGCCTGCTGGCTAATACAGCTCCAGTTGCTTTCGGCTCGATCGGAATCCCGGTTGTCACTTTGGCTGGGATTACTGGGTTGCCACTGGAACGGCTGAGCGCCGCTGTCGGACGTCTTTGCGCACCCTTGTCCGTGATCGTTCCCGGTTACTTGATTGCCGTGATGGTAGGGTGGCGCGGCATGACGGAAGTGTGGCCCGCCGTGATCGTCGTTGGCGGAGTGTTCGGAGCGGTGCAGTTTTTCATGTCGAATTACGTGGGTCCACAACTTACCGACATCATCGCCTCCCTGATGGCAATGGGTTCGCTGCTTATCCTGTTGCGCTTCTGGCGCCCTGCTGTCTTGTGGGATATAGATCATCCCGCGATTGCCGAAAGTGCGATGGTCAGTCGCGATAATCTCGTCGCCGTATCGCCGGGGCTGGCCTCCGCTCCCGGAAGATATTCTTCACATCGGATCGGACAACCAGGTGGCCGGACATATAGCACGGGGGAGATTCTGCGCGCATGGAGTCCCTACGGACTGCTCGTGCTGTTCGTATTGCTGTGGGGCTTCAAACCCTTTCATGCGCTGCTGAATTCCGCCACCACTAGTGTCGCGTGGCCGCTGTTGCACAACCGAATTCTTCGTATGCCCCCGGTGATAGCAAAGCCTGCGCTCTACGGAGCGATGTACGAGCTGAATCTGTTGTCCGCTTCCGGAACCGCTTGCATGTTCTCGACCTTGGCAGCTGTTGTCTTGTTGCGAATGTCTCCTCGATCCTTCGGACGGCTCTTGATCTCCGTGTGCGGACAGCTCTTTCTGCCCATTGTTACCGTCACCGCCGTGCTCGCCATGGCCTTTGTAATGAATTATTGCGGCGCGACGGGCACCCTGGGGCTTGCGTTCGCCGCATCAGGCACTCTGTTCCCATTCTTCAGCCCACTGCTCGGCTGGCTGGGAGTTTTTCTCACCGGTTCCGATACTTCGGCGAACGCACTATTCGGAAACCTGCAGGTAGTCACCGCCACCCGGCTGGGGTTCAATCCGGTGCTGCTTGCGGCTGCCAATTCAGCTGGAGGCGTCATGGGCAAAATGATAAGCGTGCAGAACATCGCGGTAGCGGCGGCAGCGACCGCGATGTCGGTTTCCGACCAGGCGAAGCTCTTTCGGTTTACTCTGCGGCATAGCATCGTTTTAGCAACCGCGATTGCGTTGGAAGTATTGCTGTATTCCTATGTTTTTCATGTTCATTGAAGATTAAGCAGATTCCACTCTCGACCGAGGAGCGCGATTATTGGCAGAGAGGTGGGATTTTTCACAGTCGTGCTTTATCCCGGCCGAGGCATAAGCAGTGATTCAGCGGAAAGCGAGTGCGATTGGTGCGATCCATGGTGAGTACTCGCTACAGGTTTGCTCTCGTCGTGCAACCCGATAGATAGGCCGCGAAGTAGGATCAGTATGCAAGGTCTGCGAGCCAAGACTGCTGTATCCTTATTTACGTTATTTACGGCCTGCGCTTTGGCTATTCCAACCAGGGAGAAACCGATGAGACGCCGAGACTTTCTCAAGCAAAGCACATTCGCGGCAATCGCCGCCAGTAGCGGAGAGCTTTCCCACGCATTGCCCGCGATCGATACCAAAAGAAATACAGGCCTGATTGCCAAGCGGCGTCTGGGCAAGACGGGTGTCCATCTTTCCATCATCGGGATGGGCGGCATCGTTGTGATGAACAGCACCCCGACGTCTTCCAAGAATATTGTGGCGGAAGCGGTAGATCGTGGGATCAATTATTTCGATGTAGCTCCCAGTTATGGCGATGCGCAGCAACTTCTCGGCCCTGCTCTCGCGCCATATCGCGCAAACAGTTTCTTGGCCTGCAAGACAAGCAAGCGCGACAAGGCCGGTTCGCGAGCAGCCATTGAAGAATCGCTCCGGTTATTGAAAACCGATCACATTGATCTCTATCAGTTTCACGCCCTCACTAAAATGCATGAGCTGGACGAAATCCTCGGGCCCGGCGGCGCCATGGAAACCTTTGAGGCGGCACGCAAAGAAGGGAAGGTTCGCTATATCGGATTCTCCTCACACTCGGTTGAGACGGCTGTGGCCGCGATGGACAGGTATCCATTTGACACCATTCTTTTCCCCATCAACTGGGTACTCACGTCCCAGGCGAACTTCGGCCCACAGGTAATTCAGAAAGCACAGGAAAAAGGGGTTGGAACGCTGGCCATCAAGAGCATGGCGAAGACCGTATGGCCGACTACACAGAAAAAAGATCATCCAAATTCCAAGTGCTGGTATGAACCTGCCGGATTTCCCGATGAGGCTTCGCTCGGCCTGCGATGGACGCTGGGGCACTCCATCACAGCTGCCATACCTCCAGGCGAGGAAGCATATTTCCGTCTGGCGATGGATGTCGCGCAGCACTATAAACCACTCGATTCCAAAGAAGAACAGGCGCTCCTCGCTAAAGCGTCGGGTATCGAGCCGATCTTCCACCGTGGAAACGATGTGTAATGCGAGTACCTCAGATGGCCGCATCTCATAACATATGAGATTTCTTTCAGAACGATTGCAGTTCTGGAGGTGCAGGCATGAAACGTCGTGAATTCATCAAAACTGCCACAGCGACTGCTGTGGCATCGGTCATCACATATAAGACCGCGTATGCGGAAAGCAAGGATGGCATCCCGTATCGGGTGCTCGGGCACACCGGTGAAAGATTGTCACTGATTGGAATAGGTGGCCATCATATCGGACGTCCGGCGGTGCCGGAAAAGACCGGTATTCAGATCATCCGAACGGCCCTCGACAATGGAGCGAACTTCCTCGACAACGCTTGGGATTACAACGATGGCGCCAGCGAAATTCGCATGGGGAAGGCACTGCGCGATGGCTACAGGCAGAAAGCATTCTTGATGACGAAGATCGACGGCCGCACGAAACAGGCCGCCGCCCAGCAGATAGAGGAGTCTCTGCGCCGCTTGCAAACAGACCGCATCGATCTATTGCAGATTCACGAAATCATTCGGATGGACGATCCAGAACGTGTCTTTGCGCCCGGGGGATGCATGGAAGCTTTGCTGGCGGCAAAAAAGGCTGGCAAGATTCGCTACATAGGGTTCACAGGCCACAAAAGTCCGCAGATACATCTCCACATGCTGAACGTTGCGTTCAAGCATGACTTTACCTTTGATGCCGTGCAGATGCCGCTGAATGTAATGGATGCCCACTTTGATAGTTTCCAGAAGCTGGTGCTTCCGGTGCTCGAAAAACATAACATTGGCGCGCTAGGCATGAAGCCTATGGGCGATGCGATCATTTTACAAAGCAATACGGCGACCCCCGTGGAATGTCTGCAATATGCAATGAATTTGAAAGTCACCACCGTGATCACCGGTTGCGATTCCATAAAGATTCTCGATCAGGCGCTGAACACGGCACGCACCTTCAGGCCATTAAGCCAGACACAGGTGGCCGCCATTCTCGCGAAGACGGCGACTGTTGCGTTCAATGGCAGATATGAAAAATATAAGACGACCCACAACTTTGATGGGACTTACCAGAATCCAAGTTGGCTCGGATAGTTGAGCACTAGCGCATTTTGAAGATACATTGAGTTTTGCGGAAGAACAGTCTATCCCGATCCAGATCGATAACGGCTGCGGCGCAGCTTACGTTGCTACGATGGTCTGCCGTGACCCTGTGGCGCAATGATGAGAGTTCATCAACCAAGAGCTATAACTTACATTCTTGCGAAGCAATCGGCCGGAATGTTTTGTCACACTTGACTTCAGCACGACCTCTTCAACCGTGTGTGTGGAACGCGTTGGAATAAAGAAAATAGCAATCAGATCGGGATGGTGCTCCAGATATGCACGGCTCTTCTCTACCCCTCCCACGAAGAAGGAAGTCGACAATGCGTCACTCTCAGTCGTCGATGGCGAAATCACAACCGTCATGAGCATGTCTTCCGCCGGCATGCCGCTGCTCGGATCCATGATGTGGGCATAGATCCTGCCTCCCAGCTCGAAAAAGTTCTCGCAGTCTCCGGAGATGGAGATTGAAAGATTCTGGAGCCGGAACAAACATGCCGTCTTCCTGGAGTCGAGAGGATGGCGCACCGCTATCCCCCACCCCTGCTTGCCGGGAGGCGCCCCGAGCGCATAAATACTGCTTGTGCCCGCTGAAATCAGTGCCCGCGTGACCCCCTCCGCGCGTAGGATCTCGACTACACGATCGACGGCATAGCCTTTCGCGATAGCGCCCAAATCAAGCTCGATTCCAGGGTCGTCGAACTCGACCGTTCGTGCTGCGGAATCCAGCTTTACATGTCGATAGCCAATCCGCTTTCGTACCTGCGCCAACTCGAGGGGCGAGGGCAAGCGCCCCCACCCTCGAAAAAATCCCCATGATTTCATCAAGGGGCCAACCGTTATGTCGAAGGCGCCATTCGTTTCTTCGCTATAGCGAGCAGAGTCTTCAAGAAGCCTGAAAAGTTCCGGTGTCACGACCATGCTCTGGCGCCAGGCCTGATGGTTGATTGCGGAAAGTTCGCTCTCCGCTTTGTAGTGACTCATCTGGTCGTTCAGGCGATCAATCTCCGCAAAAGCCTGGCACGCAAGTTCCTCAAGGCAAGCGGAACTTGGCCCGTAAGCGATCAGCGAAAAAATCGTTCCCATTGACTGGTGCGAAGCTTCATGCCGGATCAGAGGAGCGGCTCCATGAACGGAGGCCTTTTCGCGAGAAACCGATTCAGGACTGGTGCTTTCCATAGGCAGAGTTTAGGAGCGAGTCAGTCCGGAACGCCGGCATCCTGGCATCACGGTGAGCCGAAAAAAATCCCGCCCCATGACACGCTCTACTGAAGAAGCAACCTTATCGCTCAATAGATCAGAACTGCTGGAGGCAAAGTAAAGTGACCGGTTAAGACATGCTTCCAAATTGGAAGCGAGCCTTGGAAATGGGTGTGCCTACCACCTCAATGCGACTCAAATCGCGAGTCCCGACACCCAGTTGTTCGGCCAGTCCAAGCATATTGTCGGAGGTCTTGAATGGAGGAGTGCCGCGATCCGACATGGGGTCAAATCCCATCAACGCCATGGCAACGGCATCTGTGGATACGCAATTCTTTCCCGCAATCAGCAAGCCAGGGTGAACGGCGCGGGTCGGTACGCTGCTCTTGGTAAGGGGTAACTCGCCACCGGTCATGGTGTAAATTCCGTCGATAACCGACAAGTGCACGGGCCTCGCCGCCACCAGATCCGCAACTATACGAGGCACGCGATAGCCCGCGTCCGTCGGTGCGTCGAGGTGAACCGGTGGAGGCGCACTCTTCGGGGGTAAACGGTTCCCTCTGTGAAATGGGCCGCGGCCCCCAACTGGAGTGAGACCTGGTTCGTCCTCGGGAGCGCCATCCCCGTAAATCGTACATGGAGTAATTCCGAAACAATTCTTCATCGAGAGAGTGACACCAGTGGTTCTGTGTTCTTTCAGTTTTGCCAGCGAGACAAATACATCGCAGTCCTTATATGAGTGATTCAGATCGTAGCCTTTAAACATCATGCCGCCGCCTGGAACCCAAAACGTTGTATAAGTCTTGCCGTTTCCCAGGTAGTTGGTGTTCTCAAATTCCACTCGAGGCGCCGCGTTTAGCAGATCTCCTGCTTTCCAACCTGCGTAAAACATGAAATCTTCGAGCGGCTCGGCGGTTGACCATGGACTTTCCAGCAGACGAATGCGCTGCGCACCCGCCTTGCCTAACAAATGAACCGTAGCCCAAATGACCTGAGGATGAACCCAATGGGTCATTTCCGGCGGCAGATAATAAAGCCTGTCGGTAGCCGTGCCAGTCAGGTTGAGCTTGATTGCGACAGTTTTCCCGCGGACCAGCCCTTCCAATCCGCCGAGTTGATCGAACATGGTCGAAAGTACGCCCACCACGTTCCGGTCATATTTGGGACACATTCCAACGGCGACAGGGGTCGCCGGCGCCGCCTGGGCTCGAAGCATTGCAGGCCGCACCAGATACGCGCCCGCTGCCATTCCCACTGCGCCAAGAAATTCTCTGCGGGAACTATTCCATTTCATTGTCAGGCCAACCTCTCAAGCTCGACGGCACAATTCACAGACAGCGGGGGAAGATCGAAATTTGTACCCTCGTTTGCGGGGACATCGCCCATGGGAAGTGATGTCTCCGGTTTCGGTCTCCAAAGCTTCGCCGATCGTGCTCTCGTATCCACCCATAGAGTCACATAATTAGCAACCTGTGTTGAATAGTTTAGAACCTGGACGACTTGTTTGACACGAGCCGGATCGATACTGGAAAAGTACTTCGTGGTCCCAGGGTTGTAAACCCGCACAAAATCGTTCCTGCGGCTCACCAGGAGATGAGCGTCCCGGGCAATCTTATATGGGTCCGAAAGCCCCGCTTCGGCTACCACGATCCTACCCTTGGACACATCGTAGATGTCATAACCGAACAGCCAATCCTCTTTGTGGGGCGTCACTCCCGAAGGGCCCCAGTACTTCGCGGCAATCACCAGGCCTCCGTGCCGGACAAACGCGAGCAATTGGTTCTGTTGCGTGGGATTGGGCGCCTCCTCGTCCATCCAAAGAATCCCTTTCAGCCACTCGTTCGGGCTGGGTAGCGCACGCGTGCGATCCATGATAGAGAATTGAAATTGCCGGCGATTGAGGAGGTTCAGCACTTCTCCGCTGCTGTACGCGTTTTGTCCTCGGAAATCGGAAACCACCGCCAGAACTCCCATCGGCTCGTAAGCTTCCCATTCTGCATGATTTTCAAAAAACGAGAGCGTTTCACAAATACGCGTCCAGGCATCCAATGCCGGTTGATTCCTTTTCAGCAATGCCGCTCGCATCTTGTTGTCCAGGGAAATTATCCAGTGGCTGCCGCCGTAGGCGCGGCTGTCGGCAATCGCCAGACAATATTCCTCCGCAGGCAAGATGTTTCTGGAATCCGGAGGATCGATATCCAGCCAAAGAACTTTCCCCGGAACCATCTGGCGGGCGAGCAAAGAAAGCCAGCCATTCGAATCCACCCAAGGGTTGCCCGTCGGACCAGCGCTGGCGGTATCGCCATCCGAGCCTTCATCCATGGTCTTCAGATTTGCTTTGGGCCAGATGTTCCCTGTTGCACTGAAGATGGCAGTTGTGGCATCCCATTCAATATGGTCATTCGGAAATTGCACAATGAAGGGTAAGTCCAGGGTCTGGCCCCCGGACCCCTCGTGGATTACAGCCTCCAAACCGGCCTCGCGTCCGGCCGCGACGACTGGCGCTGGATTCTTTATCGCCGAAATCTTGCCTACAAAGCTGAGGCCAAGCTGGCGCCCTGCATGAATGAGAGGCTTCAACGCCTGTTGCTGGTCCGCGTCCGCGGCCGTCCCGGAAGCCCAGTCCACAACCAGGCAGTTGACCGGCGTTCCTCGAAGCAACTGCAAGGCTGATGGCTGGGTCCAGGCCTCAACCATTTCCTTGAGTTCGACGTCTCCGCTATTGAACTCGTTGAGCCGTGCACTTTCAAAGGGCCCACACGGCCACTTGATCGGAATCCATTTTGGATTCAAAGTCATGCCTTAACCCGTACGTTTCTTGTTCCTGTCGCCGCCCAGATACCGAATGAAATCATTGGCGCGAAATAGTCGCTCCCAGGCAAACCGTAACGGCGGGAAAGATCTGTTCCTCAACAACTCATCCGGTGGTCGGCGATCTCGCAATGAGACCTGATATGTAGTCCAAAGGTAGAGGTCCGATCCATCGATTTGAAATGGACCCGATATCAGGTATGCGGCCGCACCACTTTCGACTGACTCAGACTACGGCTCCTTAGCCTGAATCAATTCTACAAGCGTGCGAGTCTGATTACTGTTCAGACTGTGGTCGAGCGCTGAACATCTGATAGCTGCTCTCGATCAGCTTCCATAAAGAGAATCTCTCCGCTGGTGGGGCTGGTAACGTCCGCACCTTCTCCCCTTTCCAGAAGCGGAATCGGCTTGAGCGAGCCTCTTGCCCCCGCCAACCATTGGCTCCAGACCTTGGGATTCTTGCCGTTATCAAGTCCCGTCATCTGCTGCAGGGTCATATGTGCGAATTCAGCTTGATTCGCCCGAACGTCATCCAGGTAGTCGATCAGAATTTCGTAGCCCTGGGCGTCGCCCAAACTGGCCAGCCCACGACCGAGGGTCACTTCGACGAGCGCACGCTTGTCCAGGTTGAAGTCGGTCACGAATCCTTCTTTGGCTGACTGGTTATGCAATGTCGGTCGGCTGTGAAGCTTCTTCAAAGTGGGAATTGCTGCCGGATCGCCGAGTAATTCGGCTCCATAACAGATAGAGTCCGCATAGTGAAACGGCCAGGGCAGCTCATCAGCGAAATCCTCCGGTTCGGCCTTGGTCACATCGGCGACCTTATCCCAAACGGGGATTGCGCGAGAATCCCGAGTCATGCCCAGAGAGTAGACCAGATCGGCCGGAGGAAAGGGTATTCCCCATTCCAATCCCTCGATACTTCCCGCCTCGGGCGCACTGTCCATCGGGATATTTGTGATTCTGTTGGCGAGGCCTAGCTCGATGGCTTGGATCAACACCGGTACTCCTGTTTTCGAACCAAACATGGCCAAAGCCTGGGCCAGCCGCAGCTTGCGATTACCGCTAGCCTTAACGTATTCCTCCTCCAGGATCGGGACTGCCAATCGAGGATCCGCTGTACATATCTCTACGACCGGAATCTTCTCCCGATACCGTGGAGTGCCCTCCTTCGCCATCGGAGCGTCAAACCACGCAGCAAAATGGCGTCCGTCCATTTGTTTTACGAACGCTCTTATCTCGTCTTCGTTATATGGTTTTTCCTCAATCTGACGCGTGAGCATCTCGGGCAGCAGCGTACCTACGTCAACCAGCCTTTTCTGCACCTTGGGCAGATCGACCTTCCGCGGGCTTACTCCGTCCCGGGCAGCGTAGGCCGCGGCCACACCCACGGAGCCGCCCATGTTCTCCATCTCCGGTTGATTCCGCGTGTTGTACATGGCGTCATGAGCCATCGAAGTAGCCTTTCCCGACACCAGAATGTTCTCCAACCCCTGAGGAAGCAGAGCGCGGTATGGCATTTCCGACGGCAGAATGGGGCATAGGAGACCCATTCTGAGCCAATCCGAAGCGATCCTCCTGTGGCAGTCCATTTGACCGGCGCCCAGGTTGATCACATCGGGGAACTCGCGATGGCGCAATAGGTCGGTCAAACTCAAGACCGTATCGCCGAGAATGTGGCGCGATTCACGAGTTGCGATGTAGTTACCATGATCAAAGCACTTGGGCCCACCGCGACGACTGAGCAGAAACGCTTTCGTGTAGTCGTCAATGTTGGTCACATCCACTGTATGCGCGAAATGCCACTCGCTCACAGTCGGGCTGGTATACTCTGCCAGGTTGTACCACATCGGATAGTGATCCCGCGCAGCGCCGAACGTGAATCGCGCCCCGGCAAAAGCTGGCACATCGCCGTCGCCGGTCGTATCGACTGTGACCTTGGCCAGCACTGCTATGGGTCCATAGGGCGTGGCCGCTACAACCCCGCGCACCTGGTTGCCACCAAGAACCGCAGCAATGGTGGTGCTGCCGAAAAAGACCTCTGCCCCGGATTGCTGAGCATCCTTCAGTAAGGCGTACATCTTCGCCTCAATGTTCCATTTGCCATTCAGCGTATTGGCTGACGTGGGCCAGTTGATACTCTTGTGGACCTCATCGACCAACAGAGAGTTGCGGAGAGCAAAGCCGGCCCAATACCGACCGTACCAGTAGGCACACACACCGCCGAGAGTTCCCGTGCCGCCAAGGCCGGGATTGAGTTCCAGCAAGACAGTCTTTGCACCCTCGCGAGCGGCGGAGTTGGCGCAAGTGGCTCCGCTCGATCCCCCACCGACCACCAGAACATCCGCCTCACGGTAAATAGGTACCTCCACCGCCGGCACGCTTAATCTCTCATAGGGATGGCCGCGTTGAGGGCTATCCTGAAGCTTGACTTCCAGCTTATGTGGCACGCGGTAAGGAATCGTATAGTCAGTTGAGGAACCTGCGATTTTGCCTTTGCTCAGGCCGGGAAGCAGCGCCTGCGCGAAGGCGGCACCCGTCAACGCGGAATTAACCGGATCGCGCAGAAGATCGCGCTTGCCATCCTGGAGTCGGGCAGCTTCGTTGAGACACCACAGGTTCTTTGTTGGCCCGGCGAAGCTGGCGAGCGACAAACGGATCTTATTTTGATCCTTGTCGCTGAATACCAGATCAGACTCTCCGAACTGCGCCGGCCATTTGGGGCTTGGGCCAGCTAGCTGCGTCGTCTGCAGGCCATCCAGTTCATAGGCACAGATTGCCAATTTACCTGACTTGAAAGCCGGAACGTTCTGAATCAGATAGGAAGCCACACGCATGCTGCGGTGCCGGGCCTCGATCTCCCGTTGCATCATGCCTTCCAGATTCATGTTTCCCAACCTGAGTTCCATCGGGCACTCGATTAAGATATGCCCCTTAAATCCGTATCCCGGATGAATGGTCAACTTGTTGCCGGCAACACCCAGCTCAGTTGGTATGGTGAGTGTCGCTTGCGGAAGCGCCTCGACATTTTCCATTTCCAGCATCCTGACGAAATGGAAATCATCCGCTGTCTCCGGCTCAAACTCCGCGCCAGCGATCCGCGCCACCAGGGCCGTGCTCGTCGCATCCACCACCAGCTGGCCGAGAAGAGCCTGGCGGCCGGATTTATTACCGATAACGACACCTCGAATGGCGCCGTCCATCACGATGATTTCCGTGGGTAAGCTGGCGTAGACTACTTCTACATTTGCATTCAGGAGCACGTTTTCTAAAGAAACTTTGAAGGCGTCTATACCCAGCGGAATCTCGCCAGAGTGCGCATTGACCCCCATCTTGTTCAGGCATGCAGCGATGGGCTCGGGCACCTGTCCGGCGGCAGTCAATTTGCCCAGATTCACCCAAGGCTTAAGTGTGGCCGAGACTTCTCTTCCTAAGTAGTTACGATGCTCAACCATAACTACTTTGAAACCCTTATGAGCGAATTCCAGAGCAGCGGCGACAGCGGCTACCGACCCCCCGATAATGACCACGTCTCCATTACGCAGAATCGGCACTCGCGACCGATCGATCTGGACGAAAGCTCCGCCTCTTCCAGAGGTCACCCCTTCAACGACCATTCCAGACATGTAGGTTGATCGCGAGACCAGTGTGGCTATTGTTCCGGCGCTTATGCCCTGCAAAAATTTGCGGCGCGATACCTCGGTTCCATGATTCTTTTCGTTTTCCATTATTTCTGAATCCTCACATAGGCCTGGAACTGATCCGCAGCCTATTTCAATCAAACTCGTCAATCAGCTAAGGTGGCTTCCCAACATTCGTGCATTTCTCCCCGATACAATGCAGGTCGGGAGCGGCCGTTCTTTGGACGGAACAGCGACTCAAGTGACGCTTCTTCTCACTACATTATCAGGACTCTTTGTACTCGGCACGGGTGAATGGGGAGGCAAGCATCAGGCGTGCGCATGGGCCAAGCCATCTGCAAGTTCAGGATTTTCGAAGCAGACAGCCAAGTTGTGACGACGGAGATCCTCACCTGGCGCGACCAGGACTTCTCACAAGCTGCGATTCGCCAAGTTCCGAACTCTCGGCCCAATCGGTAAACAACACCCGGGCCGTATTTCAGGACTGCAATTTTTGACATAGGGTAGTTTTCTTTCCGTGCGGCGCTTAAAACCCGGTTCAGCGGCCAGGACACAATCCAAGTACCGCAAGTTATGCGCGCAATCTGCCCTTTTCTGAGTCGCGAGAATCTCTGCGTATTTTCAGACTGCAATCTGTCGTACTCTGCGCATTTCTTCTCCGGATTGATCTAGCTTGCCCATAGACTTGCCTGCGGATATGTCGACCGGCCCGTTTATCGGTCGGCAATGTTTTAGTTTTCGGAGATGGCGAATATTTCGGCAATTTATTTATTTCACCAGAAGCAGTTCCCTTCAGGTACACTGCTTCAAAAAGAAAGCACATGTACGACGTCTCGAGCGCGACCAACCGCTCGACACCCGGCTTTACCGATATCAGCTTCCGAGAAGTTGTGGCATATCGAGTCCCTTACTACAAGTGGACACTCTGTATACCCGACGGTCTGGCAGCTCTCGTGTCTGTCCGGGCGTGTACAAATCGCAATATTAAGTAGCGGATTATCAAGAACTCGCTAGACCTTGGGTCGATGAAGCCATTGATTCGAGCTTTCACAGGATAAATCCTCGTCGAAGAGACGAGATCAGCTAAGGACCTGAGGCGGCTTATGGATTTGAACACCATTCAAGAGATTAGGCGTCCGGTTTCGGCGGACTCGGTGAAGAATTGGGAACCCAGCTATGCATGGCTGGCGGGTGGCACGTGGCTTTTCTCCGAACCGCAGTTGGGGACCAGCACGTTAATCGATCTTGGGGCGCTTGGATGGCCCGCGTTGACGGTTTCGCCGGAAGGCCTGGAAATCGCGGCCACCTGCAAGATCGTCGAACTGGATCAGTTTGCCGCTCCGGCTGAGTGGCTGGCCACACCGCTCTTTCTCGAATGCTGTCGGGCTTTTCTAGCCTCATTCAAGATCTGGAATGTCTCGACCGTAGGCGGCAACATCGTGATGTCGCTGCCTGCCGGGCCAATGATTTCGCTCACGGCTGCGCTTGAGGGAGTCTGCACACTATGGCCTCGTGAAGGCAAACCTCGCGAAGTGGCCGTGGTCGATTTTGTCACGGGCAATCACACCAACGTTCTTGCGCCCGGCGAACTTCTCCGCAGCATTTGGTTGCCAGCCGCCGCACTCAGGAAAAACTACGCGTTTCGACGTTTCTCCTTAGTCCACATGGGACGTTCCGAGGTTCTCCTGATCGGAACCCGCTGTCCCGAAAGCGGTACATTTCTTCTGACCATCACCGCTGCGACCAATCGCCCGGTTCAGTTCCGTTTCGATTCGATGCCGACTGCCGGCGAGCTGAAGCGGACTTTGGATGACGGCATCTCCGCAGAACTCTATTTCGATGATCCCAACGGATCTCCTTCGCATCGGCAGCATCTGTCCTACTACTTCGCCGAGCAAATTCGACAGGAACTTTCCGATGTTTCGAGGAGCACATCATGAACTGCAAAATCAACGGAAAATCATTCACCGCGGAGCCACGGCCCGGTCAATGCCTTAGAACATTCGTGCGTGACCTTGGCTGGTTGGGCGTGAAAAAGGGTTGTGACGCGGGAGACTGCGGCGCCTGCACCGTGTGGATGGATGGGAAGCCCGTTCACAGCTGTCTAATGCCTGCCTTTCGGGCTGCGGATCATGAGGTCACAACTGTACAAGGATTGGCGACGGACGGTCATCTGCATCCGATGCAGCAGGCGTTTCTCGATGCCCAGGCGTTCCAGTGCGGATTTTGCGCTGCCGGCATGATCATGACGTGCGCCAGCCTGTCCGCGGAAGACAAGCAGGATCTTCCCCACAAGTTGAAGGGAAATCTCTGCCGGTGCACCGGCTATCGCGCTATTGAAGACGCTCTACACGGAATCTGCTCCGTCGAAGAGGATCGCGCCGGCACCGCCTGTGGAGCGAGTCTGCAGAGTCCATTTGCCCACTCCATCGTTACCGGTACGGCGCATTACACGATGGACTTCGTGCCGGAAGGACTTCTGCACCTGAAGGTAGTCCGTTCCCCGCACGCCCACGCGAACATCACCGCCATCCGCAAGGACAAGGCGGCCGCTCTCCCTGGCGTTCACGGAATCTTTACGTGGGAAGATGTTCCGAAACGTCTCTATACGACAGCGACTCATGACGATTACCGGGTTGATCCCGACGACACCTATGTGCTCGAGAATGTCGTTCGTTTCATAGGCCAGCGGGTCGTGGCCGTTGTGGCTGAGACCGAGGGAATCGCAGAAGAAGCATGCCGCCTGATCGAAATTGATTATGAAGTGCTTCCTGCCGTATTCGACCCTGAGGAGGCCATGCGTCCGGGTGCGCCGATTCTCCACAACAAGAACGCGGCTTCACGAATCTTCGCCCCTGAGCGGAACATCTTCCTTGAAATCAACAGCGAGGTTGGAAGCGCCGAAAAAGGCTTTGAGCAAGCTGATGTTGTTTACGAAGGAACCTATTCATCGCACAGGATTCAACATGCGCATCTCGAGACGCATGGCTCCATCGCCTGGAAGAGTGACGATGGACGCATCCACGTGCGGACAAGCTCCCAATCACCGTTTCTGACTAAGGCGAAACTGTCTTACCTTTTTGGCGTCAGTCTTCCTCAAATCCACGTCTACTGCGAGCGTGTCGGCGGCGGATTCGGAGGGAAGCAGGAGATGCTGACGGAAGATCTCTGTGTTTTGGCCTTGCTGAAAACGGGTCGTCCCATCAAGTGGGAGTTCACGCGAACGGAAGAGTTTATCGGAGGAGTCAGTCGGCACCCGATGAAGGTGGACGTGAAACTCGGCGCGAAGAACGACGGCACGCTGACGGCGATCCAGGTGCGGGTCGTATCGAACACCGGCGCATATGGCAACCATGGTGGCGAGACTCTGGCCTCCGCCCTGGGGTCGTCGATCATGAGCTATCGTTGTCCGAATAAAAAGGGAGTTGGTTATGCCGTGTACACCAACACCGTTCCGTCAGGAGCCTTTCGCGGATATGCCGCTCCGGAAATGGCGTTTCCCATGGAGTCGGCCATGGACGAACTTGCCCGGAAACTGAAGATGGCTCCGCTAGCGATTCGCCGCAAGAACATGATTCGTCCGGGCGATTCGCTGCACAGCATCTGGGACAGTCCGGGCGACGTTGAGATTGGAAGCTACGGTCTCGATCAATGCCTCGATTTTGTGGAAAGTGCCCTTGCCAGTGGGCGTGGCTTGACCAAACCCGAAGGAGATGAATGGCTCGAAGGCAGCGGACTGGCCATGCACGTTCAGGAATGCGCCCCGCCCACCGAACACCGTTCCGAGGCCCACCTTTCTCTGAAAGGAGATGGCACCTATCATCTTGCGGTAGGCACGTCTGAATTTGGCAACGGCACGATCACGAGCAATCGGCAGGTCGCAGCATCGGTTCTGAACTCCGCCGCCGGAACCATTGAAATCGTCAATGCCGATACCGACAGCACGCCTTACGATACGGGCACCTTTGCCAGCGTGGGCACCAGTATCGGCGCGCAGGCGGTGAAACAGGCCGCGGATGCGCTGCGCCATAATCTGCTCGATGTCGCCAGCCGGCAGACGTCGACTCCTGTTGAAGACTGTTTCCTGAGTGACCGGACTGTCGTGTGCGGCGGCCGCGTTCTGCCTTTATCGGAACTGTACGCAGCTACGCCCGAGCCGAAACATCAACTCAAGGTGGCGCGTAAATCCTACGCAACACCTCGGACGACAGCCTTTAACGTCCAGGGATTTCGCCTGGCCGTCCATCGGGTGACGGGCGAAATAAGAATATTGCACAGCGTTCACGCAGCGGATGCCGGAACGATTCTCAATCCCATGCAATGCCGCGGCCAGATTGAAGGATCGATCGCTCAAGGGATCGGCGTCACACTTCTCGAACGCATGATTTTCAATGACTCGGGAGCGGTCGTCAACCCCAATTTGCGCAACTATCGCATTCCTGCATTCGCTGATGTTCCCAGGAGTGAGATTTTCTTTGCAAAAACGCACGACGCATTTGGCGCCTTGGGCGCGAAACCGATGGGTGAAGCTCCTATCATCCCGATTTCTCCCGCACTGGCCAACGCCCTGGCCGATGCGACAGGCATCCGCTTCGACAGTCTTCCTTTCACACCTGACCGCATTTACAGACAATTGGCAGAAATGAAGCCTGCAAATTGAAGTTCATTAGCCGCCCATGAGCCAACCAGCAGTTCTCCTCGCTACTTTCAAGGTCCGCCCAGGACATCAGGACGACTTTGCCGCTTGGCAGATACGGCATAACAAGGTCGTCGCCCG
Organism: uncultured Acidobacteriota bacterium; assembly: GCA_963823595.1. GTDB lineage: Bacteria > Acidobacteriota > Terriglobia > Terriglobales > Acidobacteriaceae > JAKAAZ01. Next base: position 63,288 of record CAWGME010000029.1, read on the forward strand.
TTTCCCTGGTTATGTCAGTGGCGACGTCATGCCGCCAACAAAACCTGGAGACAATGAGTGGACGATCCTCCTGAATTTCCAGACGGCTGACCTGCTGGTCAAATGGCAGAAGTCCGAGGAGCGCGCCAGACTCATCGCCGATGTGCTGCCTTTCGTCGAGGGCGGAAATCTCGGCCAGATGATGCCGGAGGACAACTCGTCTTCACTGCCGGACACAAACGTGACCCAGGTCATCGTCTCGAAGATCAAGCCAGGCATGGAGGACGCCTATCGCGAGTGGTCGGTGAGGATTCAACAGGCTCAGGCGAAATATCCCGGCTATCGCGGCACATACATTCAGCCTCCGAGTTCCAGCGAGGCCGGTAATTGGACAACCATGCTGCGATACGACACCTCGGTCCATCTCGAGGCATGGCTGGCTGCTCCCGAACGCGCCGAGTTGCTGCAGGAATCCAAGGCCTTCATCGAGAACGAAGAACTGATGCGTCTGCGGACGTCATTTCCCGGCTGGGTCCCTATCAGCCCCGTGACCGGGAAAGGTCCGCCCGACTGGAAAACGGCGATACTCGTCGTTTTGGGACTGTATCCAACCGTGCTGCTGGAATTGCGCTACCTTAACCCGCACCTCACGCATCTCAATCCTTCGCTTGCGACTTTCATCGGCAACGTTGGCAGCGTGGCCGTCACCAGTTTCATCACCATGCCGCTCTGCGTTCGCTGGTTTGGCTGGTGGCTCTTTCCCGGTAAGAATCCCTCGCGTGAGCCGATGGGGTTGGGGCTTTTCATCGTGCTATTCGCTATCGAGATTGCCCTGTTGTGGCGGATTCTTCTTTGATCAGGCGGTCTTTGGGTCAGGTCCCGAGGATGAACCTGTCGCGCACACTCTTCTTGTCAGCCACTCTCCTCATACCGGCATTGCTGGTCGAGCCGGCTGCGGCGACAACGTCCTGGAGCGCGCAAGATGTCAACGCCCCCGCCGGTCTTGGCATCAGTGCAAACCCAGCGGCCATCCAGGACAATACCGGCTCCGGCGCGGCGCAACGATTTCTGCTGAAGCAGTTCGGCGTCACGGACGACCATGGCGTGCGCTTCGGCGGCTTATGGCTGGGCGACTGCAACTGGCTGATATCCGGCGGCGCAAAGCCTGGCGCATTCAGCTGCAACAGCGCCCTCGTACTCGACAACCACATCGATCTTAAAAAACTCACCGGTTGGTGGACGGGCGGTTCTTTTGGCGCCGAATTCCTGCAACTCAACGCGAGCCCGACCAACTCACAGGCGGGCAGCGTGCAAGGCTATAACAGCACGCCCGGCCCCAACCCCTTGACCCGCTCCGAACTATACGAATTGTGGGTTCGCCAGGAAATTTTTCAAGGCAAGCTGATCGTGCGCGTGGGCAAGGTGACGCCAACTCGTGATTTTGGCAACGTTTTGCGTCCCGTACCGATGCAGGACGCGGCCAGTTTCATTCCGTCGGTCAGTGGACTCATCTACACGCCGGTGTTCAAAAATCCCACCCTGTACGGAGCATCTCCCGGCTTCTATAACTCGGCCAGCGGCATCACACTGAATATTGCTCCGCTCAAGCAGTGGTATGTCAACTACGGTGCTTACGATGGGAACCTCGCACGCGGGGTACAAACAGGCGAGAAAGGGCCCACGTTTAACGGATATTATTTCCAGATTGCCGAGACGGGGTTGGCGTGGCGTCTCGGCCCCTACCACCTGCCTGGACAAGCCGGTGCCGGCCTCTGGCATCAGACGGGAGTTCTCCAGGGGCCGCCCGGGATCTCTGAGGATGGAACTAACGGCGTCTATACTTTTGGGTCACAACGCCTTTGGTTCCGGGAACCGGGCCGCGATAACTCGGGCGTTTCAGCCTTTTTACAGGCCGGCCACAACGGCTCCAAAACGCTTCCTATAAATCAATTTTATGGCGGGGGTGTCACTGGGTTCGGCCTCGTCCCTTCAAGGCGGAACGATTCCACAGGCATAGGTGTGGCCTGGTCCGGGCTGGATCCGAATCTCTTTAAGCGCGGCAGCGAGTTGATGCTCCAAAGCTACTATCAGGCGCGGATCGAAAATGGCGTTTACCTTCAGCCCACCCTGACCTACATACCAACACCCGGAGCATCACCCGATTACAACAGCGCTTGGGCCGCCACGTTGCATTTGACGGTTCTCTTTTAAAAATAAAGCTTGTCAACTCCGCAACCCAAACGTATCCTCAGCAGAAATCTCATGAAAATCCCCAATGCCTTTCTCACTGCTGCCATTGTCCTGGCCTGCGCTCTGCCCTGCCGAGCCGCCACAGCTCCCGCACCCAACCCTGCTGTCGCCCAAGCACCGGCCACCAACGCTCCGGACGCCCAAGCGAAAATCGCGATGGATGATGTGCGCCAACTGAATACCTCTATGTTCGGTTTTTACGAGAAGGGACTTGTCCGGTTTCAAAAGAACTTTCCCCATCCCTTGATCATGGCCCTCTTCAGCGGAAAGGGCGGTCGGTTCATTCTCTATCGTCCCGGGCAGCCACCGCTCGAAGCGCCGCCGGTCCCCCCGATATACGAAATCGTGAAGTCCGTCGGTCACACCGCGATGGGGACATACGCGCTGGTCGCACCGTACATTCCCGATGCCGCGACTGATCAAGGCTGGGTGGACGATATGAAAGCTTACCGTAAAACGGTGCAGATCGCGGACGATAACGTGGACAATCTCGACATCAAGCCGGGAGAGAAAGTCCTTGTTAAGGATGTGCTCGGGAAGGTGCTCGCATTCATGGACACCTCTCTGAAAAACGGTACTTTTACCGCTGCGGACGTGCAGGCTTACACACGTGGCGTCGAACCGGATTGCGAGAAACTGATTGCTATCGGTTCGTCCGCCCAGGTTGGGCATTGGTTCGAGGTTTTGACCGAATGGAAGAAGCTTCTCGGCCCCGAGTGGGATCAAACGTATGCGCTATCAAACTCCATCTACGTGGCGCGTCAGAACAATATTCTTTTCAGTGTCCTGGTCCAGTTCATGGGTGAGAAGGCCATCAACAATCGCCTGCTTTTGCTGGAAACTACCGATTTTCAAGCCTCTCCGGATGACATGCGGACAAGTTTTTCACGGATCGCCTCGGATCGCATCCTGGGCAAATATTTTTTCAACGATGACAGGTTGATGGATTACGAACTTTTGGGTTGGGGCGGGCGGGCGGCCATTGAAGCCAACATGGCGAAACTCGGGAAAAAAGCGATTCTGCCTCCGCTTGTTCCGATCAACAGCACGGAATGGCCGTGGAAGACCGATGTCACCAAAGGCTCCGGACCCAGATCCTTCGATGATCTGCATAAAATGGGGCTGCTAAAAACTTCCCCCGGGCAGTGAGTTGCAGGAGTTCTTGGGGCCGAGAAATGAAAATTCTCATTCTAAGGCTCAACAGCTGAAGAAACAATGAGGGCTTCATTCTGAGCGAACGCTCGCGCCCATGCTCGACAAAGATGTCAATCTACTCGTTTCGATCATCTTGTGTTGTTCGAAAATGGATTTGCGGCCCGCACCACTGATACACAAAAATCAGAAGTACCTTCGCTGCGGCAACTAAGGTATCGATCTCAACGTATTCATCTGCTGCGTGAGTGTTTCCGCCCCGCGCTCCCCACAGAACAGCGGGCGCGTGCTGGACCTGGTGAAACACAAACATGTCACAAGGTCCTTCAATTCCAGCTATCACCGGTGTTTTTCTGAGAATTCGCTTGGCGCAGTCGGCCAACTCAGTTATCAGAGGTTCGTCCCTAGAGATTGCCGATCCGGGTAGCCACCTGATGGGGAACGTCACCTCCAAAGGTCCCGCAAAAGGACTCCGCGGCATCTCTGGCAACGAATTTATCCATTTGAGAAATTCGTGATCAATGTCTTCCTGCTTCTCTCCCGGCATGGCTTGCATGTAAACTTCGACTTTGCATTCTTCCGGGATTGTCATTGGCTCCTTCGTTCCCCACGGAGCTGTGATCACCTTCGTGACAGTTACCGGGACGGGGTCCGCATTGCTTTCATATAGCGGGTGGGGCTTCGCGTCTGCGCGGCGTCGCTCGGCAAAAACTTCGATCTTAGCCAGCAGAAACGCCAATTGTTGAATTACGCCGGGCGGAGCCTCGCCTTCGTGGAGAATTCCACGGCCGGCAGATTTCAGCGTGATGTGAGCGATGCGTCCTCCTCTTTGAGCGGGACAGATTCGCAGAAACGAAGGCTCTGAAAGAATCACGGCATCGGCGTTGAACCCTTTTAATCGTCCAGCCAGAGTTCCATTTACTCCGCCGAATTCTTCGTCGACCACGGTTTCAAAAAGTACATCCCCTTCAAGCCGAATATCCAACTTTCGAAGAGCTTCCATAACAAAAAGATTCGTTGCCACTCCGCCTTTCATATCGGTCGCACCGCGTCCATACAGCAGGTTTCCCTCAATCGAACCGCCAAACGGAGCTCGTGTCCATTCCGATGAACCGACAGGAACTGTATCGATATGTCCGGAAAGAAGCAGGGAGCGTCCGTTCCCATCGCCTTTGAGCCGAGCGCCCACGTTGGGACGGTCCTCGTAATTTCTTCCCGGCCAATATAGCGGGTGATCCTTGATGCCAGGTACATCATCAACCGAGTAAATTACCGGTTCGCAATTGAGCGCGGACAGCAACTTGGCGATGTATTTCTGGCATTCTCCCTCGTTACCAGTTGGCGCGGTGTTTTCTGAAGGTATCCTGACAAGATCCTGAACGATTTGAATGAGGCGGTCGGAATTTTCGTCGACGTAGCTCGAGAGCTTGCTGTCGATCTCGGATATATCCATTTAGCTACCTTTCAGCTTCATTTAGTCATTCTGAAAATCGATGAAGGCGTTCATTCTTGAACGAAATACGCTGCGGCAGTTGCTCCTGGAAAGCTCAGATATATTCCTCCAGAAGTTTTACTCGATCGAGCGACTTCTACGTTTTCCGGGCTGACTTCTCACTAGATCAAATGGATGACTGACTTTCCGGCTTCAGTGGGAATACGTCGGGAATTGAAAATGACTGTAGTGACAGGCTCCTTCAATTGTGGAATATGCAATCGAACCTGATTTGGAACTGCGTGTCCCGTGCGGGTCAGCTGATAATTGACCATGATTTCAGCTCCTCTGCGCCGCAGTTCAAAATTGAGTATTCCAAAATGTGTTGGCGCTCTCTTCGCGTACAGCATGCAGCCGTCCAACAACCATTCCGGCTGAACACCCCAGCACAGTTCAAGAGCATTCTCGTTTTCGTAAACCAATGAGTTCCGGTGGAGAGATACATAATCCGCCGCAGCCCAGCCATGCGGCATGTCGCCGGTTCCGCGACGCGATCTCAGATGTATTCCTTCCACCCAAGCGTTCGTGGGGGAGCAATGTGCGACAAAGCCATTGAACAACCGGTAGAACATATCGGTTTCGTTTCGCAGCAGGTGGCACATCGCTATGTCCGACGTAATGTATGTGCTGATATCCCCCTCTTTATCGGCGTACTCGTCCTCCTCCAAATGGGTGCTGATTGCCGCCAGTGTGGCGGAGATCATGGGATCGCCGGGGTCTAGAAAGCGACATGGATAGAGAGCCGTGGCCGATCCCCAAATGGACGCTTCGGGGTCGAATGGAGTGGCGGGAATATACTTTTCCGTGGCGACACGCTTGAAAGCCGCGCTGATCGAGGTTGTGAGATTTGCGCGCAGATCGCGATATACGCTGTGGAATGTCTCAGCATCCGCGCCCTGGTTTAAAGCTCGGGCCGCGAGAGCAGCCTGACGAAGACCGAGCACCGCCCAGAAATCGTGGTAGTAGTTGATTCCCTCAGCGATCGATTCACCTTCCCCAGGCGGCAGCAGCCCATAGTAGGTGGGTCTTTCCCCGTTCTCATTAGTGAACTTCATCTGCTCACACGCGTACTGAATCCACAATCCGCCTTTTCGGATGCTGCCATAGGCGCTTTGCAGCCACTGCTTGTCACCGGTCATCTGGTAATGATTCACCAGCGCCCAAAGTGCCTGACCGCAGCTATCCCATTGGGTGACCGGCGACTGCCAGGATCCGGCAGGCTGCTGGCCCCAGGTGGCGCAAATTCCCTTGCGATCATCCTGCCAGAAAAGACGAAGCGATTTTTCCGCTTCATCCGGATGACCCGCGAGATCGAGCGCCGTCACAATGTAGGATCCGTCCCGGGTCCAGAAATCGTCATAGATGGTAGCGCCGGGTTTGACTACATAAAGATCGTCGCCATCTTTACCCGCGCCCGGGTACTTCGTCCGCAGCAGGAGCAAATTTAGCAGAGAAGTGCAGTAGAGCTTATCCAGGTGGGGAACTCCAAGCTGCAGTTCGGCCCCTGTGTTCAGAAAAGCTTTCCAATATTCCCGCACCGCCGCCTCTGCTTCCGCCCATGAAATGCCGGAGGCCTTTGCTGCGTCACGTGTTTGAAGGTCATACGGAAGGAAGAAGGATTTTCCGTCTGCGCTCTGCGCTCCATATTCCAGCTCCACGATTGCGGCCACGTCTTTGAGCGGTTCGCGTCCGCAAGGGATCTGAACCAGGGCACGGGAATCCAGTTTCCCGGTCTTCAACTCCTCACGATCCACGCTGTTCTCGAACACCCAAACACCAGTAAGGAAGCACTGCCGGAACATGCTTATCGACGAAACGTCGCATGCCGAAGCGATGTGAATTTCTCCGTTGTCGGGAGCAACTGCAAATTCGAGGACCAAAGGGGTATCTGGCCGCACTGTGCTGAGATCCGCGATTTGGCTCTCGCCATTGACTGACAGCTTCAGCAACATCTCTCCCGCAGACGTCTTCTGACTAGTGATGAAACCCAGATAGACGTGATGGATCTTGGCGGAATGGACGGGAATTCGGTATTCCACTTTTCGATTGAGATACGTCTCCCGACCGCTATTGAATGCCGGCGACAGGCCTGGCCTGTTCTTTAACGGTATTCTGTAATCCCAACGCGGGATATCGATGCACCAGGAATTCGGCGAGAGCAGATTGTATTTGGCGCTCGTTGCCCTTACCGTTTTTGCGCCGGGGAAGAAGGCAACGATCTTATCGCGGTCGATGATCTGATTCCCTTCCACGTTGACAGAGGTGGCGTATGGAAACAGCAGGCGAAGGCGGAGTGGCGCCTGGGCATTCTTTACGACGATCCAGTCGCCTTTCACTCCTCCGTGACGCGAGGTGAATGCGGTCCAATCCACCGACACGCGTTCTCCACTCAACTTACTGCGTACGATCGGCAGACATCCGCTGTCCAGCCATTGTTCCCACAGCTTATCTTCTGACTTCCATTTTTCGTGCTGAAACGGCATCAGTGGAGAATCCAAATCTAAAAGGACCTGGGCATTCCGTCCTCTGAGTTGTCCGAACTGATCGAGGATTCCCGCTGGTTCATCGCCCAACCCGATCGCTGTGCTGCAGTTGTAGTTCAGCAGCGGCGACGGCTTTCCATCTGAAGAGAGGCGCGAATCCAGTGCACTGCCGAGACCGAGACCATAGCCGGAAGCCTTGAGCACTAAAGCCGCTGTCGCAGACCCAACCAGAAACTCTCGCCGATTCAATTCCGTCATTTGCTCCACCGTCAATGCTGCCGTAACGAGGTACTCTCGTCCTGCAGTATATACATGGGATGCCATGCCACATGAGTGGCCGGACGTTATAGATCGCGACGTCTGCCTGTAAATATTAGGATGTGAGTTTGCTACCGGCCAGCGCGGAAAGCGCCAGCCATACTCGACTGGTGCGCCGTTTGAATCGTAGACCGTTCGCCGGGAACTCAGAAGCGGAACCGACTTCAACCCTTAGCAGACGAACTTCATCGTACCCTGCCCGACTGCTCCGATTCGTTCCACCACCTTCCATCCTTCGGCCGAAGATATTCTCGATGACGAACAAACCGAATGGCTCCCCACTCCTGCACCTCGCGATTTGGCGATAATGCAGCTGGAGGTGGTAATAGATGGAATGATCTGTTCGCATCGGGACATAGCTCTTAGGATCGAGCGTGATCGCAATACCAATTCCTGTCATGTAGACTGCGTAGAATTTCATTTAGCTAAGGATATGACTAGGTGAACTGTGGAATGTGGAGTGCACAAATGATTTCGTCACGATGGTTCTTTGCGGCGGTTTTGTCGGCAATTGTGATGCAGGCGCAACAACCACCGGCGAAAGAGCTGTTACAGGGTTATTCCCAGAATGCTTCTGCCAGAGAGGTGCAATGGGAACAGCAGTTTCGCGCGATCCCCTCGCCAGATAATTTGCGTAGCTATATGCAGCGGTTATCCGCGCATCCTCATAACGTCGGCTCTCCGTATGACAAAGACAATGCGGAATGGATTGCGCAGCAGTTCGGCTCATGGGGATTTCAGGCCAAAATCGAAACGTTTTATGTTCTGTTTCCGACACCGAGAGAACGAAAGTTGGAGTTAATTGCGCCGACGCAGTTTACGGCGAAGCTGGAGGAGCCACCCGTCAAGATCGATCCGACCTCCGACCAGCAGGCGGAGGCTTTACCGCCCTACAATGCATATTCTGCCGATGGCGATGTGACAGGGTCGCTGGTATACGTGAATTACGGCACCAGAAAAGATTACGAAACATTGGATCGTATGGGTGTTTCCGTGAAGGGCGCGATTGTGATTGCGCGCTATGGCGGCGCGTGGCGTGGCATCAAGCCGAAGGTAGCGGCCGAGCATGGCGCAGTGGGCTGCATCATCTATTCCGATCCGCAGCAGGATGGGTACGGTGAAGAAACTACCTTCCCTAGAGGGCCGGCGCGTCCGGATGAGGGCGTGCAGCGTGGCTCGGTGGCGGATACATATTACCCTGGCGATCCACTCACCCCTGGAGTTGGCGCAACAAAAGATGCAAAACGCATCAAGCTGAAGGATTCCCCGGAGATCACTAAAATCCCCACCTTGCCCATTTCCTACGGAGATGCGCGACCACTGCTGCAGGCTTTAGGGGGGCAAATGGCTCCGCGCGCCTGGCGTGGAGGATTACCGATCGCGTATCACGTTGGCCCCGGCCCCGCAAAGGTACACCTGAAGTTGATGTCGAATTGGGATACAAAGCCGATTTATGACGTGATTGCGCGTATGCCGGGCTCGAAGGAGCCCGACCAATGGGTGATACGCGGCAATCATCAGGATGCCTGGGTGAATGGCGCAGAAGATCCAATCTCGGGCTTGGTGGCGGAGATGGAAGAAGCTCGCGCGCTCAGCGTGCTCGCCAAAGACGGCTGGAAGCCGCGGCGAACGGTCATCTATTGCGTGTGGGACGGTGAAGAACCGGGGTTGCTGGGTTCGACAGAATGGGTCGAGACGCACGCAAAAGAGTTGAACGATCACGCGGTGTTATATGTGAACTCCGACAACACGGACCGCGGCTTTCTACAGATGGAGGGTGCGCATTCGATCGAGCACTTTATCAATACAGTGGCTGCCGATGTGGCAGACCCTGAGACAAAATACTCGGTGCTTCAGCGAGCACGATTGCACCAGATTGGCCAAGCTAAGACAGAAAAGGTGCGAACAGAGTTACGACAGCGGCGCGATCTTCGCATAGGCGCTCTAGGAGACGGGTCGGATTATTCTCCGTTTCTGGATTATGCTGGAATTCCTTCACTGGACTTAGGCTTCGATGGCGAAACTCCGGGTGGCGTTTATCACTCACAATATGACGACTTCTACTGGTACACACATTTCTCCGATACGAAATTTGTCTATGGGCGAGCGCTGGCGCAAGTGGCAGGGATATCGGTCATGCGCATGGCGGACGCGGAGATGCTGCCCTATGAATTTACAGATGTGGCGGACACGATGCATCAATATGTGAGCGACTTGGAAAAGCAGATGAAACAAACCCGCCAAGAGATTGAGGAAAGCAATCGGGAGATTGATGAGGGAGTTTTTATAGCGATGTCTGACCCCCAGGCTCCATCATATCCGCCGAAAGAAGAGAAAATTCCGCCGTACTTGAATTTTGCTCCCCTGGAAAACGGCGCGGCCGGTCTGACGATAAGCGCTGACAAATATCAGGAGGCACTCGCTCGACTGGCGCAGAACGACTCTGTGCTGGACGGGACGCAGGTAGCAGCGGTGAATCACCTGTTGATGCTGACCGAGCGGGCGACGCTCCGAGAGGCCGGTCTGCCAGGTAGGAGTTGGTATAAGAATCAGATCTACGCTCCCGGCGCGTACACCGGTTACGGCGTAAAAACAATGGCTGCGGTCCGAGAGGCGATGGATCAGCACCACTGGAACCTGGCCGAGCAGCAATCCCCGATTGTCGGAAGTGTACTGCTTGACTGGAGCCGTGCGATCGATGCAGCGACGGAGAAGCTGGAGACAATCGAGGTCGAGAAATAGCGCCGAAGTTTTCTTAGAGCCGGGGTGATGGACGCAGTTTGGAGCCGGCAATTAGTATCAGACGGATGTCGTCAGAGTCACAATTTAAGGGCCGATGACGGGGCGAACACGACCGAATGGTGGCCTTCGATACACCCTGTTTCCTCGGCATTTCGCAGGGAATACTTACGGCGCAGATTTTTTCAAGAACACATCGGGCAGGCTCCATGCAAAGATCGCGTCGCCAGAGCCGATCAGAACATATTGCCGGCCGTCCAGTTCATAGGTAATGGGCGGGCTCTGCACCGAACCGCCTCCCCTGGCGTGCCATAACGTCTCTCCGGTTTTTGCATCCAGCGCGAGCATGTTGCCTTGCGTATCGCCGGTGAAGACAAGGCCGCCCGCGGTGCTCAACACTCCGGCCCAGTCCCACCCCGGGCCTAACGGGTGTTGCCAGCGGATTTTGCCCGTTTGATAATCGATGGCCTTCAGAAAGGATTCGGACCAGAGCCATACGTCACGCCCCGCGAATCCTTCCGGCTTGCCCGCTCCCAAATCGTAATAGAGGCTGAAGGAGCGGTGCGTGTCGACATAGAATAGGCCGGTCGCGGGACTGAAGCTCGGCGCCATCCAGTTGGTTGCACCGATCGTATCCGGTTCGACCAGGGTTCCCGCGGGGCTGGGATACTTCTCAACTTTTGCGATTGGCTGGCCCTTGGCATTCACTCCCGCGCTCCAGTTGATTTCGGCATAGGGCACGGAGAGCAGATTTTTTCCGTTCGTCCGATCCAGCACAAAGTAATAGCCGTTCCGCGAAGCCTGCAGCAGAAGCTTGCGCGGCTGGCCGTGGAAATCCGCGTTCACGAGAACCGGAGTTTGCACCGCGTCCCAATCATGAACATCGTGAGGCGACGCCTGGAAATACCAGACCAGTTTCCCCGTGTCCGGATTGAGCGCCACAATGGTGCAGGTGAAAAGGTTCGCGCCGGGACGCGTGGAACCATCGAGGACCGGATTCGGATTGGCGGTTCCCCAATAGAGAAGATTCAGCTCCGGATCGTAGGTGCCTGTGAGCCAGGTCATGCCGCCGCCATGTTGTATGGCATCACTGTTCTGCGGCCAGGTGTCGGAGCCGAGCTGGCCTGGTTTGGGAAGTGAACTCCATCGCCACTGTAGCTTTCCCGTCTCAGGATCGAAGGAATCGATGAAGCCGTGCAGATCGGTGAAGTCGCCTGAAATGCCGACAATCACGTGATCGCGAATGATGAGCGGAGCCATCGTGGCCCAATAGCCGAGCTTTACATCCGCGAGCACGACGTTCCAGACTACTTTGCCGTTTTTGGCATCGAGGCAAAGCAGATGGGCGTCCGGGGTTTCGAAATAGAGCCAGCCTTTATACATTCCCAGGCCACGCTGCCCGATGTGCAGGCCCTCGTTGGTGGGGTAATGAAAATGCCAGACTTGTCTGCCCGATCGCGCATCGATGGCCCAGACGTCATCCGGCTCGGTGAAGTAGATGGTGCCATCGACCAGCAGCGGAGTGGACTTCAAACCCGTTCCCGACGAGACGCCGGTTTGAAAAGCCCACGCCATGGTCAGCATGCCGACGTTGGTCGAGTTGATCTGGCGAAGGGAGCTGAAGCGCTGGCCGGAATAATCGCCGTTATACGTGGGCCATGTATTCGTCGGAGGATTGAGAATGGTGGTCGGATCGAGATTTTGCGCGTGGAGACTGAGCGCTGCACAAAATACGATTGCGCAGAAAATGGATGCGAGGCGCCGTCCGATCACTTCAGAGTCTCCAGATAGGCGAAGAGATTATGGATATCCGCATCGGTATATTGCGTCAGAAGCGCCACATGTGCGGCCAGAGGATCATGGATCTCGATTTTGGCCGCCTGGCATCCACAGGGTGGCGATTCCACGTGCGCGGCGTGCCGTCGCTGCTCCGCACGGTAACCAGAAACTCGTCTGAATACACCACCTCGCCGGTGAACCGATGGCCGGAACTGTCGGTCACCGAAGCGGTGGGATTGACGCCGGAGGGAAACACAATGCGCGACTGCAATTCGAAAGGCTTGTATTTCGAGGCAATGTGGGCCAGGTCGCCGGCCGGTGAATGGCACTGCGCGCACTTGCCCGCGCCGTTAAAGTACTCTTTGCCGGCGTCGGCGTTTCCGACAAGCAATTTCTCCAGCGGATACTCGGTCGGGATGCGTTTGGCGACAGTGGATGCAAGCTTCGCCTGCTCATGAAGGAATTCGGCAATCTGCTGAATCTGAGAATCCGGAAGCTGAAAGGCCGGCATGCCCTTTTCCGGGCGGCCATTGTGCACCACCTGCCCGATCAGATCCCCGTTCACATCATGGCTGACCAGATTGGAGCGAATGAGGTCGGGACCGCTGGCTCCGCGGCCATCCCGGCCATGGCAAAAGCTGCAGTTCTGCTGGAAAATGGCCTTGCCCGCCATTGCGCCGGAAGCATTTGCCGGCTGCGCTTTGACCTCAGTGCGATCCTGGGCATGAAGACACCCAACAGCCGAGCAGACCGGCCACAAGCAGAAGGATCGTTTTACTCACCCGCCTGGCATCTTTGCAAAACGGTGCAGGCGATTCAGGGACGGAGCAACGCGCCTGCATCAGCGGTCGGCTCGTGCGGACGCGGGTTGCTCCTTGGATTGGTCGAGGGACTTCGCGCTTTTGTCTTCCGCAGTGTTCAACCAGGCGACATTGGTTTGAGTGTCGCCGAACCGCCGCAGGCCGGCTTCTCGAATGGCCGAATCGGGGACCTTGCTGAGCGGCGTATAGCGCGGGTGATGATGTTCTTTGTATGGATTGTTTCGGGCGGCGTTATAACAGCAGATCATCGCCCATCGCGGATTGTCGGACTTATTCTGATCGGACCGATGCAGCAGATTGGCATGAAAGAAGAGCACATCGCCCGGATCCATCTCGACATGGACCAACTCAAGCACTTTCTCGGCTTCACGGACGCGCTCCGGATCTGCGCCCGCCTGGTCGCCCGTCAGGACGTGGTCGATGCGGCCCAGACGATGCGATCCTTTAAGCACCTGCATGCAGCCGTTTTGTTTTGTCGCCGGATCGACGGCGATGAATGCGCTGGTCAGCAGCGGAAACAAGACGCCATTCTGATACCAATAGCCATAATCCTGATGCCAGGCCCATGCTCCCCCGACCTTGGCGTCTTTCATGATCATCTTGGAATGATAGTGGTAGACCTCGCCGTCGAGAATCTTTTCCGCCGAGTTTACGATGGTTTCGCAGCGGGCGAACATGCCGTAAATGGTATCGCCGGGCTGGTTCCAGAGCGAGAGCCGCACCGTGCCGCCTTCTCCATCGCCCTTGCCGAACGAGTGCTGATCGAGTTCCCGGTCTTCCTTGGCTGCGCGGCGCAGTAGCTCGATGTCCTCTTTGTCAAACATCTGTTTGGCAAGGATGAATCCATCTGACTCATAATTCTTCAGCATCTCGTCTTTTACAGGACCGGTCGCCATACTTTACTCTCCAAGTTCTCCCCAGGCGTATAGGGCCATCATTATCAAGAGCGGATTCCGAGCCCTTTCATCAATTGGTCGGTGGCGCGGTAAGCTTCGCGAACCCAATCGACGATCTTGTCCGGCTCCGGCGAATACTCAAGTTCGATGCTTACGGTTCCGGAAAAGCCGGAATCGGCAAGCGCTTTCAGATAGGGCGGGAAATCGACGGTGCCGCGGCCCGGTGGAAGATCCCCATGAACTTTCCCATTGCAGTCGGACAGATGCACGTGCGCGATGCGGCCTGCCAACTTTGAAATTTCATTTGCCGAATCGCCGGCCAGGGCGAGGTGCGATATGTCAACATTGGCTTTCGCGGACGGATGATCCACATCTTTTAGAAACTGCAGCATGAGATCCACGTTGTTGACGATGGAAAGTTGAAACGGCTCAATCTCCAGGGCGATTTCAAGGTCCAGCTTGCGCGCATACTCGGCAAGCTCACGGACATGCTCGACGGCCCACTTCCATTGCTCTTTCGGGGCGATGACTTCCTGTTGCCAGATGTATTCGCCCAGTACGAGCAACAGGTTTTTCCCTTCCAGCTCATAGCACAGATCAAGATATGCCTTGGCGCGGGCGACATGGAAGGCCCGCACTGGTGAATTGAAATCGGCAATTCCGAGCGCGCAGCATACGGTCGAGACCACGGGGAGATCACAGGAGACGCAGGTTTTTCGAATCAGGCGGCGTTCTTCTGGGCCTATCTCCAGCGGGTCGGCGAAGATGTCGATGGTGTCGAAACCTATCTTCCTGGTCCACTCGATTCCGCGAGCGGTATCGATCGAAGTGCCGAGCCAGGCAGAGTTGATAAGACCGAGTTTCACTCCCTATCTCCTGGTCGCAGAGAAGTTTTCTTGTTGACCTCTTACGAACACAGCAATATTATCGTATCGTTCATCAGCTGTCATGAAATTAAATGAGAATTTCATGATCATAGGCGGTCGTCACCTTTCATGAGTCTTGATTTGGATCTGAATCCATCTACCGCGACACCGCTGCGTACCGATTATGGTATCGGGGCCGTGGGTGCGGGTTTTATTATGCGCGACGTCCACCTGAAGGCGTATGCGGATGCCGGCTTCAACGTGGTGGCGATCACATCGCGAACGCCGGAGATCGCCCAGGAGGTGGCGGATCTGCGTGGCATTCCCCGGGTGTACGAAACCATTGAGGACCTGCTGGACGATAAAGCGGTCGAGATTCTGGACATCGCCGTTCCTCCGGACAAGCAGCTGGAAATTGTTCGTACGGCGGTGCGGCGGGGGAAGTATCTGAAGGGTATTCTGGCGCAAAAGCCGCTAGCCGTAAATTACGAGCAGGCTGCTGAGATCGTGCGGCTATGCGAGGAACGCGAACTTCCGCTGGGCGTGAATCAGAATATGCGCTATGACCGGTCGATTCGCGTCCTGAAGATGCTTCTCGATCGAAATCTTCTGGGGACTCCGGTTCTGGCGACCATTGAGATGCGGGCGGTGCCGCATTGGCAGACGTGGCTGCGCGAATATGGCCGGCTGACGCTGCTCAATATGAGCATTCATCACATCGACAGCTTCCGCTATCTGTTTGGCGAGGCGACATCAATTTATGCCAGCGTGCGCAAAGATCCGCGCACCCACTTCGCGCATGAAGATGGAATCTGTCTCTATATTCTGGAATACGCCGATGGTCTGCGGGCGGCTGCCTGGGACGATGTCTGGGCTGGTCCGCGCAACGATAACGACGAGCTGAGTCCCGTATATCAAATGGCGGGTAGAGGGCACGGAAGGATTGGCGGAAGGCACACTGGGCTGGCCAGGATATCCGAATCGCTGCCCCAGCACGCTGACCTTCACGACGGCCTCGGAACCGGGCGTTTGGATTACTCCGCGATGGCGTGAAGTATGGTTCCCGGATGCGTTTCAGGGGCCGATGGCGGATCTGATGGACGCGATTGCGCGAAGGCAGGAGCCGCACGTCAGCGGTGCGGATAACTTAGGCACCATGGCGGTCATTGAAGCCGGATATCGGTCCGTTCGCGAACATCGTCCGGTGGAAATTTCCGAGATTCGCGACCATGCAAATGCGTTTTCCAAAGGCTGAAGAATGCGGCATCAATCTGCCATGCCCACCATGAAAGATATTGCGGTGCATGCCAATGTCTCGATTGGCACGGTTTCACGTGTGCTCAATCGCCATCAGGATGTGGACAAAGCCTTGCGGGCGCGGGTTGAGGACTCGGTGCGGAAATTGGGTTACCGGCTGAATTCCCGGACGCGCAATGTCGTTCACACGAAATCGCGGATCATCGGCCTGATTCAGTGCAACGACTTCGGCCTGAGTTCAGCGCAGTCGCTGCTATTGCTGGGAGTGGAAGAGTATTGCGCGACAGCCGGATACTGCCTGCTGTTCGCGCGCCACCGTTTCCCCTCCGACGTTCCGCCGGATGCGCTGCAGATGCCGAGCGCAATCAAAACGCCGGGGCTGGCAGACTGCATGATCGTGGCCGGAAGCATCTCGGGCAAACATCCTCAATGCGCTTAACAATCATGAGTTCAATTACGTGCTTCTGGCCAATCACCTGGTGGATCAGGACGAGCATTCGATCTCCAGCAGCTATGTCCGGTACGACGACGAGAGCGGCTGCTATGAAGCAACTCGCTACCTGGCCCAACTTGGACATACTCAGATCTGGTACATTGGCGACGGTTCGCGTCCCTGGCACAAGAACCGCTACAAGGGGTACGGCCGAGCGATGGCGGAACTCGGGCTGGAGCCGCATGTCCACACCATCGCGCTCTCCGACGATGAATATGAAAATGGCCAGGCAGCAATCTCTTACATTCTCGAACAGCAGTGGCCGGTAACAGCGATTCTCGCAGCTTCCGATGAGTTGGCTTATGGCGCGCGGGAAGGTTTGCGGCAGCATCGGCGGGACGTGCCGAAAGATGTCAGCCTCATCGGCTTCGAGCAACAGATTGGGCATTCGCGCGGCTCGAATCTGACCAGCGTGTGCGTGGACATGGTGGAGGTGGGGCGGCAGTTAGCGAAACTTGCAGTTGTGCAGATTGAATCGCAGCAACAATCGCAACACAGCATCACGCTGCCAACGGTCTTCGTCAAACGCAGCACCTGCCGGCCCCTCCGGCAGGAGGAGCACATGCTTCTGTAGTGTAGAAGATTCGAGAAATTTGCCAATCTGAGTGATGGAATTGTTACGTTCATGAACAACTGCGCAGTTGATGAATTTTTTGCTTGACATTCATTAGTGCTGGATACTATAAACCTTTCCGTGAGAGATTCGTGCAGAAACTCGTTCCTATTCCTGTTGCTTTTTGTATTGTTTGCTAGTTTTCGGGTGGAAGCCCAGGGTATTTTTTACAAAGGAGCAAAAGGGACCGGGACACGGGAAGAATGTCGTATTGATCGCGGGAGACGACGGGGAATACCACTCCGAGGAAGCTCTCCCACAACTGGCCAAAATCCTTGCTGTGCGGCATGGGTTCAACTGCACGGTCCTTTTTCCGCTCAATCCGGACGGCACCATCAACCCTCATCAAAATCGCGATCTCAAAGGTCTGAAGGCTCTCCGAAAAGCTGACCTATTGGTGTTGTTTATGCGCTGGCGCGATCTGCCCGACAAGCAGATGAAGATGCTCATCGACTACATCCAGTCAGGGCGGCCGATCATTGTGATTCGCACGGGCACTCATCCGTTCTGGTTGAAGACCAGCCAGACTTATGCGAAGTGGAATTGGAACAGCACAGTTCCTGGATGGGAGGGCGGCTTCGGTCGCAAGGTCGTGTGCGAAACGTGGGTCGCCCATCACGGGGAACATGGCAAGCAGAGCACGCGAGCGTGGTTTGCGCCGGGTGCGGCGGATAGCCCGATTCTACGAGGCATTCAAAACGGCGGAATCTGGGTTCCGACAGAAGTCTATGAAGTCCGCCTGCCGATGCTTCCCGGTTGCCACCCCCTGTTGCTTGGCCAGGTGCTTTCCGGATTGCATCCAAATGATCCACCGGTTTCGGGCAAGGCCAACGATCCGATGATGCCAGTGGCGTGGACGACACAATTACATCACACCCAGCGGCAAGACAGCCCGCGTTTTCGCTTCTACAATGGGCGCTGCGGACGATTTACTCAGTGAGCAGTTGCGGCGTTTGCTGGTAAACGCCACGTATTGGGCGGTGGGTCTGGAAAATGAAATCCCGGCAAAAGCGGATGTGGACCTGGTGGGCGAGTACCACCCGCATTCGTATACATCTGAGACATACACGAGAGGCGTGAGGCCGTCCGACCTTGCGCTGAAGAAGTGAGCGTGGACGAACCCGGCGGCGGAAGGCAGGTCGCATTCGCTCGGACGACAATTTCAGGAGGCGATTCATGCAATTTCGTTGAAATAACAAACGGAGCTTCGAGCCGATTTTCATATCGAAGCCTTTCAGCCGCGCTCTGCGTGGTGGCGATCGTTATGATGAGCCACGCGTGTCTGGCGCAGACGTTTTCCGCTTCGATCGCCGGCACCATCACCGATTCCACCGGCGCAGTCGTAGGCGGGACGAAACTGACGCTCCAGAACATGGACTACCAAGGACATCCGCGCTGGGGACCTCAGCCGCGAACGGCTTCTACAACTTCACCAACCTGTTGCCCGGTACTTACCAGCTCTCGGCCTCATCCGCCGGGTTCAAAGATTTTCTGCGATCGAACATGATCCTGCGCGCGAATACGTCCGCGACCGTGAATATTCGCATTGCAAGTTGGCGCGGCAACGCAACAGGTAACGGTCTCCGGCGAGGCGGTGCTGCTCGATACCGAAACCGCAAACAACTCCGTGACCATGGATCGAAGCGCTGATCCAGTCGCTGCCGAACGCCACGCTGAACCCGCTCAACTTTGTTCTCGATCTGGCCGGAACCACCGAAGCCCAAGGTAACCTGTATTCCCGCTCTCAAACGTACGACCAGACCAGCAGCAGCTTTGGCATCAACGGAGGGCGGACCGGAGAATCGGAGATCCTGGTCGACGGCGCTCCTTCGACCGCGGTCGACTGGGGCGGCATGATGGTTTCACCGATTCAGGATTCCGTGCAGGAGCAGCAAGTGGTCATGAACACCTACGATGCGGAATACGAAAGAGGCGCCGAAGGTGTCGTGAACCTGATCACCAAGGGCGGTTCCGACCATTTCCACGGCGAAGTATACGATTTCCTGCTCAACTCTTCGCTAAACGCAAATACCTGGTCGAACGACTTCGCGGGCGCTCCGAAAGGAAAGCTGCACCGCAACCAGTTCGGCGCGAACGTCGGCGGTTTTATCTGGAAGAGCCATCATCTCTATTTCTTCGGTGCGTATGAAGGCCTGCGCCAGCCGCAAACGGACATCGAGCGGGCTAATAACCGTTCCGACCGCGCTTGGAGCGCACAGGAGACTTCTCTCAGACCTACAATGCGGATGGTACTCTGGCGGTCATTTACAATCCCTATTCGTCGCATCTCGTTACCGATTCGATGGGAAACACCTACTATACCCGCGATCCCTTCCCGGGCAATAAGATTCCGCCCAATCTTCTCGATAAAGTAGGGCAGGCGTATATGAGCCTTTTTCCCCAGCCGAATCGACCCGGCACGGGCCCCAACCAGATCAACAACTATTTCAAGCAAGGCTCGGGGTCGACAACGAACGACAAATTCGACTGGCGCATGGATTGGGCGCAAAGCGCAAACAACCGGCTTTTTGCGCGCATGACGGACCGTGTTCGCCAGAACAATACTCCGGCCTGCTTTTTTTGTAACGGAGCCGACACAGGCTTCAGCAACGACGATCATGGCCTTCAGGTGGTGCTGAACGATACCTACACGCCGGGTCCGACCTGGGTGATCGACATGTATGGCGCCTACACGCGTTGGTGGGAGGGCCAGACAGCCCAAGGCTACGGGGTTGCCAGTGCGAGCGACGGTCGGCCTTTCACCCAGCCTGTTTCAAGCCCCTTGTTGCCGGTGGTGAGTGCGCAGAATTACACCACGCTGGGCAACGGCAGCTACAACCGCTATGTCCGCTATTTGTCCACTGGCATCATCAACGTCACGAAACAGCTGGGCGACCACAGCCTGAAGTTCGGATTCAATTTCGACGTCAACCAGATCAACATCCGGCAGGATTCGGCGGGATCCTTCAATCTTCGACAGAAATCTGACGTCCTGCGATCCCGATTCGAACACGAACCCGGGCGCCGTGGGACCCTGCATGGCGCAGGTCAACGGCTCGAATACGAGCGGCAATGCACTCGCATCCTTGCTGATGGGTACCGGCCAGGGCGGGTCCAATTACAATATGGATCCAGCGATGAGCCTGCACACCTATGGAATGTATCTGCAGGACAACTGGCGGGCCACTCCAAGACTGACTGTCTCGGCCGGACTTCGTTATGAGAACCAACGCCCGGCTACGGAACGTCACAACCGGCTGGCCTATTTCGATACCAACGCGCATAAACCCCATCAGTGGCGCGTTCGGATCCCCCTTGCATGGCGCGTTCGAATACGTCGCAACCGGCGGAAGGAGCCGGTATGCCTGGGAACCCGACAACCTGAATTTTGCTCCGCGGCTTGGACTGGCGTATCAAGTGTACGCGACAGGATCGTGGTCCGGGCAGGTTCCGGAATTTTCTTCGGTCCCGCTTCCGCCATGATCGGTTACGACAATCCCGGTCGAGTTCCCGGGGTATAGCTCACAGACGAACTGGATATCAACCCAGGGTGGCAATGGTTATATCCCCACCGAATCTGCTGAGCAATCCATTTCCCGGTGGACTCAACCCAGCCGACGGGCAATTCGCAGGGCGCCTCCACCTTGGTTGGATACGGCGCGGGCCAGATCTGGCCAAAGGGTCCCCATCCCATCGGCCAAATCTATGAGTGGAGCCTGGACTTTCAGTACCAGGTGAGCCCGCACTCGGTGGCCGAACTCGGTTATACAGGAGTACGCGGCCGCAAATTGTTATTTGGAAATCCGAATTTCGACCTCGACCAGCTTCCGACCGCGGATCTTGCCCTGGGCAATAAGCTGGACCAACTCGTCCCCAATCCTTTTTATGGGATCATCACAGATCCGAACAGCTATCTCAGCCAACCGATGATCGCCTATAACGAGACTATTGCGGCCCTTCCCGGAATACACCTATCTGCAGGAGACCCGGTCTCTGCCAGGGGCGCGGTCGCAGTTCGATGCCCTGTACGCAAAATACAACCACGCATTCAGCAACGGTCTCAGCGCGATCGTTACCTATCAGTGGTCAAAAAACATGGATGACGGCTCGGAGGCTTTGCTGGGCTGGACCATCAACAACATGTGGCGCGATGCCACCAATCCGAAGCTGGACTACGCCATCAGCACGCATGACGTTCCCAACAGCTTCGCCGTTGCCTTCACGTATCAATTGCCGTATGGCAATGGCATGCGTTGGGGCGGCAGCTGCGCCGTGGCTGCTTCGACAGACTCTCGGCGGCTGGAATCTCTCCGGGGCTGTCCGTCTGGCCAGCGGGTTCCCATTCCCCAACCCGGTCCAGTTTTCTTACAATCCGATCGGCAACTACGGCTTTCCCGGATCCGGCTTGCCCGATATGGTACCCGGAATCAGCGCGAGGCCGGCGCATCGCTCCAGAACAAACTGGATCAATCCGCAAGCCTTCGTCGGACAAGGCGGGGTGGTTTGCACCCTGCCGAATCCCAGTTGTTCCCCGTTCTTGTACAAGTACGGCAATGAGCCGCAGCGTTATACAGATCTTCGCGAGGCGGCCCAGAAGAATGTCGATCTGAGCGTCTCGAAATCGTTTGGGCCACCGCGGATTCGTACTCAGATCCGGGGAGACTTCCTGAACGTGTTCAACCATCCGATTTATGGAGGGTCCTACAATATCAGCAACTGCCTCGATTGCGGAGATCTCGGCACGGTATATGGAACAAGAAACGATCCGCGCGAAATACAGGTGGCCGCAAAGGTAATATTTTAACGCGGTGCTAAGATGCTACGGGCTTCGACCGGAAGCGGTCGAAGCCCGTAGCTCGTTTCTGTGTTGCCACCTAGGCGGAGAAAAGGATGAAGATGTTTCGTTCTCGAATGGCTGCCGATAATGGGTCTGCTCCTTATCGGCTTTGCGCAGCTTCGCGCACAAATGCAACCTGCAATTCCCGGCCCGGATAAGCGCTACAAAGCCGACATTCTGGTGATTGTCGCTCATCCGGACGACGACACCGCAGTTTCCACTTATCTTGCAAAAGCTGTGTTCGACGAGGGAAAGCGGGTCGCCGTGATTTTTACGACCCGCGGAAATTCAGGGCCGAACGCGGTCGGGATGGAGCAAAGCAAAGCGCTCGCCGATGTCCGGGAGATGGAGGCGCGGCGTTCCCTGGCCGCACGGGGCATCACGAACGTCTGGTTCCTGCGAGGTCAGGACACGCCCACGCAGGATGTGCTGCATTCGCTGGAGACACTGGGACACGGCGCCGCATTGGAAGAGGTGGTCCGGATCATCCGGCTCACGCGGCCGGACGTGATCCTGACCTGGATGCCCGCCTATGTTGCGGGAGAAAATCATGGCGACCATCAGGCCGCAGGCGTGATCGCGGTAGAGGGATTCGATCTGGCGGGAAACCGCACGGTCTTTCCTGAGCAGGTTGAAGCGCCGCGCCAGCATTCCGGTATCGCCAATTATGGCGAGGGCCTGCATCCGTGGCAGGCTAAAAAACTATACTTCTTTTCTGACGCGAGCCATCCGGCATTCCTGAAAGGTCATGGGCCGACGTATCTAGCCAGCGACATCTCGCGCACGAAAAAGGTACCGTTCTCAGAGATAAACCGACGGGCATGGGACCAATATGCAACGCAGATTGAGCCCGATGAAGCAACAATGCGCAGCTATTTCAATATGCCGGAGTATCTTATTTTGGGGAAGTCGCTAGTTCCTTCCGCCATCGATGCGGATGTGTGGGCCGGGATCGACGATAAGCCGATTCCCTATGTTCCGAAGCCGCAATTTCATGAGCGTGCAGCCTCCGGGATCAGTCTTGCACTCGGCGGCCCATGGGCCTTCTATCGAGAGTTCTATCCGGCTCACAGTCTTACATCGCTAGAAAACCTGGTGCCGCCGCAGAGTGCGCTGGGTACCTACGACCGCCAGTTATGGGTGCCACTGATTTTGCGAAACAATTCTCATACTGCGGCCGACATTACGCTGCGCGCCGATTTGCCGGCTGGATGGACAGGCAATACTGAAAATCGTACCTATCAACTCAAGCCAGGCGACACTTACCCCATTGAGCTGTTTCTTACCGCGCCGGCCGACTCCAAGGAGAAGTCGCCGGAGATGCTGAGCTGGACGGCAACGCAAAATGGTGTGTCCGTCGGCACGGTAAACCTTGCAGTTTATCTGGAGTATAACGACGTGCCTCAGTAGCGAAGGAATCTATAGACCTGCAAAAATTAAGGCGAGACTTTTTCGTTGCAAGAAAAGATTCATGGATACACGCATGCGCATAACTCGACCGACGGCTTTATCGCCATATCTATTCTTCTGGAAATAGTTTGTGGCTGTCATTCCAAAACTTTTTCAGTCTGATCATAGTTGGCGCGCTACAACGAACGGTCAGTATCGGCAACAACTAGTTTTATTCGTTTACTCCAGGAGCAAATCGCGAGTGTGGAATAAAAATTTCCGGCTTTTACTTTTTCTATTGTTGATTGTTACCGCGGCGACGGCTCAAACGGGACAATGGACCACGTTTGGGCATGACCCGCAGCGCTCCGGTTTTGCGAACGACGAAGATGCTTTTTCCCCGTCCAATGTATCTTTACTTGGATTGATGTGGAAGACAGTAGTACCTAATGAACCAATTGTCCTGAACGGGCTGACCGCGCCACTGATCGTTCGTGGTGTGAAAATGGCTACCGGTCAAAAGGATCTGGTAATAGTGGCGGGAAGCTCCGACCAAATCTACGCTATGGATGCAGAGACCGGAGATCTGGTGTGGAAAAAGGATTTTTCGGCGATTCAACCGCGCCCCGAAAATCCTGATTGGCTCTGCCCTTACGCCCTGAACGATACGCCAGTCATCGATGCTGCCCGAGCCAGAGTGTTCGTCATCAGCAGTGACGGCCGCCTGCATACGCTTGCTCTCGCCGACGGTCATCCGGCCATGCCGCCGACGCAGTTTGTACCGGCTTTTTCGAAAATGTGGAGCCTGAACTACTCCGGTGGGGTCCTTTACACGTCGATCTCTCAGGGCTGCAATCACGTCAGCTCAGGCATTGCGGCCCTTAATCCGGATGTAGCAGGCAGGCCAGTCGTGCGGTTTTACAGCGCCATTTATGGAGGCGCCGGTATCTGGGGACGAGGAGGGCCCTCCGTCGATTTCAATGGATTTATTTATGGAGCCACAGGCGACGCGCCGTTCGATCCTACCGCCAATGAATTTGGCGACACCGTCCTCAAGCTGGTTCCTCGCACGCTCCAGCTGGCCGGATACTATACGCCGACAATCTGGCAGGATCTGACGCGCCGCGACCTCGATATGGGCGGCACGACCCCGGTGATCTTTCCGTGGCGCGACCGCGTGCTGGCTGCAGTCGGCGGCAAGGAGGGCGCCATCTACGTGACCGATACCGCGACCATGTCCGGGCCCAATCACAATGCGACAGCGTACATTTCTCCGCGCTACACCAATATCAAGCAGACATTCGAGAAGAACGGGATCTGGGGGGCGATGAGCGTGTGGAAAGATGCTGCCGCTCAAACATGGCTGTACGTACCATCCTGGGGTGTGCCGACCGAGGCGGCGCAATTTCCGAAAGCTTATGGAGTCGTGACCCAGGGCAGCATCATGGCATTCAACGTAGTGCCGGGCCCAGATCGCGAACCTTTCCTTAAACCGGCCTGGATTTCTTCCGATATTGCGGTGCCTGATCCGGCGGCGATTGCCGGCGGCGTGCTCTTCGTCGTGGGGACGGGTGAGAATACCCAACAGGTGAACGCAGGAGACATCAAACAGCTCCTTACGAATCGGCAAACCCGCAATACTGGACACGCCATTCTGCATGCGCTCGATGCCCGCACCGGCAAGGAACTCTGGAGCAGCGGCGATACCATGCCCGGCTGGACCCATTTTTCCGGACTCGCGATTGGCGACGGCAAAATCTTCGTTACAACGCATGACGGCGCTATTTACGCTTTTGGATTACGCTCTCCGGGAGCAGCCGCGCCCCATGTGACGGTCGTTCCGGCGCCTCCGCGTGCGATCAAAGCTGCGCAACCGAAAGCGCCGATGGGGGCTGGCCATCTCCCGCAGTGTGGTGAAGCGACCGCCGTTTTCAAACAGCGTTGCGTGATGTGCCATGGCCCGGATGGCAGGGGCATGTCGGCAACGCGCACACCCGATTTCACCGATTCTGCATGGCAGGCCGGCAAAAGCGACAAAGCTCTGCTGGATGCGCTTACCAATGGGACGGATGCAGGTATGCCGGCTTTCGGCGGGCAGTTAAGCTCGCAACAAATCGATCAACTCGTTCACTGTGTGGTGCGCGGCTTCGCAAGCGCACCGCAGGGACGATGATGGAGGGTTTCGGGAGCGCCGATTTATGAGCTGTTTTCCGCAAAGAATAAATACGGCTATGCGAAGAATTGCTCTCCTGTTGTCCCTTCTTCTTCCCATCGGATCGGCTTCCGCGCAGAACCTTTCTTTTGGACAGCGCGAAGCGAGGCCGGTTCCGGAATGGCTGCACCAGGCCAGCATTTACGAACTTTGGCTGAATGCATTCAGTAAAGAAGGAAATTTGCGGGGCGCAATTCCCCATCTGCAACATATCGCTGACCTTGGAGCGACGATTATCTATCTGGGACCGATCGCAAAGAGGTCCGCCGACCCGCACGCCTCGCCTTACAGCATCGCCGATTACAACCAGATCGATCCGGAGGTGGGAACGGCACAGGATCTCCATGATTTCATTTCGGCCGCGCATAAGCTGCACTTGAAAGTAATGCTGGATATCGTTTATTACCACAGCGCGCCGGACAACATCATGATGAAGGAAAATCCGGCATTCTTTGTCAAGACGGAGGACGGGAAAATCGCGCGTGGCTTCTGGCCTCAGCCGCTGCCGGATTATCGCAATCCTCAGGTGCGTAAATATCTGATCGACAGTCTGGTGCATTGGGTTCGAGATTTCGGCGTGGACGGCTTCCGTTGCGATGTCGGCGGGGGCATTCCAATATCGTTCTGGGATGCGGCGAGAAAGGCTTTGGACCGGGTGAATCCGCAGGTCATCCTCTTGTCTGAATCCGACCGTCCGGACGATCAGCTGCAGGCTTTCGATATTAATTACAATTTCCAGTACTACCTGACACTTCGTTCCGTTCTACGCGATGGAGCACCCGCGATCAGGCTGCGTGAGAATTGGGAAAAGATGAATTCCACGATGCCACGCGGAGCCAGGCTGCTCCACTTCACCGACAATCACGATTGGCCAAGAGCCGTTCTTCAGTTCGGCGAGAAGGGCGCAATGGCGGCGTCGGTGCTCGATTTTACGCTGGATGGAATTCCGTTTCTCTATAACGGGCAGGAGGTTGACGATCCGACCGCTACAGCTTGGAGGAGACTTGCACCGATCCGCTGGTCCGACCCCGGAAACGGCGCCGATGAAAAGTCGATCGAGGCGGCATTCGACAACTACAAAAAGCTTTTCGAAATGCGAGCCACTTATCCGGCACTTACATCCGGCAGTGTGGTTTGGGTTAACAATACGGAGCCGGATAGCGTCTTGAGCTTTTTGCGCAAGAAGGACAACTCCGAAATTCTGGTTATCCTCAATCTGTCGAATCGCGACGTTCACGTGACCGTCGACCTCCCTGTCATGGATTACTATGCAATCCAGAATCTACTCAAGCCGGGAAAGACCTGGTTTCAGCTTTATTCGGGACGCGTGTCTGCGGACCTTGGTGCCTTCGAATATGTAGTAGGCAAAAGAATTCCCCTCGCGCCGCTTCAAAGCGGAAACCTGACGCAGCGACCGAAATAAGTCCGACTTCTCTGCGCGGTCGAATTCCGTGGCCGAAGCGTGTTGATGCCAGCCGTTCATTTGGTTATAACCACTCCACGACAGCGCTTGAATCGGAGATGATTGGGTATCGGACTTATGGAGGATTTTTCCTCGATGTACAGGGCCGTTATCAGAGCAAGTCGGGGTTGAATAACGATCTGGTGGGCTTCTTCACCGCGAGTTCCCCTTCGCCCGCGGGCAGATATTTTTTATGCGGGCGATACGCTCGGCCTCGGGGGGACTGTTCCTGCGTTCTCAAAACGAAGCTTTCCGGCCACCCCTCAATATGCCGGATTATGCGCATAAACCGGCTCCGCACGAAGCACCATCGTATCGAGTGATTTCTGATGGTCCGGTGCGAGCGGCGGTGGAAGCGCACATGAACCGCTGGACCATTGGGCAGGATGCGGTCATCATCGACGCAATTTATTCCATCGCGGCTAGCTCCGAAGCTGTGCAATGCCGCTTTCGCATCGTGCCGCTCTCACTCTCTCGTACGTACGAGGTAGGCGCGGGCATCCGCCATTTACCTAAAATGCGAAAGGACTCTGCCCCGGGCCGGCTGGTGCTTGACGGCGAACAAGATCCCCAAATTGGTCCACTCGGGCTTGCTCTCTATTTCGATCCGAATACGGTTTCCAGCACAGGAACCCTGAAAACAAATGATGATGAAAACGATACAGTCATATTCCGAAAACGATTGGAACCTGGGCACGCGGTCGAGGGTCATTATTGGATGGCTGCGCCGTGGAGCGGCAGCGGCATCCACGACCTGTTGCTACATCTCGAATCCAGGCTGGGACAATCTTAACGCCCAAACGTAAAATAGTATCAATAGAAATATATGTATATCTGATATGAGACGCCGGTGATATCGATTTCGCTGCGTTCCCAAGGAAATTTTATTTTTTGATGTGCCGTCCGCCAGTCCGGCAGAAATTCTGCGATTCATTACGGAATTCTATGTGCTATCTGATAACTTATCCCATTAGAGCTGGTTGCATGAATGATGCTGCCAGAAACGCTTCAAAATGTTTATAAACAGCTTTCTAGATTGTTGGCGGCAGCTTTCAGATGTCGATTGCAGAGCTAACACGACTCTTATCGGAACGGGACGGAAAATTATGAAGAAGTTTGGCTGCCTATGTATCACAACGGGTATTGCAGCGGCGCTCTGTTGCATCGGTACCCTCCACGCGCAGCAGCGTGTTCAGATCCTGCCTCAACCTCAAGCGATTCAATATGGCTCCGGCAGCCTCAGCATTCGCGGCCTCAGCATCGGATTCGCATCCACTCCGTCTATTGAGGATCGCTTCGCAGCCCACGAACTGGCGCGAGGCCTGGCCGAAAAGACCGGAATCGAAGTACCAGTGTTATCGAACCGCGCAAGAAGGCCTGCGATCCTTCTCAATCGGACAGGTCCGGTTGCTCCGCTGCCGGTGCCGGGAGAAAAACCCGGGCCGAACTCACGGGAGGCTTATCGCCTGACGGTCAGCCAGCATCGAGTTGAGATCAATGGCAGTTCTTCCGCCGCGATCTATTACGGGATCCAGACTCTGCTTCAACTCGCCGAAGGCAGCGGCAACTCGGCAAGGTTTCCTGAAGTCGATATCCATGACTGGCCCTCTCTCGCGTATCGTGGAACCCTCGTTGATGTTGGCAGCGAGGGCCCGATGTGTACGATGACACAAATCGAGAAGCAGCTTGACTTTCTGGCGCGGTGGAAAGCCAATCAATATTTTCTGTATTCCGAAGGCAACATCGAACTCAAAGGTTACCCGCTCCTAAACCCACAAGCACGGTTTACCAAAGATCAGATAAGGCGGATCATCGCCTATGCCCAGGAACGGCACATCGATGTCATCCCAGCGATCGAACTTTACGGCCACCTTCATGACCTTTTCCGAATCGAAAAGTATTCTGACCTTGCTGATTTTCCCCACGGTGGAGAGTTCAATCCAACAAATCCAAAGGTAAATGCTCTTTTAAAGGATTGGGTCTCCCAATTGTCCGAACTGTTTCCTAGCCCGTTCGTGGATATCGGCTTCGATGAGACCTGGAGCATTCAGAAGGCCGCGGAACACGCGGGATCGAATGCCACCGCCGTCCAGCTATTTGTAAAACAATTGGCCAACGTCACCAGCCTTTTCCAGGCGCACGGTAAGCATGTCATGGCGTATGCAGATATTATGGTGAAGTTTCCCGCCATTGTTACGAAACTGCCGCCAGGGATCATTGCCTTGCCGTGGTATTACGATCCGGCACCCGACCCGACATACAAGAAATGGCTGGCTCCTCTGGCGGAAAATCATGTGCCCATGATCGTTATTTCTGGTGTCAGCAGTTGGGACACGGTGGCGCCGAACTTTGACAAGACTTTTGCAAATATCGACACCCTGTTGGCTGCCGGTCGCAAAGACGATGCCCTTGGTCTATTGAATAGTGTGTGGACTGACGATGGCCAGATGCTCATGCAAATGTCCTGGCCCGGGATGGCTTACGGTGCGATTGCGCCCTGGCAATCAGCGCCGATGCAGCAATCTAAGTTCTTTGCGGACTACAGCCGGTTGATGTATCGCAAGGCTGCCGCTCCAGAGATGGCCCAGGCGCTTACTGAATTGACCGCTGGCGAGAGCAGTCTCGAGGCAGTATTCGGCGAGAACACGATGCGGGCGTTTTGGCAGGATCCCTTCTCATCCAGAGTGTTGAAGCGGCTGCAATCACACCGCGAGGATCTGCGGCAGTGCAGACTGCATGCCGAGAGTGCGGAGGAACACCTCTACCGTGCGAAGTCCCTAGGTGAACAGCCCGCAGAAATCTCCATTTTTATGCTGGGGGCACGGATGCTGGACTACGTCAGCATGAAGCATATTTACGCGCTGGAGATCGCAGACATCTGGACCACACTTCCATCCCGACCGACGAAAGCGCAGCTCGATGATGCACTGGAGAAGGGTATCTTCAATGACACACATAGCCGCACCGCAGATCTGATGGATGCAATCTCGCAATTGAGGCAATCCTATCGGCGAGAGTGGCGGGCGCAATATACGGACTATCGCTTGTATACCGCCCTGGGTCGATGGAACGCGGAATACCAGTTTTGGAGACGCGCCCAGACCAGATTCAGCAACTTCTCTTCGGATTTCGAAGAGGGCGATGCCTTGCCTCCCCTCGAACAACTGGCAGGGGATTGTCCCATACCCAGGTGAACAGCGGATTGTGGCTCTTCTTCCGGGCAACTTGGCGGAAGATATAACGCTTCAGTTCAACATCTTCTATAACGGACTAGAACATCTGGCGCATCTTAGCTGGTAACCATATCGTTGGTAGTTCCAATAACCTGGCCGCCGGCTGCGAGAAGTCATCTTACATCTCTGTATGAATTAATGGATTAGTAGGATGAACATGATTCTGTTGGTCGACTCCTTGTGAAGCGCGCAAAACCGGGCATTTCAGCTAGCGACATAACCCCAAGGACATTCTGGGAAAATCCGTTTCCAGCAAATAGAACATCCGATGACATAGAAAACTTGCCTCGGTCGGTTGCCTTAGGTTTATTTCCCGCATATTGCTTGACAACTAAACTTTGATGTACGACTATGATTCACGAACGCCAATAGGCACATGACTGATTCAATACGGAACCATGCCCGTCCGGCTGACCGACCATTCAAAAACTCTTCTGTCAGGTTCTCGCCTAATATCCGCGAACAGAGCGTAATCGCGAAGACCGCCGGCTCAAAGCAGCGCTGGTTGCGTGCGTTTAATTCCCTTGCAGGTGGTGTTTCAAGCGGCCTTCGCCGGTCTGCGCGTCCTTATCCGCTTTTTTTCCAGAAAGGCTTTGCGGCTACCCTCTGGGATGTCGACGGAAACTCCTACATTGATTACACCTTGGCCTGGGGACCAAATATCCTCGGACATGCGCCGCACGAGATCGTCCATGCCATCACCGAAGTCGTGAAAAATGGATTAACTTTTGGGGCACAGCACGACCTGGAGTATGAGGTCGCCGAATCTTTGACGAAGATCATACCTTGCGGTGATCTAATCTGCTATGCAAATAGCGGGACTGAGATCGTCCAGGTTGCATTGAGGCTAGCCCGCGCCGCCACCGGGCGAATTAAATTTTTGAAGTTTGAGGGTCATTATCACGGTTGGGACGATACAGTCCTGGCAAGTTATCATCCCACGTCGGATCAGATTGAGGCCGCCCAGGGTGCTCCCATAGGAGAAGGCGACGGGCAAGTGGCTGCGCACACCACCATCGTCGCGCAGTGGAACGATGTCGGGAGTGTTGAAGCCGCATTCGCCGCATTTCCTGGCGCCATTTCCGCCATCATCTGCGAACCGCTTATGTGTAACAGTGGTTGCATCCCGCCTGATCCCGGTTTTCTGGAGTTCCTGCGAGAGATTAGCTGGAAAGAAGGCGCCTTGCTGATTTTCGACGAGGTCATTACTGGATTTCGCCTTGGTCTTTCTGGGGCGCAAGGGTTCTATGGTGTAACACCCGACCTTGCCACCTATGCCAAGGCCATCGGTGGAGGGACCGCATTAAGCGTCCTCGCCGGAAAGCGGCAATTTATGGACTTGATCGCTGCTGGGAACGTCGTCCATGCCGGAACCCTGAATGGAAATCCAATCGCGCTCTCCGCAGCCAAGGCCGTCCTTGAAGTTCTGTCGCGGAATCCGACAGATGTTTACGCTGACCTCTACCGCCGAGGCCAGACGCTGCGCACTGAGCTAACGAAGATCCTCCTGTCTCGTGGGTATCCCGTCATTAGTTCTGGCGAGGGTCCAGTCTTCTGCCTTTTATTTCTCGACCAACAGCCGCGGAACTATCGTGACCTGCTCCGTGCCGACAAGCAACTGTACAGCGATTTTGCTTTAGCATTGCTGGATGAGGGCGTCCTGGCATTGCCCGATGGAAGATGGTACATTTCCACCGCCCATACGGATGCCGACATTGAAACTACTCTGGCTGCTGCACAGCGCGCTATGAATTAGAACCGCTGGTCAACGTTTCTATATCAGCTAAATAAAAGCATCAGATTCTCCAGCCTTCATCAACCAGATCAGCTTGTGTCAATAGATATATACTACGTTCATTACGAAGATGATTGGGACAACACAGACCTGTCCTCCAAAAAGATCAGCTTGCAAAGAGCGGTCCGTGCTGACCAGCAAGCGCAAGCTATTCAGCAGAGGTATATAGATGAATGAGTATGTCCTCACAAACGGCACCATCGTAGATGGATCTGGTGGCGAACCGTTTTATGGAAGCCTCCACCTAAAGGGCGATCGCATCTGCAGAGTGGGAAACTTCGAACTACCAAGCGGCGTACAGAAAATAGACTGCGCCAGCCTGACGATCGCTCCGGGCTTTATTGATTCTCACACGCATTCAGACCTGCAGGTCATCGAGGGGCGTCTGGAGAAACTTCGCCAAGGCGTGACGACGGAGGTCGTTGGCAATTGCGGCTTTTCCGCATATCCTCCCGCCGCCAACCATGCCGAACTTCGCCAGTTTGCTAATGGCATTTTGTGTGGTGATGACCACTGGGGCTGGTCCTCCACTGAGGCATATCTGACGGACGTTGCACACAGTCAAACAGCCAATGTTGTGTCGCTGGTCGGACATGGTTCTCTGCGGGTTGCGGTTGCGGGCAGCAAACAGGGACCGCTGCCGGAAACCGACGTAGCGCGGATGGAGAGCCTGCTTGGCGAAGCGCTCGATGCCGGCGCCGCCGGGTTTTCGACTGGGCTGATGTATGCGCCGGGATCGAGCGCACCCACTTCTGAACTGGAGCGGTTATGCCGGGTCGTGGCCAGCCGGGGCAAGATTTACACAAGCCACATACGCACCTATTTTGCCGGTCTGGTGGCCGCGGTGGAAGAGCAGATCGAGCTTGCGCGCCGTAGTGGGTGCCGTTTGCAGATATCCCACCTTCAGGCGGTGGGTGCTGCAAACTGGCCGCAGCATGAAGTCTCGCAATCGATGCTATCGAGAAGGCGCACGCGAACGGCGTTGACGTTGAATTCGATTGCTATCCCTATGTTGCCGGGTCGAGCGTTTTAACCCAGTTGCTTCCACAGACCGCATTGGATGGTGGGATCGGAGCAATGCTGGCCCGGCTAACTGATCCGGCTCAACGAACCGGGATCGCAGATTGAAACAAAAAGAGGTCTTCCTTGGCGGTGGGACGACATTTACATCTCCTCTGTCGGCACTCGCGAGAACCTTTCGGCCATCGGCATGAATCTCGCGGAACTGGCAATCCTGCGCAAATGCGAACCGGTCGACGTCCTGATCGATCTGTTGATTGAGGAAGGAGGAGACGTGACTATGATTTCATTCAACCAGAGCGAGCAGAACCTCAAGAGCAGTCTGACTCATCCGCTCGCCACGATCATCAGCGATGGCTTTTATGTGAAGGGGCGACCGCATCCAAGACTGCATGGCACCTTTCCGCTGCTGCTCGGCACAATATGCCGGGAGCGCGGATGGATGTCGCTCGCGGAAGCCGTGCATAAAATAACATCACGGCCGGCGTTTCGTTATGGCATTTCCGACCGAGGAACATTGACTCCGGGCGCATATGCGGATCTGACCATTTTCAATGCGAACACCATTGATAGTCCGGCGACATATGAAAAACCTGATTTGCCGCCGGTCGGAATCAGCTACGTATTTCGCAATGGGCAACTCCTGCTGCCGTCAGCAGAGGAGATCCCGCAACGGCTCTGATTTGAGCGACTTCCAGCTGTTCCAGGTAGCGTTTTCCTATTGAAGCGTGGGAAACTAGACGCTATAGAATGGGTTTCTATCGGTGCAACCGACACAGTCATTTGCCATCACTGGGCCAGTCTAAAGGAATATCCGCTCAGCGAAGTACTCCGCGGCCACAGCAACGGGAAATTCGGTTGGAATCAGGAATGGAGGAATGTGAAAAAAAAACAGGTGAAGGGGAGTATAGAGCCGAACGGCAAATACTCCGTACCCGTTGTGAGAAGCACATTTCGCATTCTTGAGGAGCTCTCGCGCCTCGAGGCGCTTGGTCTAAGAGAGATCACGCTGGGCACGGGCGTTCCCAAATCAACAGTTTTTCGCATCCTGAGCACGCTGTTGGAAATGGGATATGTGGTACGGGATGCCGACCGCAATTACCGAGTCAGCTTTGCGCTGGCAAGATTGGTGAGCGATGAGGCAAACAGCGAGGCATTGCGAAGGCTCGCATTGCCCCACATGCTGGATCTTCGTGACAAGTACGGCGAAACCGTCAATCTAGGCATCCGCAATTTGGACAAGGTAACTTACCTGGAAGTTGTTCCCAGCGAGTTTGCCTTAAGGCTTCAGGAGAGCCGTGGAGCCTCTGTGCTCGCCCACGCCAGCGCGCTGGGGAAAGCAATTCTGGCATTTTCTCCGCAAGGACTGGTGGAGGACATGGTGCGAGGCCGCAAGCTTGAAATTGTCACGCAGAATACCATCAGCAATCCCGATGAGTTCATCGCGGAAGTTAAACGCGTACGCGCCCTCGGATATGCGTTCGACCGCGGCGAAGGATCATTGCTGGCCACCTGCATCGGTGCTCCTATCGTGGATGCCCATGGTGTCGCCATTGCGGCGATGAGTATCTCTGGTCCGACGTCCCGCTTTAATCCACGTAAGGACTCACCTGTCATTGGATCCTTGCTGCAAGCTACGTCGGAGCTGTCCAAGCAATTTGGGCAGCTGATCCCCGGTTCGGAGAAGGCGTCAGGCGCTGCTGCCAATCGCAGGAAGCAGTCGTAGTACCGCACGAATCCATCGTTTGATTTGCAAATGAGGAAAGCCTTCATCACCGGCACCTGGTTCTTCTTTATCCAATCTCGATGTAGAGATTGGAACTGCGGAATACAACGCAGTATTCGGTATCTTCCCAGCCGGTT
This sequence comes from uncultured Acidobacteriota bacterium, assembly GCA_963823595.1. Taxonomy (GTDB): domain Bacteria; phylum Acidobacteriota; class Terriglobia; order Terriglobales; family Acidobacteriaceae; genus JAKAAZ01. The sequence continues at coordinate 98,237 of CAWGME010000029.1, forward strand.
AGTTCCAACATGGCGACCGTCGCTTGGGTGGACGCGAGCAGAGTGCGGTACTTCGCAAGTCCCTTCAAAACCGGAGAGAATGTGAACCATGATCGAAAACATGATAGGCGCATATGGCGAATGGGCAGCGCAAACGATGCAGGATCCGCCCCGGTTGTCTTTCCGTCAGCCGGCGTTCAGTGACCTGGAGGCTTGGCGGTCTGTGGCGCGGGCCCGATATCGGGAACTGCTGCTGGGTCCTGGTCACCCGGTCACGCCGGTACCAGCAGTTCAGCGCCGAATGGAATTCGATGGTTTGTCGATCGAGCACTTGACCTGGCAACTGCCGTACGGACCTCCAACCGAAGCGGTGGTATTGAAACCGGCAGGAGCCACAGGTAAATTGCCAGGCATAGTGGGATTGCATGACCATTCCGAAAACAAATACTTCGGCTGGCGGAAAATTGCACGAATCTCGCAGAACCCCCATCCGGCGATGCTTCAGCATCAGCAGCAATACTATGGTGGCGCCGCGTGGGCCAATGAACTGGCTCGTCGTGGATATGTGGTGTTGGTGCACGACACGTTCACGTTTGGAAGCCGTCGGATCCGAGTGGCAGATTTGCCGGCCAACATCCGCGACAATATGGAGGAGAAGGACCCGGAGGACCAGGACGAGATACAGCGCTACAACAAGTTCGCTGCACAACACGAGCATCTGATTGCCAAGAGCCTGTTCAGCGCAGGGATGAACTGGCCCGGTGTCTTTGTCTTTGACGATCGGCGGGCGGTCGATTATCTCGCCTCGCGGCCGGATGTAGATGAAACCAGGATCGGTTGCGCCGGGCTATCGGGCGGCGGACTGCGCACTGTGATGCTGACAGGCGCTGATGAACGCATCCGCTGCTCGTGTTGTGTCGGCATGATGACAACGTGGCGCGACTATCTTTTGAATAAGTCCTACACCCATACATGGATGTGCTATGTAACCGGATTACCGCGAGATCTGGATTATCCGGAGGTGCTTGGACTTGGCGTGCCAAATCCCGTGCTGGTATTGAACAACCGCGAGGATGAGCTATTCAGTCTGCCGGAGATGGAACGAGCGGACCAGATACTCACCGACGTCTACAAAAAAGCCGGTTCGCCGGAGCGATACCATGCGACTTTCTACGGTGGGCCACATAAGTTCGACCTCGATATGCAGGACGAAGCTTTTTCCTGGTTCGACCGCTGGCTGAAGAGTTAATCGTGCTAATTAATAACTCCTTTGGGACTCGCCTGCAATATTTCCGGCCTTCAAAAACTTAACGCTGTCTTTTGATTTGGCGAGAGCGGTGTGGCTCCTTCGATGACAGTCGGATTAAAGGCGCGGCAGTCACCTTACTCCATTTCATTCTGAACTTCAAATACTTTCCTGTCGAAATTCGCGCCCTCTCAAATAATCATCATTCGCTGAAACGATTTCACCCGCCGATGCACTATGTGTCCAGGATGGGAACAGGACCAGATGGCATTCGACGGCCCCTGAAGGTCCGTCGATGATTTGAAAAGCCCTGTCGCCAACGTCCGAGGGTCTGAGGGAGGGACTATGGCATATACCGACAACTGCGACCTTTACGCTGCTGTGCATGAAGACGGCATCAACCTGGTTGCGCAACACGTGATGCGGCAGCGCCCTTCGTGGTTCAACTTCGCAACGCAATATGTGAGTGATCATCCACAGCTTGCCTGTTTCCGGGTGGCTCACACCATTGATGTGACCGACTACGGCAATCCGCTTTTCAACGTCGTAAGTCCCATTCCGATTCTGGGTGCGGACTCGCCGCCGGTGGGCCTGAACTTTTGCGTGCAACTGGTGAAGGCGGAGGTGGATTTTTATCCTGGGAATATCGTTACTCTGCCTGCTGCACTCAACCCGCCTCTTCCGCAGCAGCACCTTGCCATGCATGTGCAGGTCTGCGGAGGTATGGATTGCCCGAGTGAGTTCCTGAAAGGTTTCCTGCCGACTCCGACTGTGTTTGGCGAAGCAAACAATGTGAGGCAGCAGCAGGAATTCGTACCACCCACCCGCAGGCTGCTTTGCTTCTGCCTGGATGCTTATCTGGTGGCCCACGTTGCGGTCCAGACTGTTGGGGGGAAACCGTCTTTGGTTGGAATTGTGGACAGTGTGGATGTCGTAGGCATTCAGCCGAAGGGGCTCTCGGACAACATCAACTGCTACCTGAAGACAACGTTCGAACTGCTGTTGAAGGAAAAGCTGATTTTCCCAATTTCCACGATGCTATTCAACATACCGCTACTGAGTCTCGCTACCATCTCGGCGGAACTCACGCCCAATCCGCCCATTCGTGACAACCCTGCAATTGAAGACGATCAGTTGAAGATATTCATTACGATTACGGTGGGACCATGAGCCATATCACGATAGCTGCATCCGCAAAAGCGTTCCAGCAATTGTTCAACGAAGTGGAGAAGAACTTCAGCTTCTCGAAGTCAGACACGGCCAACTTCGGGCCGTTCTCCGCCAGCTATTCCGTCAGCGTGCACCTGTCCGGGGGCAATCTGCAGTTGAACAACGACAACACCTTCGAGCTACAGGACGTCGACATCGTCTTCGGTACCCTCGACTTCACACTATGTCTTAACTTACCTGGTTTCTGCATCCCGAGTTTTTGTATCGTTCCCGATCCATGGAATGGCTGCCTCGTGGGGTTCCCAGGGTTTTGCATCGGAGGTCCTGTTTGTGCGGAGCTGAACCTCTCCGGCCTTACTTCGCAGATCACAGACCTGAAGGCGAGTTTGCTGCCGAAATACTATATTGATCCCGCACGTCTTCCGGGCTGGACGGACCTGGACGCGGAACTCAATGGACACTCGAACCAGTGGCAGATCTACATCGATCCGGTATTGGTGAATGTGGCTCCCATAGACGTGCCGGCGACGATCGACAACATCTTGGTCAATGCAATCACTACCGCGATCGACAATCTGTTTCCGTCATGGCTGCCGGGTTGGGCGATCGACATCATCATGGCGTTTTTGGGCCCGATTATCGACCTGATCACGAACCTGCTGGGAATCACGACCAGCATCGCCGAATGGCTCTCTGACCTGTTAGGGAATCTCTTCGGTTTGGTTTCGCTTCTGGAGACCGCGATCGCGGATTATTTCGCCAGCAAATATCCCCTCTATCAGTTCGAAGATCCCTTCCCCATCCTCCAGGCGAGTGGCGGGCTCATTCCGGTCAAAATCCCCATCCGGGATCTGGCCGCGACGATTGACGCGCAAGAAATGATTGTTCAAGCGAATGTGGGTGCATAGCCATGAAACTGACTTTTGATCAGAATCTCTTCACGCAAATAGGATTAGACAGCGGTTCGCTCACCATGCTCGGAGGAGTGACACACCGCTTCCTGGAGCCTGGCCAGTACAGGGGCGTCGTGTATAAAGGCGACGAACATTTCGCCGACTTCTATATCAATGTGGACAAAAACAGTCCTGTCGCACAAGCGAATATTGATCTGGCAACGTTCGAAAGCAGCCCGTCCGCGCCTGCCGCCAATGCAGGCGCGACCGGTTGTGGCTGCCCGGGCGATGGCACCGGAGCAAATACGAAGTTCGAGGTGAACCCAAAGGGATACGCTGTATTCCACGTCTCCGCGGGCGCCGGCGGTTATGCCGTGCGCGTCGGGAAGGCCGCGGAGGATCCCAAGCAACAGAATCAATTCGACAGCCGCGAACTGAAAGATGGCGACATCTTCTCGGCTGTTATTCTGCGACCCGGAACGTACTCCAGCACCAACGCTCTCGGCAAGGGGAAGGGAAAGATCACCGTCAGCTATCCGAAGGTGGGGAAGACGGCCTATCGCCCGCCAAACCCCGTCAAGGTTGAATGCTCAGCGCGCGGCTTCGAACCTGGCAACGTGGAACTTCAACCGGGACAGGCTGTGCTCTTCCATGCTGCTGTTCCTTCGCGCATCACGGTCGAACTGTCGAAGGCGGACGATGGGCCTGGTGGTCGTCCTGAGCACGTGAGGCCTGGATGGAAGAAGGCGGCGCTCCCGGAAAAAAGAAATAAGAAGGCTTAACTGGAGCTCACGTGGCCACGCTTGAGAACCTTCGACCGCGCGAGCGGATGGAGAACTCCTGGTACGATCTCATCGCCGGGCAGCTTCAGGTGCTCATTCCCAAGTTCGGTCTCGCCAACACATCCGTGCAGTTGTATCGGGCGTACGAATTGATTTGCCGCGCGCCTCTAGACGGCCATTCGGCCGGACTGACGACGCGATCCTCAACCCTGAACCACGACGGCACGCCCATCCAGTTTTCTCTCGCCCTGGGACGGCAAGCCCCGCCGCTGCAATTTCTGAGCGAGGCTATTAATCCAACCCTGTCCTGTATCGAAACCGGAGAGCTCCTCGAAGCAACAATGCGGAAACTGGCAGCATTGCTCCAGTTGGACGGAGACCTTGATTCCGTTGCTGCCGTTATCCGCAGAGCTACCGCCGTGAATGCCTACGAACTGGATCCCGATCGCGGTGGAACATGCTGGATCGGCGCGAGTTTTACACCGGGAGGAAAGTCCGGTATCAAGATCTATATCAATGGCAAGAACGGTGCAGAAAATGAGCGATGGTCCAAATTAGATGACTTTGCGGCATCTTTTGGAGCTTTTGAAAAGCATCAGGAAGTCCGGCGATTGCTGGCCGGCAAAATGACCCCGCTGGGAATGGCGGTCTCGCTTAGTCAGAACGAAGCTCCAAACAGCAGGATCTATTTCACCGGATACGGAAACTCCGTTCTCTATTACCGCGACCTGCTTCGGCATTTTGGTGGCGAGCGATACGCCGACACGTTCAGGAAATATACAGAAACGATTCTGGAAGAAGATCGCGTCTATCCAACACACTCTGTCGTCTTCTCGGCCGGCTTTGGTCCAGGCCCGGAATGGCCTACAGATATAAAGATTGAGTTCTGCGGTCATTGTTTGTTTCAGTCCGACTCGCAGGCCAGGGACCGCTGTCTGCGATGGCTGGCACTTCGAAACATCGATGCACACGCCTACACAGGCATGCTTGATGTCATCGCGGGAAAGATGAGCCTGACCAAAGTAAATACGCACATCTATTTAGGATTGGGATGGAAGAAACAAGAAGAGTACACCACCATTTACCTGAAGCCCCATCTTGCTTGCTCAAGCGATTTCGATGCATGGTGATCCCATAAAAGGTCTGAAACGCGCTCTCGCGTTGTCCCTGGAATACATCCTCAGCCGGCAATCGCACGACGGCAGCTGGACAGACTGGGATCTGCCTCCGGGACAGTCCTCTATCTGGACCACTGCGTTTGTCGGCTGCAAGCTGACCAGCCTTAGCGGCAGTCTCCGGGAACGAGCGTCGGTTTCGACCGATCTTGGGTCGCAATGGCTCAAGGAGAGAATGTTTCCCGACGGCGGCTGGGGATACAACGAAGAAGTTGGTTCAGACGCAGACTCGACCTCTCTCGCGATACAGTTCCTGTCGTCCGAAGGCAGGAGTATCCCCCAGGGCTGCTATGCGCGTCTCCAGAGCTTTCAATGCGCGGACGGCGGTTTTTCGACCTATCGCGATCAGCCCGATCTGGGATCCTGGGCCGTTTCGCATGCGGACGTGACTCCGTCGGCAGTTCTCGCGATGATGACAAAAGGCGATCCCGACAGCGAAACCGTCGATCGCGGGCTTCAATTTGTTCTGAACCACAGAACTTCAGCCGGCATATGGCAGTCGTTCTGGTGGAATTCTTTTCTATATAGCACGGAAAGAAGTTTGTCCTTGTTACATGCAATGGGCATGAACATCGACCTGCGGGTGACACAAGAAACGCTTCTGCACACTCGTCCACAACACCCGTTCGATTCGGCTCTTCTCGTCTCGAGCCTTCTGTGGCTCCCAGGCAATCCGCAAGACCAAGAACTCGCGGACCTGGTTGATGAACTCATACAAAATCAGAAGTCCGATGGAAGCTGGGAAAGTGGGCCAATGTTGCGGGTGACCAGGCGCGATTGTTTTGAGACATGGAAGCTGGGTGATCCTGACAAACTGTTCCGTGACCAGAACCATCTATTCACAACCGCAACCGTGATCGACGCATTATCGAAGGTCTACACCAGGAATTTAAAGCGTGCCTCCTGAGAATCACACTTTTACCAGCATCGGAACTGCTGCCAGCGATGCGATATCCCGCCCATCCACGATTGCCCGTGATCCATGGCCATCGAACCGGTAGACCGTCCTGGTTCCCGCCCCAACGGCGGTTAGCCGCGTTCGGCCTGTGTATTGAAACAACGCGGTCTTGTAGACGGCGGGATCAACACGAACAGTGCCAGGATGGGCCTGAGGATCTCGAACTAGTAGTCTTCGTCCATTTCCGCAACACGGCATGCGAATTTCTCCTCTCGATTGAGTTCTTCATAGAACAAAGCACTCTGAGGTTGTACCTCGGCAAGACGATTGGCCAGAATTGCAGCTCCGGACAGCGCCAGCCAAAGCGTCAGTCTTTCTTCCCATAGCGATCCCAAGGTCATCGCGAACGGAGCGGCCACCCACAGGCTTAGACAGTAGAAGCAGTCGGTGACGTCAAAAAGCGATAACCGACGCAGCCACTTCCGAAAACGAGCGAACATTTCGAACGGGCCATCCTCGGCCTGCAGCAGGTGAGTCAACCGCCACACCGCAAGCGCAGCTATTGCAATTGGTAGAGCCTTCATAAAGCCTCGCCTTCCTTCCCAGCCCGGCATTTGCCGAGCTGGGAAGCTGATTGAGTAAACGAACCCCTACATTGAAGTCAGCAGGCAAAAGCCGACTGAGGCGGGGGCGTAGTTGTGCGAGCCTGGTGAACTGTTCACGATGCTGCGGTCCCAGACATTCAACTGGACCACATAACCGCACGGCGGAAGCGACGAGGTGTTCAGCGTCCATGGGTTGCCCGAAGAAGGCAGCGGTGCCGTCGGCACAGTTCCGCTCGAAGGCGAGACTGGTCCGGCATAAGGCTCCGAGCCTATGCTGAATGACCCAAAGTTGCTGTCATAGGCGACAAAGTGGCCATTCAGTACGGCGCCCACGACAAACCGGCTGCAATCCAGGTTATTGTCCAGGTGGACTGCCGCCTGCGGCGCCGTGTTGTCGAGCTGGATCAAGTGCGTATCCGGCAGCGATCCAAGGACTGGATTATCCGCCATATCCCCGATCTGTAACGTGATCTGCCACAAATCGTCGCCGCTTGTGTCCCACTCGCCCAGAAGTGAATCTATATTTTGGGTGGGGTCCACGTAAGTAAAGTACCCATTCACATCGGGCGAGCTTGTGTAGGTCGTCCCGTCCCACCGCGTCAGCAGCAGCGGGGTTATTAGGGTGGTCGGTGTGCCGCCGCCCGTGTCCTGCACGGTAAGCTTGTACTTGTAGCCCACAAACGATTCACCCTGCACGGCCACTCTGCCGCCAAACGGGCAGGCGCGTCCGAGAGCGTCGGCCGCCGTATTCGTCAGGGCAAAGACGGCGTTCCAGGTCGTCAGCCCGGTCGTGCTGTCGATCATGCTGGTGGGAATTCCGCCGAGAATGCTGATCGTGGGCGTGAGATAGTTTACCTGCGTACCCGGCTGAATCTGCACATGTGTATCCAGCAGATTGCCCCAATATGTCAGCGCATTCGGATCGGTCGTCGAAGGTGGTGTCGCCCAGGACAGCACCGCGCGCACCCGCCCGATCTTTGGTGTGTTGCACGGATTGCGGTGGTTGCTCAGGTTTACCGGGAGCACGGCGGAATACACCAGCCCACCCGCCGGCATGCTGGCGATATCATGCACCTGCACGCCCACCGTTCCCAGGTAGGTGTATTCGCAGGTGTCGTCCCAGTCCGCCCAGAAGGCCACATATTCGGTGCTGCCAGCTGTACAGAGTCCTCCGCCGTAACCGGAGGACCGCTTGATCAGGAATGTTGCAACCAGCCGCTCCAGGCCATAGCCGCCCTCCAGCCCCAGGCATTCAAGTTGCTCGAAGGTCACGTCGGCATCGATTTCGCTCAACTGCGAGATCGACGACTGCCAGTCCAGTCCCTGGTTTTTCCATTCGGAAATACTGGCTTCAATACCCTTGGGATCGGCCGCCTTCGCGTGCAGCGCCTGATGAAGCTGCGCAAAACCGAAGCGATGGGAGGGTACCGCGCTTTCCACTGCGCTCCCTTTTGCGCTCACTTTTCCCGCGGTCTGCGGCTGGTACAACTTTGCCAATTGCGTCAGGGATAGAGGACCAGGGTCAGGCAGCGGAATGGGAATCTGCAAAGCCTGCTCAAGCTCTTCCGGCGGCAGAACCAGCTTCACCTTCTCGTTCAGGTTGGCAATTTCCTTCAGAAAGATTGGCCGCGGCCGTATCTGGATCTGCGCGTCCAGAGTATTGCCCCATACCGGCGTATACGTCGGATCGCTCGCCGTCGGAATTGCATTCCAAGATAGGATCGCGCGTGCTTTCGGCAGTACCGGAAAGAAACACCAGTTCGCCTTGGGCGTCAGCTGCACCGAGACTGCATAGCTGAGTGGCTTTTCCGGATCCTTGTGGCAGTCGGTCTGCCCCGGGATATCATGCACGTTGATCGCCGCCAGGCCAGCATCTTCCCAGCCGGAACCGTAGTCCACAAAAAATCGTACATATTCGAAGGATCCGTTCTGACACAGTGAGCCGTTGTACCCGAATGCCTGATTGACTTGTACTACGGCTTCCAACACATTTGTCGAGGGGTTGAAGCCGAGGCATGTCACTTGTTCGTAAAACGCATCATTCGCAATCGAGACAATTGGTTGAAACTGGCTGTCCTTCAGATTGCCGAAGTAGTTTGGATTGCCTGCAATCAGCTCATTAAACTTAAGCCGGTGCGTCTTAACGGCTTCGAGTGCCGCCGTCTCATTGTTCGTGGATTTCGCCATAACATCCTCCTTGCAGAGTTTGCCCGCTCTCGCCCTTGGCGCAGAAAACGATCTGGTTCGCACGAACTGCGAAAGTGCGATAGTCACGTCATTTAGCGATTAGTTGACGCGGACCAAACGAATCGTCAGCAGAACCCTGTTCATAACGATGGTGCGAGAACATGGCTGCGCGTTTCACTCGCAATGAAATATTTGTTCGTTAGGGAAGGATGTTTCTGTACCCACCGTATGCTCGCTGAGTAATGGATGGAGAAGGCGATTATCCCCGGTCTAGCTTACCTGCCGGTGTAGAGCTGAAAGGCTGCCCAGTAAAGCGGTTTGCGGTATACACTCTGGGAATGAATCAGCGACAACTTCGCAGCTCGGAGAGCTGCATCGGGATATTGCCCGGTTTGGATTTCACTATAGAGCCGATCCATAAGCAGCGGCGTTGAGGCGTCGTTTGCTTCCCATAACGCGCCGATCACATTATGCGACCCGGCGCGGAGAAACGCCCAGGCTAGTCCCACGAGCCCCTCCCCTGCATAGGCGCGAAGACCCGACCCGTAGCAGGCCGAAATCGTCACCAGTTTGGCGTGTAGCGGTTGATGCACAATGTCTCGCGCGTACAGCTTGAAAGCTTCAGGATGCCCAGGTGATGCGGAAAGCACGATAGCGGAATCCAGGGGGTTCAAGCGGCTAGCTGTTCCATGCGCAACAAAATGAATGTACGAAAATCTGTCCGGTCTAACCGCTGCATAAGCAGCGGGTACCGCATGAACCTGGGTTAGGACGGTTCTATCTCCAGGCGGAAAATGCTTTTCGATACTGCCGATCTCTGCGGAAGCATTGGACAGTTTAGGGTAGTTGGCTCCGGGCGAGATTGGATCTCCCATTAACAGCAGCGTTTCCACATTCTTTCCAGAACCCTCTGAGTCCAGTCGAGCAATCAACCGTGTCGCATTCGTATTCACGATGGTGGCATCTTCAATCCAGTAGTGGAATCCAGTCTCTCCTCGAACGAGAAGAGTTTCAAAATTTAATCCGTCCAGACTTCTATCTGGAATCAGGACTACCCTTGCACTCTTACGGATTGTGGATGCGGCTGGAGCGACGAGCGTGGTATACAGATATATCGCGTCTTCGTTCCTCTGGCGTAGCGGGTCACTCGATTGTAGGATGGCTTTTTGATATCTCTCCACATGCGAATCAATTTCCGATCGCCCGGGAAGCACGAATAGGCGCGTCCGATTGCCGGTGATCGCCCATAGATAAGATTTTTCCGGCCCGAGCGCATAGAAAAGGATGGTCGCGCCCAGTTTACGAGCGACGACTTGCGCGTTCACCCTCTTTTTCTGTAACAGATGAGACGCATTACTTGTTGATCCCAGACCTTCTTCCAGCGTCCGCGCACGACCCAGGTCGAGGAGCTGCAATGCTTCCTCCGATCTATGTGACTTGATGAGAAATTCGGCATAGTCCCTGTACAGCGCATCGGCATTTGCGAAAAATGGAAGCTTCAGTTCCTCATCTTTGAGCGAAGATCGTTGCGCATTAAAGGTGACGATGGACTTCTTGTACCAGGCTTCGGCTAGTTGCGCGTTGCCCTGACGCGCATCAAGGTTTGCAATCGCATTTTCGACCTCTTCGCGCCGAGACGGCATCGCTGCCGGATCCCGATGGACTTGCATCAAAAGTCGTTTCGCTTCCCGCTCGTTCGTCTGCCGAGCCGCAAGCATCCCCTGAAGAAATAAGGCATCCATTACAACGGACTTGGTTGCCGAAGAGCGTGCAGCACGGAGCGCCTCATCGCTCTGTATCTTTGCGGAATCGAACTGACCCAGTTGAAAAAATAGAAACCCAAGCTCCGTGTGCGTATCGGCGATCGCTTCCTTGTCCCCGGCTGCTTGGGCTGCCTTCAATGCTTTCGAATAATTGGATTCGGCTGACCTCAGGTCTCCAAGTCGATAAAAAGATAAGCCGGTATTGGTCAGCCACACTATCTGATCATGGACCGAACCCAAATCTCTGGCCTGTTGTTCCGCCTCCTGAAAATTAACTAGTGATTTCTCAAAATCACCCAGTTTGTAATACGCCCAGCCGGCGTTGCCAAGGCCTAGCTCCAACGCCAATCGTGCTTGAATAGGTTGGGCAACGAGAGATGCCTCTTTAAACCTATCCAAAGCTTCGCCATATTGTTCAGTCCGCAGCGCCACCGTACCTAAATTCAGGAGATCGCTTGTTTCCAGAAATCTATCTCTATGCTGTCGGGCAAACTCCAAGCTCATTTCAAACCAGCTTTTTGCATTCGCAAGCTGATCGCGATGAATTTCAATCAGACCTTTCGTTTGGAGCGCCTCTCCTTGTAATGGAGAATGACTTGTACTGGAAAGTAGTTGCGCCTCCTTTAACTCGTCAGTCGATTGTTGTAATCGACCCAGGCGGGCATTTGCCAAACTTCGGAGTAATTGCCGCTTTATTTCTATATCGTCATCTGTGGTGTAGAGAGAAGGATCGCCACCGAGTAATTGAATTACATCCTGGCTGCTTCCCTGGTATGTAAGTATTTCTGCTTCCAGCAGGCGGAACTTTATATCCCAATCCGGGCTGCGCTCCCAAACCTGTTTACGCGCTTTCTCCGCATCCTGCTGCGCCATACCGAGATTGCCTCGCAGGAATTCTCTATGAATATTTCGGTAGACAGTCTCTGGATTCTGGTGAGTGGAAGAGTCGCAACCCAGGAGGGCTACGACGAACAATATTGCGCAGGTTACGAAGGTGGCATAGTGCTGCCGTTGATATGTGCCGTACACGCGCTTACCTGTGCCTGCACGTTGCAACCCAGTTCTGCCCGAACCATTGTGAGTTGAATTGAACGCGGAAAGATCAGGAGCTCTCCCAGGAAAATCCTCCCGAAGTCGGGGATTTCCACGAAATGGCCGATTGTTTTTCCCGGAATAGCTCCTTCTACGCCATCGACCAGGGAACATAGAATACATCCGTCTTTCTGCAGCTCATGCTTCGATTCCATCCATCCGTATCGTTCGATTGCCCACTCATAAGCATTCTGGGCATTACTCTTCATTATGCTTTGAACGAGCTCACGGGCCTGATCTTGGCCGGAATTCAGCAGGACAGGCCACGTAACCCGCGCGTCAACATTATCTGCCCCAGTGGCTGTCGCAAACAAGTTTGAATTCAGCACCGGAAAAACCTCCTGTCCACCCACCCGGAGTCTTTCAAAATGAGTGCCGGTAAAAGAAACCTTAGCGGGTCCGCCCTCCCTTGCGTGTTCTATCGATATTTGAGCAACAATCCGTTCTGCCGTTACGATTTCAAGAATATTTAATCCTTCGACAACAGAGGTCACCAGCGTTGCCCAGGGACCATCCCTCTCGATGGTTCTGCCTGAAACACGTGTGTATGCAGAGCGGCAGGAGACAATCTGTTTGAATTCGAAAGTTCCGGTGCGCGTAGTCGCGTATCCGCCTACTGCAGGGAGCGATACGGACGCCCGAGAAGGAATAACCGCTTGAAACGGCTCTTCAATGAAGCCGCCCAACGAACTTGCATCTGCATGATAATAAAATGATTTTCTTGCACCGGATCGCAATGGTCGCCCCCTTAATGCAGTGGTCTTGAATTCTGGTTCCTCAAAGCAAATCGATATCTGGCGAGGTCGATGCCGGTTCCCGGGTGGAGGGAATCTACATTTCCCTGTACCAGCATCGAGTAATTCCCATCCATGCTATCGGCTGCTGGGATACGGATAGAGATAGTGTCTTTGGCCTGCTGAGCCGAAATCTGAACATGCCAGACGGGTTTGCCGGAAGGGGAATACAGCGAACAAGTGTACGTCGAAAAGCGATCTCGCGTTGGGATATCCAGAAACAATAAAAAGGGCTGCGCATTACGCACAGTGATGGAAGGGATTTGGCTGCCGCGACTATTGCCGCCGACCAGCGAGACGGACGGCAGTATTTCTGGAGCATTTAATCGAGCAAGTTGCCCGGTCAACCGCGGATACACCACAACATTTTGATACACAATGATCAGTAGAGCTGCCGCCAAAGCGGACGCAACGAACACAGGCCTCCAAAGCAATCTGAAGGGTCGCTTTGCGTCATGGACTGCCGCCGGCCTGGAGAGAGAAGCAGCCTTCAGTTCCGCCTTTGCCGCATTTAGAAATGCATCCGTCGCGCGAAGATCCGCCGCGCACTCCGGACAATCAAAATAATGCGCTTCGAAGTCGTCACGCACCTGGGGCGGCAACTCGTTGAGGAGATACTTTTCGACCGCCATTAACTGCATCGCATCTTGATGGTTCATCGAAGACATCCCGCTTCATCGCACCAAATCCGCAAATCGCGTCCCAGGTCCGCTTTACAAAGTACTATTTTCGCCAAAATGTTGCAGATACAGCGACTTAAACGACTGCTTTGCACGGTGAACCAATACCCTCAAATACTCTCTGGTAACCCCAAACTCAGCGCAAACGACATCCTTGTCCCGCTCATCCAGCAGCACCGATTCAAGTAGATGCCGATCACGTTCCGTCAATTGATTCAAAATCTGTCGTACCACCCTCGCCGTGTCCTTCGTCTCAAGGATATTCAGCGCATTCGGTTCGTGATTGACGAATACCGTCTCCGGCTCATCATCCAAGCTCGATTCCCGGATGCTTTTGGAACGATAATGCTCCAGCAACACATGATTGCAAGTCGAATTCACAAACGCTCCAAGCCGATCAGCCTGTTTCACGCCGCCATCGGCCCGCAGTAACCCAATTACTCGCGCAAATGTTTCCTGCCTTACATCTTCAATGGCTTCATTAGAACTTAATCGGGAGCGTAGTTTGAGCCGGATAAGCTCGCTGAAATAGCTGACGAAGTGGCTTTCGACCCGAGCATCGCCCGATCGAAGTTTGTCAACGTAAGATGCGTCAAACGTAAAAAATTGCACGCACCGTTCCCCCGAAGCAGCTGAATCCCAGGCCCCATGTTACACCGCGACCAAGTTCTTACAATGTGAATATCCATGAAGTTACACCTTGCCCTTCGCTCCAGCCGGACCGCTGATGTGCCGCCCTTCTTCCCGGATTCCAGAGGCAGTTGAGCGCCAAGAATCTTCAACTGTTGAGATGCTTCCGATAGCGTTTTGTTCGTACCGATCCAGGAAATCCATCACGCTTTCGTACAGCGTCGGGCGATTGAAAAAGAACGGCGCGTTCACCTCGTCCCCACAATTGTCGTTGACGATGTGGTTCAAGGCCGTTCGAGGATCTCGTTTGTTCAGCACATAAGCCCTTTCCCCACGCCAATCGTGCGACCCGGTAAAGTGTCGTCTGTCGGAACTGTTTGCACGGTAGCAGGCAGCACTCTATCGAGTCGCACGTTGCGTAGTACGAGAACCAGGGAGAAGATTTCTACATGTGGTGCAAAGTCGCAGTCATTCGGAGTCCACCGAATCTGACCTGTACTATTTTCTTTGATTGAATGACAACATCCTCTACTTGTTAATAGTGAACTTGGAATAAAAAACGTTACAAATTCGCTATGCGTGAGTACCGCTGCTCACATGAGAATTGGTTCGTTCTGACTCCATGAGGCACGAGTCGCAATTGTTTTTTCTTGTTCTGTCGGCATATGTTTCACCGGTTGCGGATCGCAGCACCGACACACGATATGCGCAGCAAGAGCATCACGCTTGTAATCTGCTAAGGCACGATTCCAAATCGAGCTTGCATTTCTGGCTGCATCGTAAGATAGAAACTGTTGGCTGGCAGGAATGTACACCTGATTTCTCCGCTTATATGAGGACGTGATGGATTTGGCATTTTCCCCGGCGTCGCGGCTGGCAGAGCTGGCGCGCACCGGTAAGATCGGTTGTCTGGAGCTGCTGGAGCATTACATTAGCCGTGTTGAACGTCTTGACGGCCGGATCGGTGCGATCGTGGTGCGAGACTTCGATCGTGCCCGTGCTCGCGCCCGTTCGCTCGATCACAAGTCTGCAGTAAAATCTGCTCCGTTGTTCGGCGTGCCGATGACAGTCAAGGAAAGCTTCGATTTAAAAGGTCAGCCGACGACCTGGGGCTTTGAGGAGCACAAAGATCATCGAGTCGAGCACGACGCGCTGCCTGTGCAGCGGATCGAGGCGGCCGGCGCGGTGGTATTCGGCAAGACCAACGTACCGGTCGCGCTGGGAGACTGGCAGGCCTATAACCCCCTGTACGGCACAACCTTGAATCCTTGGGATCTTGCACGTACGCCCGGCGGCAGTTCGGGCGGCGGCGCGGCGGCTGTAGCTGCTGGCCTCAGCGGGCTTGAGATCGGCACGGATATTGGGGGCTCGCTCCGTGTTCCGGCACATTTCTGCGGCATATTTACCCATAAGCCCACCTGGGGGTTGTGCCCAATGCGCGGTCATTCGCTGATGGGTGCAACAGCGGCCGTGGATATCACGGTGCTCGGTCCCCTGGCACGATCCGCTCGCGATCTACGCCTGGCGCTCGATGCGCTTGCCGGACCTGACCCGCTCGACACCTGCATGACTCTGAACTTGCCGGAACCGCGTGCAACCCGGTTGCAGGATTTGCGGATCGCGGTATGGTCTCGCGAGCCGGGACAAGCCACAAGCAACGAAATCACGGCAGCCGTCGATATGCTTGCGGCGCAACTGAAGCACGAAGGCGCGGAGATCAGTTGCACCGCACGGCCTGCCTTCGATCCACTCGAGGCTTATCGCGTATATATCGCGCTGGTGGAAGCCGCGCTGAGTGCACGGGATTCAGAACAGGAACAGGCCCGAAAGCGAGCTGCCAAGGCGGAGCTTGATGACGATGACATGAGCACAGATGCCCAGATGCTTCGCGCCACAGACATGGGCCATCATGAATGGCTGCGCCTGAATGAGCGGCGTCATCAGATCCGTCGCGCCTGGGCGGCATTCTTCAGGCAGTGGGATGTACTGCTGTGTCCGGCGTTCGCAGTACCGGCATTGCCACACCTGCAGAAAGGCGCAAAGTGGGAGCGCACCTATTCCATCGATGATCATAAAATCGCTTATAACGAAATGCTGTTCTGGCCGGGAATCACCTGCGGTTACTATCTGCCGGCATCAGTTGCGCCCATCGGGATATCGAGCGAAGGTTTACCGATAGGCGTTCAGATCGTCGGACCTTTGTATGGAGATCGCACGACGATTGAGGTCGCCGGACTGATTGAGCAGGCGGGCCATGGCTTCGTCGCGCCGCCGGGATGGGAGTGACTCATCCCACGATTCAAACGAAGGGCGCCTCGGCCGCCCCACGCTGGATTCAGACTTTCAGGCATCTAAAGACAGAGATCATTCGCATAAGAGGGCGAATTTTCCGGAGTGTTGTCAGAGCGACCCCAGCTTCGCTCGCTATCGCCAAGGCGGTCCACCAGGGCTAAAGCCTTTTAACAAACCTCTACTGGAGCACCTCTCAATGGAATTTCATATTTCCCGAGCCTGTCGAGAAAAACTCAATCTAGACGGGCTTCTCTTCGGCTACACCGGCAATGTGGTTTTTGGTGATTTGGCCGCAAGCCGCAAATTGGCAATCCAGCTCAATCGCGCACGCAGTCCTGAAGCCGGTTCGGCGAATATGGTCAATGCGGGCGCTTTGTTCGCAATGGGGATCATAGACGAACTCAACCACGCTCTTGTGGCCCGCTATCGCAAGGAAATCGATCCATCTGTTTTGGGGGAGGCGATACGTTGGTTTGGGGCAAAATTGGGCCCGGCTCGTCTGGAACAGTTGCTGCTCGCGTTTGTAGAGCAGTTTCCGAATGTGGCGGTTTATCGAGGCGAATTGAGCGCAACCGAATGGCTGAAGGGCACGACGGAAGGAATGTCGAATCGCGAAGCGGCGCTCGAGGAACTCATGCTGCTGTGGCTGGCCAACATCAATCCGGCATTCACCCCATTTCGCAACTTGTTCGACGACAAAGACCTGCAGCCGCAGACGATTTATAGGGATGTTACTTCCGCGATTCCCGCCTATCTCATAACGCGGCCGCCAATTGCGCCGGAGATAGGCAGTCTGTTCGATGCCTTGCGCGCGCCCGTTCTTGCTTCGCCAGATTCAATCACTGGTCAGCTCGATTTTATTCGCGAGCACTGGTCTAAGTATCTCGATCAGGACCTGCGCCGGCTTCTGCTTGCCATAGACGTTCTGCGCGAAGAAGACCTCGCGATCTGGATGCGCTTCCACCCACCTGGACCGGATACCCATCGTCATGGTGCACCGGGATGGGGCGGCGAGGGCTTCGTCGGAGATGAGTTTGTTGGGTTCGACGATTTCGTTGGCGGAATCAGGCGCCGTCGCTACGCCGCCGATTATCAGGCGCCTCTGCACGAGTACGAAGCCTTCACTGCGGATCAGGCTTGGATGCCCAACGTAGTGCTGATCGCGAAGAGTACGTATGTGTGGCTCGAGCAGTTGTCGAAGAAGTATGGGTGGCACATTCACCGTCTAGACCATATCCCCGAAGAGGAATTGCGCCTGCTCGCCCACCGGGGCATCACCGGACTATGGCTGATTGGCCTGTGGGAAAGAAGCATCGCGTCCAGGACGATCAAGCGGCTGCGCGGCCATGGCGACGCCGTGGCGTCCGCATACTCGCTGAAGGAATATCGCATTGCAGAAGACCTCGGAGGAACGGCAGGGTACCAGATTTTGTGGGAGCGAGCCGCCGCGGTTGGTATCAGACTAGCAAGCGACATGGTGCCAAACCACATGGGAATTGATTCGGAGTGGGTAATCGAACATCCCGATTGGTTTCTTTACCGTTGGGAAAGCCCGTTCCCGTCGTATAGCTTTACAGGCCCTGACCTCTCGTCGGACAGCCGGGTCGAGATCAAGATTGAAGATCATTACTATGACCAGACCGATGCAGCCGTGGCCTTTCGCCTGAAGAACTATCGCGATGGAACCACGCGCTATGTCTACCACGGGAACGACGGAACGACATTTGCCTGGAATGATACGGCCCAGCTCGATTACTCCAAAAGTGCAGTCCGGGAACACGTCATCCAGACGATTCTGCACGTGGCCAGACAGTTTCCCATTATCCGTTTCGACGCTGCGATGGTGCTGGCCAAACGTCATGTGCAACGGCTCTGGTTTCCGCTGCCGGGCGCTGGAGGCTCGATTCCTTCGCGTGCCGAAAACGCGCTGTCGCAGGAGGAGTTCGATGCCTTGATGCCGAATGAGTTCTGGCGCGAAGTCGTCGATCGCGTTGCCGCCGAGGTGCCGGGAACCCTTCTCCTGGCAGAGGCATTCTGGCTGCTCGAGGGCTACTTCGTTCGAACTCTCGGCATGCACCGGGTTTACAACAGCGCCTTCATGAATATGTTGCGCGATGAGGAGAATGCGAAGTATCGATCCTATCTCAAGAAGACGATCGAATTCGATCCGGACATTCTCAAACGCTACGTCAACTTCATGAGCAACCCGGACGAGCGCACGGCTATCGACCAGTTTGGCTCTGGAGATAAGTATTTTGGCGTTTGCACGCTGCTGGCTACGCTCCCCGGGTTGCCAATGTTCGGCCATGGACAAATCGAAGGCTTTACAGAACGCTATGGTATGGAGTTCAAGCAGGCGCGGATGGAGGAATATCCGAACGAGAGCCTGGTAGCCCGCCACCAACACGACATCGCGCCTCTTCTTAAAAACCGGCGACTTTTCGCCGAGAGCACCAACTTCGTGCTGTATGACTTCTGGACGGAACACGGAACAGTCGATGAAAATGTCTTCGCATATTCGAATCGGCTGGGCACCGAGCGCGCGCTCATCATCTACAACAACCGCTACGAAAGCACGCGCGGCACAATTCACTTTTCGACGGCTTCAAAGGAAAAGTCAAGTGGCTCGCTGGGGCAAAAGAGTTTGATCGAAGGGCTCGCGTTATCAGAAGAAGATTCGACCATTCTTGCATACCGCGACACGGCCCGGGACCTGGAATATCTTCGTCGTGCCACAGATGTGCGCCATCAGGGTCTCAGTCTCGATCTCCGTGGCTTTCAATACGTGGTTTTGCTCAACTGGCGCGAGTTCCGGGCATCTGCGGATCAGCCCTGGGACAGGCTTTGCGATGCTTTAAATGGCCAGGGAGTTTATAGCGTCGAAGAAGCACTTTCAAAACTCCGCCTGCGGCCGCTGCATGAAGCGCTTGGTCAGGCGATCAGCTTCAGCAACGTTCAGTTATTTGAACAGCTCGCTGGAACGAAGGATGTAAAAGTCGTCGAAAAAGTCGATAAGAACTCAGCGGATTTAACCACTGCAAACAAGAAGAACAGATCACGGAAGCAGAAGGTGCCCACTTCCGAGTCTCCATTTCACCTGTTTCTTGAAGAGAGCAAAATCTGCTTCGAAAGAGCGGTCGAGAGCCTCTCTGCCGACGAGAGAGAAGCGATGCAAAGACTTTCAGCAGCTACCCCCCCGAATAAGGCCGCGGCCGGTGTGACCAAGCGCGCTTCCGAAATGTCCGCGCATCCCGAAGAGAGTTTCAGGAACGAGTGCGAAGCGACGGCGGCAGCCGCCGTCCACCTCTCCAATTTGAAACAGAACTTCTCGAAGGGGTGGCCTGCAGCGCTTCGCGAAATACTTCCCGTCCATGAAAACGGCGTCTCCTCGAAACAGAGCTGGCCACCCATACTTGCGTGGATCGTTTTGCGCAGCCTTCCCGCGCAAGGCATAAGGGTGGCACTGTTCGATCGGCTTCACTTACGGTCAGCCCTCGCTGAAATTTTCTCGTCCTTTGGAATGGAAGGAGAAAGGCCGTGGCGCATGGCTGCGTACCTGCGAGTCCTGCTGTTGCGGGTAGATCAACCTTTTTCTGGGATCGACTCTGAAGCGTTTTGGAACGACCCGGACGTTCGATGGCTTGCAGATGTTCACAAAGCGTCTGAAGAAACCTATTTCAATCGAGAACAGTTTGAAGAACTGCTCAGTTGGGTTCAGGTACCTGCGTTGCTAGAAATGGCACGGAAGAATTCACGCAATTTACGCGCCATCAAGGAGATCAAAGAGGCTGTTGCAAGAGCTCGCCGCGTGGCAGAGATTGCCGGTTATAAGCTGGATAAATTCCTTGAACTGATGAGTTCCGGTCCCTTCGAAAAGCCCCTTGCAGGAGGTTCTGAACTGGGTGGAATCCTTCGCAGATAAATTTCTGGAGGTATCTCGTTCACCCATTTGGCTTCGGCAGATTCAGGACTGGATGCCGGCCCTCTTCGAGTTCCTATGGCAACGCCCTCGACATACCGAAATTTGGCTATATGCGTGACTGAAATACCTCTCCGATTGCGGCAAGTCCTGGAACAATGGCGTTTTCGATTGATTGACTCGGTTTTGTTCACCGCATCCAATGAAATAGGCTCTGGGGGAATCCCATGTTATTCCGAGACAGAATCGATGCGGGGCAGCGGCTGGGTTCAGTTCTTCAGGAGTTTGCAAATCGAGACGATGTTCTCGTACTTGCTCTGCCGCGAGGTGGAGTACCCGTTGGATTTGAAGTTTCGCGGGCCCTGAATGCGCCTCTGGATGTCTTCATCGTTCGCAAACTCGGCGTTCCCGGACATGAAGAGTTGGCTATGGGCGCAATCGCTTCCGGGGGCGTTCGCATTTTGAACGCGGAGGTAATTGATCTCTGCAACGTCTCACCGGAGCAGGTCGAAAAAATAGCACTCCGCGAAATACGTGAGATGGAACGCCGTCAGCGGTCGTATCGTGGAGACAGAGCAGCCCTGGATGTGCGTGGGCGGACGATCATTCTGGTGGACGACGGGGTGGCGACAGGGTCCACAATGCGCGCGGCCATCGCTGCCCTCCGGCAGGAGAACCCAGTCCAGATCATTGTTGCCGTTCCTGTAGCTGCGCGCACCACCTGCCGGGAACTCGACAATGTTACTGACCGTGCTATTTGCCTCTATACTCCCTTCGATTTCTACGCTGTCGGTCAGTGGTATCAGAATTTCTCGCAAACCACGGACCAGGAAGTGCGTGATCTTCTCGAGCGCTCCACCCAGCATATGAATAAACACGTAGCCCGAGTTTCGTAGCGAAAACTGATCCAGCATCAGCATCAGGGACTTCGAATGTAGTTCCGGCTTGCGCTATCTGCGCAGTTTCCGGCCAACGGCTGGCCGCTTCCACGCTTTTAGGGCTTTCTGTTGTCTTTCGCTGTCCCCAATTGCCAGGTGTGGCTTTCCAATCCAGACGGAAGATCGATTGTCACTGTCTCTTGATGAAAGTCTGGCGCTCTTATACCGGCGTGTTTGCCGTCTATGGAAACTGCCATGTGCGACTCTGCCAACTGTTCGCGTAATGGATCGGAGAGCCACAGCCGCCAGGAAGAAGGATGATTCGCGAAGTAGGTGCAGTAATGGCTATCGGGAGTAAAGGTCAGTTGCAGGCTATCACTGCCGGACTGCGAGTTAATCTGCGTATGAAGAATTCCGATATAGCGATTTGTTCCAATCGTGTGATAGTTGGCCGGCAAAGCGGCGAAGAGTTGCTCCAGGAAGTTATGGTCCAGCGCGATATCGCGGTCATGAAACCCGAGAATTACCGGGCCGTCCGGATGATCCGGCCATTGCTGCGGATGCAGGTCGTCGAGCCGATCATAGCCGGTATTAAAATCGGGAACGACATCCGCCATATCTAAAGCGAGTTCGTGATCAAGGTAATATGTAGCGCTGTCGCCGTGAAACATGCCAAAGCCAGCCCTTGATGCCAACGCTGCTGTGTTGTTGAACTGGGATTTTGACCATCCATTGTTGCCGGGCTTCAGCTCCAATGCTTGTTTGCCGAAGTCCTGCTGCAGATATTCGAGCGAGCGTTCCATGTGATAGATCTGAGTGGCCGCTGCGATTTCCTTTTCCCGTCGATGATCGTCAAACTCCGAGTACCAGCCGTCTACGGAAGCTTCTCCCTTAATATCAGCCGACCACCACGGGCCGGGAGGCGAATCCAGGTCGGGATCCATATGATCCCATCCGTGGCTCTCGATATTTACGACACCCGCATCGATGGCGGCTAGTATGCCCTTTCGAGTCGAAACATAGTCCTGATGGCGCCCCCAG
>CAWGME010000030.1:0-166418 GCA_963823595.1 uncultured Acidobacteriota bacterium
TCAGGATGACAATCATGTTAGCTACGCCAAGATGGCGAAGAATTTCGGGATACCCTTACGGTAATTATCGTGAGTTTCCGGGAGGATAGATTGGAATTCTGCATCTGGCGGGTGACGTGCGCGTGTATTCTGGCATGTTTTCTCGCGATATGCGGTGTCGCTCCCGGGCAAGCTTCAGCACATTCGGGCGATGAATGGCAGTCTTATGGGCACGATCCGGGCGGGATGCGATTCTCGCCTTTGAAGCAGATCGATCGGACAAATGTCCGCCAACTCCGGCGAGCATGGACCTATGCGCTGCCTGCAAATCCAGGCAATGGGATCGCAGCATTCGAAAGCACTCCCCTGATGGTAGAGGATGCTCTCTACTTCGCGACCCCGACAGGCCAGGCCATCTCCCTGGACGCGGAGACGGGGAAACAACTTTGGATCTTCGATCCGTATAACGGGGCGTGGCGAGGACATAGCCCGGCTCCCAATCGGGGTGTTACTTACTGGAACGAAGAGTTGCCGGGTGCGCTAGGAGCACAGGAGAATTGCGCAGACGCCGGATTTTTTATGTGACTCCAGAGGCGCGCCTTTTCGCATTGGGTCCGGCGACTGGCAAACTTTGCAAGAGTTTCGGAGAGGCAGGATCCATTGATCTTCGGGCGGGAGTTGCCGCTAAATGGCCGAAGCGGAAATATGACGTCACCTCTTCACCGGTGATTTACAAGAATCTGATCATCCTGGGATCTGAGGTGCAGGAATCTCCATCGAAAGGTCCGAGCGGCGCGATCCGGGCGTTCGATGTACAGACGGGAAAGCTGGCGTGGAGATTCGACACGGTGCCAAAGCCTGGTGAAACCGGGCAGCGATACATGGGCGGACGACGGATGGAAAGACCGCTCGGGCATAAATGCCTGGGGACCACTCAGTGTTGACGTGAAAAACGGAATCGTCTTTCTGCCGCTGGGATCGCCCGCATACGATTTTTACGGCGCTGACCGGAAGGGCAAGAACCTTTTCAGCGATTCTCTGGTGGCGCTCAGCGCAGAGACGGGGAAACTTCGCTGGTATTACCAGATCGTCCATCACGACTTGTGGGATTATGATGTAACCGCGCAGCCGGTGTTGATGACGGTGCGCCGCGCGGGCCATGAAATTCCGGCGGTAGTGGCGATGGGCAAGACGGGTTATGTATTCGCGTTCAATCGTCTGACCGGCAAGTCCTTGTTCCCGATCGAGGAGCGTCCCGTACCCCAAAGTAAGTTGCCGGGAGAGGACAGTTGGCCGACGCAGCCGTTCCCGCTGAAACCGCCGCCGTTGAGCCGAACCTCGATCACGCGGGACGACATTACCACAGTGACACCAGAGTCACGCCAATATTGCCTGCAGAACTTTGGCTCGATTCTGCCGGGACGGATTTTCAATCCGTGGGGTCTGACTCTGAAGCTGAATATACCGGGGACACTGGGCGGGGGGAACTGGTCGCCACCTTCGTTCGATCCCGCTTCTGGCTATCTGTTTGTCAACGTCAGCAATGTGGGGACAGTTGGCGAGATGAAACGGCAACCTGCGGGCTCTGACGAGGCGTATGTGTGGGGCAGCAAGTGGGGAACATACGCTCGCTTCTGGGACAACAACCATTATCCGTGCCAGCAGCCTCCGTGGGGAACGTTGAACGCGGTGAATCTGAGCACGGGAGAAATCGCGTGGACAGTGCCGCTGGGCGTGGTGGACGCGCTGGAGGCGAAAGGAATTCCGAAGACAGGGATTTACAACCTCGGCGGCTCGATGGCGACCGCGGGCGGGCTGGTGTTCATTGGGGCAACATCCGATCACCGTTTCCGGGCGTTCGATTCACAAACGGGAAAAGAGCTTTGGGTCGCGAAGCTTGAATCCAATGCGCACGCGAACCCGCTCACATACATGGGGAAGAAAACAAAAAAACAATTTGTGGTGATTGCGGTTGGGCCGGGCGGAAACTTCGACCAACCCGGTGCGGCCCCGGATGGTCTGGTGGCTTATGCACTGCTCCCGAAAGAGCAGCCCAGTGCGGTTCAACCCAGATTGCAGGCCCAATTAAATGCTGGAGCGCTGGGGACTGGAAGTGAACCTCCAGAGATCAGGCCGCCGCTGCCCGCACCAGCGCAGCCGATACGCTTTCAGTCATCGGGTTCACGTGAGCGCAGGGATGAAGTGCGAAGATTGCCATCAGTTGGCGAAGAGCGGCAAGCATATGGAGATTCCGAACGTGGAACAGTGCATGCTTTGCCATCAATCGGTGATGAAGAAAAATCCAGATATTCAGAAACTGGCGCAGTTGGAAAAGGAACATGAAACGCTTTCCTGGAAGCGGGTGTATGAGCTGCCGGACTTCGTTTTCTTCAGCCATGAGAAACATATCGATGCGAAAGTCGGCTGTGCGGTGTGCCATGGCGCGGTGGGAGACAAAGATACTTTGCGGCAGGAAAAGGATCTTTCCATGGTGTCATGCGTGAATTGTCATCGGCTTCGCAAGGCTTCCACCTCCTGCGGACTTTGTCACAACATTGGGTATTGAAAAATGACGATCGGTCGGCGAACAGTTCTTAAAGGTATTGCCGCGGGATTGCTTGCGGCTGGGATTCCGGTGGATGCGCGAAGCCTGGCTGAATCTTCAACGCGGGACAGTTCCATCAGAATCTGGGACGTGCATAGCCATCTCGGACAATTGCCGGGCGACACTCCGGAAGCGCGCATGGAGGTTCTGGTCCAACATATGGATCGGCTAGGGATTGAGCGCCTCATGCTGTCACAAGGGTATGACGAATACATCAGCCATCCCACTCCAGAGCAGGTGAAGGTGGAAAACGATCGAACGATGCGGGCGGTGCGGTATTTTCCCGACCGGGCATACGGGTCTGTGTATCTGAGTCCGGAGAATGTCGAATTTAGTCTTCAGGAATTTGACCGCTGCGTCAGAGATGGGCCAATGATCGCGATTGGCGAACTGGAAACGGATGTCCGGTGCAATTCGCCGGCGCTCGACCCAATTGTCGAGCGGGCAATTTCGATGAATGTGCCGATATTGCAGCATACGTGGATCAACACTATCGGCGATGGGCCGGGCGAATCCACTCCATACGACGTGGTGGAATTGGCAAAGCGGCATCCGCAGGCGCAGTTTATATGCGCGCACACAGGAGGCAATTGGGAGCTTGGCATCCGGGCCATTCGAGATTCGAAAAATGTGTGCGCCGGGATTGCAGGTTCCGATCCGACGTCGGGATTTGTGGAAATGGCTGTGCGCGAACTTGGGGCGGAACGCGTGGTTTACGGCAGCGACGTTGGAGGCCGGAGTTTTGCTTCCCAAGTCGCTAAGGTCATTGGGGCCGAAATCCCGGACTCAGCAAAGGCAATGATTCTTGGTGGGAATCTGCGGCGGCTGTTGCAACCGATACTGAAAGCGAAAGGGCTGGCGTCGTGATCGATACGAACGTGGACCTGTTTCGCTGGCCTTTCCGCCGCTTGGTTGGCGATGATCCGGAGGGGCTGGTTACGCGTCTTCGCAAAAAGGGTGTGACGCAGGCCTGGGCCGGTAGTTATGAAGGTCTGCTGTGCCGAGATGTAGCCGGCGTGAATCTAAGATTGGCTGCCGCGTGCCGCGAACATGGCCAGGATTTTCTCGTTGCTTTTGGATGCATCAATCCCAAGTCGCCGGGCTGGGAGGAGGACCTGCGGCGCTGCCACGAAGAGCATCGCATGCCGGGTATCCGTTTGTATCCGAATTATCACGGCTACACTCTTGCGGACCCGGCATTTGCGAAACTGCTTGCGACGGCTGCGAACCGCAATCTCATTGTCCAGATCGCCCTCTCGATGGAAGATATCCGGACGCAATTTCCATTGATGGTTGTGCCACCGGTTGATCCGGCACCCTTGGTGGAGTTGATTCCGCGCATGCCACAACTTCGCTTAGTCCTGCTTAATGTCGGTGGATGGACAATAGATCAGGATCCGAGCATGGTGAAAATCAGGCAGGCGAAGAAGGTGTATTTCGATATTGCAATGAACGAGGGAATCGGCGGGCTGGCTCGGCTTATTGCGGCGGCATCATCTGAGCGAGTTGTCTTCGGTTCGCATTATCCATTTTTCTATTTTGAATCGGCTTTGTTGAAGGTGCGGTCCGCGGGACTTCCACGGGAGCAGGAATTGGCGCTGTATGAAGGAAATGCCCGATCTCTTCTGAGTGGCACCAGGAGCTTATGAAGAGGATTCTGATTGCGGAGTGTAAGCAGGAGATATCGTCGTTCAATCCGCTGCTGGGACAATATGAAGATTTCTTCATCACCCGCGGTGAGGATATTTTTCACTATCACCGTAATTTGCGATCAGAGATGGGAGGTGCGTTAACAGTATTTGCGAACCGAGGCGACGTTAAAGTTATGCCGAGCTATAGTGCACGCGCAATCACCTCCGGCGGCACGCTGGCGAAGTCAGCGTTCTCCCGGATTATGACGGAGTTCCTCGATTCAGTCCGCTCGGCGCGGAACATAGATGGCTTCTATCTTTCACTTCACGGTTCCATGGCGGCCGAAAGCGAACCAGACGTCGAAGGATATCTTCTGGAGGAGACGCGGAGAATCTTCGGCGAACAGGTTCCTGTTGTCATATCGCTTGATCTACACGGAGTTCTAACGGACCGGATGCTTGCAAACTGCACCGCTGCGACGGTCTACCAGACATATCCTCACGTCGATTTCTTTGAAACTGGCGAAAAAGCAGCGCGTTTGCTCTTGCGGCTGCTCGGCGGGGAAATTCGGCCCGTCATGGTGCGCGTGCCGATCCCAGCGCTGGTTCGGGGAGACGAACTGATCACGGAGACCGGGCTGTTCGGCCAGGTTATACGCAAAGCGCAGGCTATGGAACAAATCGCAGGCGGGCTGTCAGCCGGCATGTTCATTGGCAACCCTTTCACCGACGTGCCGGACCTTTGCTCCAATGCTTTCGTAGTGACAGATGGAAACGCAGATCAGGCGGCGAAGCAGGCCGTAGAGCTGGCACGCGATTTCTGGAGCATTCGCGAAAAGCTGCAGTCCCGGCTCACAAGTTTGGCGGAAACTGTCCCGCTCGCTGCGGAGGCGCAGGGGCGAGTTATTTTAACAGACGCCGCAGACGCCACGAGTTCCGGAGCCTCGGGCGATAGCAATGCCATCCTGAGAGCGTTGGTCGAAGCGGGTTTTCGCCGCAGCACTCTGGCCCCGATCGTCGATCCCCCGGCGGTGAATGCGGCATTCCAGGCCGGGGTGAGGAGTACGATCCAAATCACATTGGGAGGCGCCATCGATCCTGCACGCTTCACGCCTTTACCCCTGACGGTGGAAGTGGCGATGCTTTCCGACGGCCGATTCCGCAGCGAATCGAACGGAGAGGAGTGGAATGCGGGGAGGACAGCGGTTTTGAAATCGTCGAATTACACCCTGGTGGTGACGAGCCGCGCTGTCAATCTGTATGATCGCTCTCTTTTTCTTGCCCACAAGCAAAATCCCGCGCAATTCGATGCTGTTGTCGTAAAGTCACCCCACTGTCAGCACGCTTTTTTTGATGAAGGCGCTGAACGTGTCATCAACGTCGACGCACCGGGCGCTTCCAGCGCAAACCTTAGAAGCCTGGGCCATCGACATTGTGGACGGCCGATTTTTCCACTCGATGATGACGTGGTTTGGTCACCTGAACCGCGGATCTTTGGAGCGAAGCGAGCAATAACGGCATGAAGCACTTTCTGGTTGAATGAATGTCATGGCGGAACTAGATAAGCAAGACCGCCGCTGGCAGATGGTAGCATTCCTCTTTGCTGCATTCGGGCTTTGTTATGTCGATCGCCAGGTCGTTTTTTCGATATACCCCGTTTTAAAACGGGAGCTAGGATTTTCTGACACCCAACTGGGCCTGGTTGGAAGTTTGTTCGGCTGGGCATACGCTCTCTCGATGCCGGTGGCCGGCCGCATCGCAGATATTGTTCGCCGAGATCGGCTTGTGACAGCGAGCCTTGCGCTCTGGAGCATAGCGACCTTGGGGACTGCATTGAGCCGATCCTCCGCCGCATTTCTTACGTGGCGAGTTGTCATGGGATTGACCGAGTCGTTGTATTTTCCAGCGGCAATTGGAATTCTCGCGACCCTTCACCCAGGATCCACTCGCTCGCGCGCTCTGAGTATCCACCAGTCAGCCCAGTTGGCCGGCATTATCGCCGGCGGCTGGTATGGAGGTTGGGCAGCCGAGAGCATGGGGTGGAGGATGGGGTTTCGCCTTCTATGCATCGCGGGAATCGTTTACTCGATTTTTCTGATGAGAGTTTTTCGCGGCTTGCCTTTGCCTCCCAGACCGGCGAGAGAGACACCGCAGCGGGCAACGAGCGAGTTGCTGCATAGGCCGCTGTATCTGATTCTGGCATTTTCGTTCTTCTGGTTTTGTGCGGTGTTGTGGATTCTGTATGCGTGGCTGCCGGATCTGCTGTATGAACGTTTTCGGCTGTCAATGAGCGCGAGTGGCCTGGATGCTACGCTTTACATCCAGGTAAGCTGCGGAGCCGGTGTGCTGGTTGGCGGATGGTTCGCAGACTACCTTGCCCTCCGAATCCGCGCAGCCCGGCTATACGTCGTCGGATGTGGAATGCTGTTCAGCGCTCCATGCGCGCATTTCGCGTTAGCGGCCGATAGCTTAGCCCAGTTCAGATTCTATGCTGCGGGATTTGGGCTGTTGGCGGGGCTCGCCATCGGCAATATATTCGCGGCAGCATACGACGTCGTTGCAGACCGGAATTACGGCTTTGCGGCAGGGGTCATGAATATGGCAGGTGGTGTTTCGGGCGCGGGGGCGATGTTGATCGCAGGTGTGTACAAAAGCGAAATCGGAATATCAGGCTTAATGACGTGGACGGCCGCGGCGACTGTATTTTCAGGGATTTTGCTGCTGGCAAGTGCCCGGTGGTGCTTCAATCCGGCCAATAAGGCGGGTGAACCTTTCATATAACTTTGCAGGTTGAGAGGCGAACCTCTTGCGATTGCAATACAAAGTGGAACTGAAACGAGAATTTTCTAATAAGCCAGCTTGTAAGTACATCCTAAGCACAGGAGCAAGGCATGGCGACATATCGTGTGACGTGGGGGTATTCCCTTAGAAATTGCATGCGACTATCATTCAGCGCGAAGTTCGTGCTGCTCTTTCTGGCCACCGCATTTGCAGGAGCAGTTACCAGTTACTCAGGGAACACCAAGAAGTCTTCCAGTGGTGGGGCGATTCCGGTTGCGAACCATACTACTACCTACACCACCAACTTCCCCCTGAAAGAAGATCCCTTTTCTGAGGGCAGCCGTTGGATAAATGGCCAGACAATCGGGCTCGATTGGGGGAATATCTCTACAACTCCGGGTCTTGCGATCGGCCATCCTGGACTAAAACGTTTTGCTGATGCAACCGCCATCTTAAGGGAACTTGGGAGCCCACGCAGACGGCTGAGGAAGTCGTCTCTTCTAAAGCACCGTTCAATTATCCAGAGGTTTCTTTGCGCTTACGATCTTCGTTGTTGCCCCATAAATTAACCGGTTACGAAATCTCCAGTTCACTCAGAAAAGGTAAATCGGCGTATCTCATCATCGTCAGGTGGAATGGTCCCCTGGCGGACTTCACCTATCTTAAGCAAGTGGGCGGGAAACAATATGGGGTTAGAACTGGAGACGTGTTGAAGGCGACTATCGTGGCAAACGTCATCACCGCTTATAAGAATGGTGCCAAGTTAGCTGAGGTTACAGACAATACCTACCGCACCGGAACCCCCGGCATCGGGTTCAACGAAGGGAAAAACGGCGATTATGGAATATCCCGCTTTGCAGTTACGGCTACGGACGCTCCAGTCAGCAGCCGTCCTAAATGACGTATGGCGACGTTGGGTAATGCGTCCGGAATGGTAGATGGGTAGGCCGTCTTCCTACTGCAGTTCACAAAGGACCCTTCGATCTAATCTTGAGAGAGCCAAATCACCGGATTCACGGCCCGGAATCATTAAGATACTTCGGAGACCAATCCGTATAGATCGATGCTGTACCCATAGCAGAAGTACATCAGTGAAAGAGTCGTTGCCGTCCGATTGGTAAGAATGGTGCGCCACGGAGCAGCGCCCGATGCAGGCATGCCGCTTGCCTCGCCCGCTGGGGACGCTGAAACCATAGAGTGCTGACTAATTATCAAGGCAGCGAATCCACCGCCAACCTGAGCGGCATTCGCATGAAACCGTTGCTTCAGAAACATCGAATTCTATACAGAGGGTGCGCGTAGCCGTCTCAGTATGGGGTTCTCTCCCGTTACAACGCGCGAAGAAAATGCGCTCGGGCAGTGGTTCCGCGATGAGCCCGCTATGAAATCGGCATCGGCTAGCTTAAGATCCGATCCAACGCTCGACGGGGCCGATTTCGCTGGTGGGGAAATTAAAACGGCAAAGCACATGATAGCCCCGAGATATGAGCCAGCGATCTCTCAGGAAAACCGCGTCTTTCTCCACAACCACCAGCCTGCGCTTAGAAATGTCAGAACCAGCAGGAGAAGCAGAATCCAAACCCACCAGACGTTCATGGTTAAAGGTGGTCGGGTGGTGTCAGTGGCCAGCCATGCGAAAATTCCCAAGGACGTTATTGCGATTAAGTAGTCCCACCAGCGTCTGCTCGCAATTTGCGTTTTGGTCTCTACCCCGCTCTGTGTAGCCAGCACGCGAGAGTAGTCCAACGCGTAACGTTTGCATTCCCGCGCAATTGCTTGTTTGGTGGAAACCTGCTCGTCTGCAGCAGCTGCGGATGTGCTGATCCCTAAAGCACCCAACAACATGACGAACGATGCCGCGACGACAATCAGGTGGTTCTTCAGGTCTGCATGGCCCAGTTCGCCGAACACAAGCGCACCCCATGCCAACCCCCACAGCTGGTTTGTATTGGAAAGCGGGATGGCGCGCCCGATACCTATATATTTGGTTGCGTACTGTTGAAACAGGTCTCCAATCACCCAGCAGAATCCCCCTAAAAAGAGCCAGAAGATGGCCGTTCGCATAGACTGCAATTCCGCAATCAGGGGATGTATTCCTCCATAAAAGAAGGCCGTTAACAACCCCATCGTGGCCAGTTCGCCAACAGTGAAGACCGTAACGAAGGAAAGTGGATTCATCCCGCTCAAATAAGCCTTACGGTAGGGCACGTACATGGTGCCCCACATCAAACCTGCTGCTAGCGCGGCAACGACACCCTGGGCGCCATGGGCCGGAGCAACTGCCGCACCGTGTATGGAACTGAATGCTAGAAGGAATGCCGACAGCAGGATTGCAAGAGTTCCACCCAGCACTTTCAGCCAGTTCCTTGCGGGGGCACCATGTAATTCTCGAAACAACAGCCATCCCCAGAAGACCGCGATCAGGCAGTTTGT
The DNA here is from genome assembly GCA_963823595.1 of uncultured Acidobacteriota bacterium. Lineage (GTDB taxonomy): Bacteria > Acidobacteriota > Terriglobia > Terriglobales > Acidobacteriaceae > JAKAAZ01. The sequence continues at coordinate 9,430 of CAWGME010000030.1, forward strand.
GTTCCAGAGCGGAAATGCAATCGCCAACCCAACATCGCGTATTGCAAACACCGTTAGGGTGTTGGCAACTGCCCAAAGGGCGCCCGCTAAAATACCCCACACGGTGAGATGTTTTTTCTCGCAGATATCGACGAAGATGTAGTCTGTGCCTTTTAGAAGGGATGGAATCGTCCATCGAGCAACGAATGCGCCTGCAACCATGCAAAAGGAAATGGCAAACGGAGAGATATTAACGCTCACGAGCTTGGTGGGGGCTTCCGCGCCTCCCAGCCATACTCCGGCTGCAAGACCGCATATAACCCCCACGGTATGCATCGATTTCATTTGATTGGCAGCGCCATTTCGTATGGCTATCGGCAAGCAGCTTCTCCTGGACCGTTTTCACTCTTGTTGTGAGTGTGTGAAATCCGCTCCGTGCCAATATTTCTCTGAAGAATACCCTCCCATAATGCGTGTTTGGGCGTCTGCATCCTATTTGAAACGGTCTAACGCATGTACACCAGCAACACTATGCCCAACGTCAGTACAAGCACAGGAATCCAGAAGTGAGTGTCGGTCAGGATGGCTTTCAACGTTTAGCTCCTGGTAAATCTTCGGCGCCACACGGCAGATAACTGGTCAGTCGCTGTGCGCCTTTAGATTCCTGATGTCGTACATAAAGGTAGTGGCATGTTCAAAGCATGTCAACAAAGTGGCGATAGCGATCTAACTGTCCGGCAGGCGAGATTTCCCGGTCTCACACATGAATCAAGCCGTAATATTCAAGAACCGATTGCGGCAACATTTTCGGTGCCGTAACATGAAATTGACCCTTGGAGGACACGCCCATGAAAAGCGCAAACACAGAAAATCCGCTTCAACGGCTGGACCACTGGGACGATTTTGTCGCTTCGCGCTATAAAGAAGGAAAGCCGGAAGAGGATTTCCGTAATTATGACGCTGGAGCCGATCCCGGTGTCGCAGAATTTTACCGGCAAAACCACGCGCAACAAACCGTGGATTTCGTGCAGTTGAAGGAGCAGGAGTATTTACCGCTCCGCAAAGGCAAACGAAGCATCTGGGAAGCAGCAGAATTCCTGAACACGTTAGTCGATGAAAGTGACCCTGACACGGATTTGACGCAGATCGACCACCTGTTGCAAACCTCCGAAGCGATTCGACGCGATAGCCAACCACACTGGTTCGTGCTTACCGGATTTATCCATGATCTGGGAAAGGTTCTCTGCCTCTATGGTGAGCCGCAGTGGGCGGTCGTTGGCGACACATTTCCAGTGGGATGCGGCTATTCCGACCAAATCGTCTTTCCAGACTACTTTGCTGCCAATCCCGACTCGCATAATTCCACATACCAGGATCTTTACGGGATTTATCAGCCCGGCTGTGGCCTTGATAATGTCCATTTATCCTGGGGCCACGATGAATATATCTATCAGGTGGTAAAACATTATTTGCCGATACCGGCACAATACATGCTGCGGTACCACTCATTTTATGCGGCACACAAACACGGAGCGTACCGTCACCTCATGTCGAAGCATGATGAGGAGATGTTCGATTGGGTTCGAAAATTTAACCGTTATGATCTCTACTCGAAAGGTGCGGCCAAGCCCAACCTGAAAGAGATTCGCCCATATTACGAAGATTTGATCAGGGAGTTCTTTCCAGCGAAAATTGATTGGTAAAGATACTGTCTTCAAAGGAAACGCATGCGCCTGATCTTGGCAACTACGACGTGCTCGAAGCAGTTCTCCCATCAGCCAGGAAACGCGGTATTAAGACAATCTGCTGGTTTGAAGATGCGTTCCGCGAGGATCTCCCAAACGACCAGCTTCAAGAGAAAGAGTTATCCGGCAAGAACGCGACCACGCTTTGTTTCAACAATCCGAATTATCGGAACTTTCTTTTGGGCGTAGTGGAAGATTGGTCGCGATCCTATGACATCGATGGCATTATGTGGTGCTCAGAGCGTCAAGGCGCCTTCTCGGAGGCACTTGGTGCGAGTCAAGACGGGCGATCATCCAAACCCCACAACGTGACCTGCTTTTGCCGCTATTGTGAGGCGAAGGCAAAAGAACGCGGCATCAGCACTCAGCGTGCCCGGCAAGGCTTTCTCGAACTGGCGAAGTTCGTGGACGCCGGCCGTCGGGGTCAGCGACCAGTGGATGGTTATTATGTCGAGCTTTGGCGATTAATGTTGTGTCTCCCTGAGCTTCTCGCATGGGAGATGCTTTGGACAGACAGTCTTCGCGACACCTACGCGGCCATCTACAAGCAGGTAAAGGAAGTGAAGCCATCCCTTGCTGTGGGATGGCATATCTGTTCCACCAACTCTTTCAATCCAATCTATCGCGCGAAACAAGATCTGGCTGCGATAGCGCCCGTCTCCGACTTCTTGAAAATTGTGATGTACAACAATTGCGCTGGCGAACGGATGGCCGGCTAAATCGAGAGTGTCCACCAGAGGCTTGACGGTGATCTCACAGGGAAGTGGCTGTAGGGCACAGAAGCCACTGTCATCCGCCCATCTCGACTTCTACAGAGCGGCTTCACATTCACTTTTATGGATCATGGGCAACCTCCACGGCGGCTGCACGCTTTGTGGAGGTTCGAACGAGCACTTGGAGATGCGGTACATGGCTGGAGGGCAGCAAATTTCTCGGTATCGATCATAGATCGATGGTTGAATCGAAAGCATCCGAGATTCATCTCCGAACAAAGGGTGCACTGGTAACGGGAGCGGATTCTTCTCACGTCATAATTCCCGCTTCTCAGGCGGAGAATTTCACGACCGGCGAGATTCATGTCGGAGAATTTAGTCCTTTTACAGGTTGCGGGATCGGCTTCATGTTCCATCAATTCGAGCATTGGCTCTGAATTCGCGCTTGGGCGCACAACAATTCACATCGAAGCTGTTCCATCGAATACGTGTACGTGGACCAATTTCCGAGCCTGGGTTTTCTGATCTAGGATAGGCGATCCTCCATATCACGGGTGCGAGTGATTGTCCTGCCGTTCGGGCTCTCGTTGGGGTGGATGATGCTGCGGAGCTGGCCGCGTTTGTGCTCTCTGTTCAGGGCGAGGTTGTGCAACTGCTCGGGGCTGCACTCTCGGTTCCGCACGAGGTGGTGCAGTTACTCGCGCTTGCGGCCTGGGCTCTGGACGGGGTTGTGCAGCTGGGCGTGCTTGCGATCTCGGCTCTGGACGGGGTTGCGCAGCGGGCCGTGCTTGCGGCCTCTGCTCGGGACGGGGTTGGGCAGCGGGCCGCGCTTGCGGCCTCTGCTCCGGATGGGCCAGCGGCCTTGCTGGCTGTCCGGGTCGCGTCTCCTGCTGCGGGCGTGCCTGGCGGGTTGGGGCCGGCGGCGTGTGCGGACGCTGCTCCGGACGGGTCTGTTGTGCGGGGTGACCTGGCCGCGCCGTTGCGGCTGGACGGTTGGCGGGGGCTGCATGAGTTCCGCCGGGGACAGTCGTACCGGGTCGAGCAGTCGCTGGGTTAGCGCCGGGCCTGCCCGTGTTGGGAAGGTTCGCAGTGGGACGGTTTCCCCGGGCAGCAGCGCGGGGCGGCGGCAGCGGAGGAGGAGCACGTCTGGCGGGAGCTTTATACGAAGTGGGCAACGGTCTTGCCACTGCCGGAGCGGGCGGCCGCCCATGATTTACCTTTGCGAACAGCTGACGGTTTGCTGCCGCTGCCTGAACGTGCTGCTTCTGCGCGGGCAGGGGAGCCAGACGCCGATTGCGAACCGCCGTTACTTCCTGTGGCGTGGGCCGGGCTGTAACTCCGCCTCGACCGCCGTTATAGCTCACCCGGGTGACGTTGCGGTTGTTGTAGTTGTTAACTACGGTCTGGTTGTAGACGTTATGAACGATGGTTGTGTTGACGTTCGTAACGGAGCGGTTGTAGGCGAATCGATCGCCGTTCCAACGTCCGCCATAGTAACCGTGGCCGGTGTAGCCGAATCCGTAATCGATGCCGCCATAAAAGCCGATGTACGGTCCCCAGTAACCGGAATAGAAGCGGTAGGAACCGTCACCCCAGCCCCAATATCCAGGGGTCCAAAGCGCCCCGACGAATGGGGCCAGCACCCATGCGCCCGGCACCCAGTAATACCCTCCATCCGATGACCAGTACCAGTACCCCGGTGTCCAGATGTAGTCATCGCCGGGACAGGGTGGCTGCTGATATTCCACTAGCGCGGGAGGAGGTTCGGGAGCCTGGGCCTCCGGCTCCTCATAATCCTCATAGCCCTGATCTTGATCCGGCTGAGCGGTATATGGATTCTGGTCATCCTGATATTGCGGACTGGGCGGCGGCGGCGCGCTGTACGCAGCCTGCTGCGTGGACTGATCCTGCCGACTCACAGGGGGAATATTGTTCGCGGACGCGGACTGGTCTTGCCCGTTAACGGGGGCCATATTGCCGTCGGTGGGAGATCCCTGCGCTTGTACATTGGACGAGTTTGCGTTGGGAGTCTGTCCGTGATTGCATCCGGTCGAAGCCAGGAAGAATGCCAGAATCAATGTTGGGAGAACGCCGTATTTTTCGATGGTTTTGTTCATATAGGTTTTCTCTGCAATTGCTGAGATGCAAAGGATGGCTGCGGAGGTAGAGATTTTTTTCTATGGCAGATTTCACCCCGCGTCATAGGGACAGCCGGACCAGAGGTCCCGTGGTGGGAAGCAGCAACCAGGGCGGCAGATGGGGAGTATCTCTAAGAGCTCCAATGGTTTGGGAAATGGAATACGGCAGGATACAATAACGGTATTTTCATGGAGCTTCTACTTAACCTTACGTGGCTGACCTTGTCCGTCGCTCTTGGTGTGCTTCTTGTGGCCTCCAGAAGCAGATGCAAAGCCATGTTTGGGCAGTGTGCTTATACGCGATCGACTGCATGGATATCCTATGTAATCCTGATCGCCCTGCTCCTGCCAGCCATCTCCATGACCGATGATTTGGTGGCCATGGTGGCGCCGTCCGATGGCGAACAAATCCTGCGGCGCTATGAAGCATCGGTAACCGGGTACCATCACCACGCGATTATCGGAGCGCTATTCCACGCCGGGCGCGATGGCTCCGCTGTCCCGCTGGTCTGCACCGGCCGGTTGGAAACCACACCGACGTTCCACCTTTTCACCCTTCCGCCTGTTCGACAAACGCGCGGCCGTGCGCCTCCAGCAATCGCCTAGATCTAATCGCCTGCTTATGAGTTTGTAACGCTTTTCTCGTAAATAATTCACCTCCGCCGGCAATAAGCTCGGGGGTGACTTGCAAATGGGAGATGGCGTTCCAGGCGCATTTCCATGAGTGCCAAAACACGCACCCTCCAAATTTCTATTCAAAATTCGCAAGGATCATCATGAAGCACTCCCGAACAACGGCTCTGGGAGTTTGCCTGATATTGCTGCCGATTTTCGCACAGGCCTCGGCCCAGACATCCGCTGCACCAATTACATTGCGCCAAGCGGTTGCGCTGGCACGCAGCGGAAATCCAGCATTGCTGGCTGCGCAGCGAAATCTCGAATCGACCCGAGCCGAAGAGATCACGGCCGGGCTGCGTGAAAATCCGGAGCTCTCGGTGAGCGGTTCGGATGTAACCTTGCCGGCCAATAATCCAGCCAGCCCATATTCCTATGCCTTGGATGTCTCGCGATTGTTTGAACGGGGACAGAAGCGCCGGTGGCGTCTCGATAGTGCAACGGCAACGACCAAAGTCGCCGAAAGCCAGTATCACGATCTCGAGCGGCAAACGGTCCTGAATGTGGAGCAGGCTTTTACCAACATGCTGCTGGCGAAGTCCGCGCTGGAGCTGGCCGACAAGAACCTGGCCAGCTATCGGCAGACGGTGGAGCTGTCCCGGGTGCGACTGCAGGCGGGAGCGATCAGTCAGACGGACTTCGACCGCATTGATCTGCAACTAGCGAGCTTCGAGTCCGACTATTCGAACGCGCAGGTAAATCTGATTCAGAACAGCGATCAACTGCAGTTGCTGCTGGGAGTAGAAAAGCCAAGCCGCAGCTTTGATATCACCGGGACATTGGCTCCGCCGGACTTGACGCTGTCTCTGGCGGCATTGGAACAGGCGGCTTTGGCGGCGCGCCCGGATTATCTTGCCGCGCGGCAACAGATGCAAGTCGCCGCGGCGGATATCAAACTGGCCGACGCTAACGGCACCACCGACCCGACGCTGGACGCCGGGTACAACCGCAGTGGGACCTACAACTCCGTTGGATTCAATGTCAGCATTCCGCTGCGAATATTCAACCGCAATCAAGGGGAAAAGCAGGCCACGCGATTTACTGCCCAGTCGAACCGGTTTTCGGAGATTGCGGCGCGCAATCAGGTGCTGTCGGACGTTGACCAGGCGTGGGCAGGTTACCAGGCGGCGGAGAGCCTGGCTCAGCGCTACAACACACATTATCTGGCGGAAGCCGGACACGTGTTGAACAATCTGGAGTTCGGATACCGCAACGGCAGCGCGACGCTGCTCGATTATCTGGACGCACTGCACGAGTACCGGCAGACCAGCTTGAACGCACTGAACGCGAATGCGCAGGTATGGCTGAGTATCCACCAGCTCAGCTTCGCGACCGCAACGGAGATCCTCCCATGAAACAGCTCAACCTGACCTTGGCCACTCTTCTATTAGCTTCCGCCGCATCCGGTTGCGGCTCGCAATCCTCGTCTTCGGCGCCTCCTCCGGCAGCAAGAACCATTGTGCAAACCGCCACCGTTCATCGCCAAAAAATCGTCGATCGATTGAGCATCCCGGCACGCGTCGCGGCGAACCCTACCAGGGTTGTACAAATTTTTCCTCCTCTCAGCGGACGCATCGTGCGGTTTTCCGTTCTGCCCGGACAAATTGTTCAAGCCGGCCAAGTGCTCGCAGTTCTGCAAAGTGGACAGGTGGCGCAGGCGCGCTCGGATTTTGAAAGAGCGAAGATCCAGGCGACGCTGGCGGACGCCGCTGTGAAACGGGGCAAGCTGCTGTTGCAGCATGAAGTGCTGGCGAAAGCCGACTATGAGCAGCTGGTTGCCGCGGATGATGCGGCCCATTCCGAGCAGGAACGGGCGCGCCAGGTCATTCACGAGCTTGGCTTTTCAGAAAACGACAATAGCGATGAGGCCCCGATACGCGCGCCGATCGGTGGGGTGGTGCTCGATACCGGCGCGGCGGTGGGCGAGATGCAACGCTCGCTCGATAACGCCACTCCGCTGGCGACCATCGCGAACCTGAACCAGGTGTGGGTGCTGGGCGACGCCTATCAGAACGGTCTGGCGAGCATTCAGGTGGGCCGTCCGGTTACGGTCACCTTTCCTGCGTATCCCGGTTTATCGATGGCGGCCAGAGTGGATAATGTCTCCGAGTCGCTTGATCCGAACACAATGGCGGTGAAGGTGCGGGTGGTGTTGGCCAATCCGCAATTGAGGTTGAAGCCGCAGATGTTTGCGACCATCTCGATCGATCGGTCAACAAAGGAAGGGTTCCTGATTCCCTCTTCCGCCGTGATCCACGAGAACGGAACCGATTCTGTGTTCGTCCAGACCTCGCCGGGAAAATATGAACGGCGGAACGTGAAAGTAGGGCAGATGCAGCAGGACAATGTCGCCATTTTGAAGGGTCTTCAGGATGGCGATCAGGTCGTCACTCTAGGTGCCGCGCTGCTCCGCGCGCCCGCGGGAGAGTGATATGGGCCGGCTGATCCGAAGGCTCATCGAATATCGCGTTATCGTGCTGGTCATTTTTGTCGCCTCGCTGCTGATCGGCGGCTATGCGTATACAAAGCTTGACATCGAAGCATACCCGGATCCATCGCCGCCACTGGTTGAAATCATCACGCAGAACCCTGCCTGGTCGGCGGAGGAGATGGAGCAGCAGGTCACCATTCCCGTGGAGAACGCGATCTATGGCTCGCCTCACCTGGAACAGGTGCGCTCTACCAGCATCTTTGGACTGAGCGATGTGAAGCTTTATTTCAGTTTCGACAGCGATTATTTCCACGATCGGGAAGAGGTTCTGTATCACTTGCAGACATTGACGCTGCCAAACAACCTGCAACCGGAGTTGTCGCCCTGGTCGCCGATCGGGGAAATCTACAGGTACATCCTCGAAGGCCCAGGCTACAGCCTAAATGAAATTAAGGCGACCCAGGACTGGCTTGTCACCCGGGAACTGAAGCAGGTCCCGGGCATTATCGACGTGACCACGTTTGGCGGAACGACACGTCAATATCAGGTGATTGTGGATCCCGGCAAGTTGCTCGCCCATCATGTGACCTTGAGCCAGGTGGTCAACGCAATACAGAATAGTAATGCGAATGTAGGCGGCGATTACTTGACGTTAGGCGCGCAGAGCGTAAACGTGCGCTCGCTGGGGCTGCTCAAGAATATTGATGACATTGCAGCTATCGTTGTCACAGAGCACGACAACGTGCCAGTGCTGGTGCGCGATGTAGCGGATGTGAAAGAAGGTTATCAGCCGCCACTAGGCCGGGTAGGACGAAACAAGGACAGCAATGTCGTTGAAGGTATCGTTCTGCTACAGAAGAATGAGCAGTCGCTTCCTGCCTTGCGGGCGTTAAAAAGGAAAATTTCTGAGTTGAACCGTGGCAACCTGCTGCCACCCGGCATGCGGATCAAGCCCTATTATGATCGCACCAGACTGATCAACGTCACGACCGACACGGTAAAGCGCATTATTCTCACCGGTCTGGTGCTGGTTACGGTTGTGCTCTTTATCACCATCGGTGATTTTCGCACCACTCTGCTAGCCGTCCTGACTATTCCCTTCGCGGTTCTCTTTGCTTTGACGTTGATGGTTTTGACTGGCCATTCCGCCAATTTGATCTCAATTGGCGCGATTGACTTTGGCATTCTGGTGGACGCATCGATCGTGGTGCTCGAGAGTGTGTACCGCAAGCTCTCCCGCAGGATGGAAATGGAGAGTACCGCCGATCTGATTGTTGAAGGGGTCACCCAAAGTGCCAAGCCGGTGATCTACGCCACGATCATCATCCTTATCTCCTTCATCCCGCTGTTCACGATGCAAGGCGTCCCCGGCAGAATCTTTGCACCCATGTCGATGACCTATGGATTTGCGTTGATCGGGGCTTTGATATATGCAGTTATTTTTGCGCCGGTACTTGGGTTCATTACGGCGTCGAAAGAACCGACCACCGGGAAGGAAACCTGGCTGATTCGGAATATCTTGCGAGCCTACGAGCCGTCGCTGAAGCTGGCGCTGAAGTATTCTCGCCTGGCCTGGGCGGGAGCCATTTCGGTTTTATTGCTGACCGTATTTTCTTTTCATTTTATCGGTGGTGAATTTATGCCGGCGCTGGAAGAAGGCAATCTGTGGATTCGCGCTACGCTGCCGCAGGATATTTCCTTTCCCCAGGCCATCGCCGTGGCTGACAATATGCGCACTACATTGGATCAATTTCCAGAGGTCACGCAAACAGTCTCGCAGGTTGGGCGTCCGGACGACGGAACCGACGTGACCACGTTCAACAACGTCGAGGTTTATACGGATCTAAAGCCCGAGAGCCAATGGCCAGCCTCCATGCACGGCAGCAAAAACAAATTGATCGAGCAGATGCAGGCAAAGCTGGCCAGGTATCCCGGCGTGGTGCTTGGCTTCTCGCAAAACATTCAAGACAACGTTGAAGAAGCAATGTCTGGGGTAAAGGGCGAGAATTCGCTCAAACTTTTCGGCAACAACTTCGATGTTTTATCTCGTCTGTCCGATCAAATTTTAGGTGTTATGGAGTCTGTTCCCGGGGTGCAGGACGCCGGTATTTTCAAGGTTGGCGGTCAACCTAACCTGATCATCCAGATCGATCGCGCGAAGGCGGCCCGCTACGGGTTGGCTGCGGGGGACATCAACGCTGCGATCCAGGCTGCAGTTGGCGGAGCGCCCGTTACGCAAATCATCATGGAGGATCGCCGTTTTGATCTGGTGGTGCGCTTTCCGCTCGCGGACCGCGACAATTCTACCGTGATTCGCAAGATCATGTTGCCTACGCCCGACGGCAACCTGGTGCCGCTAGGTGAGATTGCCGATGTAGGCGTCGGGGACGGCGCCTTCGCCATTTACCGGGAGGGCGGCCGCCGCTACGTCCCCATCAAATTCAGCGTTCGCGGACGCGATCTTCAGAGCACAATCCGTGATTTGCAGGGCCGACTGGAAGATCAGGTCAAACTGCCACCGGGATACGATTACACCTGGGCCGGCGAATTCGACAGCCTGCAAAAGGAACTCCATCGTTTGTCGTTCATTGTGCCGATCAGTCTGCTTATGATCCTTGGCTTACTCTACATCCTGTTTCTCTCCTTTCGCGACGCTTTGATCGTGATGGCCGTAATTCCCTTTGGCATGATTGGCGGGGTCTTCTCGCTGCTGATCACCCATACACCATTCAGCATTTCGGCAGCCGTTGGATTCACGTCTGTGCTGGGGCTGAATACTCTCGGAGCCGTTGTTTTCCTGCGTGGAGTGCGCCATTCGCAGCATGAATTGGGAGAGGAGAACGGCCTGCTGCATGGGTGTATCGAAGAAACGCGGCCCATTGTGATGGCCTGCATGTGCGCGGCGCTGGGTCTGTTGCCGGCCGCTTTATCGAACGGCATTGGCGCTCAGGCGCAACAACCACTCGCTCGGGTCGTCGTCGGAGGTATGGCTACAACATTAGTGGCAGTGTTGTTTGTTACTCCCCTGCTGGCACGCCGCCTGCCTGGAAACGGGTCGTCCAATCATGCAGATATGGAAAGTGAAAACAGAGGCGGGGTGTGAGTAGACTCGGCTTTGTTCGGAATTTTGCGGCTGACGGCCTTGCGCGCCGTGTGGCTTGACTCCGGATACCGTAGAGACGGTACGTTGCAGAAAACCGGTTCGGAAGCAGTATGCTGGAGTAGAGGATTTCAAGCGTCATGCGCATGTCTATCAGGCTTGAAGCGCTCGCGATTCGCCGTACCGCAACCGGTGCGTCACAATCATAATGGCTGCAGCCCGCCCTCACACCGCGTCCTTCACTCGCACGCTCGCCAGCGCCGAAAAAACGATGGTGTTGAGCGAGATCATCTCTCTTGCTATCGACAGCTTTCGCGCGAATAAAGTACGCTTCGCGCTGACAGCACTGGGCATGGTCATGGGATCCGCCTCGGTCATTCTGGTTGTTACGATCGGATTGACGGGCAAACAGTATGCGGTCAACTATATCCAGGGCATAGGTGCCAATATGATCACTGCGGATTATCCGGGCGGTGACAACGGCAATCCAGATTTCCTGACCAAAGACGACCTGACCGCCGTGGCCGACCGGGTCCCTGGCATTACCGGCACTTCGCCGATGCTGCAGATGCATGATCGCATCAGCTTCGGCAATGGCAACGTTAGAGATGTTCTGGTGCTCGGGGTTTCCCCGCAATATAGAGATATCCGCAATCTCGTGGTTCTGTCTGGACGCTTCTTCGACGAGCAAGACGCGATGAATCATTCCAAAGTTGCCGTAGTCACCGTACCGTTCGCCAAAAGTTTATTTGGCAGCGCGGACGCGGCCCTCAATCAGAACTTTTCCATCAAAGGGATTCCCTTCACGATCATCGGAATTTTCAAAGAGCGTGTCGATACTTACGGGCAAATGGAAATCGCCACGCAAACCATCCTCATTCCTTACTCGGTCGCCCGCTACTTTACGGGAACTGACGTGGTGAAACAATTATTTTTTTCCGTCCGCGATTTTGGCGATGTTCCGCGGGCCAGGGATAATATCGCGCGCGTGATTCAATCGAGACATCGGGCAAATTCGGTGTACGACGTAAACGAAAATGCAGCGTTGCTGACCACGGTAGAAAAGATTGCAAACATTCTGACGCTGGTGCTCCTGCTGGTCTCTGCCGTTACTCTCGCCGTCAGCGGGGTGGGGATCATGAACATTATGCTGGCCACGGTCCGTTCCCGGATTCGAGAGATCGGCATTCGCAAAGCGGTGGGTGCAACATACCGCGAGATTCAGCTGCAATTTCTTACCGAAGCGGTCTTGATTTCACTCAGCGGCGGGATTATCGGAACATTCTTGGGCCTTGCGCTTCCGCTCTCCGTACGCTTCTTTCTTCCCGCATATCTGATTCCTATTTCTCCATGGTCTGTCGTGATTTCCCTGGGAACAGCGATGTTAGTGGGCATCTTGTTCGGGACACTGCCCGCAACGCGCGCCGCGCAAATGGACCCTGTCGAGGCCCTGAAATACGAGTAGGATGGAAACCAGCTTAAACCAACTCTCCGTCCCCAAAGTCTTCCGCACTCGTCAACTTCTCAATCATTTCGCGCGCAGCGCTCCGCCCTTGCCGTATCAAATCGGGTAATCCCACACCACGATACGCGTTCCCGATCAGCCGTATAGACGGAAATTTGGCAGCGCAGGCGTCCAGTTCCGCGATACGGTTTAGATGTCCAACCATATAGAGCGGCAACGAATCCGGCCAGCGTCGAATCACGGTAATTGCAGGCTCTGGCAATCTCCCCAACATGTGTTCCAACGACGCGAGAGCCACTCTCCCAAGCGAGGCATCATCCTCGTGTAACAGGACGGGAGCGGCTTCGCCCCCGAAAAAGACTCGCAACAGCACTGCGTCCGGCGGGGCGCGATACGGAAATTTCTGGTCCACGAACGTACAGGCAAGCAACGCCCGGCGCGCTGTCGCTTCGATGTCACCACGGTCGCGCGAATTTACTTCAGTTCGGCTACGCTGCGGAACCAGAAATCCGAAGCCCTCAGGGATATGGAACGATCGCGCCTGCTCTGCCGAAAATGCGAATGCCACAACGATTGCAGAGGATAAATGCTCCGGCAGCAATTCCGCCATGTGCTGGTTGAGCGGACGGAGCAATCGGGCTGTGGTTTTCGCGGGGGTGGCAATCAGAACGGCGTCAAATTGGCGTGGTCGATCGCAATTAGCGGAAGCTTCACGGATTCGCCAGTACCCGTTTCCCTGCTCAATTGCTTCCACGCTGCATCGCCGGCGAATATTTTCTCTGGAAATGTGGGATTCCATGGCCTCGATAAGACTCGAAAGCCCCCTTCGCAAGCTGGTGAAAATCGGCAATGCGGATGCTCCGACCGGGTTGCGCTGCTGCAAAGCTAGAATTAAGCTGCCATGTTGGCGTTCGAGCTCAACGTATGCGGGCAGCACTGCCCGCGCGCTCAAAGCTGCGATATCCCCACCGAACACTCCGGCCAACAGCGGTGCGGCGATGGTGTCCGCTACCTCGGCTCCAAAATGGCGAACGACGAAATCTCTGACTGATTCGTCTCGGACCGCAAACTCATCGAGTGCAGTGGCTTTCAGCTGCCCCGCGATCTGCGGTTCCCGCAGATAAGCGAGCTTCGCCTGCTGGCTGAATAAAGGCGAAGACAGAACTCCCGCCCACTCGACTGGGATCATCATGCGCATGCCGCCCGGTATGGGCTGGAGCATACCGCCTTCGGCAAGATACGTTCGGCGATGTTCGTCCCGCGAAAAAATCAGTTCGGCTTCGAGTCCCAGCTCAATTGCCAACTCGCGTGCCCAGGGCTTTTCGGAAACCCAGCTATCCGGTCCGCACTCAATGATGAAATCATCAATGTGTTTGGTCTCTACAATACCGCCCAGGCGATCGGTCGCTTCGAACAGCATGAATTCGACGGGCGCGCCGGACTGCTGCTGCCGCGCGAGTTCATAAGCAGCGGAAATCCCGCAAATCCCACCGCCAATGATGGCGATGCGTTTCATGCGGGAGCGGACGCAGCGATGGGCGAATCAGCTTTAAGCTTCGCCAGCCCGTGCGAAGTGAGATCCGCAAGCGCTTCGATCAACAATGGAGAGTCGTTCAGCGACTCAGGCCGAAACAAGGCTATTCCCAATTTGCGGGCGAGTTGCTGGAACGCGATATCGATGTCATAGAGAATCTCGACGTGGTCGCAAAGAAAGCCTATCGGCTGCAAAACAATTCCGCGATGACCTTCCTGCTGAAGCGCCCGGAGTGTGTCTTCGCAGGTCGGCCCGATCCACGGTCCACCGGATGCACCCTGGCTTTGAAAAGCAAAATACCAATTGTCGCGGCTGAGCCCGTCGGACCGCAGGCGTTCTGCGACCAGGGCTGCGGTTTGCTTCGCCTCGACTGCATACGGATCAGGATCGCGCGAAGCACTGGCCGGGAGCGCATAGGAGCGGTCGGGCGCGGTGGGACGTATAGGACCCGCGGCAGGAACAGTTACTTCCGTCGCCTGCGAAACGGCAGCGGGTGCATCCGTTGTTTGCCCTAGGACCGTTCGGCATGGGACGCTGTGGGCGGTGAATACCACCGGGACGTTTGTGCCGACCCGGCGAGATGCCTCGATCCACACCGGTCGCAGACGTGCCGCAAAGGCATCGGCCAACCGGGGATGATCCGCCCATGCATCAATAAAATGAAATTGGACCGAATCGCTCGCCGCGGCATACACAGCTCGCCGATAGAGCCCAACGCTGGTGCGGGAATTTTGAGGAGTCATACAGAGCGCGACAGCGTCGGTCACTCCATCAGCCGCCATCCTGCCGACCGTATTCGCGATGTACGGTTTCCAGTTACGCATCCCAACATAGACCGGCAATTCGATTCGATCCTCAAGCAGCGCCGCCTGCCGGAAGGTCCATTCTGTCAATGGGCTTTTGCCGATCTGCGCATATCGATGCTGAATTTCTTCAACAACGCTCTGTGGAATGGCTCGTCCGCTCACCACGTTTTTCAGGTATTCAGGAATCTCCTCAATTGTTTCCGGCGTCCCATGCGCCAGCAGCAGCACGGCATATTTGCGCTGCCGCAGCGGTTCGGACTCGCTGCCCGCGATCACGTCTGCTCCGCTCTCATCTGGGCGCAGATTTCACGCACCCAGCGAACAACCTGCTGCACATTTTCTACCGGCGTACCGGGAACAATGCCGTGGCCGACGTTGAAGATATGCCCGGGAACTCCGCCGGCCTGCCGCAAAACTTCCTCCACGCGCTTGTGCAGGACCGCCTCCGGCGCGAATAACGCGATAGGATCGAGATTGCCCTGCACTGCGCAACTTTCTCCCACAGCCCGCCTGCCTACATCCAGAGGAACCCTCCAGTCCAGTCCAATGACATCCGCGCCGATTTCGTGCATCGTAGGCAGCAGTGTTGCCGTATCGACACCAAAGTAAATAACCGGCACTCCTCGGGCCTGCACCTGATGGACGAGCGACTTTGTGATGGGCAGCACGTACTCTCGGTAATCGGATACGGAGAGCGCGCCGGCCCAGCTATCGAATAGCTGAATAACGTCCGCGCCTGCCTCAATCTGCTGGCCCGCAAATTCCGCCAGCACAATCGCAAGCTTCTGCATAAGGGCGTCCCAAGCCGAGGGGTCGGAGTACATCAGGCGTTTGGTCTCGATGTAGTTGCGGGAGCCGCCCCCTTCAATCATGTAGCTTGCCAGCGTGAATGGCGCGCCGCAGAAACCGACCATTCCGAGGCGACCTGCGAAGTGCTTCTCCACGTGGCGGATGGCTTCGGCAACATAGCCAAGATCGGCGGTTCGATCTGTGCGCAAAACGGCAATGTCGGCGGGCGTGCGAATCGGTCGATGCACCACCGGCCCTTCGCCGTATTGAAACGTAAACTCCAACCCCAGCGGTTCGAGGGGCAAAAGAAGATCTGCGAAGATGATCGCCACATCTACATCGAGCTTTTCCGCTGCGGTGATCGTCACTTCAGCGGCAAGCTGCGGCGACTTGCAGATTTCGATCAGCGAATGCGCGCGCCGGACCGCCTGATACTCCGGCATATAGCGGCCTGCCTGTCGTAAAAACCATACCGGCGTGCGATCCACGGGCTGCCGCAAACAGGCACGCACGAACCGGGTGCCGCCACTCATCGACGACTCGCCGGGCCTATTTCGCGGCGTAGTGGCGTTGGCTTCTGCTGCATCGACTGCCACACAGGATGGGATGGAAGTTTTCAAGCATTCTCCAGATTGCAGCGCCTCCGAAAAAACATACGGCCTTCCTCCAATAGCATCGCACAGGACCAGCCGGATCCTAGCTATCGAAACGAATTCGCAAGCATCGGAAGCGACCCTCGGATTCAAATTCGAAGATATAAATCGATTTGGCTAAAAAACCGCTATTTGACCCTGCAAAAATCCGGGTGCTACCGTAAAGTGTTCGCATTGCCCGCTACGTGAGGACTAATTTAATGTCCGCTTCATCTGCCATTCCATCAAGTGCTCCAACGTTGCGCAAGACTTCTTTGAATTTTATCCATCGTCAGGGCGGCGCAAAGATGGTCGACTTCGGCGGGTGGGATATGCCGGTCGAGTACTCGGGCCTGATCGCCGAGCACCTGGCAGTACGCACGCGCGCAGGGCTGTTCGATGTGAGCCATATGGGCGAAATTCAGCTCCGTGGTCCGGAGGCTCTTGAGGCCGTGCAGTTTGTTTCCATGAATGACGCATCGAAGTTGAGCGAGGGTCAGGCCCACTACTCCGCCCTGCTGACGCCTGAAGGTACTTTCATCGACGACATTCTTGTTTATAAATTCAGTCCCAACGATTATCTGTTGGTGGTGAATGCCGGCACCCGAAGCAAAGATTTCTCCTGGATTAAGAAGAACGTGCAGCGCTTTCATTGCCACGCCAGCGATTACAGCGACTATTATTCGCAATTGGCGATTCAGGGACCCCAGGCTCTGGCCGTGCTGAAGAAATTAACGGGTGTCGATCTTGAAAAGATTAAGAATTACTGGTCCGTATGGGGAGAGGTTGCCGGCATTCATAATGTTTTGATCTCTCGCACAGGCTATACCGGCGAGGATGGCTTTGAGATCTACATCCCCTCCGATGAAGCCACCAGTGCCCGCGTATGGAATGAAATCCTCGAAGCTGGACGGGAGTTTGATGTGTTGCCTTGCGGTTTAGGATCGCGCAATACGCTTCGGCTCGAAGCTTCGATGCCTCTCTATGGTCACGAAATTACGGAAGAAACAAACGTCTTCGAGGCTGGTCTTGATCGTTTCTGCAAGCTCGACAAATCAGAATTCCTCGGACAGGCGGTACTGAAGAAGCTGCAGGAGAATAGTGGCGTCCATCGCAAACTGATCGGGATGGAAATGATTGATCGCGGCATTGGGCGAGACGGCTATCCGGTTTGCACGCTCGAGGGCGAAGAGATCGGGAAGATTACCAGCGGCTCGCCAGCTCCGTTCCTCAAGAAGAACATCGCGCTCGCTTATGTGCCCCAGGCGTATAGCAAAATTGGGACAGAATTGGCAGTGCGGATTCGCGGGCTGAACGTGCGCGCCCGGGTCGTTCCGCAACCATTTTATCGCCGTCCGAAAAAACAGTCCTGATATTTGTGAGTTCCGCGATCAGAGTTGCGGCTTTCCAGCGACATACAATAGAAGGTGACGAGGCCCTATGGCTTACCCCTCCCAGTACCGTTATACCCACGAGCATGAGTGGATACACGTCGATGGCAATATCGGTACTGTGGGAATTACCGACTATGCCCAGAACTCTTTGGGAGACATTGTCTTTGTCGATGCACCTCCTGTAGGCACCACGGTCGAACAGGGCAAGGTCTTCGGCAGCGTTGAATCGGTGAAAGCTGTTTCCGATCTGTATTCCCCGGTCAGCGGAACGGTGACTGCCGTAAACGAGGAACTCACCACGGCTCCGGAAAAGATCAATACGGCCGCGCACGATGCCTGGATCATCAAGGTGCAAATCGTGGACCCATCTCAAATCGATGCGCTGATGAGTGCTAAACACTACGAAGAATTCATTTCAGAAGAAACTGCCCATTGAATATTCGCAAATCTAACGGTTAGTGCTGGGTGTAAGGAAACATAAAATTAATGCGATATTTGCCTAAATCTACCGCCGATCGTGACGCGATGCTCGAGGAAATCGGGGTACCGTCGATGGCCGAGCTTTTTTCCACGATTCCTGCCGAATACCGCTTAACCGGTGATCTGAAGATTCCCCGACAAATGGGCGAGCAGGAGATTGTGGAATTCTTTCGCCAGTCTGCCGACCGCAATGCCAACGGGTATGCCAGCTTTTTGGGTGCTGGTGCATACCAGCACTACCGCCCAGTGGTTATCGATGCGTTGGTGCAGCGTGGTGAATTCCTCACTTCCTATACGCCCTACCAGGCAGAGATTTCGCAGGGGACTCTCCAGGCCATTTTTGAATTCCAGACCATGATTTGCGAGTTGACCGGAATGGAGATCGCGAATGCCTCTATGTATGACGGCTCAACCGGCTCCGCGGAAGCTGTCATGATGGCCGCTCGCGTGACGGGACGCAGCCACATCGTAGTGGCGAACACTGTCCATCCCGAATATCGCGAAGTTCTACGAACGTACGCACAGCACCAGGGATTGCCAAAGCAGATTGTCAGTTACGGCGCGGATGGCCGCATCGATCTGAAAGAACTGCAAGCCGCCATTACCGATCAGACCGCGTGCGTGCTGATTCAGTCTCCAAATTTCTTCGGGGTCATTGAAGATGTGGCGGCCGTGGCCGAAATGGCACACTCAAAAGGTGCGCTGCTGATCGTCTCGATAGCGGAAGCACTCTCCCTCGGTATCGTGCGCCCTCCGGTCGAGGCTGACATCGTCTCGCTCGAAGCGCAGTCACTGGGAGTACCCGTGGGCTATGGCGGCCCCTACTGCGGAGTGCTGGCCTGCAAAGAGAAATTCATCCGCCAGATGCCTGGACGTCTGACCGGAGCTACTGTCGACAAACAGGGCAGGCGCGGCTTTGTGCTGACCCTCGCCACGCGAGAACAGCACATTCGCCGCGAAAAGGCCACTTCGAACATCTGCACCAACCAAGCCCTTGTCGCGCTAATGACCTGCATTTACCTCACCATTTACGGTCGTGAAGGAATGCGCGAACTGGCGGAACAAAATCTGGCCAAGGCGCATTATGCGGCACAAACCTTGGCCGCGACTCCGGGCACTCAGCTGCTCTTTCCGGATTCGCCGCGGTTCAACGAGTTTGTTCTGTCCACCAAGGAATTGCCCGGCTCGGTGAATGCACGTTTGCTGGAGCAGAAGATTATCGGTGGATTGCCGCTCGGGAAGTGGTATCCGGAGCTATCGAATGCTTCGCTGTGGTGCGTTACCGAGCAGAACTCACGGAAGCAGATCGATGCAGCCTCCAAGGTCCTTCGAGGTCAGCAGGCAGTGAAAGATGCATCCGCACTGGCATACGTCTAGGGAAGATCAGGAATTGCATGGCGACCGAAAAATTGGCAGGATCGAAAGAAACAGCACCATTTGTGGGAGAGCGGCACAAGGTTTCGAGCAATATCAGCCAGAATGAAGGCTTGATTTTCGAAAAGTCCTCGCCCGGGAAAAAGGCATACCGACTCGCGCCGCTGGATGTTCCGGCAGTGGACGCAAAGGCGCTGCTGGGCGGAGCTGCCCGCGAAGACCTGGGCCGGTTGCCGGAGGTGAGCGAGATTGAAATTATCCGCCACTTCACTCGTCTTTCGACGTGGAATTATGCCATTGACCTCGGCATGTATCCCCTGGGCAGCTGCACGATGAAATACAACCCGCGCGTGAACGAATTTGTCGCGCGGCTGGCCGGCATCGCGGAAGCACATCCCTACCAGCCGGAGGCACTCTCGCAAGGCGTGATGCGCATTATGTGGATGCTGCAGAATTGCCTGAAAGAGATCACCGGGATGGATGCCATTACGCTGCAGCCGGCCGCAGGAGCGCATGGCGAGTTCACGGGAATCCTTCTCGTCCGTGCCTATCATGCGTCGAACGGCAATCCGCGTAAAAAAATTCTAATTCCGGATTCCGCGCATGGGACAAATCCCGCCACGGCCGCGATCTGCGGATATAAGGTGCAAAATCTCAAATCCAACAGCCAGGGCATGGTGGATCTTGCCGAACTGGAGCAGCTTGTCGATGAAGAAACCGCGGCGCTGATGCTGACGAATCCTTCGACGATTGGCGTTTTTGAAAGCGAGATTCATAAAATAGCAGACGTCCTGCACGCCAGGGGCGCGCTGCTTTATATGGATGGCGCGAATATGAATGCGCTCGTCGGAAAAACTCGGCCGGGTGACTTTGGCGCTGATGTCATGCACCTGAACCTGCATAAGACATTCTCGACGCCCCACGGCGGTGGCGGCCCAGGTTCAGGACCGGTGTGCTGCAAGAAAATTCTGGAGCCATTTCTGCCTACGCCGGTTCTGGTTGAAAAGTCCGATGGCACGCTGACGTTCAACTATGACGTTCCACAATCGGTCGGACGCGTCCGCATGTTCTATGGCAATTACGGAATGTTCGTCCGCGCGCTTGCTTACATTCTGGCGAACGGTCCCGATGGCCTGCGTCAGACCACCGAAGATGCAGTGTTGAACGCCAACTATATCCGCAAGAAGCTTGAGGATGTGTACGAGCTTCCCTACAAAACGGCGACGCTGCACGAGGTCGTTTTTAGCGACCGCCGACAGGCTCGAAATGGAGTGAAAACGGGTGACATCGCAAAACGTCTTATTGATTACGGCTTCCATCCTTACACCACCTCTTTCCCCATGATTGTGCCAGGCGCACTGATGATCGAACCGACCGAGAGCGAATCGAAGGAGGAACTGGACCAATTCATCGATGCGATGCGACAGATCGCGCGTGAGGCGGAAGAGAATCCCGGGTTGATCCTGAACGCTCCGCACGAAACGCGAGTCTCGCGAATGGATGAGGTCGCGGCGGCTCGAAAGCCCGTTTTACGCTGGAAACCAGAAACACCTGGCGCGATAGAACCAGACTCGAAGGAAGCTCTGGTTCCCGCCTCTCAGGCGAATGAGTACTGATGCGCTCGGCTGTACGAATGTGCGTGGTAAGCTCATAGAAACGCGCCCGTAGCTCAGATGGATAGAGCGAAAGCCTCCGAAGCTTTAGGTCGCAAGTTCGAATCTTGCCGGGCGCACCACTTCTGTCCATACCCAACCATCTGAATCGCTAGCCGGCCCGTGATCCGGTACGAAGAAGCCAATCCACAGACTAGGGTGTAGCCTGTTTTCGTGACCAGAGAAGAAGCCGTCGAGGTCCTCTCGATCGATGGACGAGAGGTCCGCATTACTCATCCGAACAAGCTTTATTTCTCCAAACAGACGAGGCTCTCGAAGCTGGAGCTTGTGCGCTATTACCTTTCGGTTGCGCCCGGCGCTCTCGCCGGAATCAAGGACCGTCCGCTCGTTCTAAAACGTTTCGTGAACGGCGCCGACGGAGAGGCCTTTTACCAAAAGCGGGCGCCCGCGGAACGCCCCGCGTGGCTGCGAACCGTAACGCTGTCTTTCCCCTCCGGAAGAACCGCGGAAGAGGTCGTGGTCGATAATGCCGCCGGACTCGCCTGGGTGGTTAATCTTGGCTGCATCGAGCTGCATCCGCATCCGATACACTCCGGTGACCTCGATCATCCCGATGAGTTGCGCGTCGATCTCGATCCCGGCCCCGGCATTCCGTGGGAAAACGTGCGCCGTGTCGCACTCGAGGTTCAATCGCTCCTCGAAGAACTCGGGCTTCGCGGCTGGCCCAAGACCAGCGGCTCCCGCGGAATGCACGTGAATATTCGCATCCATCCGCGGTGGACCTTCAGCGAGGTCCGTCGCGCGGCGCTCGCCCTTTCACGTTCCGTAGAGCGGCGCCTGCCCACCTTAGCAAGCTCGAAATGGTGGAAAGAGGAGCGTCACGGTGTTTTTCTGGATTACAACCAGAACGCAAAGGACCGGACGACGTGCTCTGCGTATTCTGTTCGCCCTCTACCGGACGCGCGCGTATCGGCGCCACTCCACTGGAATGAGGTTCCGGACTGCGATCCGGCCGACTTCACCGTACTCACCATGCCAGACCGCTTCGCAAAGATCGGCGATCCGCACGCGGAGATCGACAGTGCGGCAGGCTCACTGGAGCGATTGCTGGAGCTTGCGGCCAAGGATGAGGCCTCGGGATTGGGAGATGCCCCCTGGCCTCCTCATTTTCGCAAAATGGAAGGAGAAGCTCCGCGGGTTTCGCCCTCGCGGGCCAGGTCAACCTCGGCTAAGCCGGCCGCGAAAAAATCCCGGACGAAGATGCCTCTCATCGTGATTGCAAATTCCCCGCAGGAACATGCAGCACTGGCAGGGCTGGAACGATGGAAGGGCCGCCATGCGGAAATCGCGAAGCTATTGACCGCGGAAGACGTCCTCGTCGATCGAATGCGAGGCAGCTCCTCCACGTGGACCCGCATCCGGATAAATCTGCACAATGTTCCTGAAGCACTGCGGCCACCGCAGGAAACTCCCGATCCGGACGACGATCCGACTCGTTCGAAGCGAGCCACGCACGATTCGAAAAAGTGACCGTATGCAGGTCGCGGCGCACTTTAGCGACGTTCAGGGAAAATTTCCATCAGCTCCTGCGGAGGAATTACGTCGAGTTGGGCATAGGTGCAGTCGCGCGGTTTTTTATCGAAACGCCACCTGCGAAACTGAGCCATGTGCCGAAAGCGAGTGCCCTGCATATGCTCATACGCGACTTCAACGACCAGCTCCGGCCGCAATGGTTCCCAGGATAAATCCTTGCCCTGGCTCCAGCGGCTCTGGCCTCCTGGGATGCGATGCTCCCCGCTTGCGCGTTCATGTTCTGCCCCGGAGTTCCACGGGTGATCGGTGAGCGCGTTTTTGCGATAAGGAGCGAGGTATTCGACGAGTTCCCTGCGCTTCTCCTGCGTGAAGCTCGCGCAGACACCGACATGCTGCAGTCTGCCCGCATCATCGTACAGCCCGAGCAGCAAAGAACCGACCGCAGTGCCCTCGCCGTCCTTATGCCAACGAAATCCGGCTACTACGCAGTCACAATCACGTTGATGTTTCACCTTTAACATCACCCGTTTGTCCGGTTCGTACGTACCTGCCGCCGGTTTGGCAACTACCCCATCGAGACCTGCGCCTTCAAAGCGGCGAAACCAGTCCTCGGCCAAGCCGCGGTCGCCGGTTGCCGGCGTAAGATGAATCGGGGGCGCGGCGGAGGACAACAGCGACTCCAGTTCTTTTCGCCGGTGTTCGAACGACTCGTCGCGCAAATCCCGATTGCAATGGCAAAGCAGATCGAAGAATACGATGGATGCCGGCGTTTGCTCGGACAGCATCTTCACACGCGAAGCGGCGGGATGAATGCGGAGTTGCAGTTTATCGAAATCGAGGCCGCCCTCGGTTGCAATCACAATTTCCCCGTCGAGTACGCAGCGGGGCGGCAGCTCTGAGCGTAGCGGTTCGATCAGCTCGGGGAAGTAGCGGTTCAGCGATTTTTCGTCGCGGCTTTGAATCAGGATTTCGTCGCCATCGCGAAAGATCAGCGCGCGAAAACCATCCCATTTCGGCTCAAAAATCCATGTTTTGCTCGCCGGCAATTCGTCGACTCGCTTGGCGAGCATTGGCAGGATCGGCGGGTTTACGGCAAGGTTCACGCTTTAATGATATCTCGCCTCAGGTTCGCGCCAGGGGATCGTTCCTCTGCCATTTATTTCAGAAATATCTCTGCGATACCCTTCCAGCTATCAACACGGCGGTAGTCGGCGGTGCCAATATTATGAGGCGAGGTAAACAGGATGCCTTCCCCGCGAAAGTTTGCCAGGTTTCGTGGCATATCATCGATCAGGAAGTCAGTATGCAGAATGCTTTTATCTCCACAGAACACGAAGTTGTGCGGCGAGAGAAAATCGAAATGGCGGCGCAGCCAGCGGAACTTGGCAGCGAATGAATTGGGAAATGCCATGGCCGCAGTAGCGATAAAGACTTCGTAACGATGACTCATCTGCCACAGGATTTCCTGACTATCGGGGATGACCGGAAGGTCCTCAAAAAAATCTTCGCTCTGCAGATAACCTTCAATCAGCTTTTGTCCTCCCGGAGGAAGCACCTGCCATAGCCATTTTCCTTGAAGGTCTGCCTTAGTTACATTTGCGTTTTGCTGGCGGTTATAGCGCGCCAGCAGTTCGCCGAGCGCATCCGCCATTACCTCATCCATGTCGATTGCGATTCGTTGCATACCGGGAGAGATCAATCCTCCCGCGCAGGATGGTCGGAACCAGCGGCGGCGGCCGCTGAATGCGACGATGTCTTGGCCGGACCGGCTGGTTTTTTGGCTGCAGAAGGAAGGTGAATGGCATCGGTCAGGTCGACTGCGGGATCGTAAAACAAAAAGCGGCCACAGGACTCGCAGAAGTGGACTTTCCCGTCGCGAACTTCATTCCACTGCTGCGGCCGGACCACCATCTGGCAGGCCGAGCAGCGTTGCCGTTCCACGTGTGCAATGGCGGTCTTTCGTGAGGCGGAGATACGATCGTATTCCGCCAGCAATCCGGGCTCGAGGCTGTCGCGCGCTTCGTCCCGCTCGCGATAGAGCTCTGCCAGTCGCGCCGAATCGCGGCTTTGTCCCAGTTGCGCATCCGCTTTTTCGTTGTCCAACGACTGTTTCTGATTTGCAATGGTTTCGTGCAGGATTCGCTGCTGTGTATCTAGCGCTTCGGTGTGAATCAGGCTGGCGAATTCCAGATCTTCGATGCGGTCAATTTCATGCTTGCAGAATGCGATCTGATGCTCGAGCGCCTTCATTTGACTGTCGCTCTGCACACTGTCTGATTGGGCGCGATAACGGGCGCTCTTCAACCTCAAATCTTCCGTGTCGGATTCCATGCGGCGGCGCTCGGAAGCTTCCCTTGCCAGCGCCTGGATGTTTACTTCTAATTCGCGCTCGGTTTGGGCCAGTGCCACTTCACGCGCAGAGATCTTCTGCTTGTAGCCTGCCACTTGCGCCGTCAATGCAAGGATCTGCTGTTCGACATCCTGCAGGTGGGCGAGTTTGGCGATCTCTTCACGCATAGGAAGAAGGAACAAAAGCGCAGTCTAGCATGATGATAGGGAGACGACCCAATTGGCCTTCCCAGGCTGGACGTTCCGGTCAGCCGTTATCGATCTTGTAAACTTCCCTTTTCGGCAAAACAGGCCCTCGAGGTGCCGTGAATGCGTAAACAGCTTCTGTCTGCAACTTGTTTTTGTATCGCATTGACTGCTATGGCTCAGATTGCTCAGCATGGAGGGGGCAAGGCATGGACGACCGGTGACATCTTCCAGAAGGGCGGCCCGACCGGCAGGGCGCCGCGCGACTACCTCTGGAGCCCGGACAACGTCAGCGTCACGTATTTGTCGGAGGACACCGAACATGGACAACCGGATGACGTCATCAACGTCAACGCTTCCGAAGGCATGGCCTCTGTGCTGGTTCCAAAAACCCGGCTGGAGGCCATTTATGGGACCGCAAACGATGAGCGCGACCGCGATCATCGCGCCCGTTATAACCAGTCGAGCTACAGCTGGTCGCCTGACGGCCAGCGGATGTTGTTCGATAACACCGGGACACTATGGCTTTACGACCTGGCGAAAGGCACCGCAGTACAGGTGGCGAACACCGGCTCCGGCAGCGGCGATGACCCGAAATTCTCCCCTGATGGCAAGCTGATTTCTTTTATCCGCGACCATAACCTGCACGTGATAACACTGGCGGGCAGCCGCGATGCGGCCATAACCAGTACGACACCGGAGACGCTGCTGAACGGCGAGGTTGACTGGGTCTATGAAGAGGAACTCGATGTTCGCAGCAATTATTTCTGGTCCCCGGATTCGAAACACATCGCCTATCTGCAGATGGATGAGGCGAGTGTACCCACATATCCAATCACGGACTGGCTTCCGACGCACAGCACCGTCGATCAGCAGCGGTATCCGCAACCGGGCGATCCGAATCCGGGAATTCAAGTCGGGATTGTGGCTGCGAATGGCGGCAACACGGTGTGGCTGCATGTGCCGGTTTCCGAGCACAACGACTATATTCCACGCTTCGGCTGGCTCGACTCCCAACATATATGGGTCGAAGTGCTGCGCCGCGATCATCAACATATAAACCTCTACTTCGCCGATACCAGAACTGGCGCTGTGCGGAAGGTGTTCGCGGAAACGGCAAACAAGTTTTTCGATGAGGCGTATGACGTGGGCTTCCTGCACAATGGCCAGTTTCTATGGAGCAGCTGGAGGGATGGCCACACGCATCTCTATCTCTACTCGTATAACACCAAATATCCGCTGGCGAGCGATGCGACCCTGGTCCGACAGCTGACGCATGGCGACTGGGAGGTATTGAGCGTCGCCGGGGTCGATACGAAGCAGGGGATGGTTTATTACACCTCCAATGAGACCGATCCGCGGGAACAAATGCTCTGGCAAATTCATCTGGACGGTACCGGCAAGAAGATGCTGAGCAGGATCCATGGCGTCCATCGAATTTCGTTTTCGCCCGATGACTCGCATTACGTAGATACGGTGTCGAGCCTGATGACGCCACCGGTCGCCAGCGTTTGCGATAAATCCGGATCATGCAATCCATTCTGGCGCTCCCGCCCTCTCACTGGTTACAATCTCGTCGCACCTGTTATGTTCACGGCCAAGGCATCCGATGGCGCCGCGCTGTATGGAGAACTGCTGCTGCCTCCCGACATGCAACGGAGCGCCAGCGTTCCCTTGATCGTGAACCCGTACGGCGGTCCCCACGATCAAATGGTGCGCAATGAATTCGGGGAACAGAGTTTTCTGTTTGATCAGCTGTTGATGCAGCATGGTTTCGCAGTCTTACATGTTGATAATCGCGGCACCGGCAACCGCAGCCGGGCGTTTGCTGAAGCTGCTTATCGCAATTTCGGGCGGGTGCAGTTGCAGGACCAGCTCACCATGGTGGACCAGGCACTCGCCGATCATCCGCAGCTCGACGCTAAACGGATGGGTTGGTGGGGTTGGAGCTGGGGCGGAACATTCACCTTGTATGCGATGACCCATTCCGACCGTTTTATGGCGGGTGTCTGCGTGGCGCCGGTGACGAACTGGAATATTTATGACTCCATCTACACGGAGCGCTACCTGGGCCTGCCATCGAAAAACCAGCAGGTGTATCACGATGACTCCGTCTTCAACAGTGCCTCCCATCTCCATGGCAACCTCCTCATGGTCCATGGGACCGGGGACGATAACGTTCACATCCAAAATACTGTTCAGATGATTCAACAATTTGTTAGTGCTGATATTCCATATCGGCTGCTGCTCTATCCACGCAAGACTCACTCCATTGCCGGACAGGATGCCCGCACGCATTTATTTAATACCATCCTGCAACAATTTGAAACTACGTTGCAGCCAGCTTCGGCAGCGAACTAGAACGTACCCACGGCTCGAAATCCTGACGTGGATTCACATTTACCGGAAGGAATCTCAACATGCCTCATCCGGCAGAACGCCCTGACACGCAGGATCTATTGCGCGGCCGCGCCACGGTCGGCGACTTCGATCTGACCATCTGCACAGACGGACCCTATTTCCTGGATGGCGGCGCGATGTTCGGCGTCGTTCCGAAACCGCTGTGGGAGAAGCGTGCTCCGGCGGATAGCGAGAACCGAATCATGCTCGGGGCGAACACCGTCATCGTGCGAACCGGGAAGCATACGGTCGTCATCGAAACCGGCCTGGGCAACAAGCTTCCGGCCAAACTGCGCAAGATCTACGGTGCGAGCGAAAGGCTTCTTCAGAGTCTGTCGGCGGCTCGGGTTCGGCCGGAAGAGGTCGATATCATCATCAACACTCATCTGCACTTTGACCATTGCGGATGGAACACGCGAAGAAACGAAGCCGGCCAGATCGTTCCGACATTTCCTAACGCGCGCTACTTCGCGCATCGTGGGGAGGTGGAGCACGGCCATAAACAATTGGAACGCGACCGCATCAGCTATATCAGCGACAATTACGATCCGCTAGTCGCCTCCGGTCAGATGACGCTCATCGAAGGCACCGGCGCCGATATCGTTCCCGGCATTTCATGCGAAGTTTTCCCCGGGCACACCGCCCAGTTAATGGCCGTGTACATCGATTCCGCCGGCCAGCGCGCCTGCTATATCTCCGATCTGATTCCGACCAGCGCGCATCTGGATCCGACCTGGGTCATGGGTTATGACTTGTTTCCGCTCACCTCAATCGAACAGCGCAAGCGCTTCTACCAGCACGCCATCCCGGAGAAATGGCTGGTGTTGTTTACGCATGACCACCATCACCCAATGGGAAGAATTGTATTGGGTGAAAAGGGCAGGCCAGAATTACGTCCGCTGGAATAGCGGAATTTTAGAATAAAGCACCATTCCGAGCCAATCGGAAAATTAGAGAATCTCGGCGAACAGCGGATCCGCCGGCGCAACCTTCGTTCAGAAGGACTCTAGTTTGTGCTGTCTTGAAAGCAGCATCAGCGGCTTAACAGCAGTTCACGCTGGGGCTTGGCATGCTCCACTCCGGCACCGGGAAAATACGCGTTCTTTACATACTGGTAGAGCATTCGATGCGTGTTGAAGAACGATCCATTGATCGTCAGCGACATTCGCATGATCTCGGACCACTTTTCCGGGTAGCGATAATAGATCGGCAGAATTTCACTTTCGAGCTTCTCGTATAGCGAATCCGCCTCCTCCGATTCATCGGTCGACTCTGCAATGGCCCACCCAGTCGCTCCCTCGATACAGCCCTCAATCCACCAGCCGTCGAGTGTACTCAAACTGGGTACTCCGTTCATCGCGGCTTTCATTCCACTGGTTCCCGAGGCCTCATAGGGAAGCCTGGGCGTGTTCAGCCACAGGTCGGCACCCCCGGTCAGAATCGCGCCTAAATCCCATTCGTAATTTTCGAGATACACAATGTGGAGCAGGTCGGATTCGAGCCGGGCCGCCTCCTCAAATACATGGTGAATGATGGCCTTCCCAAGATCATCATGCGGATGCGCTTTGCCCGCATATACAATCTGCAGCCCCCCGAATTCCTCGGCAATTCGCGCCAGGCGTTTGGGATCTGTAAACAGCATATCGGCCCGCTTATACGCAGCAGCGCGGCGCGCAAAACCGATGGTAAAGCGATCCTCGCGAAATTGAAATCCGGTCCGCTCGGCAATGGTAGATATAAGTTTTCGTTTTCCTTCAAGATGGCGGCTGTGAATTTCCTCAGGCGTAATGCCAATCGCGTAACGTAGATATAAGTTGTCCCGCCGCCAGGCCGGGATCTTCTGATCGAGAAGCGCCTGCATGGCAGGTTGAATCCATGTAGCCGCGTGCACGCCATTCGTGATCGCGTGAATTTCATATTGCGGAAACATCTCGCGCGAGACCCGGCCGTGCTGCATCGCTACCCCGTTCACATAACGGGAAAAGCGCAGTGCCACATATGTCATGTTCAACATGTTGTCGTGGCAGCACCCGAACTTTTCTAGCGCCCGCGTTTTCTCCTCGCCCAGTATCTGGCGGGTCTGGTCGAGAGAAAAGCGGTCGTGCCCGGCCGGAACCGGAGTATGGGTGGTAAAGACGCAGCGCTCCCGCACCGCGTCTAGATCGGCCTGTGTCGCGTCGAGCAGATTGCCTTCGTTGACGCGATCTTCCAGCAGGCCGATTGTCAGCAGGGCGGCATGACCTTCATTCATATGGAAAACGAGAGGCTGGCAGCCGAGAGCCGCGAGAATGCGAACGCCGCCCAATCCGAGAACGGTTTCCTGGCACAGCCGGTAGAACGTGTCGCCGCCATAAAGGTGATCGGTGAAATGGCGGTCCCACTGATCATTCGGAGCTAAGTCTGTATCGAGGAAAATAACGGGAACAATGTGCCCATCCACACCCACAATATCTTTTCGCCAGGCGCGGACCAGGACAGGCCGTCCCTGAACGGTGATCGCAGCCATCGGTTCAAGCGGCTGCAACACTTCTTCCGGCTTCCAGGGCTCGTCTTCTTGCGTCTGAACCCCATCGGCGCTCAAATGTTGGTGAAAATACCCTTTGCGATGAACGAGCGTAACTGCAACCAAGGGTAGGCCAGTATCGGCCGCCGAGCGCAGCGTATCTCCCGCAAGCACCCCGAGACCGCCACTATAGGTGGGAATATCTGGTGCGACGGCGATCTCCATCGAAAAATAGGCTATTTGGGCGCGCTTCCAATCGCCGCCGGGTTGCTGCGGTTCAACAGAATCCTGGGTGTCTGTCATTGACTTGGATTTTACCAGCGGCTCTCCCCGGATGGACTCACCTGCGCTCTGATTTCGTCGTTAAAGCGGTCAGAATTGCCTGCCGCCATCATCCCGGCCTTAAATCTTTGGATGCTGAGGACACCTGCATCAATCGATAACCACCTCCTCAGCGGCCGCTTGCAAGCGTTCCCAGATCGGATCGAGCCAAGCCAACTGCTCCGGCTTCATCAGAACGGAGCGTAAGCAGGTGACATGTCTCGGCACTTCGGGACTCGCCGCCGCCCACGTGCCGGTCGGAAAAAATTGACGAGGCAACTGGACGAGTGCGAGATGCAAATCCTTCCTCGCCGCGGCGTCGAACACCGCACGTGCTCGGGCAGAGCTTTCTTCAGCACTCGCGCCGCGCATCGCCCACACAACAATGTCCAGTTCCGGCTCGATCGACGCGATGAAGAACTCCGAAGCGGCGAGTCGGCGATGCAGTTCGATCGCAGCGGCGCGGCAGGCGTCCAGCATGCCCGCGAATTCTCCCTCGGGAACCAGCGGCAGCAGGCGTTGCGTCGCCCAAAGAGCCACAGCTGCTGCCCCAGCGCGGGAACACTCCAGACTGATCTCCCCAAGGTGCAGTTCGTCGGAGGTGAAATAAGTATAAGGCGAATCGTGTTTGTAGAAGCGTCCGACGGCCAGATCGCAAAACAGCACGCAACCGCAGCCGTAGGGTTGCAGCCCGTGCTTGTGCGGGTCGATCACAATGGAATCGACTTCGGACAGCGCTGCATACGTCATCGTGGCTTCCGTGCCTAAGTTTGACGCCAGCTTGAAATAACCCCCATAGGCTGCATCGACGTGAATGCGAAAGCCATATCGCTCACGCAAAGCGACGATTTGAGGCAGCGGGTCCAGCGCACCCAGCGCGGTCGTCCCCAGCGTAGCGACGACCGTGCCCACGTCGCCCAGCTCCAGCCGGCTTTCCAGCGCATCGAGAGAAATTCTGCCTTGCCAGTCTGTCGCCACGGCATCAAAGTTCAACTGCAGCACACCTGAAATGCGTCGATGGGTGTAGTGCGCCTGCTCGGAAGCCACAATCGTTTTGCCGGGCGCAAGCTGGCCGGCAATCCAAAGTGCTTCAAGGTTTGCGAAGGTACCGCCGCTGGTCAGGTGCCCGAGATGCGTCTCCCAGCCAAACATCCGGGCCAGCTCCCGCACCGCTTCAATTTCCATTTGCGAGCTGGCGCGGCCTCCGTCGAGAGCATGATTGTTCGGGTTTATCCAGGTGGCAAGCGCGTAAGCCGCCCTGGCTACGGGATGCGGCGGCTTCAGCATCTGACCGGCGTACAGCGGATGGAAATAGGGGTAATTCTCCTGCATCCGGACCGCCGTCTCATCAAGGACATCCAGCAACGCAGTGTGATCGAAGGGTTCCGTGGAACAGGCGGGGAGCGAGGAAAACCCGGCTGCAAGCCTGGGGAGAACTGCTTCAAGCAGGGCGAGCGATTCGGATTCCAGTGTCATTCCTGCTTAGCATAGCGCGGCGGCATGGTTCCTGGCGCGCTCACAAAATCGCGTCCCGACGACCGCGAAAATGTAAAAAGTACAGCTAACGTGCATTTTTTTCTTGCATTTGGCCGAATTCTGCTAAACTAACCATGCGTTCGAATAGAACCGGGCAGTTGTAGACTTTGCCCAAAGCAAGTTTCTGCTTGTAGTCGCTCCGATTCCTTCAGCGTAATTCAATATTAGGAAATCAGATTCAAATGGAACAAGGTACAGTGAAATGGTTCAACGACGCGAAGGGCTTCGGCTTTATCTCGCGCCAAAATGGTGAGGATGTCTTCGTGCATTACTCTGCGATCAATTCAAACGGATTTAAGAGTCTTCAAGAAGGCCAGGCCGTGCAGTTCAACGTTGTGAAGGGACCGAAGGGCTGGCAAGCGGCGGATGTTCAGCCTCTGTAAGCTGTAAGGCGAGCACTAGGTTTGCGCATAAAGGGCAGAGGAGGAATCCTCTGCCCTTTGTGTTTGCTAGCCTCCCAGAAATGCGGGCGTTGAAAACTCCAAGACATCCCCCGTCTTTACGGTGGCATCGGTACATTCCTCCCCAGACCTAAATTCACGGAAGGGATGTCGCATGTCCGACAAAGCACCTCGAGAAATCCGGAGACGGCGCCCGGAGTCGAAAGCAGCCTGCCGTTGGGAATGCTCGCCGACGGCAATTACGAAGGAGTTGAATGCAAGCTTGCTGCCGGCGACCATTTGACGTTCATTTCGGATGGAGTAGTCGAAGCCCGCAATTCCAAAGGGGAACTGTACGGGTTGCGCGAGCGCAGCGGATCAGCCTTCAGGCCGCGATTTCGATCGCCGATACCGCGAAACAGTTCGGGCAGGAGGACGACATCACCGTGGTGAGCGTTCAATTTGTCGGCGCGGAGATTATTGTCAACGCGTGAGGTTTTCACGGTGCAGAAACCCATGTCTCAGAAGCGAGACTTGGGGCCCCAGATTCCCTTAGATATCTTGAATGAATAAAGGTGTCATCCCGACCGGAGCGAAGCGAAGTCGAGGGACCCGCGGTTTCAATTTCAACCTGGGTGCCAGGTCTCGATTCTAGACCTGGGTCTTCTCTATGTGGGAGCCGAAACGATCTAGCAGGCGATGACTTCGATTTCGAGCAGCGCATCTTTCGGAAGGCGTGCAACTTCCACAGTGGAGCGAGCGGGAGCGGGGACGTCTTCCCGCTGAAAATATTCAGCATAAATTGCGTTCATCGCGGCGAAGTGGTTCATGTCCTTCAGAAACACGGTTGTCTTGACCACGCGCGAAAGATTGAGCGATGAGGCGGCGAGCACGGCTTGCAGGTTCTTCAATACACGATGCGTCTGGGCTTCAATGCCGCCGGAAACAAGTTGGCCGGTCGCCGGATCGAGCGCCACTTGACCCGACGTAAAGACAAAATCCCCAATGCGTATGGCCTGCGAATAGGGCCCAATGGCTGCGGGGGCTTCCGTCGACTGGATTGCTGTTTTTGCTTCGCTCATAGCAGCTCAGATTGTAGCCTAGCGGCGGGAGATCTGATCTTTGCGAATTGGAAGGTACCGTCGATTTTCTGAGTGCATCGCGACCCCAGCGGGCGTAGTGCGTCTAACTGCTTTGAGGTGGAAGGTGAAGGCTCCGTCCTGGCTAAGCATCGTTCTCGTCGCAATGATTACAGCTGCGGCCCCTGCCTGGTCTCAACAATCTCCCCTGCCCTCTGTAGTGGAAATGAAGCAGCGCATCCTTACCAACTTGAAAAAATCGCAGGCCGAACAGGAGCGATATGTTTGCCGCACGACCAATGAAAGCGACCTGACGGACCGCGACGGAAATGTGAAAAGGCGCCAGGTGAAGCAATATGACATGTTCTTCGTCAATGGCCAGGAGATTCACGAACTGACGAGCAAGGATGGAAAGCCGCTCAATGCAAGCGACCAGAAGAAAGAAGCGGACCGTGTGAAGCAGCAGATCAAGAAAGACTCAGACATGAAAAATGTCGCCAGGAAAGATGCCGAGCATGAAAAACAGCTCGACGTGTTGCTGCGCATGGTTCGTTTTACGAATGGACATCGGATCGATCTACGGGGACGTCGGACTTTGGTCTTCGATTTAAGCGGCGACCCGGAGGTTCATCCAAAAGGAGCGGAAGAAACATTCCTCCACAATATGGTCGGAACTATCCAGGTGGATGAGGCAACCGGCGAACTGGTGGATCTGAACGCACGGCTCAACCATGACGTAAAAATGGGCGGAGGGCTGCTGGCCAACCTGCACAAGGGGCTCTGGATTCATGTGCGGCAGAAGCGCTACCCGGACGGGATCTGGCTGCTGGAATTGGCCGAAGGAAACGGAGACGCCCGAGCCGCCTTGTTCTTTCATCCCTACTTCAGGTTCAGACAATCGATGAACGGCTGTGCACTGACGAGTGTAACGACCAGTGAAAAGACAGCCAATCCTAAGTTGTAAAACCGTACGAATGTTTCACATTGGATTGCCATGGAAATCAACTTGCAATTTTTGACTGGAAACTGGATCCGGGAATTTGCAGCTTCTCCAGGAACTCCCGCGGTTGGCCAGGACTAATCAGAAGGACAAACCCACTCCGCACAGGAATCGCAACCATGCTGTGATCGGGCCGGCGGAATACAAGAGCCCTGCCGACATTTGTGCGAAACCAGCCGCTTTGATAATTCGGAAGACCGATGCCGTTGGTGCGCACTTGAAGTTCAACTTCCTTGCCTCGGCCATCATTCACGATACGGGCTTCGTTGATGATGAACTCCTCGCGAGGGATGCTTCTTCCATAGAATATGTCGCCGCGAACAATCAGGTCGTCCGGATTGATGACAAAGGTGAGGTTCTTCGGAATATAAATTACGTAATAACCGACGCCAATCACGACCAGAAGTGCGGGACACACCGCAAAGAGTTGAACCGTCGTCATCGAGCCCTCTGCAACTCCGAATACACTCTTACAATATCGGCGATGAATTGCCCTGGGTTTCTGGCTCCCGTCTTCTATAACTTCTGCTGGCGCTGAACTTCTCGAACCCCGGGCACTCGGCGCAAACCGTTCATCAGTCGAATCAGGTGGCCCACGTCGGAAGCGTCGACGACAAACTCCACAATCGCCTCCGCGCCCGTGCCGGCCTTTGTATCCACCGCTCGGATATTCGTGCCGTCGTCAGAGATCACGGCCGTCATCTCACGCAGCATTCCGGCCCTGTCATCGCAGAATACGGTCAATTTCACCGGGTACGTCGCGCGATCTGCGACGCCTTCCTCACCCTGCATTCGCGCCCAGTCCACAGCGATGCGGCGGTCCGATTCATACAGGAGATTCTGCACGTTCGGACAACTGCGCGCATGCACTGCGACGCCTTTTCCGCGTGTGACATAGCCGATAATCTCCTCGCCGCGAATCGGATTGCAACAGCGCGCGCGATAGACCAGCAAATCGTTCTGCCCTTCGACCGTAAGCGAGTCCGAACCCTTGCTGAAGTAAACGCGTTTCACCGCATCCGACATTCCCGGAGCGGTTTCCACCTCTGGCACATGGGTATTTGTTGACCCTGGAACCAATCGATTGAGCACCTGCCGCGCGGAGAATTTACCAAACCCGATCCCCGCCAGCAGATCGATCGCGTTCGCCAACCCGTAATCGGTAGCGACTTTCGCGTGCTCGGCGTCCGTTAGCTGCGCCAGTGGAACTTTATACTTGCGCGCTTCGCGGTCGAGCAGCTTGCGGCCGATTTCTATCGCCCGCTCGCGCTGGTGCTCATTCAGCCAGTGCTTGATTTTGTTTCGTGCACGGGAACTTCGCACAAACGTAAGCCAGTCGCGGCTCGGCGTGTGCCCATTCTGCGTCAGAATCTCCACAATGTCGCCATTGCGCAGCCGCGTCTTCAGCGGCACCATGCGTCCGTTGACGGTTGCGCCCGTGCAGGTGTTTCCCACCTCCGTGTGGATGGTATAGGCAAAGTCGATCGGCGTGGCTTCCTTCGGCAGCACCACCACCTTGCCCTTCGGCGTGAAGGTGTAAACCTCCTCCGGATACAAGTCGATCTTCAGCGTCGAGAGGAATTCATTGGGGTCCGTCATGTCGCGCTGCCACTCGACAATCTGCCGCACCCAGGCCAGCCGCTGCTCGTCCTTCACGTTTACCGGCGAGCCGCCGGATTTATATTTCCAGTGCGCAGCGATGCCCTCCTCCGCCACGCGATGCATCTCCTCCGTACGAATCTGAACTTCGAATTGATGGCCGCCCTCCGCCATCACCGTGGTGTGCAGCGACTGATAAAGGTTCGGACGCGGCATGGCGATGAAATCCTTGATGCGCCCCGGCACCGGCCGCCAGATGCTGTGAATCAGGCCGAAGACCGCATAGCAGTCCTGCACCGTCTCCGTAATCACCCGTACGGCGAGTAGATCGTAGACCTGATCCACCGTGATCCGCTGACGCTGCAGCTTTTGATAAATGGAATAGAGCCTCTTGATGCGCCAGTCCACGCGCGCAGTGATATTGTTCTCCCGCAGCTTCTCATGCAACAGCGCATCGATGTGGCGCAGAAACTGCTCGCCTTCCTGCCGGTGCGCCTCGACCGCGCTGCTGATCTGGTCGTGTCCCACCGGATCGACGTATCGAAACGAGAGATCCTCGAGCTCGCTGCGCACCTTTCCCATGCCCAGCCGATGCGCCAGCGGCGCATAGATGTCGAGCGTCTCACGCGCGATTGCCTGCTGCCGCTCCGGCGCGAGATGCTCGAGCGTTCGCATATTATGCAGGCGATCGGCCAGCTTGATCAGCACCACGCGAACATCCGAGACCATCGCAAGCAGCATCTTGCGGACGTTCTCCGCCTGGCGGTCCTCGCGATTGGCGAACTGAATCTTTTCGATTTTGGTTACGCCATCGACAATGTGCGCAACCTGCTCGCCAAAATTTTCGGCGATCTCCCGGCTGGTCACCGGAGTATCTTCCACCGCGTCGTGCAGCAGGCCGGCTGCAATCGCCGTCGCGTCGAGCTTCATCTCCGCTAGCACCAGCGCCACTTCTAGCGGATGAAGCGCGAAGGGATCACCGGAAGCTCGCCTCTGTCCGGCGTGATGCTTCAGCGAAAAATCGTAAGCCTGTTGAATGATGGTTATATCGTCCGTTGGACGATTCCGGCGCACAGTCGCGAGCAGGACTTCGAAGGTCCGAGCGAGCTGTTGGTTGTCGGCATCCGGAGACACCGGTGCGGAATGCGCCGTGACCATAATTGATTTTATGCCACCCAGGCGTTCTCTCGAATGTGCGAAGATGACCTCTCAGGCGCTTCGGCTTTGAACTGGATGCCTCAGGTCTCCTCCGCTGTGGCGTATGAGACCTGGTTTATAGAGGGGCTAGCGCACGAATCGATGCGAAAGCGAATATGAAACAGAAATCATCCAGACGACATTCCGGTACCGAGCACGCACCTGCTTCCCCGCAAGATTCGGAAAATTCCATACCGGCTGCCGGACCAACAGCGATCGTCAGCCGACGCGCCGCCGATCGTGTCCGTGCCGGACATCCCTGGGTCTACGCCTCAGATATCGAGCAGTTGGTTCCCGAAGGAGCCGCAGAAATCACACCCGGAGCGCTGGTCGTGGTCGCCGATGTGCGAGGAATCCCGCACGGAACCGCGATCTACAGTTCATCCTCACTCATCGCATTACGAATGCTGACGCCGGATCGAATTGCGAACCGGCAGGAATTCCTTGATCTGCTGCGAGTCCGTCTGCAACGAGCGGTTCAGATGCGCCTCGATAATTTGGCAGGCGCTCAAGGGACCAACGCATGCCGGCTCGTGTTCGGCGAAGCGGATGAGCTGCCCGGAATTGTAATCGATCGCTACAGCGAGTTGGTGATCGTGCAGCTATTGACCCAGGGCACGTATTTCGATGACGTGCGAAACGTCGTGGTAAAGATTGTCCGTGAGATGCTCGCGCCCGAGACAATCCTGGAGCGCCCAGATCCGCGCATTCGCGAGCTTGAGCAGCTATCGGTACCTCCGGCAATGCCGCTCTATGCGAACGATGTCAATGCTCTCAGGCTGGCAACAATATTCGAATTGAACGGGCTGCGCTTTCACTTCGACGCGAACTCCGGACAGAAGACCGGCGCATTTCTCGACCAGCGGGAGAACTACATGGCAGCCGCGCACCATGCCCACGGACGCGCGCTCGACATCTGTACCTATCAAGGCGGTTTCGCGCTACATCTGGCTCGCAAATGTTCGCAGGTTACTGGTGTTGACGTCTCGCGCGCGGCGCTCGAAGTTGCGGAGAGCAACCTCATAGAAAATCGCGGTCAGCTGGCCGACCAGGGTCAAGGCGTCGAATGGATCGAAGCCAACGCTTTCGATCTGCTGCGCGACTGGAGCGATTCCAACGAAGAGTTCGACACGATCGTGCTCGACCCGCCAGCGTTTGCCAAATCAAAACGGGCGGCGGAAGGTGCGGCGCGCGGATACAAGGAAATGAACCTGCGCGCACTCAAGATGCTGCGGTCCGGCGGCACGCTCGTAACCTGCTCCTGCTCTCACCACGTTCCGCTGTCAGATTTTCAGGCGATCGTCTCCGCCGCCGCAAGTGACGCGGGCCGCCGTGTTCGTCTGCTGGAAATTCGAGGCGCGGCGTTCGATCACCCAGCCATCCTGACCGTTCCGGAAACGCAGTATCTCAAATGCTTGATCTGCCGGGTGGAATGAAAATTCTTCCCCGAATGGCCATCTCCTAACAGCACGTCTACTGCATCTGCGCTCCTGGCAGGGCGGAGTGATCCATTGTCGTGGCGGTGGTCGTCATCATTCGTGGACCAGATCTTTTTCGGATCTGCCTCACACGGCTAATAAAGAAGTTAGCGGGTCCGATTTCGCCGTCATCCGCCGATATCCTTCATCCGTCGATAGCCCGGATGAACCCCAGGTGTGAGTCCCTGCTGCTCGGCAATCTTGTGCAGCAGCCCTGCCAGTGTCGCGCGTTCCTCACGACTCAACGCGGCGCAGAGCGCGTCCTGATGCTGGCGCGCAATCTGTCCGATCTCGGCCAGAATCTTTGTACCGCTCTCCGTCAGATGCAGCGCGTAACGGCGACGATCATCCGTCACGGTTTTCCGTTGAATGAACCCGCGGTGCTCCAATTCATCCAGGATGGCAACCAGGCTGCTGGGATGGATTCCCAGTTTCCCCGCCAATTCCTGTTGGTTCATGCTCGCGCTGATCGCAAGTAGCCGTAGAATGCCAGCATCCGGCGGCGTCAACCGCAATACGGCCAGCCGTTCTCCGAATTTCGCCGCGGCATGGCCTCCGATTTGCGCGAGCAGGAATGCAGGCTGCTCGCTTCCCATGCTCTTACTTTTCCGCTGATCCATAGTCTTGCAATAATTATTACATAATATAATCGTTTAGTATATAAATTATTAATTATGAGAACCGTTAGAAAACCTCGATCTCACGCAGGACCGCCGCTCCTCCTGCCGGCTTTGAGCTACACGCTGCTCTTTGCAGCAAACCTTGTTGCAGCGGCTCTGCTGCGTTATGGCGCGGCATTTATCAGTCCATACGCACCGGCCGAAGCTGTGCAAAAGTTTTTTGCCGAAAATCCGCAAGCTATCCGGGTAAGTGCCTTCTTCTTTTTCGCCTCGGCAATCCCCCTGGGGGTCTACACGGCCACGGTTGCCAGTCGCCTGCGGTTCCTGGGCGTTCGCGCGGCAGGATCAACCATCGCCCTCTTTGGCGGATTTGCAGCGGCGGGGGCGATCGCGGCCGCCGGTCTGTGCATGTGGGTGTTGTCGGTGCCAGGAGCAAGCGCTTCGCTCGCCGTCGCTCAGGTGCTGGCCTTCCTCAGCTTTCTTTTCGGCGGGGTGGCTTTCTCCGCCGGATTCGGGATCCTGGCCGCGGGAGTTGCAGTTACGAGCTACTTCTACCGTCTGCTGCCGCGCTGGTTAGTCTGGATCGGTTTCTTGATTGCGATTGCCGGCGAGCTCTCCACGTTCACTCTGATTGCCCAGCCGATGGCTTTCGCCATTCCCATCACCCGCTTCGGTGGAATTTTCTGGCTCATTGCCGTCGCAGCTGTTCTGCC
This sequence comes from uncultured Acidobacteriota bacterium, assembly GCA_963823595.1. Taxonomy (GTDB): domain Bacteria; phylum Acidobacteriota; class Terriglobia; order Terriglobales; family Acidobacteriaceae; genus JAKAAZ01. The sequence goes on from CAWGME010000030.1 coordinate 49,192, forward strand.
CAAAACTGCCGGGACACAGGAAACGGCGCATCACGCCTAAGGAGCATCCATGCGACTTAACCACATTGATCTTCAAGTGTCGAATATCGACGCCGCAACTGCATTCTTTGAGACCTTTTTCGGCCCGCGCTGCACCTATCGGCGACAGGGTCAAATCGCGCTTCTGGAGGACGATACCGGTCTCGCATTCGGACTGAGCAATCTGCATAACTCGCCGCCTCCGGTCTATCCACCCGACTTTCATATTGGATTTGCGCAGGAGAACGTGCGCCAGGTACGCGATATGTATGAGCGTGTGAAGGACGCCGGAGTGGAGATAAAGTTCGACCTTCAGAAAGCCGGTCCGAATCTTGTTTTCGTGTGTCTGGCGCCGGATTCTATTCCGGTCGAAGTGCGGGCTCTACGCAACTGATCCCTGCGCGAGATTGATGGGCTTCGATTGCCGCTCTGATATCCAGAGCCAGAGCGAGCGCCGCGCGTCCTTCGCTTGCGGTAACCTCAGGTCGGGTTCGCTGCCGAACTGCTTCAAGAAATGCTTCTAGTTCCAGGCGCAGTGGTTCCCCCGGAAGCACTCCTAGCTTTCGCATCGTAAGCTCCGGCGTGGGATGGCGCTGTTCAGCTGGCTCGAAACGAACCTGTTCCGCGGGAACTGAAGATTGCTGCGCAGCCACATCTACGAAGAGCACGTCCTGGCGGGCGTAGTCGATCGAAATGTACTGGTGCGGTTGGAAGAAGCGTACTTTGCGCACCCGCTCCGTGCTAACGCGGCTGGCGGTAAAGTTGGCCACGCACCCGGACTCAAACTCAATGCGAACATTCGCAATATCAACCTTCGCCGACAGAACCGGCAGACCGACCGCGTGCAATTCCCGAATCGGCGATTGGACGAAACTGAGGACTACGTCGAGATCGTGAATCATCAGGTCCAGCACCACATCGACATCGAGCGAGCGCGGCGTGAACACACTGAGACGATGAATCTCGAAAAACAATGGCTGGTACACGATGGGACGGACGGCGCGGACCGCGGGATTAAAGCGTTCGAGATGGCCCACCTGCAGAATTCGACCGTGGCGTTCGGCCAGCGCGATGAGTTCGTCCGCCTCGGCTAGCGTTCCGGTCATCGGCTTTTCGAGCAGGACATCGACACCCGCGGACAAAAGCTGGGCGGCCACTTCGAAGTGGAGCGAAGTTGGAACCGCGACAGATGCGGCATCCGGAAGAGGCTTTGAGGCCAGCAGCTCGCGTACAGAAAAGTAGATGGGAAGATGAGTTTCCGTCGCGAGTTGCTGGGCCAATGAGGAATCCGGCTCCACAATAGCGGACAGACACACGGGCGCGCCGGTCTGCTCGAGTTCCCGCCAGACGCGCAGGTGATTGCGGCCGAAGGCTCCGGCGCCGACGACTGCAATACGGGTTGTATGCGGCGCTTTCAAAGGAAAACCGGGCAAGGATAATTCAGCCAGACTCCCGACTACTCTCCTTCGATGGCCTTCAAACAGCGCGCGTAGAGATCGAGCAAGTGGCTCACCTGATCCTCGTTTTTCGCGGCTGTTCCGGCGACAAACCCCGCCGAAGGAGAAGTGGGACGGCCTACGCTGGCGGTGACGGCGATGAATTTCAAAAGATCCAGAGCGATGTCTTCGTTGCGGCGGGCGCCAGAATTTGCAAGGGAAGGCTGGTCCATACGTGTTGATTTCCTCCAACGGCGATGCTAGCAGATCAAGCCGCCGAGGAGGGGTAAAGGGACGAATGGGGGAGGATTCGCCGGTCAGAATTCGGAAAGAACATAACAGACCCGGCCGACTATATAATCGCCGGGCTGCTCGTTTGGGGACAACTCAATCAGGCGGACCGGGATTTGCTGGTTGCGAGGCCGCAGGATCAGAGTGTTGGCGTCGAACTCCAGAAACGTCAGCCGAAGCCCTTCCGGAGTATGGACTGCGTAGATGTTTGGCGACTGCGAGCGGTAGAGAGCCGGTGAATTGTAATGGCGGTCGATCACCGCGATTAAATCCTGGCGGAGCAATGGATCCATGGCTGCCGCCTGCAGGCCGTCGACACGAATGGCCACAAACCGCTGCCAGAAATCTTTTCCGGGGACGGGACGTTCTCGCGCGAAATGAAGAACGACACCGGGAATCTCAACGCTATCGAGGACTTCTGAAGGCTGGATGCGGCCACTGAAAGCGGCCGCGGTGTGGGTGACCACGGCGATGGTTTGCGCGGATGAATCGCCTTGCTCGCGAGGTGGCGCGGCGCGGATCGCGTTTGCCGGGAGTAAATCTAAAACAGACATGTTTTGCGCAGTGAGGACGCGGTCTAGGCCCTCTAGGCTGAGAGATCGTTTTCGGTTTAGAAAGTTAGAGATATGGGCCTGCTGAAAACCCGTGGCCCGGGCGAGAGTGGAGCCAGAAAGGATGCCGCGATCGATGCGGCGCAGGATTTCGAGGCGGAGGTTTTCGTGGAGGGCGTCGAATTTCATGCTCGAACAATAGCACTTAGCTATATATTTTTTCTATTCTTATCTTTAAGAATACAGGCATATTGGCAAAATACCTGGGTAAGAACAGGCATTAAATGGGCAAATTATCATAAAGCAATAATGCTGTTGACTTCTGTTTCTGATGGGCGTATCAAAAACAAACCCTCTCGTTACAAAAAAATGAGGCTGGACGATCACCATTGCCCTTCCTGTCCCCAACTCCAGTTCATCACGAGGAAGTGTTTGTGCGACGCACCCTGCGGGGGGCCGAGCGCAGAGTCTTTTCCGACAGCCAGTACAGTCGAAGCCGGCACCGAGACCGCAAACAGGCGATTGCCTGCGGGTTCGAGACCGCCTGCCTGGGGATGGGAAAGCCATCCCGAGAGCTCTTATCAAAGGGCTTCGAATGAACACGGGTTGTAGCTGAAGCTGGAGACGTGCCCGCTGGGCCCGATTGAACCGCAGAGTTCAGACGGCTAAGCAGTCTCCACAAACCGCTCTTTCGGGGGACGCGCATCACAGCGCGTTTCAGGAGAGAGTGATTTTTTGCCTTGGAGAAATTTATCTCATGAATCATTCCTATCTGCACTTGAAGATCTGCGAAGGTTGCGGACGCCTCTGGGCGCGCAATCACGCAGTTACTGGCGTTTATTGCCGTCTATGCACCGTGCATTTTGCAGACTTCCCCGCACCCAGGAGCCGGCGTCCGAAAGGGCGGCCGCGCAAGACAAATCACCTTACCGGCATGCAGGTCCATCAAGGAGGTGTGCGATGAGCGCAGCATTTCCGCTGTTCCATTTACACGCTTCGGAAACTCTGCCGCCGAGTTCCGGAAATGTCGAATTAACGAAAGGGGTCCGGGATGAGCGAACAAATGTACGACCAAAGCCGGAGCTTGCTTTTTACCGAAAATATACGGAGGCCATGTTACGGCGATATATGAGGCTTTCCCTGAGCGTTGGACGAATGCCCGCGTTACTGGGGCACGATGCGTTTCGGGGAAAGATGAGCACGTACCGGGTGACGAGCTTTGAAGACTCTGTAATTTTTGTCCATGACGTAGAGAAATGCCTGAAGAAGCTGGACAGTTTTTCCCAGGAACTGATCCGACGAATTTCTCTGCAGGAGTACACGCAAGGCGAAGCAGCAGGATTGCTGCGAGTCAGCTTGCGAACAATTGTACGGAGGTACGGAGATGCGATCGATATGCTGACGCAAATCTTTATGGATCATCGATTACTGGATGTCGATCCAATGGATGAGTCAAGCAGGCCGGGATAATTGAGCCGTTAAACTAGTTGAAAGCACGTCGCTTGGCGGAGAGGATGGAATGGCGTGCTATTCCAATCCTCTCTGCTAGTCTTAAGTCATCGATGGAGAGAGCGGAAAACATCTACGCCGGCCGCCAAGAGAGCCGGGTACCCGGCGCTTCGTAATGCAGAGGTCCTTCGCTGCGCTCAGGATGACGACGAGGGTGATGATTTCAACCCTTGGCTGCGTTCAGGATAAAGGCTTAGCGGCGGGCTTGTCGAAGTCTTCACTCAGGTTCTTCCAATCGGGGTTCATGGAGACGATCAGGGTGAGCTTTTGATGCGTAGCGAGCTTTTGATTTTCTTTTCCCGATCAATGGCCGATCGGATGGATGCGAATTGCTCGTAGTAAACGAGCCGATCCAGCCGATATCGTTGCGTGAAGGAGCCTTCGATGGAGCCGGACTTGTGCTCTTCGATGCGGCGCACCAGGTTTGTCGTCACCGACGTAGAGCGTGCGGCTGCGATTCGTCAGGATGTAGACCCAGGCCGATCTTTCCTGCATGGGGCATTTTAGCAGCGGCATCTTTGGCGGAATCAGCAGAAATGCAGAGGTCCTTCGCTGCGCTCAGGATGACGACTCTTATTTAGCAGAGGTCCTTCGCTGCGCTCAGGATGACGATTCTTATGATGAGTGGATTTGAGATTCAGTCGACCGCCTGAATCCGTATCAAGACTAAATTAAATTTCGAATGACTTGGACGAGAGGCATCCGATGGCGGGTGCCTCTTGTCCTTGTTTGGAACAGGATGGATCGACGTGCCGAAACAGTGTTCGATGCGCAGCGCTCCTGCAAAGCGGAAATCCGGAAAGAGAGCGGCAAGCGCAGGCAGGGGACGGGCTGTAAACGAAAACCTGTCCAACGAAAGGGACATCACAAGGTATGCCAGGGTCGCGCGAAAAATGGTTTTGGAGGCGTGGCCGGAAATCATCGATGCGCTGGTTGCAAGAGCCAGGAGCGGCCGCTATCAAGAGATAAAGCTGCTGATCGAGCTGTGCGATTTAGGGACTGTGGATCCCGACCAGTTGAATGATGAACGCCAGCGACAGTTATGTGACGCACTGATGGAGGGATTGCGACTTACATTCGGGCCGCCGGAGAATCCGGGGACGGAAGCGGCAAGTCTGCCCCACTCAAGCCAAAAAACGGCTTGAATGGGCCACGCCGGCAGTTTGTAAATGCAGAGGTCCTTCGCTCCGCTCAGGATGACGCTTCCGATGGGGTGGAGAAAAAGATCCGCGTTAACTTCCCACTCAAGCAAAACACGGCTTGAACGGGCCACGCCGGCAGTTTGTAAATGCAGAGGTCCCCATTCGACTCGCCTTGGGCTCGCTCAGGGCAGGCTTTCGCTCCGCTCAGGATGACGTTTCCGATGGAGTGGAGAAAAAAGACCCACGTTAACTTCCCACTCAAGCAAAACACGGCTTGAATGGCCAGGAGATTCGGAAGGCTATGACGATGGAGAAAAGGAACAGTCTGGTGCGAATGATGGCCAAATGCGAAGAGAAAGCCTGTGGAATGAGATTCTGGCGCGTGGCCGGGTTGGTGTTGATGCTGGCCGCAGCAAGCGTCGCGTGCCGCGCTCAGGTTGGAACTACGGCGGTGCAGGACACCGTCTACCACGCCGACGGCACAGTTGCGTCGGGGACAATCCTGGTAACGTGGCCGGCATTTGTGACGGCAACCGGGAATACTGTGGCTGCCGGAAACCTGAGCGCCGCCATCGGCGCGAATGGACAGGTGACGTTGAACCTGGCACCGAATATCGGAGCGACGCCTGTGGGATCGTACTACACGGCGGTTTACCACCTGGACGATGGAACGGTCAGCAAGGAATACTGGGCTATTCCGAATGTTCCGAGCACCACGGTGGCGGCGATTCGCAGCATGGTAATGCCGGCGAGCGTGGCGGTGCAGACGCTGACAGCGACGCAGGTAAATTCCCTGCTGACCAGCTACCTGCCGCTGAAAGGCGGCGCGCTTACCGGTTCGTTGCAATTGCCGACCGATCCGCAAGAGCCGATGCAGGCGGCTACCAAGGGCTACGTAGACAATTCTGTTGCGCCGTTAGCCAGCCAGGTGGCGCAGGCGCTGACCGCCGTGCCGACGAAAAACCAGACGATCCAGCAACCGACGGGAACGAACTTTGCCGCGAACGTTCTGGAGGGAAAATACTATGCCAGCACATTCCAGTCCGGCGGGCAGAAGAACGGGATTTCCAATCTAGCTGGAAGCTCGAATTGCTCCAATAGCTCGCCGAATGGAAACAGCGGCTGCACCATCTATGTAGATCCGACCTATGGCAATGCGGAGAATCCGCAGGGATATGGGACTTATCTTTTCGGGAACAACGGCAATAACATGCCGTGGCCGATCGATACGCATGTGCATGACGAGCGAAACGGAGTTACAGCCGACTATTATGAAAATCCTTTTTCGGTAATTCCCTATCAGTCGGCAGGACACAACATAACTTCCGCAATCACCCTGGATTATCAGAAGTGGCCGGCGTATGGCGGTAACGCGGCGGGATCGGAATATCTGCAGACTACGGATTATGCCGGCGGCATCAACTTCGACAATTACTTTGGGTGGGGACAACCGCAATATTTCTTTAAGCCGTACTACGACAACTTATCGCTGGCGACCACGAACTATACGTCCGGGCAGCAGGAGGCGATCAACAATATTGTGAATTGCCATGGAACCGGGGATTGCATCGCGATGACGACGGCGGTTACATGCGACGGCGGCATGAATGCGGGGAACGACGAAGGCTGCCACGGGGGAGACTTTACCGTATCGGAAGATCCGGTGGTGTGGAAAGGCGTGGTGAATACGGCGGCCGCGGTGGGAGCGACGATCGTGCATACGAACGGGACGGCGGGGCAGAAGACGCAGGGGCAGGACAGGCTGCTGCTGGACACGAACCCGGCGAGGATCATTACCGGCAGTTCGATCACCGGGTTTGCGGGCGCCGAACCGACCGGACCGAGCGGAGACAGCGCGGTGAATCCCAACTCCGCGAGCGACAGCAAAGCAAACTATCCGGTTTCCACGATGGTGCAGCTTTGCTATGCGGGCAGCGACAATGGGGCGGGCGGAGCGGCGGGATGCACGGCGGGAAGCCAGCCGACGGGGTTTATTCCTTCGGCTCCGAATATGATCAACCCGGCGGCGAGCGTTACAACCAATGTGGTGGCTTCGTACAATGCGGTCAATTCTCCGCAGACGGGATTGCCGGCTGGATTCTGCACGCCTACTACCCTGCAATCTACAAATGCCGGCGCAGCCTGCTATCTGCCGCCTTCCGGAACTGCGTGTATTACGGACCAGGAAGAGTACGAGACGGTCAATTACACCTATAACTCGACAGCACAGCAGATAACTCTGCTAAACCTTCGGTTTCCGCATATGAATGGGTTGTTCTTTGCGCAAGGCGGGCTGTGCGGATATGCGGTCGAGCAGCAGGCGGATGTATTCAGCGGGGACAGCAACAACAACGGTATCAGCCAGGTATTTCCGATCGAAGGATCGCCGAACTCGACGACTTTTTATTACATCAGCCAGCGTCCGAATCTAGGTTACAGCCAGCCGGTGCTGGGACAGAGCAATGAGATCAACGGAGTGAGTACGGTAGGAGGCGGGGAGTGCTTCACTCTGAACGCCTTTATTTTCCAGTTGCAGGCGGACAACAAGACGGTAATGGTGGCGGCGAATGTCCCGTTCAACAGCGGGCAGAACCTATCGCCGGTCAATGGGATGACATTGACAATTACAACGCCCAACTCGACCTATAACGGAAACTATGTGGCAAGCTGGGGTTCGGTAGTTTCGAACTTTAATGAGTTCAGCTATGTGTTGCCGGCGCCGCCGACGGGAGCGGCGCCTACTTCCGGGACGGCTTCCTTCTGCAATACGAATTACAAGCTGTACCCCGGGGTGCGGGTGAACAGCGTTCTGGACACGGCAAACAACCAAGTGGATGGGACGATGACCACGATGCCGTCTCCGGTGGCATTCGCCAGCGGAGATACGGTGATGGAGCCGCATTATCCATGGATCTATACGGCGCACGACAGCGGGCGCGGGGTAAACCAGTTTATTCCGCAGGTTCTACCAAGGCGGGTCGTTGTATGGGATGAGTTATGGATACTTATTGAGCGGAAATCCTTTTATCGGATTTCCAGATCAACAACGGGACGGACCAGAACCGCTATCTAGGATATGGCGGGACGCATATTCCTCCGGGCGCGGGATACAACCTGAGCGGGGAGTGGAGCGATGCGTTCCAATTGAGCCAGGCGCCGGACGATGCGGTGATTCACGTACTGAGCTGCAAGCCGGGGCCGGTGGGATGCAACAACGCCAACAGCAACTTCAACGTGCTGCTGATGCCGAACGCAGGGCAGGCGCTGAACTACGATCCTAACTCGCAGACCTGGACCTTCGGGAGCAACTACTATCCGCAGAACACGCCGCAGATAAGCCCGGGTGGGACGGTGCAGGCATACAACCTGAACGCGATCAACAACGTGACGGCGCAACAGGTCGGAGTGGGTGGGGCTTATCTGTTCAACCTAGGGGGCGCGGTGGGGTTGTCAGTCGAGCGCGACCAATCCGACATTCAGCAACTGGTTTGCGAGCTATGCCTATGGGTTCGGAGCGCAGAATACCAAAGCGATCGACGGATATCTCTACCGTGGAGCTACAGCGAACTCGATAGATTGCGGAACGGGTACAGGAGATACGAGCTGTACTTTTACTTTGGGAACGCTGAATGCGGGTAACTCGGTAGCTACGCCCAGCTTGACAGTAGGTGGCGGGACGGCGGTGACTCATGTCGCCTACTATACGACGGGGACGGTGACGCCGGGAGCGATCGCAGCTTCGAGCTGTAACGACGTGGTATTGACGGTGAATGGGCTGAACGTGGCGGATGATCTGGGATCGATTCATCCGCCGGCGGCGCTAGGCAATCTGAGCGTTAGCGGCTATGCGGGGGCGGCGAACAGCCTGACGCTGCACTTCTGCAATGTGAGCGCGGCCAGCGTAACTCCTCCGACTGGGGCATATACGTTTCTGGCGATGCACTGAGTTTATTCCCACTCGAGCGAAAGGGAGCATTGAGTGGGGAAAGACCCGGTGGCCTTCTTGTTCCTATGCGGTAATAACCAGTTCGCTGCAACCTTCGGCGAGCTAGGGGCAGCTCTGGCACGCTTGTCTTTCGGCTCAGCGGAGATTCTGTGAGGTGAGGACGATGAAGATTGTTACGGCTTTGAATGCGGTCAGTTCCCAGGTCTGGGCGGTGGTTCTGATCCTTTTGGGGATCGGGACGTTTGCCATGGCTTGCGGATGTCATGCGTCGGATGTGCGGGCGGCGCTGATGAGCGCCGGGACGGGGATGATCGGGGGCGGGATCGCGATGTTCCAGCACCAGCCGAAGGACGGAAGCGGATGACATCAACCGCCAGCAGGTCGACTGGCCCTATGAAATCGCATGTCCAGAGGCGAGATATGGGCACCTATGTTTTCTTCTGCCAACACGCATGTTATGGAAGGTCTACATGTCATTTATCAGTGTTTTCGAAACGGTTGGTACGGATTCGAGAACGGGCTGAACTGGCCGGAAGGCAGTCGAACCGGTGGTGGATCTGGCCTTTCCGGGGATCGCGACGCTGTATAACGCGACGGTGCAGGCAGTGTCGGAGCCGAAGCGGCGGGAGAGGCGGCGGCCGGATCGTCGACGGGGAACGGCGCGGCCAAGCTGGCGGCGGTGACCTCGGCGATTGAGCCGCTGGCGGTGGCGTATCTGAAGTCTCAGGGGATTACCGCGAGCACGGCGCAGATGCAGGCGTGGACAAATGCAGTGGTGGCGACGCTGAATGCTTTGCCGCTCCGGTGGCGGAGGCGACTAGGGAATGCCGGCTGCCAGGCGCCGGCTGACCGCGTCGCGAGAGGACTGGCGTATGGTTTGAGGGATGAGATGGATGATCTGGAGAGACTGGTGTGGATGGGGGAGCGGCTGGATTTTCGCTCCCCAAGCCTGGGGGGAGAGACGCTGGCGGTGGCGCTGGCGCGGGCGCTGCTGCGGGTGCGGGGACGCGATGGCAATCTTGTTCCGCTGACTGCGAACCGGGCGCAGCGCGAGTATGAGCGGCGGCGCGGGCAGCGGAACATTGTGCTGAAGGCGCGGCAGATGGGCATCAGCACCTGGGTGGCGGGGCGGTTTTTTCTGAAGACGATTACGCGGCCGGGGACGCTGACGGTCGAGGTGGCGCACAATCGCGAGGCGGCGGAGCAGATCTTCCGCATCATCCACCGATTTTATGAGCAACTGCCGGAGGGATTGCGCGAGGGCGCGCTGCGGGTATCGCGGGCGAATGCGGGGCAGATGATCTTTCCCCGGCTGGACAGCGAATACCGGGTGGAGAGCGCGGCGGATGGGAATGCCGGGCGCGGCATGACGATCCAGAACCTGCATTGCTCGGAAGTGGCGCGCTGGCAGGGGGACGCGGGGGAGATTCTCGCGGGCCTGGGCGCGGCCCTGGTGCCGGGGGGCGAACTGGTGCTGGAATCGACCCCGAACGGCGCCTATGGATGTTTTTATGAAGAGTGGCGGCGGGCGGAGGAAACCGGCACGGTGCGGCATTTCCTTCCCTGGTGGATGGAGCCGGCCTATTGTGGATTTCCCATCGCCGAGGGCCAGTGGACGGAAGAGGAGCGGGCGCTGGCGGCCGCGCATGGACTGCTGCCGGAACAGATCGGTTTCCGGCGGGGACTGCGGGGCGGCAACGGCCGCATGGCGGCGCAGGAGTATGCCGAAGATCCGCAGGCCTGTTTTCTGGCCAGCGGCCATTGCGTGTTCGATCTGGACGCGATTGCCAGGCGGGCGCGCGAAGTTTGCCAGCCGCTGGAGCAGCGGCGGAACGGGCAATTGTGGATCTGGTATCCGCCGCAGCCGGGGCACCGCTATCTTGTCGGCGTCGATCCGGCGGGCGGAGGAACGGATGGCGATTATGCCGTGCTGCAGGTGATCGAGCAGCGGCTGGGGTTGCAGTGCGCGGAGCTGCGGGGACATCTGAATCCGCGGGAACTGGCGAAGGAGGCGGCGGCGCTGGCAAGAGAATATAACGGTGCGCTGCTGGTGGTGGAGCGCAATAATCATGGCTCGGGGGTGCTGGCGTGCCTGCATTCGACGGTGCCGCATGCGGCGATTTACGAGCAGCGCGGGCTGGCGGGCTGGTTGACGACCGCGGTTTCGCGGCCGGTGATGATCGAGGTGCTGGGGGCGGCGCTGGAGGCTACGCCGGGAATTTTTTCCAGCTCCCGGCTGCTGGCCGAGTGCCGGACATTCGTGCGGCTGGGGGATGGGCGCACGGAGGCGGCGGCGGGCGGGCATGACGATTGTGTGATGGCGATGGCGATGGCTTTGGCGGTGCGGGCGGAAAGAGTTCTCTCATCCCACTCCAGCCACAAGACGGCTTGAATGGGCCACCCGGCCTGAGATACCCGCGGTTCGGGGTGGGATGCGGAGACGCAGGTCCGCTCCACTTCGTCCGCCACGGCGGACTCCGGTCGGGATGACAATCCCCGGGGCACCCGGCGAAAACAATGACCCGGGGCTGAAGCCCGTTGCATTTGCCTTTTTTTCGCAGGGCTAAAGCCCTGCGCTTCCACCCCAAAAGCCAGAGGGCGCTGCCGGTTTGCCGATCCGTTTCTGTGACCGGTTACAATCCGAGAGCGGGCGACGAGAGGAGCGGGAGGCGGGTGGCGGTTACGGCGGTGCAGCAGATCCGGCGGATGCGGGGCGGGGCGCAGAGTCATCTGATGCTGGGCTCGGACGGCCATCTTTATGTGGTGAAGTTTCAGAACAACCCGCAGCATCTTCGGGTGCTGGCGAATGAGCTGCTGGCGACGCGGCTGGCGGAGGCGGTGGGGCTCTCGGTGCCGGCAACCGAGGTGGTGGAAGTCAGCGAGTGGCTGGTGGAGAACACTCCGGAGCTGTACATCGATAAGGGGCGGGAGCAGGAGCGCTGCCGGGCAGGGCTGCAGTTCGGCTCGCGCTATGTGGGCGGGCTGATGCCGGGCCAGGTGCTCGATTATCTGCCGGAGGAGCAGCTGGCGTCGGTGCGGAACCTGCGCGAGTTTGCCGGGATGCTGACGGTCGATAAATGGACCGGCAACAGCAATGGCCGGCAGGCGGTGTTTCATCGCAAGCCGCGGGAGCGGCGCTATGCGGCCACGTTTGTCGACCAGGGATACTGTTTCCATGCCGGGGAGTGGACGTTTGCCGATGCTCCGCTGCGGGGCGTGTATGGGCGCAATCTGGTGTACGCGGAGGTGACCGGATGGGAGAGCTTTGCGCCCTGGCTGGAGCGGGTGGAGAATTTTCCCGCGAAGACGGTGTGGCAGATCGCCGAGAGCGTGCCGCCGGCCTGGTATGGCGGGGATTTGCGCGAGATGGAGCGGCTGGGCGTGATGTTGCTGGAACGGCGGGCGCGGATAAGAGAGTGGGTTGTGCAGTTTCGGGAGAGTGGAAGGAAGCCGTTTCCGAAATGGAGAGACGAAGAAAAAAGTGGTGAAGGAAAGGTTGAGGAGGGCGGAGAAAGTTAGAGAATGAGGGCTGGGTGTAGGAAGAGAGAGAAAATGCGGAAGGTCCTTCGCTACGCTCAGGATGACGGCATTCTTGATGCGGAGGTCCTTCCCGTTCACCACGTTCAGGGTCAGGATGACGGCATTTTGATGCGGAGGTTCTTCACCTTCACTACGTTCAGGGTCAGGATGACGGCATTCTTCATCTGACCCGGGCCATATTCTTTCACCTGGCATCGCACCGCCGGAAAAATGGCGGATAGGCAGGAGCTGGAAGCGAAAGCATGAATGAGCGCTTGCAGTGCGAGTTCTTCCTGGTCCGGTATGTGCCGGATGCGGTGAAGAACGAGTTCGTCAATATCGGGGTGGTGCTGCGCGAGGCGGGGCGGCCGGAGACGGCGCGGGTGCGGTTTACCCGCGACTGGGGGCGGGTGCGGTGCGTCGATCCGGAGGCGGATACGGAGATGCTGGAGGCGCTGGAAGGGGAGATGCTGGCGCGGCTGGCAGACGGAGCGGACGCGATGATGCGGGTGCTCGATGACAGCTTTTCCAACCTGCTGCAGATTACGGAAGCCAAGGCTTGCCTGGCGGAGTCGATGCCGGCGGAGATGGAGCAGTTGAGCCGGATGTATATGGAGACCCGGAAGCAGCGCGAGGCGCGGCGGCAGAGCGGGCGGGCGGCGATTGCGGCGGCCATGCGAAGACAGTTCGAAGCGGCGGGGGTTTGGGGCCTGATGCGCAAGCGCATTGCCGCTTCGATGTACACCCAGCCGGGCGATCCGCTGCGGATCGATTGCGGATACCGGCCGAACGGGGTGGTCCGCATGTTTCAGGCGGTGTCGCTGGAGGGCGATCTGGAGGCGGCCAAGGTGCTGGCCTTCAGCGCTCCGCAGCTGATCGAAGGGGTGAAGCGGGTGGAGAAGGCGACGCTCGAATTGACGGCCGTCATCGAGCCGTTGCGCGGACTGCTGGGGAAAAAGGCCGAGGAGAGGATCGCGGACGGCGCCGAGCAGGACCGGATGGATCAATATCGTTTTGGGGTGGAGACGATGGAGCGCAGCGCGATTCGGGTGCTGACGGTGGCGGATCTGCCGCGCGTGGCGGAGCGGGCGCGGGAGGAACTGCGGGTCTGAATTTTGTTCCCACCCTTCGCGGTGAGACTGCGAAGGATGGGGCATCCTGCTTCCCACCCCATCACGCGAAAACCGCGCGCGATGGGGACCCCGGCTTCGCGAACCCGGGCGGACTTCTGCAATTGAGAGTCGGATAACCTGCAAAACGCAGTCCCTCCACTGCGCTTGACACCGCAACGCGCCAAAATCGCGCGTCGGGGACCCCGGTTGCACTTCGGTCGGGATGACACATCATTTTTATAGTTTCTGAAGAGCGTGGCTGCGGCTGCGCTCTTTTCTTTTTGGACGCAACTGATGGGGAAAGGCGGAGACCGTGAACTGGAAAACGATGCTCAGTCGGATGGGGAGCAAAGGAATGACCGGCGGTGGAGTGGATGTGGCGGCGGCGAGTGTGGACGGAGCGCAGCGCAAGACCGTGCCGCTGCCATCGATTCTGGGGCCTGTTCGGCCGCCGCATGCTCTGCTGCCGAAGGGGTCGCCGGCGAACCTGCGGCGGTTTGCCGAAAGTCCGGTGCCGCGGCGGGCGATCAACCTGATCAAGGACCGGATCGCGTGCATGGACTGGCAGGTGCAGCTGCGGCGGGGATACACGCTGGCCGAGGTCCCCGATGCGCAGACAAGAATGGACATTCTGCGGCGGACGCTGGAGGAGCCGAACGATTCGGATTCATTTCGCTCGCTGGTGGAGCAGGCGGTGGAGGACGCGCTGGTGGGCGGGTTCGGCGCCATCGAGATGGAGAAGACGGACGATTTCGAGCGGCCGTTTGCGTTGTGGGCGGTGGATGGGGCCACCATCCAGCTGAACGCGAAGTGGAATGGAGAGGCGGATTCGCCGCGCTATGCGCAGAACACCAACCGGGTGGGGCCGGGGGCGCAGATTCCCCTCTACGACAACGAGCTGATGTATCTGCGGGTGAACCCGCGCTCGCACACCCCGTTTGGACTGGGACCGCTGGAGGTGGCGTTCGAGACCGTGACCACCTTCCTGGCGGCGCACCGCTATGCCGGACGGCTGGCCAGCAACAGCGTGGTGCAGTACGCGCTATGGCTGAACGAGACCACTCCGGACCAGCACAATCGACTGCTGCGCTGGTGGCAGGACGAGATTGAAGGCACGGGACGGGTGCCGCTGCTGAGCTGCGAGCAGAAGCCGGAGGTGCTGAAGTTTTCCGGCGGCACGGATGCCGACCTGCGGATGGAGTGGCAGGTGTTTCTGATCCGCATGATCGGCAACGCGTTCGGGCTGCCGGCGATGATGCTGGGGCTGGAGAACGACGTGAACCGGACCACGGCCTCGGAGCTGGCGGATGAGGCCTTTCGCTCCACGATCGCGCCGATGGCGCGGATGCTGGCCGAGCATATTACCCGCGACCTGTTCGGGAAGCGGCTGGGGTGGCGCGAGTTTGAATTCGTGTTCAACGAGCTGGATGCGCGGGATGAGATGCAGGAAGTGCAGATGCAGACGGCGCTGCTGGCGGCCGGGGTGCTGACCGTCGACGAGGTGCGGGCGCAGCGCGGATTGCGGCCTCTCGAACATGCCTCGGCGATGGAAAAAAACTCCGACCCTAATCAAGCCAAACACCGGCTTGAATAGGACGGCTCTCCAGCAACAGAGGCAACGAATTTTCTACAAGCTTGCGGTTTGCGAACCTGCGCCGCCTGACAACAAAGGAACACAACAGGAATGACGGGAGAGCACATGAAACTGGACGCAATGGCGGTCGAGTTCCCGGCAGTTCACGGGCATCCGAACCGGGTGCCGTTTGAAGGAGTGCTGACCCTGGTCGACGTACCGAGCGACCGGGCGCCGAGCGGATCGCGGGGACATCGCGTGGTGCTGGGACGGGCGGCGGCGGAGAATGCGCTGCCTTCCCTGCTGGGGATGGCAGTGGATTTTCGCCCCGACTGGGATGGGCACGATGCGCGGAGTAAATGCGGAATCCTGACCGAGGCCGATATTGTGGGGCAGCGGCTGATGGTGGGCGGTTATCTGTTTGGCCGCGATTTCCCGGAGGTTGAAGAGAAACTGCGCAACCTGGCGGCGGGGAACATGGGGATGTCCTATGAGCTGGCCGATGCGCATGTGGAAGATATGCGGTCGTCGATCTGGAAGCTGAATCGCGTGACCTTTACCGGGGCCGCGATTCTGCTGCGGGAGAAGGCGGCGTACCGGGGGACTTCTTTCCGGGTGAAGACACAGGCGACACGGCGGCGCGGCGGGGCCATCGCTGCGGTTTCGAGGGCTCACTGCGGGGCGGCTTGAAGATCGTCCCACCCTTCGCACAAAACGCGAAGGATGGGGCACCCCGGATTCTCTTGATGGGCCACCAGGATTTCTATAGATCACAAAGGAGAAACACGATGGAGCAGGGAGCAGAACGTTCTCTTGAAACACTGGCATTGACGCTGGACCGGTTGGCGGGCGCGGCCAGCCTGCTGGAGCAGACGGTGAGCCGCCTGGAAGAGCAGCACATGACGATGTCGGGGCAGGTGCAGAAGATTGTTGCCACGGTGGAGCAGGGTGGCTCACAGAACGCCGGCAGCGAGCGAATTTACGAATTGGAACGCAAGCTGCACGAGGCCGTGATGCAGATTGCGGAGTTGCGGGCGCAGGGTTCGGCTGCGGTGTCGAGCGGACGAAAGACGGTCACCGCTGCCACGGTTTCTCTGCTGGCCAAGCAGGGAATTTCAAATCTCGATTCGATCGAGGCCGGATCGCTCGATGCGGCGCTGACGGCGCTGAGCATTGAGCAGCGGATCGCAGTGAAGTCGCAGCTGCTGCGTGCCGGATTGCTGGGTTAATTCCCACCCTTCGCGAAAACACGCGAGGGATGGGGCAGTCCGGGGTTTTCACGAGCAAGAAATGCAGAGGTCCTTCGCGTTCCTCCCCAGCGGGCAAAATCGCCCGCCGGGGACCCCATTGCTCAGGATGACGGCGTTTCTTCGAAATATTTTCTATGGCCTGCGGGCCTTTGAAAGGAAAACATGAAAGCGAATTTCCATGATATTCATGCCGCCGCGGATTACATCGGGCCAGGCGCAATCGAAGTTCCGATTTACCAGACGGAGATTACGGACATCGTCCGCCGCCGCGGATTGTTCGGCCAGCGCATCAAGCAGGTGCCGGCAACCGGGCATCCTTCGCGCTTCTTCGAAGAGACGGCGATTCCGGAGGCAACCGCGGCTACCGGGTTTGTCGATCCCCGGAACATCTCCGCTCCGGTTGTCAGCCCTACCCGCGTCGAACGCGCCGTCCCGCTGAAGGCGCTGGTGGCGCAGATCAATTACAACCTGTTCGATATCGAATTGGGCAATCAGCAGAGCCAGTTTGCATATCTGCAGGCGAAGGATCTTGCCGACACCATTGAAGGCGTGCTGCACGTGCATGACCTGGCATTGTGGAATGGGACGGACACTTCACTGAGTGCCCCGACCAGTCCGCAGTACTTCGGCGCGGCGGCTCAAATTGCCGCGAGCGGCAACACGGCAACCATCGCGACCACCGCGAGCATCGTGGATGGATTTAAGTCGACCATTGCGCAGATGGTGGCGAACAACAATTATGCCGTTCGTCCGACGGCGATTTATGCCAACCCGGTGCTGCTCGATCTGATCGACCGCGAGATGAAGACGGAGTTCAACGTGGTGCTGGATACCAAGGAGATCAACGGCGGATTCAGGGTGAAGACGCTGGTGACACAGGCTGGCGAGCTCCCGCTGATTCCGGACTGGACGTTGAGCTATACCGGAACTCCGGGTTCGGGCACGGCGCAGCTGCCGGCCTATATCGTGACCGAGGACCTGATCGAGTACCACTGGCTGAGCGATCCCAATCCGCGTGTATTTCAACTCGGAGTCCCGGGATCTTTGGCTTCGCAGTATGTGGTGGTGAAGTTCGGCGCACCGGTGGTGAAGGCCGCATCCGCGGGCGCTCACTATCAGGTGATCGTCGACCGGTAGGTAAAGAAGCCCCAGGTCTCAGATGCGAGACCTGGGGCACCTTGGGGAAGCAAAGAAGGTCCGGGGCTAAAGCGCCCTTCTCTGGGCGTTTTCTTCCGTGGGGCTAAAGCCCCACGCTTCCACCTTTCTGATGTTGAAGCCTTACCGGAGGACATTTATGGGTTACCTGCTGCCAACCGAATATGCGACTTTTGGCCTTCCGGCGGACACGACGGACGACTGGATCACGATGGCTTCGGCGTTGATCGACAGTTACTGCAAGCGGACGAGCTTGAATCCTACGCAATATGAAGAGCGGATCCGCATCACGACGGGTTCGCAGACGGTGCGGCTTAGCTACCTGCCGCTGGTGGCGGTGGCGCCGAACACGTCTCCATTGATTTCCGTGCAGGCCCGATATGCGCGGCCGCGGCGAGGTGAAATGTTCGATCCCGCTTATGAGCAGATCGCGTGGGTTTTCGGACTGCCGGGGGCCTGGTCGACGTTGAATGTCGCCGATGTGGATTTTGTGCCGAACACGGGCGAGCTGACCTTTCCGTACAACATTTTGGGACTGCCTTACAACGAGGTGGACGTGGTGTATACGGCGGGGGTTGCGACGGTTCCGTATACCGTGCAGGTGGCGTGCGCGCAAATCGTGAAAAATGCGCAGGCGACACCGGGGTTGAATGTGAAGTCAAACCGGATCGACACGATGCAGATGTCGTATTTCTCAAATTCTCTGATCGATCCGCAGGTGGCCGCCATGCTGCAGCCGTATGTGGCGACGATGTTGGGGTGACGATGAGCGCCGACTTAAGCGTTAGAAATTCGACAGCCGCACAGCAGCGCGCCAGCGATACGCTGCTGCGATGCCTTGGGGGAACGACGGTATTGCTACGCCTGCCGGTGAACGTGGTGGCGGGAACGGACGCAGATCAGCTGGGGCAAGCGACTCCGGTGTATGAGGACATCCCGCTGTCGCCGGCGGTATTTCGGCGGCTTCGGCCTGAGCTTCGCGATGGCGAAGTCAATCGCTACGAGGTGCTGATTTCAGCATCCGCTGTGAATGCGCAACTGGGCCTTTTGCAGCTGTCGTCGACCGACCAGCTATTTGCGATGGCCAGCGGAATCTTCGTCGATGGCGAGATGATGCTGATCGAAGCCGCAGCCGAGGCGGAGGCATTTGGACGTCCGTATCTTTACCGGCTGGTTCTTCGGGAGCCGCAGAGCCAAATGTTGTAGGAGTTTGGAGAGCGCATGCAGAATGCACAAAATACGTTTTACATTGCGCTGCGCAATCGCCTGGCAGCGTTGAACCCGAACCGGACGATTTATCTGCGCGGGATAACGCGACCGGGAATTCTGGTGGAAAGCAATGAGCTGGTGACGCCGCAGCCTCGATCGGATGTGTTCGTGCTGCGGTGGATTGGTCTGCACAACGACCCTTACCTGCCGGAGATCCTGCTGCAGATGCAATGCGAAATCGCATACGTGACGGAAGGCACGACGGGGAACCTGGGGATGGACCGGGGCACGATGCTGGCGGAGATGGATGCCGAGCTGATGTCGATGCTTCGACCGGCTTGCACGCAGAAGATGAGCTACGCGCAAGCACCTGCGACTGCAATGGAGACACAGGTGTTCTGGACGGAAGCAACATTCCAGCCGGTGAAGGTAGAACGCGATCGGCTGACTCGCACGGCGACGGTATTCGTATTCAGCTATGAAGAGCCGGGGGAGCAATGAGCACAACTGCAATCACTCCATTACCGTTGACACCGCCGATGACGCGGCGGACTCGGGCTTACTTTGCACCCGTCAATCGCGCCGCCGGCATTCCGGTGATTTTCGATCCGGCACAGAATGGCAGTTTCAATCTGGATGCTCCGCCAGCGCCCTGGCTCGATCTTGGTTGGCTGGGCTCATTCGAACGAAAGTCGGGCACGAAAGTTGTGCCGCTTCGGAGTGGAGCGCCGGGTTTTCCTTTGTCTCAGGTGAGAACGGAGATCGATGCCCTGGTGCTGGTCAATTTTCTGAGCTGGGGAAAGCTGCAGATGGCAGTGACGGCTGGTTCGGAACAGATGAACCTGCTGGCCACGATCGCGGGCGCGACTGCAAACGGATCTGGAAGCGGCGCAGCGGTACCGGCGGTGCCGCTGTTGAGCGGGAGCACGGCGAGCTTTCTGAATATCGCGGCGAGTCAGCTCTCGAATTTTACGGCGGGGCAAATGATATCGGTCGATATCGACTACACAGGCCAAACCGGTTTCGTGGGGAGCGGCGTAAGCGGCGCGTATGTTGTTTCCGCGACCACGGTACATTCCGACGTGAACTATATCCGGCGAGTGAGCTTTAACGTCGGGCGCATTATTTCTGTTACGTCCACCGGACTGCAACTGGCACAACCACTGATCGCCGGCGCGCCGGCGGCGGGAATGTCTGTGCAAGCGATTTTGGGATTTGTCGACCGTGAAGGAAGCAATTTCTTCCAGGAATGGTCGGGGCTGTTTGTGTTTCCGGGGGAGCAGGGAGACAGAGTATTCCTGCACTATCCTCGGCTGCAGATAGCATCGAGCGCGAGCGAAGCGCTGAAACCACTGGAATCTCCGCTGCAGAAATCGGACACCCTGGGGAGAGTTGGTCAGGTGGGCGAATTTCGAGCTCTGCCAGTCACCGATTCCAATGATGGCGCGCAGGTCGTGTGTTTCCGGAGCTATATTCCGGCTGCGGCTACGAACCTCTGGTGACCATCTGCTGAAACCCAGGTCTCAAACGCGAGATTTAGGGCGCCCGCTTTTTTCGAAACGCAATAAGGAGATGCCGTGAAGGTCACGATCGACAATCTAGACGGAAAAGGCCCGATCGATTACTCACCTGCGGTTTGTGCGGACCAAGCTACTGAAAGTGCCGCTGTAATTGTCCGTAGCCTGAATGAACCGACACTTGCTCGACTACAGCTGGATTGTATGAGTCACGGGTTAGCGACTCCGGCCGCGACTGGCCTGGTTGTGATTACCGCAGATAACGGCACCTGTCTATTTACCGGATATTTACCTTCGGCTGCTGAGCCTGTCTTCGCGGGGTATAACTCGACAGGCCCGCAGTATCGGTATGTGGTGAATGCATTGAGCGAGGACTGGCTATTGAATCGCGAAGCATTGCCGCAGACGGCTCCGTTACTGGGGCAAACCGCGGGCGAGATGGTTCGCACACTGACGAACCGGGTCAATCCTACCCTGGTACAGATGAATGGCCTGGAGGATGTTGGAACCATCGGATTTTTCGCACCGATGCCGAATCAGCCGTGGTCCGCAAATATCGCAGCGCTGGCAAACCAGGCCCGCGCCGCATACCGCGTGCTGAATGGGCAGCTGACGCTGGCTCCGGTCGGTTCTACGGTGCACGATTTGAGCGACACGACGGGAACACTCGATTATGCAGCGCTGAGCGCAACGAACGCGAAGCAGCTTGTCAACGATGTAACGATTACGGGTCTAAGTGAGCCGATGGAATACGTGACCGAGCTATTCGAAGGCGACGGAGCTACGGTCCTGTTCCAGCTACAACGCGAGCCATTCCGCATTGTGCGGACAACTCTTTTGGATGAGGAATTTACTGCCTCGACTTTGAATACATCTATCTGGCAGGTAAATGATGCAGGAGGGTATTTGAGCGTCAGCGGCGGCGGGTTAGCGTTGACGGGAGGAACCGGCACCGATGGCACCACGACGCTTACGGCGATCGACGCTATCGAACTAGGCGGAGAGGTCGTCATCGAGTCGGGCTTTGTGCAATTGAATAGCGGCAGCGATGGGGTGCTGTGCGGTTTGTACTCGGGATCTGTCGGCATCGCGAACTGCATTGCGGGGTTTCGGGTACGGACCAGCGGCTCCAATGCAATTGTTGTTCCCCTCGTCGAAGGAAATGAAGTAGGAACATCGTTCACGATTCAGGCTGGACATAGTTATATTCTCCGCATTCATGTTCATAGCCCTGAACTGCAGCGGATGTTCAACAGCTACTTTTCCTATGGAAGCAGCGGTCCTACTGTATACGGCGGTGGAACGGTGCCATCTCCCATGCAATTGTTGTTTGAGTTACAAGATATGGCATTGTTGCCATACATAAATATAGGTTCCACGATTCTGTATGACGGAGCTGTGGCCACTTCACCCGCTATCGCTTCCTTTGCGTGTGTGAATAGCATTAATCTAACCGGTAACGTCGGATACTTTAAGATTACTCAGCCCGGTACTCTGTGGATCGTAAGCACGCCTTCGAGCGGGACGTCTTTTACGCGCAGAATTGGACTTGCAAACCAAGGGGCGGATTGTAACGTACTCCGGAATGGATTCATTCATTTCTATAAGCTGGCGATACCGCAACCAGGCGAGATACTTGCCGTAACGTATCGCGTCGCCGCCCCATCTGTAGCTCGAATGGCGAGCGCAAGCGGGGGCCAGGAGGGTGGCGCCGGCGCTCCAGCGGTTTCACAATGGGTGGGACACGCCGAGCGTCCGCCCGCGCGAAGCTCTGTCGACTGCGAGAACGCATGCCAGGCGCTGCTGAATTTTTCTGCTAATCCCGCGGCTGGATGGAAAGGTAAATATAGTTACTACAATTTGCAGGACCAGCAGGATATCTGGCCTGGAGATGCGCTGGATTTCAGTTCGCCTGCAACGGGACTGAACTCAAGTGTGATCGTGCGCGCGGTAACGGTGGAGTCGACGAGCAGCTGTCCGGAAGTATTGAATTATAGCGTAGAGTTTGCCAATGACTGGGCAGAAACAATTTCCTTGAAGCTGACCGATGCTGTGTCTCCTGATGTCATCTTTCCTTCCCAGCCGGAGTTAACGCCAGGAAATTATCTTGCGAACCTGAATGCATTGCAGGTGGTTTCGGTTACATCGACGACGATCAGCGTGAGTGCAAATGTGACTCCGCCCGTCAACGGCGGGTTTGAGGTAAGAAGCCGAGATTACACCTTTGGGGCGAATACGCACGAGAGCCTGGTGCTGCGGAGTCCGGCTGCGAACTTTACAATCACGCGTTCGGCGGATGAAGAGCAGTTTTACATTCGGATGTATGACGGATCCACCCCTCCTTTGTATTCCCGGATTTCCAGCTCAATTTTTACAAACGTTCCGACTTCTTAGATCAGCTCGGCGATTATCTCGGCCGACAAGGATGAATTCGATGGATGACTTTGAAATGACGGTACTGTCAGACTTAGGGGCGCTCAAGAGCCAAATGGCTTCGCTGATTGGACTTGGTCAACCGGGAAGGCTGGCGCTGATTGAACAGCGGATGGAGCGACATGAGATTTATCTACAAAGAATGAAGGGACTGGGAGGAGCGTTTATTGTGCTGCTGACTGTGGCCCAAATCGCAATCGATTACTTCCGGCGCTAAGCGGCCCAGCCTACACGAGGAGTGCAGTTCCGAGGCGAATTTCGATTGGATAAAGGTATTAACGGCTATGAGAGCTGTCCGCTTGAAGTTGGGAAGCTATGAGTCATCACTTTCCGGCTGGCGTTGTTAACGGAAGATTTATAGTCAGGTCATCGAAGACAGCGGATTGGTTAACCTTTTTCCGCTTGTCATCTATCAGCCAACCCCATTTGCAGAAGTATTGGATGGCCGAACGCAGGTGATGGCCGAGCAGCCCGATATCACGGTATGATCCGCGGCCACGGACGTGATATACGCTGACATACGGATAGAAGACAGTATGGGATATCTCCCCGATCCTGCGTACTAAGTCGGTGTCTTCGAGGTATAGAAAGAATCGTTCATCAAAGCCGCCCACCGCCTGTATCAGATTTGTCCTCACGAAGGCGAAACATCCAGATAGATTTGGAACTGAACGCGGCTTCGATAGATCCAGGTCCTTACACTTAAAATGACTTTGATTTTTGGTGAGAAGGCCGGCGGCGTGCGTCGCGAAGAATCGCCTGCTGAGCAAATCCCACGGGGTGGGAAGCCGCTTGCACAAATCCTGCTGGGAACCATCCGGGTAGAGAATCTTTGGCATCAGCCATCCGATTCCAGGATTCATGTCCATGAATTCATGAATCTCATTTAATACGGACGGGCCGAACGAAACATCCGGGTTCAATATCAGATGATATTTTGAACTGGAACCGACAGCTTTCAGCGCCAGATTGTGACCGCGGCCAAAGCCCAGATTCCGTCCGGGATCGAAGTATATCGCTCCATATTTTTCAGCAATACTTCTCAAGCTGGCGGATGAGGAATTGTCGGTGACATATACCTGCGCAGGTAAGGTGCTTCCGACAATGGAGTTTAGAACTGTTTCCAGAAGATCAAGTTCGGTTTCGTACGTAACAATGGAGATCGAAAGCGGGATTTTGTCGGACTCCATGAAGAATTTGCCTGCACTATAAAGGCGAGGGTACGAGCATCCAGATATTCACCATTGCGACGATGAAGCGATCGGGGTTCGAGAGTTTTCCGATTCCTGCGAACAACTCACAGGAGAAGACCGGCTCTGACGGTCCAGGTATTTGCCAATGCTCAGGATTGTTGCTAACAACACTTTGATATCGCTACCGAGGGACGCCCTGCTCATGTATTCGGCATCCAGTTGGATCTTGCGGGGTATGACCTGCTCCTGATAGAACGCCTCCAATCTTTCCGGCGGCACTGCGCATAAAATGTGCTGCTCGTCACGAAAGGCGAGAGTAGCAGCTCCAGTCACGCCCGGACGGCAGACCATGAAGGTGTGGTCGTGGTGAGGCAATTTGGGACGCGGGCCCACCAGGCTCATATCTCCGCGCAGAACGTTATAAAGTTGCGGAAGCTCGTCCAACTTGAAGCGCCGCAGGAGATTGCCGACCGGAGTGATTCGCGGATCATCTTTGGCGGTATGTCCGGGGCCAATCGCCTCGGAATTTTCGACCATAGTACGAAATTTGTAGATGGTAAACAATTTGCGGTGCTGCCCTGCCCGTTGCTGGCGAAAGATAACCGGTCCCGAGGAAGTCATTCGAACGGCGATCGCTACGATGGCCAGGAATGGCGAAATCAGGACCAACGCAGGGGTTACGCAAACGAGATCAAAAATACGCTTCCACTCAGACATAGACCAACCGCTCAGGCGGCATTTCAATGCAGCATCTGGATATTCGTCGAGATATGCGTCCGCGGGATTTAGCCAGTGCGTCTGCTCGATTACCGGAAATCGATGGTGCGCAAGGACTGATTCCGGAGGTTGAGGAAGATAGATTTCGGTACTCACGTCTGCATTCTCCAATTGAGCAAAGCGTTGAGCGTTGAATCACGCCACTATCTACAAACTTTCAAATCGAACCGGGCGCTTACACGGGAGAAGATGTTCACCAAAGCTGTTCCATCTCTCGCAGAAGAGCCTTTCACGACTTTCTGTCGCCCAATTCTCATTCAAGGGCAAAATAGCAAAATCGAAGAACGTCGCAGCATGACCCGAACCTGCCATGCTGAAAAATGGTTCTTTAAGTATATCGGTTTACGCCGCAAGAACTTCAGGGCCACCAAACAATCTCCCGACCGAACCCAAAAACGAAACAGCGCAGCGCGACACGAAATCTCAGTAAAGTGTTCGACGGCGCCCAACACCGAGGTTCGTCTCCTGGTGCGGCCACCGACTGACGACACAGTCATATTCGACTCCTCACGCAAATAAGCTCTCCCGAGTGAGGAAACCAGCCACCTGCGCCAATGTTGGCACGACAACATGGCCCACAGCAAATCCGCAGCCCGCAGCTTCCGTCCCCTCCAGCAAGACAAGTTTCCCCACACCAGCCGCTACTCCCGCCTGAATATCCGAGCACCGATCCCCTACGAGAATTGACCGGCTTAAATCAATGTGATGCTCCTGAGCAGCATTCAGCAGCATCCCCGGTTGCGGTTTTCGGTCTGCACAATCCTTGCGATATTTCCCAACACCGTGCTCCGGATGATGCGGACAAAAATAGTAACCCTCGATGCGAACTTGCGCCTTCGCAAATTGCTCTGTCATCCAGAACATGAGGGCGTGAAAATCATCCTCGGAATAAAATTCGCGGGCAATTCCGGCCTGATTCGTAATGATGATGATTTTGTGACCGGTTTCTTGTGCGAGCCTACATAGTTCGAAAATTCCCGGCAGAAATTCCACCTGCTCCGGCTTTGAAAGGTATCCGACTTCTCGATTGACGACTCCGTCACGATCAAGAAACAACGCCGGTGCAAGATCTTTCATTGAAACCGATCTCCTTTCAAGAGCAACATCTCGATCATCGAATCTCACGTTCCGAATCGACGAAATCCCTCAATCAATCTTCCGTCGAGAAATACATTTGCTCCGTCAACAGACAGAAAATATGTTCCAGCGCGAGATGCGCTTCCTGAATTTTGGCCGTTACAGTGGAGGGCATGCGCAAGCAATAGTCGCACAGCTTCGCCATCTTGCCTCCCCCTTCTCCCGTCAATCCAATGGTCGTCATTCCAGTCGAGCGGGCCAGCTCCAATGCGCGGACAATATTCGGCGAATTGCCGGAAGTGGAGATGGCCATAAAAACGTCTCCAGGCTGTCCCAGAGCTTCGATCTGCCGCGAAAATACGCGCTCGTAGCCGTAATCGTTTCCGATACCGGTCAAGATCGATGAATCAGTGGTCAATGCAATGGCCCGCATCGCCGGACGATCTTTCACCAGCCGGCTTACAAACTCGGCCACGATATGTTGAGCGTCAGCAGCACTCCCTCCGTTTCCGGCGATAAGCAGTTTCTGTCCGCTCCGCAAAGCTTGAGCGGTTTTTTTGGCCGCTTCAATGAGAATCCCATGTAATTCAACATCTCCGGCCACCGCACTGAAAGTGGCGATTGTTTGTCTTATCTCTTGCTCAACAATCTTCTGCATCCTGCCCTTTCTTCCGTGCCGGTTCCTCTCACCTGAAGAAAGTCCCCGCCTTCCGCGGACTTACTATTCTCCGCTGTATCCGGCGTTTAACATGCGCTTCAATTTCGCCGCTTTCATAGCCAGCTGCGGGTCCCGCATCCTGTATCGATAGAAGGATTGAAGGATTACCCAGAAGCTGGAAAAAATGCCGGCGACAATGAATGCAAGCAGAACCAGTAGTGTTCGCGGCGGCCAAGACCGTCTATCGGGCACCAGCGCCGGATCGACTACCTGGATCATCTGGCTTTGCCTGGCTTCATCCACCCGCGCCATTTCGTATTGCCGAGCCATCAGTTCATAGAGGGTTTCGTGATATTTCACATCCCGCATACGACGAAGGTATTCCAGACTTGCCTCCGGTACCTGCGATGTGGGCGTCAGGACATTCCCGGCTACCGCAGCGGACTCCGGATGTCCCTTTTCAAAATCCGCCAACTGAGCCTGCAATCCCTTGATCTGGGATTGCAGCGTGACAACCTCAGGATTCTGGTCCGTAGCCGATGTGCGAAGCGCGCCCAGTTCCACCTGCCTCGCCGAAATCTGGGCCTGTAACTGCATGATGGTCGCAATCACTGCCCCTGCCTGTCCCTGTGGTTGGATGATGCCTGTCTTGCGTTCGGTGGTCTCGAGCGCGACCTCGGCATCGGCCAGATGGTTCTTTTCAAGTTCTACCTGCTGCTGAAAGAACAGCCGGCGCTGGGCCGCGTCCGTCACCGCCAGGTGCGACATAAGGTCATGTAGCTGTTCGATATACGTGTTGGCAATAGCGGCAGCGCGTTTGGGATCGTGGTCCTTGACGGCGATGCTTATCAGTGAACTTTTCTCCGCCAGAATTTTGGTATGAGATTTGAGGGCGTTTCGGGTATCGCTCAAGCGCTTTGTCTTGTAGATCTGCGCCAGGTGGAAGCGGCGGACGAGTGCATCGCCGATCGTCTCACTTTGTAGAAGGCCAATGTAGAGGTCGTCGGGATTTTTGAGGCCGAGCACGCTGGCAGCTCCCCCGCCTCCGCCCACCAGAGACGCCAATCCTCCCAACTGCCCCAGCATCGCCGATGCGGAACTCTCCTTCTGGGGCGGCATCATCGTAGCGGTCGCGGTAAACGTCGGGGGGGCCAGAAGCACGATGATTGCCATACCAACCGCAATGGAAAAGCTGAAAAGAAAAATAAACCATTTTCGGGCGACCAAAATCAGCGCCAGGTCAAATAGGTCAATGGAATCCTGGGTATCTGAAGAAATTCCGGCAGCGCTGGCGTCAGCGACCGGCTCAGCGAGGAATCGCTCGGTATGTGTGTCTGTCGGCATTGTCGCTATGCTAGTATCCCGAACCATTCATTTGCTACATTATCGAGGCTTTTACTTTGAAATGCAGTTCCCGTTCGATTCGCCTTCAACTCACCCAGGGCAGGCCTCTCCACTTCCGCTGGGGCCCGTTCGAGATGACGGGTAAAAAGAAGCGAAGCGGCGGCTCATTTATTCGATCCTTCACTTCAGCAGATTGATCGCTGCAATTCCTACGCCGAAATTCGACAACACTGCCGAATAGTCTGTCAGGTTCCGCAGCAGCGTAGTTTTGCTGACATTATCCGGGACGACGACGGTATCGCCGGGATACGCCAGTTTGCTATTGAATCCGCCGCGGAACAGGGTGCCTCCCGCTGTCTGCTTGCTGATCACCGAACCATCCGCGCGCACGACAAATTCATGGCGGGTATCGGCATTTCGCGTACTGCCGCCGGCAATCCGCAGGTAATTGCCGACATGTTCGCCATGCCGATAGAGAAACGAATTCTGATCGTAGACAGCGCCGACGACATTGACCGTAGCCGGCACTACGGGAACGACAAAGCGATCCCCATCCTGCAGCGTCAAATTGGGCAAGGCGTCGATCCCGTTGCTATAGGGGGTGAGGTTCAACACGATCCGCCCGGTGGCGCGCATCCGGCGCAAGGTCGCGATCAGGTCATGCTGGCTTTGCAGGCTGGTTCCCAAAGCCGCCGCTCCGATCGGATTGACGAGTGAGCCAGCCGCATTTGCCGAGGAAAGTTGAATGTCCTTCTCCAGCGTATCCACATACAGGTCCAGTCTTGCCTGCTGGATACGCTGCGTAGATTCCCGCAAAAATTCAGATCCGTAGAGATAGGCGTGGGGGGTGAGTCCACCGGCGCGGCGGACCAGATCCCGCAGTGTTTCATGGGGTCCCACGCTATAGACTCCGGCGTGTACGACTTCGCCTTCAAGGCGAATATATTTTACCTGCTGGGCCTGCGGCACGTGAATGTCCGCGGTGGAAAATACGGTGACTACATCGCCGGGTTCGAGTTCCGGATTCTGCGACTGGTTGCGATCGAGGACCGCCTGGCCGAGGCTGAACGGAATGAGCGAAGTTGCCAGCGTGTGCGGATTGGTCCGTTCGATGACGGCATAGCTCCAGTCAATGCTGGGGGCGGTCCGGAGAATCTCATTCCGGATGGGAAACTGGCCCTCTGAGAATCGCTCTCCGGGCGGATAGTATCGCAACTGCGGTCCGGAGGCGTTCTCCGCCACGCGCGATGTCTGGTCACTCGGATTGGGAGATGCGGCGGGGGTAGCGGCCGGCTGGGCCGATGACGGCTGGCCGGCGGAACCCGGTTGTGCGGTGGAACCGGATTGTTGCGCCGGCAATTGGGATTCCGTATCCGCCAGCGACGTACCCGTGGCATAGCTTTTGGTCGGCGCGGAATTTGCCTGGGATGTCTGCTCCGCTGGGTTTGGCAGATTGGCTTGATATGCAGAGAACAGCGGCGTGTATTCCAGCGCGGGCAGTCCCAGGGCGATCCTTCGCTGCCAGTAGCCGCGGGTTTCCAGCGCTGCCTGGTCTGGAATCAGATCCAGAATCCGCATCCCCGGCGACCAGCGGTATCGGCCCGGATTGGCGACGTTGCCCCGCAATGTGACCGTATTTTCAAAACGCTGGACCATGGAAGGCACGCGGAGTATATCGCCGTCGCGCATCGGCGCGTTCAATCCTGCTGTGTCCAGAACCAGCTGGACGGTGTGCCGGGCGCCCTGGCGATTGGTGCGATCCAGCTGCGCATCCTGCTTCGATGCCATGGTCGCCAGACCGCCGGCCATCGCGATCACCTGGCCTGCCGTTTCTGGTCCTTTCAGTTCATAAATTGCGGGGGTGTGGACGCTTCCGGCGACGGCAACCTGGGGTCCTACCGGCGGAATATAAATGACATCGCCGGGCAGCAGCGGAGCGTCGTGAGATTTGTCGCCCTGGATCAGGAGATCGTATAGATCGAAGGTGGTCACGATCTTTCCGCCGCGTTTCAGCTCAATCCGGCGCATGGATCCCTGCTCCGAGGGGCCGCCGGAAGAAAACAGCGCGTTCACAAGCGTACTGAGCGAGCTGAGCGTGTAGCTGCCGGGACGCCGCGCATTTCCGACAACATAAATCTGAATGGAACGCAGCTGCCCCATATTGACGCTGAGGTCGAAATTGCGGAAAACGCGGCCAAGCTGATTCTTTAAATAGCCGTCCAGCTGCTCGAAGTGCAATCCGGCGACTGGGATATTGCCGGCCTGGGGAATATAAATGTCTCCGGCGCGGTCGACAGTCACGTGCGCGTTCAGGTTCACCTGTCCCCATATCCGCACCAGCAGTTGATCTCCCGGACCCACAATATAGTCCGGGAGTCACAGGCGTGCGATCGATGGGAGCGAAGGATGCCGATTGATCGAAGAACAGATCGGCGCCAAAAACGGGCAGCATCGCTCCTGTGGCCCCGGCGACGATTCGCTGGAACTCCGTTGGAGGCGGTGTTGCTGGCGCGTTCGTGTTTGCATTCGGGTTCGAGGGGTTGCGTTGCGCCCCGTTCATCCCGCTGCCATATTGAAGCTGATCCTCGTAGTTCGGCACTCTGCTATTGATGCCGCCGCTCACCGGTGGATTGGCCCCGGTTCCCTGGGATTGCCCATAACCGCCGGCGCCGTTGTTCCCCGAGCCGTAGATGCCCTGTCCGTACCCGCTTTGTCCGTACCCGTTTTGTCCAGAAATAGTGCCGGGCTGCTGCGTGCCGAGCGATGGATTTGTCGTCGCGCCCGAGCATGCAGGCGAGAGAGCACTGAGTGGATTGGTGCAGTCGATGCCCTGAAACGACGTGCCGCCACCCGAGAACTGAGCATTCGCCGTCAGCGCCCCGGCGCACAGCATCACGACAATAACTGAAAGAAATCTACGCAGCATCAAAGGTAAGTCTAGTGTAAACGTTGGCTTGCAATCTGTATGCAGGTTGCCCACGGTTTGACGGTCCAGGTCTTTACTGGACCTGGACTGTCAAACTGACGCTCTTTTCGAGGCCCCCGGCGGCGGCTGTTACCGTCACTGTATAGGTGCCGGAAGGAGTCAGCGGGGTTGTCGGCAAGGGATCGTTGGCGTTGAGCGGCCCTATTCCCTTTCCGCAGGCTGTGATGCTGGCGACGGTTCCGATTACAACCAGTAAAAGCAGCACGCGGCCCAGCCCATCTCGCAGGATTTTTGACCGGCAGCGCACCATCCCGAGCGGTACCAGCATCAGCAGCAATCCCAAGGGCCAGGGCAACGAACCTGCCAGATTTGCCCGGCGCACCCGGACGGAGCTCTCAGCGACACCGGTGGCAATCGCGACCTGGATGTTCGAGGGAGCCGATAAGCTTGCCACGGCCGGATTCAGCGAACAAGTGGAATCGGGCGGAAGATTGCTGCAGCTCAACATGGCAGACCCTGCGGAACCGCTCACCGGCACCAGTTGGAGAGAATAGCTGGCTGCATGCCCGCTGGTTACGGATACGGTGGTCGAGCTGACGGGCACCAGGTCATACGCGATGCCAACACCGGTCATCTGCACCGTCAGCGGGCCCGAGTTTGCGCTGCTTACCGTCAGGATTCCATTCTGGGTTCCGGTGACAGTCGGCAAGAACACCATGGAGAGCGAGCAGGTTTTTCCGGATGGCAGGCTGGTTCCGCAATTGCCGGTCTGCGCAAACGGTCCGGTGCTGCTGATGGAGATGCCGCTCATTGTGCCCGTGCTTCCGTTCTTGAGAAGCAAGGTTTGCGCTGAGGAGGAAATCTGCACGCCAATATCGCCGAAATTCAAGCTCCCGGGTGTCAAGGTTATATTGGCCAGCGTTCCCATCCCACTTAACTGCACCTGTTGCGTGCGATTCGCGTCTGCGACCGTCAATGTTCCGTTATCGACGCCAGTGGTATGAGGCGCAAACCTGACCTGAATCGTGCAGGAGTTTCGCGCCGGTACCGATGCTCCGCAGGTGGTCGTCCATACAAAATCTGGATTGCTGGATTGCAGGCGAATGCCGGTTAATGTCGCCTGTCCGTTGTTGCTGAGGGTTACGATTTGCGGGGCGCTGACGGTACCCTCACTTTGCGTGGCGAAGTTAAGGGAGAATGGGGAAATATTGTCCTGCGCGGGCGCCTGTCCCGAACCGCTCAGCGGCACAGATTGTGTCCGGATCGCGTCGGCGATTTCGAGTTGGCCAGTGGCGTTTCCCGCTATCGATGCGTGGAAATCTACCGTGATGACACAGCTGGATTGCGCGGCCACCCTGATGCCGCAGTTGTTACTTTCGCTGAAGGACGCGCCCGCTGTGGAAATATTCAATCCGGTCAGAGCTGAACTGCCGGAGTTCGTCAGCGTCACCGTCTGCGGGGGCGCACTTCGGCCAATCAGCGTGACGGGAAAAATGAGCGATGTTGCCGAGAGGGTGTCGGTCGGTGGCGCGATTCCAGTTCCGGTGAGTGCGATCGTCTGGCTGCGCAAACTATCGGTGACGGTAATGCTGCCCGTTTCCGCTCCCGCGGCATGAGGCGTGTACTGAACGGTTATTGTGCAGGAGGACTGCGCATTCAGCGAATAACCGCAGCCATTCACTACAGCGAAGTCTCCGGTGGACTGCACCTGAATTCCCGTCAGAGCAACCCCGCCGCTATTCGTTAGCGTGACCGTCTGGGACGCGCTCGCGGAATTTTCTGCAGTTGCGGGAAAGTGAAGTGATAGCGGCGCAAGCGTGTCGGTAGCCTGGCTCTCTCCGCTTCCGTTCAGCGCGATGCTTTGCGTTCCCTGCCCGCTAACCACCGTCAGCACGCCGGTCGCCGCTCCGGCCTGCTTCGGCTGGAACACGATCGCCAGGGTGCACCCGGTTGTGGCTGGCAACGTCGCGGAACAGGTGTTTGTCTGGATTGCGAACGGGCCGGTAACGCTTTCGGAAGCGAGAGGTACGGTTCCGGTTCCGGTGTTTGAAATCGTCACCTGCTGTGCAGCGGAGGTGGTATTAATCTGCTGATCTCCAAAGCTCACGTCATTCGGCAGCAAGACAATTGCCGACTGAGTGGAGCCGGTTCCTGTGAGCGACACGCTCTTCTGGCCGCCCGCAATGTTGGCGAAAACTGTCAGCGTTCCGGTCCGAGTGCCGCTCGCTGCGGGTGAAAACCTTACTTGGATCTGGCATGCTCCGCCAGGTGCGATGAAACGACCGCTGCAATTGTCGGTCTCGATAAAATCTCCTGTAATCACAACACTGCCGACGGCAAGGTTCTTGCCCCCGGTATTTGTAACAGTGACTGTTTGGGTGCTGCTCAGCGTCTGAACTGGCTGTCCGCCGAACGTCAGGCTCGCCGGAGCCACTGTCATTGTTGTTTGCGGAATTCCGCTCAATAACGGAATCTGCCAGATCCCACGCCCGTAGGTGCCCACGCGCAAATAGCCGCCATCCGCCGAAGTTGCCGAGAGCTTTACCGCCGGGGCCAGGGGAAGGCCGGTGCCGAAGATACTCCAGCACTGTCCACCGCTCCCCATGCAATTTGAAACATTATTCGTTACAAATACACCACCATCAGAGGCGACGTACACGACCCCGGCATCGTTTGGATCGACGAGAACATCGTTCAGCGGAAGATCGGGCAGATTTTTGCTGATGTTTGTCCAACTCGCGCCGCCATCTGTCGATAAATACAAATGTGGAACACCGAAGCCCTGGATGGCCGCATAAACAGTTTTGCCGGTTGGGTCGTGGGGATCGGCGTAGAGCGAGGCAACATCAAAACGGTACGGATTGAAAACTCCGTTATAGCTCTGCTCGTTTGAAACAGGCGAGAGCGCCAGATCCGTCCACTTGGTGGTTCCGTTGGCGAGATTGGCGGACTGGGTAGAGAAAACATGGCCGCCGACATTCGCTCCTCCGCCGTCGAGCAGTCCCGCCATCCCGGCATAGATGACCTGAGCGCCGCTGTTTTGCGGGCCGGTTACCGACTGCACATCAGCGCCACCCGCAGCCAGCGAGCGGATCAATGCATTCCCATTGCAGCTCGGTCTCGGATCTCCGTCGAACATGGGGCTGATGGCATTTGCCGCGCTCCATGTACTGCCGCCGCTCGCCGGTCCGCGCCACACACGGCATGTGCCCACGATCATGTTCGCGCTGTCCTGGGGATCGAGCGCATAGGGCGCGATCAGCAGAGATTGATCGTCGTCCGTCTGCGCGGCTCCAATTGCGGGCTGGCTGCCGAAATCCGCCGCGGTGCAGCTCGATCCCTGGGTACATCGCCCGATTGCGACGCCCGGCCCAAGGGTGGCATAGGCGTTCGGATTTGCGGGATCGATGACGGTGAGTCCACCTTCGGCGCTTAGAAGCTGCGGCCACGCGCCGAGGCTGGCATCAGCGGTTGCAGCGCTGCCGTTCGTGCCGAAGCCTGCGAGCAGCACATTGGCGTCTGTTGCGCTGTTCGCAAGCCCGGCCACTTCCGCCAGCGATCCCAAGCCGCTATTCAGATTTTGATAATGCGACGCATCGCTCGATGCACAGGCGGCTCCCGTCTGATCGACTCCATCGACCGAGCGCCATAGACCACTGTCATTTCCGAAGTAAAGCAGCGGCTCGGTTTGACCTGCCGGGGGCGCCAGGAATGCAGTCGCGTGTTGCGCCGGCGCAACTCGCGCAGACACGCAGCCGGCGGTGTTGGTCGTGTTGCGCCAGGCACAGCCCGCAGCGACACTGCAGCGGAAGATGTCGGCGGTTCCGGCAAACAGAAGCGTATCGGTACCATTGGGCACGGCGGCGAGCGTCAGGTTATATGTCCCCTGCGGAATCGTTCCCGGGCTGGATCCATCGTCGAGCGCCGCATCCGGTATTTGAGTGCCGAACTGAACCGGATTTGCGCAGCCGTTCGCACCCTGGTTGCAGACATCCTGCCACAAACCCTGATCCACATCGTTCGAATCCACGGTGAGCGCGACCATATCTCCGGTGACCGGCTGCACTGCCAGCACGCCGCGAAAAATCGTGCAGGAATTGCTTCCGGGCGTATTGAAATTCGAGGGACAATTTCCCTTCGTCAATGCGGTACCGGGTTGATTTCGCCATTCGCGTCCAGGTAATGCCATCCGGCGACTGATAGTAGCCGTGAAACTGTATCGCGGCATAAAACATCTTGCGCACGGGATTCCAAACCACGGAGCTGACGGGCACGCCCGGAAATACGCTGGGAACTGTGATTTGTGAGGACTGGATCGTCTGGTTCGGCCCGTCTTCAATTGTCGAAAGAAACCAGGTCTGTCCGGCATCGGTTGAGTAATAGAGGCCAGCCTCCGCTACGTTGTCGGTGCCGTTATTGTTGATGTTGTTGATGAAGCCGTCGAAAGAATTTGTTACTGCCGCGACCACCAGATCCGTATTCGTCGTGCTCCACGCGAATCCCGAAAAGGCATCGCCAACGAAACTGTAATTCGTAATTCCGCCGGAAAAGCCGTCGCTGCTTTGTGTGATCAGCTTCCATGTTGTGCCACCATCGGCGGAACGCAAAATTCCTGCACCATAATAGGAGTCGAGCACATCATTCGGATCGCCGGTTCCCGCCAGCACGATGCCGGCGGTCGTTGCCGATCCGGGCTGCAGGCTGACAGCTCCGATGCTGAGCGAACTGATGTTCACCCCGGAATAGGCAGCAAGATTGTCGGTCAGCGGCTGCCACATGACAGTGCTGGGATCGCTTGCAGCAGCGTTAGTCGATCGCCAGACTCCGCCGCCGGTTGCGCCGAGATAGACAGTGTTCCCGGATGTATCCCAGGGCGCAATCGCAATCGACGTAACCCGGCCGGTGACATCGCCGAATTGCGAAGTCGCGATCTGCTTCGGTCCCACTGCCTCCCAGGGCTGATTGCCGGAGAGCAGAAACGGGATCGCGGTCCGCTGCCGCATTCCGCGTAACCGCAGCATTGCGGAGGACTGTTTTGTTGCTGACGGGCGGGGAGCCATGCGGCGCAGCAGAAAGGATTCTGCGTGTTGGCGTATCAGACTGCTATCGAATGCTGCCGGTTGTGCCGTAGAGTGGGCCCGAGCCATCGGTGCGGCATAGATTTGGGAATAATCCTGCCGGGCCAGCGATGAGCTCGCTTGCGCATGAAGAACGGTCGGCAGAAAGAACGCAAGGCTGCTGCATGCCAGGCGCCAGCGGAGTCCGGACATTCGACATCCAGGGGAAATGGCAAGCTATTTGCTCAATCATGCGAGTGTTTTGTGCGCGAGTCAACACTTAGATAGTCGCTCTAAACTAAAATGAACTCTTCGCCTTAACAGTGGAGAGGCAGCGCGAGGGCGAGCGCGGGCAAGCTGTCCACTGGTATTTGTGAATAGCGAAAGGAAACACGCGATGACAATATCCAGGCGTGGGGTCTTGCGGTGGGCGCTTGTTGCAGCCGCCGGAACTCAGATTCGATGCCAAATGGATTCGCTGTAGCACGAGCGATCGGCGAAAATTCACTCTCTCCTTCTTTAGACGGGCAACGAATTAAGGATTCAACGCTCGCGTTCATTGAAAAATGCGCCCACGGAGATGGGGGCTATTCTCCCTCACCGGATCCAAGCTACAAAGGGGATTCTGATACTGCTGAAAGCGATCTGGCAGCTGTCACCTACGCTGCAACCCTGGCCAAGCCTGAAGCATGGGCGCTTCCGCACAAGAAAAAATCGGCGGAGTTCATCCAGCGCCACCAACAACCGGATGGCGTCTTCGTGAATTTTGCCGGCGATATGGATCCAAAATCTGATCTTGCCGTGCTCTACAACACCGTCCAGGGGGTGGTGGGGTTGAGAGCTTTGGGAGAGAAACCCCGGATTAATCCAGCCCCGGTGATGAATCGCTTCTTTCAGAATCAGGCTTTTGCGAAGCTGCCCTGGTACACTTCGAGCTTTTTTCCCTTGTTTTATGCGGCGCTCGGAACGGAATTCCCACGCGAATACCGGCTGGCGATCCAACGCCGTCTGATCGAAAATCAGGCAGCGGATGGATACCTTGGCGATCACGTGGCCTCCACCTTTCACCTGGTACATTTTTTTCGGCTCATCGGAGAGCCAACGCCGAAAGCAGCTGAAATTGTGAATCGGGTGTTGCGTGATCAACGGCCCGACGGCGGATGGCAACTGAAAAATGCGGCATGGGACGTGCACGCCTGTTTTGATGCGACGTTTATTCTGCGGCAGCTCGGGGGAAATTCTGAGAAGTGCCGGTCAGCAATTTCCAAAGCGGCCGATTGGGCGCTGAGCTGCCGAAACCGAGACGGCGGATTTGGCCATTACCCTGGAACACACTCCGATATGGATGCCGTGTACTTTCAATTTGGCACGCTGATCCAAGCCGGACGCATTCCTGGGACGAACTTCGATCTTCCCGACGCGGAGACCCTCAGCTGGGGACACGTGATGAAGCCTGGGAAGATTTATCGTTAGTCGTTGCGCTGCATGCTTTGTCGGCCGATTTTGTGCCCCACTCCCCACACCATACAATGCTTACAAGATCGCTACACTCACGCGGGAGTCCGTTGTAAGTCATTGAAGGGCCTGTAGCTCAACGGTTAGAGCAGAGGACTCATAATCCTTTGGTTGGGGGTTCAAATCCCTCCGGGCCCACCATCCTTTATGGAATCTCCAAGCGCATTGAGCTCACAAGCTGCGCGGCCGCCCTCCGGCGTGCCTTCCATCCGCATCGGCACTGCCGGCTGGTCTATTCCCCGGCAGCACGCTGCTCTGTTTCCAGGCGAGGGCTCCCACATCGAACGCTATTCAAAAGTGCTCGCGTGCACGGAGATTAATTCGTCCTTTTATCGTTCCCATCGGCCATCCACCTATGCTCGCTGGGCCGCCATGACTCCCGAGAATTTCCGATTTTCTGTGAAAGCGCCGAAGGCCATCACGCACGAATGCGATTTCGCTCCCACTCGCGCGCAGTTTCAGAGTTTTCTGAATGAGGCGCGCTGCCTTGGCCGTAAGCTCGGCCCCATCCTCTTTCAGCTTCCGCCTCGGCAAGATTTCGACAAAAGCCGCTCCCGCGATTTTCTAACTGTATTTCGCGATCTTTACTCTGAGGGTGAGGCGGTCCTTGAACCTCGCCACCCCGCCTGGTTCTCCCCGGAAGCAGATGAACTTCTTCGTGAATTTCGAATCGCGCGAGTCATTGCCGATCCACCGCCCACGGCCGAGGCCACACAGCCTGCGGGCAATGAGAGCCTCAGATATTACCGATTGCACGGCTCTCCTCGCGTCTACTACTCCAGCTACCCTGCCGCGTATATCGAGAAGCTTGCCGCCGATCTTTCCGCCACTTCGCCCGGCGATCGAATCTGGTACATCTTCGACAACACCGCGTCGGGTGCAGCCATCGAGAACGCCTTGAGCCTGGCACGCATTTTGAACCCGGCCGCCCAGCAAAGCAGCCGCAAAATACCCGCGATAACATAAGTCCGTGCAGCCTCTTCTGCAAGTCGATCGTCTCTCGATCACGTTTTCTTCCGATGCCGGGCAGCATCGTGCGGTCGATGACATCAGTTTTTCGATTGCGCCCGGCGAGTCATTCGCTCTGGTCGGAGAATCGGGCTCGGGCAAGTCCGTCACGTCGATGGCAATTCTGCGGCTGCTGGATGTACGGGCGCGGGTTGCGGGCAGCGTCTGGTTTCGAGGTGAAGACTGGCTGCAGTTACCGGAGCAGGCGATGATCGCGCGGCGCGGCCGCGATGCCGCGATGATTTTCCAGGAGCCGATGACGGCCCTCAATCCCGTCATGTCGATCGGAAAGCAGATTGCGGAGGCAATTCGCATCCACCAGCGTGACCTGTCGAGAACAGAGGTTCGCCAGCACGCCATCGAAGCGTTGGCATCAGTCTCAATTCCTGACCCGGCGCTGCGGTTCGATGATTATCCCCACCAGTTTTCCGGCGGTCAGCGCCAGCGCATCCTAATTGCGATGGCGCTGGTGAACCGCCCCGGACTCCTCATCGCCGACGAGCCCACAACCGCGCTCGATGTAACCGTTCAGGCGCAGATTCTCGACCTGCTGCGCGAGCTGAAAGAGCGCTCAAACGCCGCCCTGCTCTTCATCTCGCACGATTTATCCGTGGTCGCCCAGGTGGCCGAGCGCGTCGCCGTGATGCGTCGAGGAAGGATCGTCGAGACGGCCTCTTGCGCCCAGATTTTTGCCAATCCGCAGCATCCCTACACGCGCAGCCTGCTGGCCGCCGTGCCCACGATGCGAAGCCGCCGGGATGCACCGTTAGCTGCGCGAGAAGTGGGCGGTTTCGCAGAAGACGGCGCGCTGGTCGAAGTCGCGAGCGGACATTGGACACGTGTGGCAACTTAAAAATCCGGGCGCCCCAGGCCTCTCGCGCGTGAGACCTGCATTCTGATGCGTGACTCGTAAAATTTCCGATCTCGACCAGTGGAGTTCGCAGGCGTCAGAAACATCTTCTTCGTGTATCGAATTCAACGATCTGAGGATTGCATATCTGATCGGCCGGATTTCAAACCTTGAGAAAAATTTTCTTCCGGTACAGCAGAAAAGCGAAAAGGAAACAGACGCATACGATACTGAGCGAATACGCCAGGGATGCAAGGTGCACGTCAGGAAGCCTGGAAAATACCGCGTCAAAAAGGTAATCAGTCAAGCTGACGATTTTTCCGCGCCAGGACACATGAATGGCCGACAGCGTGGCCGAGAGAAGCTCGGCAAACACATACGCTGTGATCGCGTTCATGCCAAAAACAACCCAGACATACGTCCAGCCCTTCTTCCAGTTTTTTACGTCGATGGCCCAGTAGCAGAGAGACAGACCAATCAACGTCCATCCCGCGGACATCAACACATAGGAGCTGGTCCACAACTTTTTGTTGATTGGAAACCAGTGTCCCCACAAAAATCCCAGCAGGAGGCCGACGATGCCGGCGATCAGCATTCCCGCTGCCTTGGACCGGCGGCTTCGCGCGGAACGTAGCCACATCCCGGTCAGCATACCCAGCAGCGTTGTCGCGACAGCCGGGACCGTGCTCAACAGGCCTTCTGGATCGCGGGTGATTTCATACAGGCGACCGGGAAAGATATGCCGGTCCAGCCACGCGGCGAGATTGCGATTGGGATCGAGGAAGGGGATATCCCGCCCTGGCAAACCATAGTCGGGAACGGGCACCCACCGCATTAAAATCCAATAGCCAACCAGCGCAGCGACGATGATAACGATCTTGCTTGCCGGGCGACGGTCCCACAGATATAGCGCGGCGGCGATGAAAAAACATATCGCGATTCGTTGCAGCACGCCGTAGATACGCATGGTCGCCAGCGGATAATCCGGGAAGCCATGCACCAGCAGGCCCAGCGCGAACAGGATGATGGCGCGCCGGAACGTGTGCCACAGCAGGATGGCCCTCGAAGCCCCGCGCTGCAGACGGCCCTCGAAAGAAAGGACAATCGTGATTCCGACAACGAATAGAAATGTGGGAAATATCAGGTCCGTGGGCGTCCAGCCGTTCCAAACCGAGTGTTCGAGCGGCGGATAGGCATAATTTCGAATTCCGTTATTGACCAGAATCATGAACGCGATGGTGATCCCACGCAACACATCCACAGAGACTAGTCTGGATGCCGCCGGCGCGGATATGGATCGCGGGATGGTTGCCGTTACCATGTGCGGACACTCCGATTTGCAACCCGGGTATTGGAGGAGTATAGGCGAAGACCGCCCAGTTTCGCTGCGTGAATCTGCCGAGGCTGTCTTGAGCCGGATGAAATAACGCCGGACAAAGCGCCAGCCCTCGCGCAGAATACCGAATCGCGGGCGATGCCGCCGGGCCTCTTCGATCCCTTGGGAGCAGACATTAGACATGGTTCCTTCCGAGTGATGACAACTCGGTTGGGCACTTTTCGCTTCCCACCGTACAATGGAGGGACAACGAACGGAAATCGCTATCGGATACGGCAGGATATTTTGACGGATTTCAAGGGATGTTTTTGCGCTGGTTTTGAGGGGGTTTCTGTGAGACTGGGAATTTTGCTTTTCGCCTGCCTGTTTTTGGTGACAGGGCCGCGGATACAGGCCCAGGAAAGCCAGCAGGTGCCGAATGCCCCGAGTTCCAGCGGGTCCGGCTCCAACGTTCCCGCTGCTCCAGCTCCGCAACCGTACGATGAGAACCCGCCGGGATCGCTGGGACTTCCGAACCTGCTTCACCAGGTAACGCCGGGCGAAGGTACTCAGCCGGCGGCCAGCAGTTCAGAGGGAACGCCGGCAGGCGCCCAGACCGGGAACCAGGCAGGAGCGCCCGGATCGGCGACCGCACCTCCGCCGGAGCAAAGCGCACCTTCGAATGTTCCGCCTCCGGTGATCCCGGCCCATGGCCAGGGAGCGTCGCAAGCCAGCTACACACTTCGGGCGCGCGTGAATTTCGTGCTGGTGCCGGTCACAGTAAAAGACTCGCACGGGCAGCTGGTTTCCGGGCTGACATGGCATGATTTCCAGCTCTACGAGAATAATGTGCAACAACACATTAATTTTTTTACAGAGGACCCATTCCCGCTTTCGGTGGCGTTTGTCATCGACCAGAGCCTGCCCGCCGACACCATGAGGAAAGTGAATGAGGCCCTGAGCGGGCTGCAGGGCGCGTTCGCACCCTATGATGAAGTTTCCGTTTACACCTATGCCTCGCACGTGAGCCAGGCGACAGGATTTACAGGCGCACGGAGCGATCGGCTTACCGTGTCGCTGCAACGAGTCAAATCGCCGGGAAACTACATGGAAGTCCCGAGCAATACAGGCCCGATGGCGGAAGGCCCGATCATCAACGGGCAAATGGTCGATCCGAATACGACGCCTATGCATAACGGCAACTTTATCGGCATCATACCGAAAGAGCAGCACGTGCTGAATGATGCGATTTTCCGCGCAGCAACCGACCTGTCGCAGCGCAGCCGCGGCCGCCGCCGCCTGATTTACGTGATCAGTGACGGCAAGAATCAGGGAAGCAAACTATCCTACAGAGAAGTTGTGCGTTATCTGCTGACGAACCAGATTGCCGTATATGGGACCCTGGTGGGAGAATCCGCGCTGCCGATCTATGGTTTCCTCGATCGTTTCCATATCCCATTGCAGATGAGCGACGATATCCTGCCAAAATATACGCTCGCCACCGGCGGTGCCCTGGATGCGGAACTCTCAACGAATGCGATTGAACGCAGCTTCGCGAAAATTTCCGAGCAGGTTCGCGACCAATATACGCTTGGCTACAATAGCCACATCTCGGCGCTCGACAGCCGCTTCCGCAAAATTGAAGTGCGGGTGCTGCGGCCGAATGTCAACGTGATTCGCAAAACAGGGATACTACCCGACAGCCACCGCAAGCCAGTAAATCCGATGACTCTGGCCGCCACCACCAGCGTGCTGGGCCTGAGCGCGGCCGCAATCTGGGGCGCATCGGACTTTTGCGGTGGTATTGCGGCGCGACATCTGCGGGTGTTCTGGCTGCTTGCCATTTCGCATGCATTCAGCCTGGGATGTCTCCTGCTGCTTGGGGTTCTGCTACACCAGACGCGGCCCGATGCGCACATTCTGGCGCTGGGGTTCTATGCCGGGATTGCCGGCGGAATCGCCCTGCTGACCTTCTACCACGCGCTCTCGCTGGGCGAAATGGGGACCACGGCCGCGCTCACCGGACTATTGACGGCGGCGTTGCCCGTCGTATTTACTCTGGTGACGGTCGGCTCACCAAACCGTCGCCAATTGATTGGATTCGCGCTGGCGGCAGTGGCCATATGGCTGATCAGCAGTCAGGCCGCGTCGGGGAAAGAAGCGGCCACGGCGGCCCTTCGACAGGAGAGAAAAAGGATTGCGCTGGCGGTCATCTCCGGCCTGGGCTTCGGCGCGTTTTTGATTTTTCTTCGGCAGGCGAACGGGGGTGGACTGATCTGGCCGCTCGCCGCCTCCCGCGTGGGCAGCCTGGGATTGGCGGTAGGTGGCGGGCTGCTTTTCAGCCGCGACCGATTTACGCGAGGCGCCGAACGATTCCAATCGCCGGGTGCAATGGAAAATTGGGATCGCACTGGCGCTCATCGCCAGCACGTGTGACACCATCGGAAATTTTCTGTTTATCGCCGCTACTCGCATTGGACGGCTGGATATCGCCGCCGTGCTGGCGTCGCTCTATCCTGCCTCGACGATCTTGCTGGCAATGTGGCTGTTGAAGGAGCGAGCCTCGCGGCGTCAGGCAGTGGGAATGATTTCGGCGCTGGCGGCGGTGGCGCTGATTTCGTGATTTGGGTCGTGGAGTCAAAGTCTCAGAGCGAGACCTGGGGCACTCAAGTTTTGGATTCTCGTCAGGTTCGAGCTCAGTCCAGCTTAAGTTTTTTCAGGTCGACCGTGGGCTTGGGGTATTTCATCTTCAGGCCTTGGAGGGTCTGGACCATGATTTCTGAAATGGCCACGTTTCGGTACCACTTGTGGTCCGCGGGCACGATGAACCACGGTGCGTGTTTGCGGCTGGTCCGGCTGAGGACATCCTCATATGCGCGCTGATAATCGGGCCACAGCTTGCGCTCGGCGAAGTCAGACTGCGCTGATCTTCCACTGTTTTTTCGGGTCGTCGATTCGCGCAGTGAGACGCCGGGTCTGCTCCTCATAGCTGATGTTCAGGAAAAACTTCAGAATGATGACGCCGTTCGCGGCGAGCATTTCTTCCCAGTTCACGATCTCGTCCATGCGGCGGCGGGCTTCCTTACCGGAGATCTGATTGTGCACGCGGACGACGAGGACATCTTCATAATGCGAACGATTGAAGATGCCGATCATACCCTTGGGAGGCACGGCCGCATGGGCGCGCCAGAGAAAATCGTGGCGCATTTCAAGCGGCGTGGGCACTTTGAAGGAGGTGACGGAACAGCCCTGCGGATTCACTCCGGAAAAGATGTGGCGGATGGTGCCGTCTTTGCCGCCAGTGTCCATGCCCTGCAGGACAACAAGCACAGCATGTTGAGCGGAAGCGTCCAGCAGATTTTGCAGGTTGTCCAGTTTCTCGCGATGCACTACGAGATCCGCATCCGCCTCTTCCGCCGATTTGTAAGCGCCCGTATCGTCAGAAGGAAAATGAGAGAGCCGCACCTGGGTGTGCGGCCTGACGCGATAGAGGCTTTTTATTTTCGACATGATTGCGTTAGCAGCATCATTGTACGGAGATAAACGTCGCCCCAACACTCGCGATGATGGGAGAGTCGAAGCTATTTAACTTCGGTCGTGGTCGTCTTCGTGGTATCTGTCTTTTCGGGCTCATCGGAACCGCCGCCGAGACCCTTGATACCTTCCTTGAAGCCTTTGATACCCTCGCCCAGGCCTTTGCCGAGACCGGGCAGCTTGCTGGGTCCAAAGATAAGAAGCGCTACGACCAGAATCACTACCAAGTGCCAGGGTTGTAGTAGGTCACCCATATTGTTCTCCCGCAGGCGCGTTTTCAGGCCTGCCTAACGCTGTTCAAATCCAATTGTCGCACACTCGTATCGTGCTTGCAGATAGAAGCGGAAGCCGTTTGAGAGTGTGATGGATCTCAGAGCGGCCGTGTCCGCAGTTCGGAATCAGCCGGCAAATGCGTCTGTTGGATGTACGGGACAAAGCTTGCCGCGGATTTTCCCATAGAATTTCCAGACGTTTTCCGGCTCTCCCATGGTCAGCCGCCGATAAACCTTCATCAAGGGATAGATCTGTGACCCGGCGATCACGAGAGTGGGCAAAGCGGTGGCCCGGCCGGGATACTGAATCAGTTCCCAGGCGCCGCCAAACACCCGGCGTACCGTCTCTCCCAGGTAACTG
This sequence comes from uncultured Acidobacteriota bacterium, assembly GCA_963823595.1. Classification (GTDB taxonomy): domain Bacteria; phylum Acidobacteriota; class Terriglobia; order Terriglobales; family Acidobacteriaceae; genus JAKAAZ01. The sequence continues at coordinate 93,740 of CAWGME010000030.1, forward strand.
CCCCACAGTTTCACGGCCTGCTCCATCGCATCTTCGTCTGAGGCGTCCACAGTGGCGCTGATCGCCGCAAGAATTGTTTCCAGAGACTCGATGCTTCCGTCCGAGTAGTCGAGCACAAATCCAAACTGCTCCTGTGCGGCTCGGACCGCGTCGGTTGCGCAACTCTGCATCATCTCGGCGATGGAATTGAAGTCGGCCACAACTCAGCGTACCAGCGGGAGCAATCTGGCTGCAATTCGCGTACCCAGGTAGCAAAAAACTGGATTTAAGGCATGTCGGCGGATTGAAAAAAGGCGTATGATCGCGGCGAAAACCTACTCGGAACTATGCCTGAAGATATCCTTCAACCCTCGGCCGGGCAAACGCCGGCCCCGGCCACCCGATATAGATTTTTTCTTCTTTTTATATTTTTGCTGGCCTACCTGATTTTTTATCCCTACGCCGAGACCAGCGTGGCGGGTTATACGGTATTTCGCATGCTGGCCGTCGCGATCACGGTGCTCAGCGTGTATGCCGTGAGCTTCCGGCGAAGTGTGGCCATCGTCGCTGTGGCGCTGGCGGTACCGGCACTGCTGCACCGGGTGGAAATCCTAAGGAACGATGCCAGCGCGCTTGCGATCCTGAACATGTGCCTGACGTTCGCCTTTGACGCATTCATCATTACCGTTCTTTTTCATCGCGTTTTTATCCGCGGCCGGCATGACTCCGAGGCGGTCTTCGGAGCGCTTTCCGTTTATCTGCTGCTGGGATTCGGTTTTTCGAACATTTACGGCCTGCTGGAAAAACTGCAGGCGCATGCCTTCTATCTCGACCCGGCGACCAATCTTCACGCCGATGCCCGATCACGTCGACTTTATCTATTACAGCTTCGCCACCATGACCTCGCTGGGTGCGGCGGGCATTGCCGCGGTCTCGGACCAGGCGCGATCACTTTCTGTTATCCAATCGATTCTCGGCCTGCTGTATCTCGCTGTTCTTATTTCAAGGCTGATGAGCGCTTACCATTCGCGGGCACCACGTGGGTCTTGACTGCCGTCGCGTCGGCCGTTTTGAAAGGTTGCATCTCGCCAGCCTGGCGGCAAAAAACGCGCCTGGGATGGGCCCCACTCCGGGATACTGTGTTCAAATGGTACGGAAACAGGAGGTCAAATCAATGGAGAAAGAGGATTTCACCATGACGATACGAAATTTCCTATTGCTTGCGGCGCTTATGTTCTTCGGTATTTCCGGGAGCGCTGTGGCGCAAAATCGAGCGGTTGGCTTCAAGGCTGGCATGCCATTCAGCGAGGGCTACGTCGCGGGTAACACGCTCTACGTCGCGGGCCTGCAGGGACCGGATTCCCACGGAAAGGTGACCGGTACCGACATCACATTGCAAACGACGAACGCGATTAACGCCGTGAAAAAAGTGGTGGAAGAGGCAGGATTCCGGATGAGCAATCTGGTTTCCGTCAACGTGTACGTCGCCGACCTGAATGACGTCGAAAAGATGAATGAGGTCTACAAAAAGATGATGCCAGATCCAAAGCCTGCACGAACCACGGTACAGGTCGCGGGTTTGATCGGCGGGGCAAAGATCGAAATTTCGGCCATCGCGGTCAAGCACTAAGAGAGATCGGCGACGAAGCTGAACGAATGCTCGCGCAACAGTTCGCCGGCGCGGCGGAAATCCCCGGCACGAAAAGCGTCGATAATGGGCTGATGCGAAGTAATCGACTCCGGCAGATACTGCACCCGGCGCTGGAAGTTCAACCGGCAGCGCATGGAGACATCGAGCGATTCCCAGGCGCGCAACACCTCACTGTTACGGCAGCTTTCCACAATGCGTCGATGGAAATTGCGATTGTGGCAGGCCAACGCGGTTAAATCTCCGGCCTGCACCGAGACGCGCATGGCTGCATATTCCCGGTCGAGATACAGAGCGCTTTCCTCGGGAAAATCGTCGATGAATTCGGTGGCCGCCTGTTCGAGAATTCCGCGCAGTTGATAGGCGTCGCGGAGCTCGGCCGTAGACAATTCGCGAACGCGCGTACCGCGATATGGATCGGATTTGAGAACGCCGATCGCTTCCAGCTTGCGCAGCGCCTCACGGACAGGAGCCTGGCTGACATGAAATTCGCGTGCGAGAGCAAGCTCCTTGAGTCGCTCACCCGGTTGATAGGTGCCATCCATGATGCGTTCCAGGATGGTCCAGCGGACGCGGTCGTGCATGCGATTGCGATCAATCCCACCTTTGTCTGCATCCTCAGGCGGGATCGGCCCGAGTGAACCTTTGAGCATCGTCTCGGACGAGGCAGTGTCGTGCTTCAGTGTTGAATTTCCGTTCATAGTTTGTCTCACATTCGACCCATGTCTCAGAGGCGAGACATGAACCACAGGTCAATCAATCCTTTGGCAAGTGACTGGAGTTCCATCCTCCTCCGAGAGCTTTGACCAACAGCACACTGGCAGTCATGCGACGGGTCACAATATTTGCCGCTGTGATTTGGCTCGATAGAACAACGCTCTGCGCCTGAATTACATTCAGGTACGGATCCAGCCCGCCGCCGATAAAGTCTGGTGGCAATCGCTTCCTGCCGTTGCGCAGAAGCAACCGTCTGGGTCGCGGTCTGGGCTTCCCGCGCCAAAATGCGCAACGCGGCAAGGTTGTCCTCCACCTCCTGGTACGCAGTCAGCACGGTCTGGCGATAATTCGCGACGGTACCCTCGTAGTTAGCTCGCGCTTCCGCATTCAGGGCGCGGCGCTGACCCCAATCCACTAGCGTATCGGCGGCTGACAGACCCACGGACCAGAGTGTGCTGGGACCGGTGAACCAGTTGCCGGGCTGGCCGCTCTCAAGGCCGCCAATTCCGGTAAGCGAGAAGGTCGGATAGTACGCGGACCGCGCGATTCCGATCTGTTCATTCGCAGCGGCCATCTGCCGCTCTGCGGTGGCAATGTCAGGCCGACGCTCCAGCAGTTCCGAAGGCAGACCGGGTGGAACCGGCGGCGGTGTATAAGCGACGGCACGCGGTGGAATGCTCAACGTGGCGGGCGGCTGTCCCATCAATACTGCGATCGCGTGCTCATCCTGCGCTCGGGCGACACCGACGTCCTGAGCCTGCGCACGCGTGGCTTCCAGCTGAGTCCGCGCCTGCTCGACATCCAATTGCGACGCAAGCCCGGCATTCAGAAGCTGCAGGTTCAACTCCAGAGACTTTCGATACGCCGCCACCGTCTGATTCAGGATGTAGTTTTGCTCATCGAGTCCGCGCATCTGGAAGTAGTCGAGCGCGAGCTCGGTCTGAAGGCTGAGCCGAACATTGATGACATCCGCAGCACTTGCCTGAGCATTCTCGCGCGCAGCCCGCACCGTTCGGCGTACCCGCCCCCACACATCGGGCTCCCAACTTGCATCGAGCGGCAAGGAAAAATCGTTGTACTCGTTCTTGATTCCGGGGAAGTAGGTCGCGCGGTTCTCCGAGTTGCGCAGGCGCGTGGCGCCGGCGGAGGCGGATAGAAATGGAAAATAATTGGCGCGCTGATATTTCACCATTTCACGCGCTTCGGTGTACTGGCTCATGGTGATCTTCAGCGACTGGTTCGAAACGCTCACCTTTTCTTCGAGCGCATTCAGCTCTGGATCGCCATACCCGCGCCACCAGTCGCCGCGAATCTGTTGATCGACAGGCTGCGCCGGCTGCCAGCCGGCGGCCTCTTTGAACTCGGGGGTAACGGGAGCAGTGGGCCGGTGATAGTTCGGTCCCACGGTGCATCCGGCCAGGCAGAAAATAACCGCTGCGGCAGCTGCCGGTCCGAGATGAGCTAACGTCTGTTTCATGATTGGTCGCCTGGGTTCGCGGGATTTCCGCCCGTATTGGTCCGATTGCCATTGCCGCCGGTATTAGCGACGTTCACCTTTTCACCTTCCAGAATGGAATCCGGAGGGCTGTCGACGATTCGCTGGCCCGGGTTCAGCCCGGTCAGAACTTCAATCTGCGTGCCCCAGTCGCGCCCAACACTGATCGGCTGCAGGTGAGCGCGGTTCTGACTATCGAGGGTGACGATGCGCAGGCCTTCTGAGCGGAACATCATCGCGCTGACCGGGATAATCAGCGCGGGATGTTTCATTGGCAGCTTGAGATGGACCTGGGCGTAGGAACCGGGCAGCAATTCACCCTTGCGGTTGTCGATATCGACTTCGACCATGAGCGTGCGCGTGTTCATGTCCAGGGCATTCGCCGTGCGCACAATCTTCCCTTGAAAAAGACGGCCGGGATATCCGGGCACATCCAGATTGACTTCGACTCCGGGGCGCGCTTCCGGGACATAGACTCCGGGCACCTCGATGTAAATGCGTACAACCCCAATATTGGAAACGCGGAACAGCTCCCGTACCGTACTTTGAGTGGCCATCGTAGTTCCATTGCTCAACATGCTGGGACTTCCGGTGCCCCCGTTGCTGCCGGAGTCGACAAGCTGGCCGACATCCGTGTTCCGCGCAGTGACAATGCCGGTGAAGGGCGCGTATACGTTTTCAAACGATTGCATGGCCAGCATCTGATTCAGGGTCTGCTGCGCAACACCGACGGAGGACGCTTGCGCCTTTTCATTCTGCGCGGCGGTGTCGATCGATTGCTTTGAGACCGCTTCGGTACCGCGCAATCCTTCATACCGTTGCGCAGTCACATGGGAGAGGCGGAGGTTCGCTTCGGCGGTGGCAAGATTGGCGCGGGCCTCGTCCACCTGCCGATCGATCTCCGGACTCTCTATTACGGCCAGCAGTTGACCTTTCTGCACATGCGATCCGATGTCATGCGACCAGGACTTTACATAGCCGTTGGTGCGAGCGTAAATGGGCGCATCCTTGTAGGCCTGAATGGTTCCCGGTAGCACAATCTCCTGCATAGGCGCGCCGGACTGCGCCTGGATAATCGAGACGGTCGGCACGGCCAACCCGTCGGTCTGCCTGCGCAGCGCGGCTCGGGCATGCTGGCGAGGGAGAATCCCCGTAATCGCAACCACCACGGCGATGATCAACAGCACGATGACGATGATCACGGCCCGCCGGGTCGCGTGGCGGGTCGGCTCAAGCGAACTGTTCCCCGGCTGTGCTGGCGGAGGAGCGTTGCCGGCTGGTTTTCTGTGTGACTCATTTTGCTACCTCGAACTGATCCTGGTGCTAAAACCGGAGTGCCCAATATTGCTTACTGAGAAATGGGCTAAGAACTCTTCGTTTCTTCGCCTGCGACTTTCTTCGACTTTCCGTGGGCGATGCTGAAGAACACTGGCACGAAGAAGAGCGTGGCGACGGTGGCAAACGTCAGGCCGCCAATGACAGAACGGCCCAGAGGCGCGTTCTGTTCGCCGCTACTGCCCAGGGCCAGCGCCATCGGCACCATGCCGATAATCATGGCCAGAGCCGTCATCAGCACCGGACGGAAGCGGGTGAAACCCGCAACCAGAGCTGCCTCGATTGCAGTGGCGCCGCGCTCCATCTCTTCTCGCGCGAAGCTGACGACCAGAATGCTGTTTGCTGTGGCAACGCCCATGCACATGATGGAACCGGTCAAAGCCGGCACGCTGATATGCGTGTGCGTGAGAAAAAGAAACCAGACGATTCCGGTGAGTGCGGCCGGCAATGCGGCGATGATGATGAACGGATCCAGCCAGGACTGGAAATTGACCACGATCAGCAGATATACGAGTCCAATGGCAAACAATAGCCCACTGAGCAGGCCAATCGTCGATGAGCGCATGGTGAGGATTTGCCCTCGTACGACAATCTGCGAGCCGCGCGGCAAATGTTTGCGGGCTTTGGCGACAATGCTGTCTACCTGGTTAGCCACCGTGCGCAGATCGGTCCCATCGACGGAACCATAGATATCGATGACCGGCATCACGTTGTAATGACTCACGGTCGACGGCTCAAAACCGCGCTGGAAGCTGGCGACGTTGGTAAGAATTTGCGAAGACCCGCCGCCCGACCCGGTGACCGGGATATTGCGCAGGTCCTGCAGCGTGTCCATGCGATACTGCGGTTCCTCCACCGCGATGTCATAGCTGACGCCGTTCTTCCAATCCAGCCAGAACTGCGGCGAGGTTTGAAAACTGCCGCTCAGGGCGGTGAGCACGCTATTCGCGACATTGGCCTGCGTCAGCCCGACCTGCTGTGCCTTGGTGCGGTCCACGTTGACGGTGAAATTCGGCCGGTTGAGGTCCTGCTGAATATGCAGATCCACAGCTCCCGGTATATAGCGCAGCTTCGCCATCATCGATTCCGCCAGCGCATGATTGCCGCCCATATCCGGGCCGATAATTTGGATATCGAGCGGCGCAGGCAGGCCGAAATTAAGGATTTGATTCACGATATCGGTTGGAAGGAAATAAAACGTAATGCCGGGATAAGTGCGGGCCAGCTTCGCTCGCAGCGCGCGAATGTAGTCCTCTGTCGGATGATGCTTTTTATCAAGCGCCACCATAATGTCGGCATCCCAGGATCCGATGGTTCCGGAGGTACCGTAGGAAAGATTGATGCCGCTGTAAGGTACGCCGATGTTGTCGATAATCGAGCCCAGTTCCTGCTGCGGAATGGTTTCGCGGATCGTACCGTCGATGCGATCGCAGAGAGCCGCGGTATCTTCAATGCGCGTTCCGGTATGCGCGCGCACATGCAGTTTGAACTGTCCGGCATCGGCCTGCGGGAAAAAATCCTGTCCCAGCCAGGGATAGATGACGAGCATCGAGATCGCGCAGGCGGCTAAAAACCCGGCAATGAAAATACCGCGATGATGAAGGCAGACAATCAGCGTTTCCCGATAGCCGACGCGAAGCCGCTCAAATCGATCTTCGAATTTCATTTGCCAGCGGACGAAGAAGTTGCGGCTGCTCCTGCGGCGGTCGAGGTCTCCCTCTTCATGAACATGCAGCAAATATTTCGCCATGGTAGGCACGATGGTACGCGACAGAAAATATGACGCCAGCATGGCGAATACTACGGCTTCTCCCAAGGGGACGAAGAGATATTTGGCCACGCCAGTAAGAAAAAACATTGGAACAAACACAATGCAGATCGAAAGCGTGGAGACAAATGCGGGGATAGCGATTTCCGCCGCGCCGTCGAGAATCGCCTGCTCGATCTCCTTGCCCATCTCGAGATTTCGATTGATATTTTCAATCTCGACCGTAGCATCGTCGACCAGAATTCCAACCGCAAGCGCAAGGCCGCCGAGAGTCATGATGTTGATCGTCTGACCGAGGCTGCTGAGCACAATCAGCGACACCAGAACGGAGAGCGGGATCGATACCGCGATGATCAGCGTGCTGCGCCAGCTGCCTAAAAAAACCAGGATCATAATGGCGGTAAGACACGCGGCAATCATCGCTTCCACTACAACATCATCGATGGCGGAACGGACAAATATCGACTGGTCGTCAAGGGGGCGAATCTTTAGCTGTGGCGGCAGGCCGGCTGCTGCCCTCGGCAGGATTCTGCGAACATGCTTGACAAGGTCGAGTGTCGAAACATTCGCCGGTTTTCTCGACAGTCATCAATGCTGCGCGCTGGCCATCCACCCGCACGATGTTGGTCTGCGGCGGAAAGCCATTCCGCACATGAGCTACATCGCGGACATAAATCGTCGCGCCGTTCGCGGTTTTGATGGGTAGATTATTCAGACCCTCAATGGTGCGCGGGCGCGCTATTGGTTTCGATCTGGTATTCATAGCGGCCAATCTTTTCCGTGCCGCTGGGCAGAATCAGATTCTGCGCGCTGAAGGCATTCACCACATCGGCCGGCGACAGATGCATGGCCTGCAGTTTGGCGCTATCGATATCAACCTGCACCTGAGGCTGTTTACCGCCATAAGGCCAGGGAATGGACGCACCCTGCACAGTGGCAAGATCAGTACGCAGGAAATTGTTGGCAATGTCGAAAAGTTCCTGCTGGCTGAGGCCGTTGCCGGAGAGCGCCAACTGCAGCACCGGAACGGAAGAAGCGTTGTAGGTAATGATGAGCGGCGGCAATATACCGGGTGGCAAGCTGTGAATCGCCGACTGGCAGATGGCGGTTAATTGCGCCAGGCCAACATCAACATTGGTTCCAGGATGAAAATAAATCTTGGAGACGGAAATGCCAGCGAGATCCTGCGACTCAATATGTTGAATGTTGTCAACTGTGGTCGTGGCCATACGTTCGAAGTTGCTGGTGATCCGCTCCGCCATCTGCTGGGGGGACAAACCGGCGTAATTCCAGATGACCGTGACGACAGGGATATCGACATCGGGGAAGATGTCGGTAGGGGTGCGCAGGATAACCGTCACACCCAGAATCAGGATGAGTACCGAGAGAACAACAAATGTATACGGTCTGCGTAACGCGAGGCGAACAATCCACATAAAAATTCCAGTCCGGCAAGAAAGCGAGTGGTGGTATTCGAGTGAAGACCTGAGTACATCAAGAGGTGCTACTTAAACCGATATTATCGATAATCTATAGCTTATCATTCGATCTCGCCTATGGCAAAACGTACCTTTCGTGTTTCGAGATGCTGCTTGCTGCTTTCTATTCCATGCATTCTGGGAACGATTCGGGCGATCGAAAAAGGCCCTGACGGCTGACGGCCTGTTATTACACAATCGGCCACAAAGAAGGTAGAAAGGAAACGTGCATTCGTGGCCTGCAGTTTCTACCTAATTCAGGCGACAGTGCGGGCAAACAGAGGAAGAGACGCTGAAAACTGCTCAAAAACACCTGCGATTCGCAAACGATGTTTTGATTATTCTCGAGGAGTACAACACAGACCCTGCTCTCCCACATTGCGCTCGTAAACACCGCGTTTGCCCCTCCCCGGCAGGGAACCGCCAACATCGAGACCACTAACCGCGTCGATTTTTCGAGATCGGCTGCGTCTCTTGGATATTCGAATGTGCGAGAGGCAGCCGACGCAATTGTTGGTGTCGCGACGTTGCGACGAAAACATGGTCAACAACTCGCCGAACACAAACACTAACCATGAACGGCTCTACTCCTTGAATCGTGTACGCAGCTGATGGAGGCGTTTGGCTCGAAGGAGAAGCTTCCGCTCAGGGCTCCACTTGCAAAAGCCTTGGCCGCTGCGTACGCCAGTTTCTCCGCGATGAATATGATCACGAAGTAAACTCAGTCCATCATCGCTGGTGCAGAGTTCAGGGATTAGATGACTGGCGATATCTAAAAAAGTGGTCAACCCGCCGATATCGGCGCCTTCAAACGGTCCAATCACGCTGTAGCGTTGGCCAAGGGACATCTTCATCACCGTGTCCACCACCTCGGGTGAGGCTGCACCGGACTGCACAATGCTGAGAGCCTCGCGTAAAACTGCGAACTGAAGCCTGTTCCCTACAAAGCCAGGAATAGCTTTTGCGAGTACGACGGGTTCGCCACCGATATCCGCGATCATTTGTCGAACACGCTCCACATTTCTTGGATCAGTGCCACTGCCCGGCACGATCTCGACCAGCGGAATCAAATGAGGCGGGTTCCAGAAATGCGTCACGAGAAAACGGGCGCAGTCTTTCCCCGCGAACTTCTCGGTCAGCGCATCGGGCAAAAAACTGCTGGTATTGCTGGCGATAATTGCATCGACCGGCAAGATACTAAGGAGTGAACCATAGAGACTATGTTTTACCGCGAGCCGCTCTGGGACTGCCTCAATCGCCAGATCGACATCACCCAATGTTTTCAGGTCAGAAGTGGTTTCAATCTGCCCCAAGACCTCGCCTGTCCGTGCCCGGTCAAACTGACCTGCCTCCGACAATTCGTCGAGTATGCCGCAGATCTCCCCTGGAGTTTCTCTGAGACGATCTTGAGAAATGTCATAAAGCAGGGTGCGGTAGCCAGCGCTCGCGAACCGAGTGGCGATGCCGACACCCATCAGACCTGCTCCCAGAACTGAGATCTTTTTAGGTCTCGGGAAATTCTTCTGTTTCATGCACAGGAACCACGCTTCGCCTCACATGATGGGTTCTCGGGAGGCGTGTAGAGAAACAGAAGATCATCATCCTTACCGAACCGCAAGCGAAAGTTAAAGATCGATTGCCGCCAGACCGGGAACGATCGGTACAACAAAAAACATCGAGATCAGGTCGTATGAATCCTCAGTCTATGATTCGCTCTTTTTCGGGACCTTCGCGCCGGATCTGCGCGCTTCAGAAAGGCCGATCGCAACTGCCTGCTTCGGATTCGTTACCTTCCGACCGGACCCACTTTTCAGCTTTCCCTTTTTGAAGGCCTTCATCTCCCGTTCCACGCTTTCCGAAGCTTTCGGACCGTATTTTCTCTGGCTTGACTTCTTGCCCGTTGATTTCTTCGCGGCAGATTTGCTGGAGTTACTGGACTTTTTCGAGCTGCTGGATTTTTTTGAGCTGCCGGATTTTTTCGAACTGCTGGATTTTTTGGTAGCCATGGATTCTCCTGTAGGCAATTGGAGGCGGACTTGCTCCCTATAGGTTGCAATTGGAGAAAGGCAAGGACCAGGTTCGCTCCGCGACCCCTGGAACATCCGGCAGATTTGAGATCGGAATGCTCCCGCTAAGCGGACACCGGAATCAGTGGCGCGACCAGTGCACCAGGGATCGAGAGAACGCAAATGAATCTAAATTGTTGGTTCGACCGGTCCAGGATGCGGGGAGGATGGCAACCGCAGGACACTTAAAAAGCAACTGGCAAAGATCGATTCGATCCCAATTACAATTGCGCAGCAGGATGGCAGAGTGATCCGAAGAATGGTATCCGGATCCAGATTGCCGAAACCCGCGGCCCTCCAGATGTGCACTCCATAAATTCCCGCGACAAATCCGGCGATTGTGAGCGCCGTCCCGGCGATCAATCCCTTCTCTAAACTAAATCGCTCAAGTGACTTTTCGACCCAGGGACGATTGGGCAGCAGGCCACGCGAAATTCCGTATACTTTAGCGCACACGGCAAACACGATCGCCTGAAATCCTATCAGGATCAATCCCAGGGCATACACCAGCGTATCCACATCGAGCGAAAAGGGTCCGAGAATTCGCCGCGTAGGAAGAAGCCACGCGGTCATAGCGATTCCCACCAGCATCATCGCCGCTCCGGGGTATAGAAACAGCCATCGTGGGCTGTACAGGAAAAGGAAACGCAGATGCCGCCATCCGTCCCGCCAGGTTCTCAGGTGGGGCGCACGAGTACGGCCATCAGGAGAGAGAGTGGTGGGGGTTTCGGCAACCCGCATGTTCGCAAGCGTAGCCTTGACGACCATCTCACTGGCGAACTCCATCCCGGTGCAGCGCAGTTCCATGCGCTGGAATGCGTCTTTAGACAGGCCGCGCATCCCACAATGAAAATCGCCACAATCGGCTCGAAAGATAAGACGGCCCAAGAAGCTCAACACCGGATTTCCTAGATATCGATGCAGTGGCGGCATCGCGCCAGGTTCAATGCCGCCCCGGAAACGATTTCCCATGACCAGGTCGGCTCCGCCGCGGAGCTTTTCGAGAAAGCGCGGGATGTGCAAAAAATTGTAGCTATCATCGCCATCTGCCATGATGAGATAGCGCCCGCGCGCCGCGTCGAATCCTCCCATCAGGGCAGCTCCGTAACCGCGCTCGTGAACCGAAACCAGCCTGGCGCCTCGGTCCAGCGCAATCTGCTGGGAGCCGTCTGTGCTGCCGTTATCGGCCACGATCACTTCGCCATCGATGCCGGATTCTCGTAAAGCCGCGCGTGCTTTATCAATGCACGCGCCAATTGTTTCCGCCTCGTTCAAACAAGGCATCACGACGGAAACTTCGTGTGACACTGCGGACTCGATCACGTGACAGGACCTCGCCCGCCAGCCGGGCAATCATGAAATCTGGAGCTCGCTTCGATCATGTGCAACATAAACATCTATTATTCAAGGTGCCGTAACATTTTCTTGGGTACAAAAGTAACCTTTCGGTGATAAATTGGGCAAAATCAGCTTCGGGCTATAGAGCGTCCAAGTTTCAAAATTTTCAGGAGGATTCCGCGGTGAACAATGTCTCTGCGCAGTTGTGCGCATCCTTGGGTTGTTTAGTATTGCTGGCTGGGTGTGGACCCAGCACAAAACTCACCAATATCAACAGTGTGCCACCAACTACAACGAGCGTAGCATTGAGCGCCACCTCGTTCAATTTTGGAGAAAATCTGGTCAACAACTCTGTCGTGCAGACAGTCGTCACGGTTACCAATTCGGGGGGGATTCCATTGACTCTCAATCCCGCGGTATCGGGGACGGCAGGCTTTTCCATCGTATCGGCGCAATCCTGCGGAGCGCAACTCAATCCCGGGTCAAGTTGTGCGGTTGTCGTCAACTACACTCCCACCGTGGCGTCCGCTCCCGCATCGCAGTCCGCCACGCTGAATCTGAACTTTACCAATGCCGTTGCAGGCTCTCCGTCGACCGTCACCCTGACGGGGACCTCTGCCGCGATGTCAGCCGGAACGGTAACGCAAACAGCAAACCCGCTGGTTGCACAGTACACGATTACCCCGCCATTCGCCGGAAACGTGACGATCAGCTTTGGTCCAACCAAGTCGTATGGGTTGCAGACATGGAGTCAATCCACACCCAGCGGCGGCGGTCCAGTTAGCATCTATGTCGCCGGTATGCGCGCGAATACGGCGTATCACATGCGCGCCTCGGTGGCATTTTCGAATGGAATCTCCGCCAATGATGTGGACCATGCGTTCACGACCGGCGTTCCTGTCATCAATACTCCCGCTGTACCTTTAACCCCGGTCATAACCACCACCACTTCACCCGGAATGACGCCCCAGCCAGGGATTGAGTTGGTCCAGGCTCTCCCCAGTCGCGCCGGGAATACATCCGGACTTTATGCAACTGATCTGAATGGAAACGTGATCTGGAACTATCAATTCCCCGATTTTCAGGGAAGTAATTTTATCCAGGGCGTCAAACAACTGCCCAACGGAGATTTTCTTATCAACATTGGCGCAAATTCTGAAGTGCCTCTGAACGGAACTATTCCGGCAGGACTACCGATAGCCGTGCGTGAAATTGATCTGGCCGGCAATACGGTCAAGCAGATATCGCTCTCGCAATTGAACACAAGAATGACAGCGGCCGGGTTCAACATCAATCTGCTGGATTTTCACCATGACGTGGAAGTGCTGCCAAACGGACATTGGCTGGTTCTTGCCAATACGCTTAAATCGGTCACATTGACCGGAAATTCCAGTCCTACAAATGTCCTGGGCGATGTTGTCGTCGACCTGGACACAAATCTGAATCCTGTCTGGGTCTGGAATGAGTTCGATCATCTCGACGTAAATCATCATCCTTATATGTTTCCGGACTGGACGCATACGAACGCAATTGTGTATTCACGGGATGATGGCAACTTCATTGTGTCGATTCGCCACCAGAATTGGCTGGTGAAGGTGAACTATGCTAGCGGCACCGGCAATGGCGATGTGATCTGGCGATTGGGCCAGGGCGGCGACTTTACATTGCAAAACGGAACCGACCCGACCGACTGGAGCTATGCACAACACGCACCGTCATTCTTCGGGACCGCCACCGCAGGTATTTTCTCCATGGGCATCATGGATAACGGAGATGACAGGCAATTTCCCGCTGGGGTCACCTGCGGCACAAGCGGAAATCCCCCCTGCCTTTACACCACGGTGCCGGTGGTGCAGATTAACGAATCCACAAAAACGGCCAGCTTGACCTTTCACCAGGTTGTGCCCACAAATTTTTACAACTCCTTTGGTGGGAATACGGAGGAAATGCAAAACGGGGACGTCGAGTATGACATATGCGGCGAAACGACTGGAACAAACTCCGATGTCTTTGAAGCGACTCAGACCAGCAATCCGCAAACAGTATGGCAGATGCACTCAGCCGGGACACAGTTCTACCGGGCATCTCGCATTCCGAGTTTGTATCCGGGTGTGCAATGGTAGTACCTGGTGTCCTGGATAGTTAGCCGCAAAGAGAAATGAGCAGATCGATACTTCAGAAGACCTGGCGCGGAACTCGCTTCAGGTCTTCTGGCATTCGGACCGTTCTTCGGAAAAAGCTGATAGTACAGTGCCCCATTCGCTCGGCCCATATATATGCATTGGGAAAAGAAAAAAAGCCCACCGATTTAGCGGGTCTGGCGGAAGATTAGCTGGTAGCGATATCGGTCCCCGGCCATTCTGAAGCCGCCCATTGTAATTGGGCCGCGAATTTAAGCCGATCGAAGCCAAGTCGCCCTTCCGGATCCTTCAATTCCTCAACGACCAATTCGTTCTATCCGGATGATCCACGATCCCACCGCAATTCCGAGAAACTCTGCTGTTAACTCAATGAGCGCTAAGGCCTGAAGTCGCCGGTGCAAAACCAACGAGAACACGGAGAAATCGCGCCCAAAGTTGCGTGGAAACCCAATCTGCTAGACTTTTCCGATTCAACAGCGTTCCATGGGCTACGCCCCCGGCGCCGCCCGCTCCCGTCATTAGACTTCGCCCTGTAACTCCCGCAGGCAAGTGGCCATAAACCGGGAACTCCACCGGATCAACGACTGATTTGATGAGATCGAGGGCTCTTGCGAAAAACTGAAATCAATGTCCAGTTGTTGTCGGTATAATTAGCTCGTTTCGCCCTCCTCTGGATGACTCGTCGCTCCACCAACCCCAGCGACAGAAATCAATCTTGACTTCCTTCTGCTTCCGCGTGTACGCGCGCGGAAGAGAGAATTGCCGGTGAGGTAAGTAGTGATGAAACTCTTCTGTTACATTCTCTCGATACTCCTTCCATGCGCGGTTCCCGCGTTCGCAGGTGTCGGTGTCAGCAGCCAGGTAGTTGGACCGGCAGTTAGCTCGCCGGCGCCAACCGTCACGATCAGCGCCAATCCCACATCGATCACCAAGGGAAGCTCCTCTGTGCTTGACCGTGACTGCCCAGAATGCCACAGCAATCACAATCACTGGAACCAATGGCAGCAAACGCACGACGGCGGCAGGTGGCGGAGCAATATCGGTCAGCCCGACCTCCGCGACCACTTACACCGCGACGGCAACAGGCGCTGGAGGCACAACTTCGGCATCTGTGACGATCTCGGTAACAACTGGCAGTACGTCTGGCGCGCCGACAGTCACGATCACCGGCAATCCCACAACGATCACCAAGGGAAGCTCCACTGTCTTGACCGTGACTGCCACGAATGCCACAGGAGTCACAATCACCGGAACCAATGGCAGCAAACGTACGACGGGCGCAGGTGGCGGATCAATAACGGCCAGCCCGACCTCCACGACCACTTACACCGCGACTGCGACTGGATCTGGAGGTACAGCTTCGGCATCCGTGACGATCACGGTGGGAACGGGTACCTCGCCTAATCCAACTGACGGTGAATAGCGCAGGTAGCGGCGCCGGAACAGTTACCAGCAGTCCGGCGGGGATCGACTGCCCGCAAAGCTGCACCGCCAGCTTCCCCAAAGGAACAGCCATCGTATTGACGGCGGCTCCCGACTCGGGCTCTACCTTTTTAGGATGGTCCGGCCCGTGCACGGGTACGGCAACGTGCAAGCTGACTCTAGGGGCCAGTACTACGGCGACGGCGACATTCGAGAGCGGAACGGCAGGTATCAACTCGCTCAATCACATCATATTTTTCGCCCAGGAGAATCGCTCGCTCGATAACTACTTCGGCGCGATGCGGAAATACTGGAAGGACAACGGAATTCCCGACCAGTCGTTCGACGGCCTGCCTCAGTTCAACCCGACCAGCGGCGCAGCTCCGCTCTTCGGTCCCCCTCCCGCCATCCCCGGATGCGACCCCACCAGCCCTTACCCCGGCAAATGCATTTTCGACACCAGTCACACCGTGGCCTCATTCCACATGATTTCGGTGTGCAACGAAAACACCAGCCCTTCGTGGCAGGAGGCCCATAACGACTGGGACTACACGGATCCGGTGGGCACGCGTCCGGCAAAGAATAATGGGTTTGTGCACACTGCCGCGGGCGACGCCCGCGACAACAACGGACATCCGTTCTACGACACGGACGGCATCCGCGCCATGGGCTACTGGGACGGCACGGACCTCAACTACGACTACTTCATGGCTACCAAATTCGCCACGTCCGACCGCTTCTTCCACCCGGTAATGTCTCGTACCCAAATCAACCGCGAGTATCTCGATGGAGGGACATCCGGAGGATATGCGTTGCCGATCGGCTCGAACGCTAAGGATGAGGCCAAGCTGAAGACAAAGCCGATTTTCGAGGAGCTTCAGAATGCGGGTATCAGCTGGAAGGTCTACATTAACCCGAAGGGCACCGGTTGTGCCGGGCCGCCCTACCAGGCGTCGTGCCTGATCAAGACGGTTTCCCTTAACAGCTTCACCTATGCAGCAACCATCCTGGCGAACTATCCACAAAAAATCGCCCTCATCTCCGATTACTTCAACGATTTGAAGAACGGTACTCTGCCCCAGGTCTCGGAGATCTACGCTGCATCGGACGCCGGGCTCGACGAACACGGATCCGACTCTGACTCCAGTGCAGACAAATGTCCAGAAGGGAGCGCAGTATACCGCCTCAATCATCAACGCACTCATGCAAAGTACTTCGTGGCACGATTCGGCGTTTTTCTTTACCTTCGACGAGAGCGGCGGTCTGTACGATCACGTGGCGCCGCAACCGATGCCCAGTCCCGATGGTATCAAGCCGGTCGATTTACCTGCGGGCTACATCTGTACCGGGAAGACGGGTCCGATATGCGATTTCACATATACCGGCTATCGCATACCCTTGACTGTCATTTCCCCATATGCCAAGAAGAACTACGTCTCCCACACGGTCATGGATTACACGGCCATCCTGAAGTTCATCGAAACGCGGTTCAATCTACCTGCCCTCACCAAGCGGGATGCGGCTCAGCCCTCCATGACGGAGTTCTTCAATTTCAACAATCCGCCGTGGATGAATCCGCCCGTACCTCCAGCACAAAACGTGAGCAACCCGTGTTACCTGAACAAACTGCCGTAGAGCCTATTAAGCGCTTTACGGCGAACAGCGTTACGTGCCGGCCCATGCCGTCGTGCTTGGACGGACAAGCATGAAGCCGGCCTCCGCCTCCGGATTCTGCCTCAGCATTTCGTGCATGGTCAGGTGTTTCGGGAATATGCACTATTGGACGACTTCGCTGGCTTGTGGGAATGCGGCGGCAATCCCTCTGCAACATTGCGCGTCTGATACTCGACAAATTTCTCAAAGCGGAGACGTGCGTTGTCTGAGCTTTCTTCCGGTGACCATACAAGAGGTAGTGCGAGAGTTGCGAAACGGGCAGGAACAGACCGCCAATCTCTCGGGGTAGGAAGAGCGATATGACCCGCTTCATCGACGCCTCGTACAAACCGACCCACATCAAGGGAAGTCATTTCGATGTAATCGGGAGCTTTGAAATCAAACTCCAGAGCAAGTCCAATAACATAGGTTTTCTTAACATTACGTGCCAGTACACCGGCTATTTCCACCATCAGAAGCAAGTTATTAAGGCTGACGCTGAAAGATTCGCAAACTCAGAAGCGAAGGTCATCCTCTGGCCTTACTTTCGCCAACTGGTGGCGGATCTGAGCGCACGTATGCACATTCCGCCAGTAATTATTCCCCTCACACTTGACTGAAAACACGGGAATGACGACGGGATTGAATGTTCTCGGTTCTTGCTCTCTTAATCCTCCCCACAATTCGCGGGCAGCGAGAATGTAGCGGATACTGTAGCGGGTGCCGATCTACTTGGGCTTGTACTGGCTTGGCTGAGAATCCTGCAAGCGAATGGAAAAACAAGCGGATACAAAACAATGTAACTTCAGCGAATACACGCTCTCTAAGATTATGAACGCGCTTTGCGCCGCCTTCAGACTCTCCAGGAAGGTTTGGGCGGGAGAGGGTGCGTGGATGATGGGTTACCTGGGAAGCCGAAAGGGATGCGCTGGAGAACCTATTCGCGTTTGGCACGGCAATATCGCCATTTTGAGCGGGTCATGGATCTAGGAGCGGCACGGCGATTCGGCTTCAATCTGTGAATCATGGTATGAATGGGCTTCCTTGCACGCCTGGGGCGTCGTTTCTCCGTTCCCCACAGCAACTTCAATCTGTCTCAAAATACTTACAACCTGCTCCGGCGTACACTTCTTCTTGGCCATTCCTCGGCTCCTTCTGTACCGGGTTTAACTCTCGTATCCGTGGCCGATAAGTCTGGTCTTCTAGATTCGGTCATGTTGCCGGTCAGGACTGGATCTCACAAAGTGTCCACAATATTGGACACTTTCAGCCATGGGGTTTGTTGTCGCTTGTTCGGTGCCGGTTGAGCGTCTAACCTGAATGGCATGGTCAGCCAACCAACCCCAGCAGATAAGACCCCAGCAACACCTGCAAACATTGAATTGTTTTCATACATCGAGGCCACTCTCTACACCGCCGTCATTTGCGATTCGCTCGATGAGATCGGATACCGCGACCAAACGATGCGGGAATCTATTCGGCCGTTGTTTCCTGACATCGCCTGTGCCGGGTGGGCACGCACCCTTGTTTATGCGGATATGTATCACGTTCCGCTAGATCCCTACGGCCTAGAAATCGAGGCTATAGATAGTATTCTTTTTGGTGAAGTCATTGTGATCGGGACGGCGGGGTCGGTACGGAACGCTCCCTGGGGTGAGTTGCTTTCGACGGCAGCACGCGCTCGAGGTGCGCGGGGGGTGGTATGCGATGGTTTGGTTCGAGACGTAAAAAAGATTGAACAACTTGGATTACCTGTCTTTGCCAGGGGAATCAAACCGGTAAATTCAAAGGGCCGTGGATTGGTAGTAGATTACAACGTTCCGGTGGATTGTGGTGGCGTTCTGGTTTCGCCTGGTGACTTGGTCTTCGCCGACTACGACGGAGTAGTAGCGATTCCGGCCAACCGTGTAACCGAGATTGTGCAGATGGCGACTGAAAAGGCAGCCCAAGAGAATCACAGCCGGAAAGACCTTTTGTCAGGGGCTTTGCTGAAGGACGTCTATGACAAATACGGCGTGCTGTGAGAACCTCGGAATTCAGAGGACGCGACCGGATTTTTGGATGAGCACTCGGTCTCCAATTAGAGACTCGCAAAGCCCAGATGCTCGGAAATAGCGAGAGCAGTTTTCATTACCATTGTGGCGAAGCGGCTAGTTTCGCTAAGTTGAGCGACGGTCCCGCTAATGCTGATGGCAGCCACAACTCTTCGCTGCGCGTCGAAAATCGGCGCTCCAATACACCGAATGCCTATCTCCTCTTCCTCGTCATCGGTCGAGTACCCCAACCGGCGAATGTGGGTGCATTGGTCCTTCAATTTTACAAATGAAGCTACGGTGTTTTCATTGTGCCGCAACATGCCTTGCTTCTTGACAAGCTGCTCCATCTCGTTTTCGGTGACATGCGCCAGCAAGGCTTTGCCTAGCGCGGTGCAGTGCAACCCGACGTGCTTACCCGTCCAGGTTGCAATCTTGGGCGAGGGAATGCACAGCGGCACCACCTTTTCGATGAGAATGACCTCTCCCTCTTCCAGGATCGCCATGTGGGCTGCCAATTGAGTCTGTTCGAGCGAGTTGGCGGAGGAAGCACACTGCCTGCTCGCGGAGATTGATCCCGGTAAGAGCCCTGTTGGCCAATCTGAACAGACCCAATCCCAGGCGATAGCGGCCACTATAGGGGTCGCGCTGAGCGTAACCGCAGCGCTCGAGCGTAAGTAAAAGAGCATGGCTGGAACTTTTCGGCAGGTGCAGAGCCCGCGTCAACTGAGAAGCAGTTGCTCCACGGTGTGATCGGGCCAAGAAATCCAGAATCAAGAAGACTCGCTGAACGGCAGATACGGAGGGTGTCCGAGGTGCGGGTCTGGCAGAACCTACCGTGTTATTTCTGGGATTCACGATGTCATATCTTTATTTCAAATTACAGCAGTCTACATTGTTTCCGCGAACGTGTCACAGCAATGTTTCCCGCATTCTGAACAAAATCATCCACACAGTCCTCATAGGGCATTGCAGGGTGTAGAGGGGACAACATAAATTGTGAGGGTAGAGGAGCTTATGGCGGTGCGCCCGACATTTTTCCATGAAAATCACAGACGTAAGGACAATTTATCTGCGATCACCGGAAGTGCACGACCGGGCCGATAGTGGCCAGGATGCGCTAATTGTCATCGTTGACACTGACGAGGGATCTCCGGTCTGGGAGAGGTGGATTCCGCGCCGTTGGCGGTGAAAGGTGTAATCGAAGGTCCGTACTCCCATGCGGTGACTGCTGGTCTTCGGCATCTTGTCATCGGCGAAGATCCATTTGAAACCGAGAAGATATGGCACAAGATGTATAGCCGCAACGTCTATTCCGGACGCCGCGGGATCGCCATCCACGCCATGGGTGGAATTGACATGGCTCTCTGGGACATCAAAGGCAAAGCTCTGGGTTTACCAGTTTGGAAACTTCTGGGAGGAGGTTTTCATTCCAAGATCCGGGCTTATGCCAGCGCCCTGTTTGGCGACACTCCCGAGCAAACGAGGAACCTAGGCAAACGCCTTGTCGACCAGGGCTTCACTGCAGTCAAATTTGGATGGGGGCCGTTGGGTCAGGATGAAAAGCTGGATCTTGCCCTAGTTCGATCGGCGCGAGAAGGGGTCGGTGATGACACCGATCTGATGATTGATGCCGGACTCTGTTACGACACAAAGACCGCCATACAGCGGGCGCACCAGTTTGAGCCGTACCGCCCCTATTGGTTTGAAGAACCACTTCAGCCTGACAACTATGACGGATATCGGCGTCTTTCCGAATCCACATCGATGCGGATTGCCGCGGGCGAGGAAGAAAGCAACCGACTGTCTTATCTGGAACTGATGGATAGAGGCAAGATCGACATCGTGCAAGTAGATCTGACGCGTTGCGGTGGATTTACGGAGGCCATGAAGATCGCCTCTCTCGCCGCTGATCGGGGGCTCCCCGTGGTCAATCATGGATTTACCACTTATATAAATATCGCTTCGGCCTTACACTTTCTTGCTTCGATTCCGAACTCCTTCATCCTTGAATATGTGGTTGAAGAAGGAACAGTCCTGCGCGACGAAATCAGCTCGCAAGATATCAATTTGGTAGACGGTTGGGTTCACGTGCCGGATGGCCCCGGGCTCGGCGTAACCCTGAATGAAGAAGCGGTTGCCCGCTACCGGAAAATCGGCGGCCAGGACTAGTTCCATCGTCCTCATTTTCTCCGAAAGGTTTTGCTACAAAGATCTCTGATAGGGGGAACGATGCTTCTCAGATTGCGCGTCATAGTCTTGATGGCGATAGTCACCCTTTGGCTGACTTGCGCTCACGCGGGTGAAAGCAAATCCCCAGCTGGCCGGATCACCATCGACTCCGGCCAGCGCTTTCAAACGAATCCAGGGTTTCGGGTTGAACTTCACCGCGCCTTATTTTCGCGATGATATGAAGCCGATGTTTGACATGTTCATCAACGATCTCGGGGTCACTATGTTCCGGGTGGTTCCTTACTTGGTTGACAGCAATTGGGAGACCACGAATGACAATGACGATCCCAACGTTATGAATTGGGAGTATTACAATAACCGCTATTCCTCGCCCATCTTTGAGGCAACCTGGAAAGCGATCCGTTACCTCAACTCGCGGGGAATCCAGCCGGAGATTGGGTTGATGGGACCGGTGCCCACGTGGATGCTGGCAGAAAAGGCGGGGCCGCGGCCACCAGGACATACCGCGTGTGATCCATCCAGCGATATAGCTCCGATGAAGCCTTCGATGTATCCGGAGTTCGCAGAGGAAGTGGTCTCGATGCTGATGTATGCCCGTTCCAAGGAGAAACTGAAATTCCAATATTTCAGCCCGTTTAACGAAACGGATTGCTATCCCTGGGAAGGGCCGCGGATCGATCCCGCCGACGCTCCATCTGTGCTGGCCGCGGTCGCAAGCAGGCTGCAAAAAGAGGGTTTGGGAGACATCAGGCTCGAGGTTCCCGATAATGCGCTCATCAGCAACGATTACGTCACCCCGATCCTGAAGAATAGCGAACTCATGAAGCAGGTCGGCGCGTTCGCATTTCACTCGTACAGCGATAGCTCGGTTGGTCCACAGGTAGAACGGATAAAGGCAAGCGCTTACCCAGACACTCCCGTCTGGCTCACCGAGTATGGAGACTTGAGCGATCGCGACAAGACTGCCGAGAATGAATGGAAGAGCTTTTCGCTGGCTACGAATCGCCGTGCGCTCATCGCTCTAAATCAGGGCGCCAACGCTCTGTTCTACTTCAACGCATTCGACGACTACGAGGAGTGCATGCGCCGGCTGACTTTTTATGGCTTATTCCACAGCGGTGACCAGGTGTACTTCCCCAGGAAGCGGTACTATGCAACCAAACAGCTATACCATTTTGTAGAGCCCGGGGCACGTCGAGTTGCCAGTACCAGCGTAGACGCAAGGTCTAACCGTTTCCGCATTCCAGAACCCCGGATCCAATTCGCTGGTGATCGTTGGCGTCAAGGAAGGAGGTCCCAACCACATCCAGGTTGCCTTCCAGGGTCCGGGTCCTGTTCCGGATCATTTGGACTTTTATCTCACCAGCCGGTGGGTGAACTGCCTCAAGCAGGGCTCCATACCAGTACTGAATGGAGTGGCGGAAGTGGACCTGCCAGACGAGGCCGTATTCACGCTAGTGGGTTCGGCTGGATCAAGCACCAAATGAACGGGCCAGGCCGAACAAGTGGGCGATCCGAAGCGGGGGACAGAAATACGATGCGCTTGCAAGACAAAGTTGCCGTGATTACGGGAGCCGGCTCGGGGATCGGCCGGGCATGTGCCCTCGAATTCGCCAGGCAAGGGGCGAGCGTAGTGGTTGCCGATATCGATTTCGCCTCCGCGCAGCGCACTGTGGCAGAAATCGGCCCATCCGCCATTGCGATCCTTACGGATGTTTCCAGCCCATCGTCAGTGCGGGACCTCGTCGTCCACACACTGGCCGCGTTTTCAAGCGTGCACGCTTTAGTAAACAACGCGGCGATTCAGGTGAGTAAGACGATTGAGGACACAACGCCTGAGGAATGGAATCGGCAGATGGCCGTGAACGTAGGTGGCGTGTTCCTTTGCTCAAAGGCATTTCTTCCTCACCTCAAAGCCTCCCATGGCGCGATCGTCAACATGGCGTCAGTTAATGGCTACTTTGTGGAGCCGTTCTGTGCGGGCTACTGCGCGACGAAGGCCGCGATTATCGGTCTCACGAAAGCTATGGCAATCGACCTCGGCCCGGACCAGATCCGGGTGAACTGCATCTGTCCGGGCTACATCGATGCGGGTTTGGCTGAGGGCTATTTCCAAGCTCAATCCGATCCCGCGGCTGCCCGGAAGGCTGCAGGGGCGCTACATGCGCTCGGGCGCATTGGGCGTCCGGAAGAGGTTGCCCGCGTGGCGGCATTCCTCGCCAGCGAAGACGCCTCCTTCATGACGGGTTCAACGTATTCCTGTAGATGGTGGCTTTGGTTCCGGGCTGCCCCGCACCGATGTCCACACCCACTCCTGAGAGACGCATGAGCGACACCAATCCGATCGGACTCGAAGTCCAAACTGTCGTGGATACAGGGATATGTGGCGAGAATTGCATCGATGCGGAGGGCTTCTATAGTGAGCACAATGGTATGGCTCGCCAATTCTCCGCCACGATCCCGGGCGGCATGGTTGAGAGAAATACCCGCATCTCGCCAAGCAAGTCTTTTATTTGTATCGTGGTGGAAACGCTCTGGACGATCTCTAAATAGCCATTGCCGGGCGGTCCGAGCCCGTACCAACCATGCCTCCAGGGTACGAACCAGTATACGGATTCTTGGGCGGTTCTTTGTATCGACTGAAACCGGGAGTACCGGGTCAGCGCCCTCTCGAAGCCAACATTCGGCCGTTAGCACAAACTAAATCGTGGCTCTTCTCCAAATACAAGTGGATATTGAACCTTTCTCCATCTTATTTTGTCCAGCCCGCTGGAAACAAGCAGCCTAGCTTTGGTCCGCTGTAGCTTTAAGTCTGTTATCCGTTGATATAACTGACGTGCTATGGATATGCGCACGATTGTCCGCTTTCTTTCTTCGATCGTTGTTGCAGGAGTTCTATGTTTCTCGGCTGCTACTATCTGGGCGAGCGTAACGGCGCGGGTGTCTGGAACCATCAACGATCCCCGTGGCGGTGTAATTGCCAACGTCAAGGTCGTTATTGTCGATGAACAGACCGGGATCCAGGAAACAACGCGCACAGACACCCAAGGGTTCTATTCCTTTCCTTCACTACCTGTGGGCCATTACGACATCGAGGTGAACCAGCCAGGCTTCAAGGCCTATAGCCAAACCGGACTCATTCTGAATGTAAACACGGCGCTGCGGGTGGACGTCACTCTTCAAATCGGCCAGGTGAACCAACATGTCACCGTGCGTGCGGCTGCGGTTCAAGTGGAAACGACATCTTCTCAGATGGGAGAAGTCATCGGCGCCACGAAAATGACAGCTGTGCCGCTCAACGGCCGCAGCTACACAGATCTGCTGGCTCTGCAACCGGGAGTAGCTCCGGTTTCGTCAGGACAGTACAACACATTGCCGGTTTCTGGAAATTTGAATGCAGGGAGTTTATCCATTAGTGGGGGGAGAGAATCAGCGAATGGATTCATGGTCAACGGTGGCAACGTGGAGGAACCGACCTATATGAGTACAGCTGTGATCCCAAATCTCGATTCCATCGCTGAATTCCGTATTTTGACCAACAACTTCGATGCTGAATATGGCAACTACAGCGGCGGACAGGTCAATGTAATCACCAAGTCAGGAACCAACCAGTTCCATGGTGATGTGTTCGAGTTTTTGCGTAATACCGACCTGGATGCCCGGAACTACTTCAGCCCCGCCCGGGGCAAATTCATCCAAAATCAATTCGGGGGGACAGGTGGGGGGCCGATCCGCCGCGATAAACTCTTTTTTTTCGGCGATTATCAGGGTACGCGGCAAATTTTGGGTGAAAGTACGGGCCTCGTCTTGGTACCGTCAGCGGCGGACCACACCGGTAACCTGTCCGACATTGCCAGTCAATTGACTGGCAACGTCACAGGCGGCAATTGGGCAAGTCGGCTATCTCAAGAATTAGGCTACCCCGTGACCCAAGGTGAGCCCTATTACCTACCGGGATGTACCGTGAATACGGCATGTGTCTTTCCCAATGCCATAGTTCCACAATCGGCGATTACGATTCCATCGAGCAACTTGTTCAAATACATTCCACTCCCAAATGACGGGCCGAATTTTACCACAGCAGCGGATAATGCGACACTCAAAGACGACAAAGGCGGCATTCGAATCGATTACGGAGGCGCCGATAGCCGCTCGGGAATGATTTCTGGCTATTACTTCTTGGATGACTTCACCACCAGCGATCCGTACACCTCGTCGAGCTTCCCCGGCTTCAGCACCAGCAACGATGGCCGTGCACAAATGATCAATGTGAGTGACACGAGGGCATTTGGGCCCCCATGGTGAATGAATTTCGCATTAACTATACGAGAATGTCCAATTTTGTAGGAAAACCCAGCGAAGGGTTCGCATCTCTCAGTTCACTCGGTTTTGCGTCAGGATCGGGAGGGCAGCTAGGTATATATCCCCTGCTTCCGAAGTTTGAGGGCCCCCCGCCTATGGGTTTCAACAACTTCGGCTTTGGAATAAATGGTGGGACTGTTGCGCAGTCCAACAATACTTACCAGTTATTGGACAATTTCTCCAAGGTCGTGGGTTTGCATACAACGAAGTTCGGCGTGGATGCTCATGAAGACCGGATTACGTTCTTCACGTATCAACTGAACAATGGTGCTTTCGGTTTCAACGGCCAGGAAACCGGCAGCGACATCGCGGATTTTCTGATTGGCGCTCCAGCTTCCTACGTACAAGGCCAAGAATATCCGCTGCACACGAGATCTCACTATCTAGGCTTGTATGCGCAGGATAGCTGGCGTGTATTCCCTAACCTGGTTTTGAACTATGGTCTTCGCTGGGATGTAAGTTCGCCATGGAAGGAGGAAAACAACCAATTAGAGACGATTGTGCCGGGACTGCAATCGAAGACTTTCCCGGGAGCTCCTACAGGGTGGGTATTCCCTGGCGATCCCGGTATTCCCAAGACTTTGGCACCTACGCGATATACAATTTTGCGCCCCGCATTGGGCTGGCCTACTCTCCGAACCCCAAAACCAGTGTGAGGGCGGGCTTTGGCATCTTCTACACAGCATACGAAGATGTAACTGGATTCAACGAAGTGGGCGATGCTCCCTTTGGCAATTTCTATGTCAATCCCGTGCCTCCGCTGTTCGTAACTCCTTTCGTGGATCGTCAAACGGGTGACTCAGAGGGACAACGATTTCCTGTCGCCCCGCCGCCTGCCAATGTATCGCCCAGCAATCCTGATAACTCTATAAACTGGGCGAACTTCTTGCCAATTTCCAGTTCCGCCGGTTTTTGGTACAAGAACCGGACTCCGTACAGCGAGAACTACAGTCTTTCGCTGCAGCAACAGGTTGGCGAAAATCAAGTTATGAGCCTGTCCTATGTGGGAACGCAAGGTCATCGCCTGCTAAGCAACATCGAAGCGAATCCAGGCAACCCGGCATTGTGCCTTAGCGCCAGCCAGCCCAGCCAAGTGCAGCCGGGCAGTCCCACATGTGGGCCGGGCGGTGAGAATGGAGTGTATACATTGGCGAATGGGCAAGTGATTAACGGTACGCGTTCTCCGCTCGGCAATGATTTTGGCAGCAACGGCTACTTCATCGCAGTCGGAAATTCCAACTACAACTCGCTGCAGGCCTCCTGGCGCTATCACACCGCATCGCTGGAATTCCTGGCCGGATACACCTGGAGTAAGTCGATCGACAATTCCTCCGGCTGGGGAAACCAAATCAACTTTTTCAATCCCAGGCTCTCCCGCGGCTTGTCGGCCTTCGATATTCCTCAGAACTTTGTAGTGAGTTACTACTATTTGCTGCCGTTTGACCGTATTTTTGCTCGTAACAATATCGTTACTCACGGCTGGGAGATATCCGGCATCACACGCTTCGCCTCGGGTCCCCCGATCACTATCTTCGAAGGAGACGATAATTCGTTGTTGGGTACCGGAGGTACTGGGCCAGGTGGCTTTGGCCTCGACGTGCCGAACTACACGCCTGGGAATCTCCAGTTCAACAATCCGCGCTCCGGTAAGCCCTACTTCAACACGTCTCTTTTTACTCCTGAGGCCTTGGGACAACTGGGCGACTCCAAGTATCGCTTCTTCCATGGCCCTGGGATCAACAACTTTGACATGGCACTAATAAAAAATACCAACATCACGGAGTCGCGAGTATTAGAGTTACGCATTGAGTTCTTTAATGTTTTTAACCACACACAGTTCAATGCTGAGAGTTCTGGCCTGGGTGGCGGTACAATCGGCAATATTGACAGCGGTCAGTTCGGAATGATCACTAGCGCAAATGATCCACGCATTGGGCAAGTAGCACTGAAATTCCTGTTTTGAGAGGTCGTACCATGGACGAGCCTGCTTAAAGGGCGAGTCTGACACCCTGACCTGCCATTTTCTACTTTGTGGCTATGACGGAAGAAACTCGCATAATGTGATGAACTTCAGATTGCCCATGATTTCGACAGCAGTTCAATGCCTGTCACGACCGCGTTAGCTTGATGATGGCGACCTTAGGTTTATTGTGTTGATTTTTCCGTGTAGGTTGTCACGACGCCTGCGGATTTCAAAACAGCAGGAATGAGTGAACTATTTTCGAAATGCGTGTTCATTGGGGATCGTGGAGTAGGGCTGATTGGAAACCGGTTCAGAAGGCGGAGCTAGCCGTTATCGAGGTGGTCGTTCCGGGCGTGCGGGTGGCTGCAGCGGCGACCGCGCAGCTGCATCGATCGCCAAGTGCAACGTCTGCGTGCCTTCCTGTAGAGAGTGGCGTACTCCGTACCATAACAAATACCCCGGCAGGCCGTGAGGCAGACTGATCTCGAAATCCGCACGATCATGGTCATGCCGATACTGAACGTGAATCGTGCCTAGTGGATGTGGCATGGATGCCTCGAAGCTTTTAAGATTTCCGGAGACGGAGCGATGCGGACTATCGAAAATCTTGGCACGTCGGGATGAATACCCGCAACAATGGTCAGCAGATCATAGTTCGGATGGGACGACCACGCATGCGCATCCGAGCGCGCTGGGTCCGGAAACTCCGCCCAAGTCGGTCTTTCTGGCAGCCTGCTGGACCGCTTCCTGAGGCCGAACTCCGTGATTATGTCTCAAGAATCATCAGAGAGATGGACCGAAACTAACGTTGTGCTAGTCTCGAACTCGTGACTTCTGCAGCGACTAATGCCGGATTGATTACGTTGTCGATTGTGCTGATTACGCGGGCCATGTAACCTGGAACGACTGTAGCGGATACTGTAGCGGGTGCCGGTCTAGATGGGCTTATATTCGCTCATTGGGAAGTCTCATAAGCGGATGAAAATACAAGCCAATGTAAGCACGCCTAATTTCGTCTAAAGAGCCCAATCTAAGATTATGAGTCCCCTGCTGAACTGGTGCTTTATCCCCTCCAAGTCCGGTGACGCCGCTTTGTGACAAAGGGTGTTGAAGACCTTGGTGCGAGATGCCAACCGCTTCTAACAGAGGGCTCGGTAAAAACGGACACGTTCTCGGCATTCCGTCCAGCGATATGCTTCCGCAGTTCTAAAGTGGCCAGATGGTTTGTGCCACAGGTTGTGCCACAGATTTCCCCCTATGAGGGGTTAATGAGCGCGAGCGGGTTTTTCTGCCAAAAGCAAAGCCCGCTGATTTAGCGGGCTTTAGCGGAAGATAGCTGGTAGCGCTAACGGGAATCGAACCCGTGTTTTAAGATTGAGAATCTCACGTCCTAACCCCTAGACGATAGCGCCGCATGCCTTTCCTCACTATAGCGGAGGTCGTGGACCGTCACAAGCCGGGACCACGTCTTGATATCGGGTCCGCGGAGAATGTAAGAAAAAATCAGCGCGCATCACGAATGCTACAGAGCACGTTCATGGGCGTCAATCGAGATTTGATGAATTTCAGCTTCATGGAAGTCCTTTACTTATCGGGAGTTTCCCAAGCCAATGCCGCGCTGCTGAAGCCGACGCAAGCGAGGCGACTATTCTTTTTAAGAAATCGTGCTTGCCTTCGCGAGATGATAGGGCAATGCTTCGAGAGAACGAAACTATTCACTCAACAAAGGTTCAGTCGCGAAAGAGAATGGTGCCCTCGCGATGCAAAAGGGATGTTCTGCACCCTGTCATGTTTCCCATCGCCTTGTGCTTGCCGCAGCCAGTCGGTCTGGACGAAATAGGTCTAGGTTAGCTTCCCGCATCTAGGTGACCGCTTCAATCTTTCGCTACAGTAAATGTGATTTCTCCGCGGGTGATGTGTCCATCAGTCGCCAGAACCTGCCAGTGAATGTGATACGTTCCACTCTCTAACTGACTAGCAATCCCCTTCAATTCCGACGGCTTTAGGCTGGACTGGATCTGCACCGGTAGGCTTTTCCCGGCCGGACCGGTCAGCGTCAGCATGGAGCGGCTGGCATCGATACGGGAGTTGAACTCGAGCGCTAGGTTCACTCTGCGGCCGCGTATGACAGATTGATCGGCGGGTGTTGAATGCACCAGGACGGCGTGGGCGAGAGCAATCTGCGGAACAACGAACAGCAGAAACATCAACGAAATGATCTGGCGGGTCTGGCTCATCATTGGACGGAGTTGTTCTCTGCTCTAAAGAAACGGTGAGGTGCTTCCATTTCGCTTCGTTCCCGTCGGGTTGACATTACACTCAGGTACGCAGGCGCACAGAAGCTGCGCGCAGCGAACGGCCTGAAAGCTCTGCCGCGCGGGCTTCCGCATAGGCGGCCGCGCCTATTAACGCAGCGCGGGTTTCCAGGATGATCCTCACCGGCATCTGGCAGACCAGATCATGCAGCCTTCCCTTGTCGCAGAATGCCCGCATGAAAGTGCCATCCTGCATTTTCTTCAAAATTTTGGGCGCGATTCCGCCGCCGATATAAACGCCGCCATGCGCAAGAACTTTGAGCGCGAGATTGCCGGCTTCCGCGCCATAGGCGGAGACGAAAACATCCAACACTTTGGCGCACAGCTCGTCTTCATCCGACTCCCCCAGTTCACCGATCACGGAGTTCGGATCTTCCTCCTGCATCCGTTTCCGCAGGGCCGGCGATTCTACCATCTTCTTTTCGTCACGCAGAAACGTGTAGATGTTCCTGAGGCCAATTCCGGAACAGACGCGCTCCCAGCTGACGTGGCCGTTGATTTCGGGGTCGCTGCGCAGATACTTCAGCAGCTCAATTTCCAAATCGGTGCGCGGGCCGAAATCGACATGCCCACCTTCGGAGGCCATTGGAATGTGGCTCTTTCCATTCCAGACTAAGAATGCTTCACCCAGTCCTGTACCCGCCGCCATCAGTGCTCGATTGCCGACGAGGCTGCTGTCTCCCTCGCTAAGAACAAGGATCTGGTCGGGGCTGAGTTCGGCGATGCCGTAGCCGTTTGCTTCAAGATCGTTGATCAGGAAAAGGTGCTCGATCCCAAGATCGCGCGCGAGCTGATGGCTCTCAAGAGTCCATGGAAGGTTGGTAAGGCGAACGACGTTGTTGCGGGCCGGGCCCGGAACCCCGAAGCAGGCTGCATCAATCTCCTCGTGCTTGCCGGTATCGGGATTTTTCGCGCCCAGGAACTCGCGCACGATTGACTGGAGATCGGGGTGCTGTGCGGCTGGAAATTTTCGATCGCGCACGTGCCGGAGCGCACCCTGCTCGAAACGATACAGGGCGAGATGCACTTTGGTGCCGCCGACATCGCCCGCCAGAATCATCGGCGCACTTCCAGCAGACCTACTCCATCTTTCATCGGCGGAGGCAATTGCGCAGCAGCAGCCTCGTCCAGCAGCAGCGTCAGCTCGCCGCTTTCTGGGCGGATCAATTGCGCAGGCAAGGCTTCCGGGTCGTACGGTCCCAACATAACTTCGTTCAGCACCTCAGCCTTGGAAGCACCCTGGATCTGGAATACAACCTGGCTGCCGTGGTTGATGACAGGCCAGGTCAATGTCACGCGCCATGGGTTTTTGGCTTCGACATGGGCGGCCACGGCCAGGCGCATCATGGAATCGAGCGCGTCCGAGTGCGGAAATAACGAGGCAGTATGGCCATTGTCGCCGAGGCCGAGAAGGATCAGATCGAAACGCGGAAGCTCAGCACCTTCGAGACGAAATCGATTGCGCAAGGCTGACTCATACCGCGCCGCTGCCTCTTCGGGATCAAGCTCACCTTCGATACGGACGATATTCGTTTCGGGCAGCGGAACTTTCGACAGCAGGATTTCGCGAGTCATGTGGTAATTGGAATCCGGGTCGATGGGCGGAACGCAGCGCTCGTCAACCCAGAAAATCATTAGCCGGGGCCAGTCGATACGCTGGCGAAACGGTTGCGCCGGATCCGCGAGCAATGCAAATGTTTCTTTCGGCGTGTTGCCGCCGGAAATCGCAATTCTTGCGATGCCGTGAGCCGAGATCGACTGGCCGGCAGCGGACGCAATCCAGTCAGCAGTAGCGAGACTGAGCGCCTCGGCATCTTTCGTTACGTGATAGTGAACCTGAATTGTCTTCGACATCAATGTTATGGTAGCCGACGATTATTGCTGACGCCATTGGCGTCCATCGCGGGCAAGCAGTTCGTCCGATGCCGCTGGCCCCCAGGTGCCCGCCGCATAATTTGGATAGTCGTTGGGCGGGTTGGCGGCCCAGCTTTCGAGAACTGGCGTCATCAGCGACCACGTAGCTTCGACGCCGTCGCGATGGGCGAACAGGGTTGCATCCCCCAGCATGGCATCGAGCAACAAACGCTCATATCCATTTGCGGATGAGACGCCGAAAGCGGTCGCATAATCGAAATCCATGATGACCGGGCAGCTTTGCATCGCGGGGCCTGGAACTTTCGCAGCAAACCGCAGGGAGATACCTTCGTTGGGCTGAATGCGCATGGAAATGATGTTGGGCTGAATCCCGCCGCACTTGCTGTTCGGGGTGTCCTTAAAAAGTAACAGCGGCGGTTGCTTAAATTGAATTGTAATTTCTGTTGAGCGCTCGGCTAGCCGTTTGCCGGCACGCACGTAGAAAGGGACGCCAGCCCAGCGCCAGTTTTCGATCTCCAT
The DNA here is from genome assembly GCA_963823595.1 of uncultured Acidobacteriota bacterium. Taxonomy (GTDB): domain Bacteria; phylum Acidobacteriota; class Terriglobia; order Terriglobales; family Acidobacteriaceae; genus JAKAAZ01. The sequence goes on from CAWGME010000030.1 coordinate 126,040, forward strand.
TCGAAGTGCGGCAAAGGTTTCCGTGGTGGACTTGGGGTCGACTCGATTTTCCTCGCGATAAGCAACGACCGGCTTGCCATCGATTATTCCGGCGCCGTATTGTCCGCGAACGGTGTCTTCCATCCGGATGGGATGAATCGCTTTCCAGACCTTTACCTTTTCGGTACGGATGGGCGCTGCACCGAAGGAAACCGGCGGCTCCATGGCGACGAAAGAGAGCAGTTCCATGACATGGTTCTGCACCACATCCCGCAACGCTCCGGCTTTTTCATAAAACGGCCCCCGGCCTTCAATCCCGATGCTTTCGGCCGCCGTGATCTGCACGTGATCGATAAAGTTGCGGTTCCAGATCGGCTCGAAAATTCCATTGGCGAAGCGGAATACCAAAATATTCTGGACCGTTTCCTTGCCCAGATAATGGTCGATGCGGAAGACCTGATCTTCCGAGAGGACCCTGTTGACGTTGTCGTTCAACTCGCGCGCCGATTCCAGATCGTGGCCGAAAGGTTTTTCGATGATGACGCGGACAGCACCTTGCTCCGGCTTGGCCATGCCATGCGCGCCCAATTGGTCGACGATCTCCGCGAAATATTCCGGCGCGGTCGCCAGATAAAACAGGCGGCCGCCATTCGTGCCATATCTCTTGTCCAGGCTTTCGAGCAGCGTTTTCAGCCGGGTGTAACCGTCGGCATCGTCAAAATCCATGGCGTGGTAATTTACCCGGGAGAGAAATTCGCCGAGTTTCGCGTCGTTCGCCTCAACGCCGCCGCCTTTGACGATGCCGTCGCGCATATCACTAATAAACTCATCCTTCAATGGCCGCCGCGCCACGCCGACGACGGCAAAATTTTTTGGCAGCAGGTTGCCCTGTTCAAGGTGATAAAGCGCAGGCAGCAGCTTCCGCTTCGTCAAGTCTCCGGAAGCGCCGAAGATGACGACGACACATGGGTCCGGCACACGCTCGCTGGCGCGCGATGCTTCAATCTGTTCGGGCGAAATTCTTACTTCCGTAGTTGCCATGCGCGTGCTCCTTCGGCGAAACTTTCATTGGATAGAGTACCGCGGTGTCGACACTGAACCCACATCTCATCCGCCCCGGCAGACGAGATACAGGGGTCCAAATTTCCTTCGCGAATTCAGCAAACCGCGGATTCCTCGACTTCGCTGCGCTCCATTTGAACTGAGAATGTACTTTTCGGGCCCTTCTTAGGTTGCTTTCTTAACCGCGTGACCGCCGAATTCGTTGCGCATGATCGCGAGCATGCGGTCGGAGAAGTTGTTGTCCTCGCGCGACCGAAGCCTGCGAATTAACGATTCTGTAATAACGGGAGCGGAAACGTTCAGATCGATCGCTTCGAACACCGTCCAGCGGCCCTCTCCGGAATCGGCGACATAGGCTTCGAGGCCGTCCAACTCGGGATTTTTCTTGAGCGCGTCCGCCGTCAAATCGAGCAGCCAGGAGCGCACCACGCTACCATAGCGCCAGATTTCGGCGATCTGAGTCAGATCGAGATGCATTGGCTCCTTATGCTTCAAGATGGAGAAGCCTTCCGCGTAGGCCTGCATCAGGCCATATTCGATGCCGTTGTGGACCATCTTCACAAAGTGCCCGGCGCCGGATGGCCCGACGTGTCCCCAGCCTTTGTCCTTGCCCGGAGCGAGGGTTTCGAAGATAGGCGTCAGGTGCTGGACTGGCTGATCATCGCCGCCAATCATCATACTGTAGCCTTCGGTGATGCCCCACACCCCTCCGGACGTACCTACGTCGACGAAGTTAAATCCCTTCGCGACCAACTGGGCGTGGCGGCGCTGCGAATCCTTGTAGTTTGAATTGCCGCCGTCGATGAAAATGTCGCCCTTTTGCATCAGCGGTTCGAGCTTGGCGATCGTCTGATCCACGGGATCCCCGGCGGGTACCATGATCCAGATGGCGCGCGGAGCCTTGAGATTGTTGACCAGACCGTCGAGCGACTGCACTCCGACCGAGCCAGATGCTGTGAGCTTGTTGACGGTTTCGGCGTTGAAATCGAATCCGACCACTTTATGCCCACCCTGGCGAAGCCGCTCCGCCATATTGAACCCCATTTTTCCCAGACCGATGAGACCGAGTTCCATATCTTCCCCTTTCAAAATTCATTTCTGCCGCGGTTCAGGCCGCCAGTATTCCGAGCCGTCCAAGCTCGGCAATTCCCTGCTGTGGCGTCTTCAGGCGAATGCCGCGTATTCCCGCTTTCTGCGCAGCGGCCACATTCTCCTCGCGATCATCGATAAAGACGCACTGTTCGGGCCGGCGCTGAGAGATGTCCAGAGCGCACTGAAAAAAGGCCGGTTCAGGTTTCCGCAATCCGATGTAAGCCGAGATCAGAAACGCGTCGAACAGCGAAGATAACCCGAACTTCGGAATGCGATACGCCATTAACTCGCGCGATTCATTGCTCAGCAGATATACGGCGATGCGCTTCTCCGGCGTGCATTGATTCCGCAGATTGCGGAGGAATGCAATCATCTGCGGATAAAGCACCTGGCTGACGTTACGCATCTGCGTAACAAATTCTTCCTCTGAGAACGGTCGCGGAGTATAAAAGACCGTCTCCTGCAGATATTGATGCAAAGTGATTTTTCCCCGCTCCCAACTATCGTTTGGAGCGTCGTGGCGGCTCTCGAATTCGTCGAAGTTCAGCCCGAAGTGCTCGATGACGCAGCTGCGCTCGGCGTGGTCCCATCCATTGGTGAGAAACACGCCGCCGCAATCCCAGAACGTGGCGGTGATCTTCGCATCCGATGTGGTCATCGGGACGCCCGGGCAGCTTCATCGTCGGGAAAATCCGCGCCAAGAGCTACGCTTTCCCACTCCGCAATTTCTGTTTGGAAGCGCTCGATCTTGCTCCGGAATCGATGGAGCGCGAAGGCCCCCAGGAGCAGGTGACGTGGAGGATGGCTGCTGCCGACGACCTGGCGGATGGCTTCGGCGGCGCGCACCGGATCGCCTTTCTGAACGCCGTGGCCGGTTTGCAGAAGCGCGCGTGTCTTCCCGGCGGATTCGGAATACTCGCGTATTTCGTTCGGCGAATATTGTGCGGATCGGCCGGCAAAATCCGTACGGAAGGGACCGGGTTCGACGGCGGTGACGTGAATGCCCAGCGGGCCTACCTCCTGCGCCAGCGCCTCCGACATTCCTTCCAGCGCGAACTTGGTCAGGTTGTAATAGCCGAGCCCGGGAGTGCCGACCAGCCCGGCTATAGATGACATATTGATGATATGGCCGGAGCGCTGCGTGCGCATGTGTGGCAACACCGCGCGTGTCACGTGGATCACGCCGTAGACATTGGTGTCGATCTGACGCTGAATCTCTTCTTCCGTCGCTTCTTCCTGCGCGGCAACCAGACCGTAGCCGGCATTATTGACCAGCACGTCAATCCGGCCGAAAACAGCAAGCGCCTGGGCGACAGCTTCATCTGCTTCGGTTTTATTCGTTACGTCCAGGCGGAGGGCTTTGGCGTTGTCTGGATATTTCCGCTCCAGATCGGAGACTTTGGCGGGATCTCTGGCGGTTGCGACGACGAATTCTCCGGCGGCCAGGACTTGTTCGGCGAGCAAGCGTCCGAAGCCGGAGGATGAACCCGTGATGAACCAGACACGCCCGGATTGCTCGTTGGTCATTTCCTTACATCCTTTATTGTTTTTGAAACTGCCGAGTCGCTAGACGGGGTTTGGCCATTGACCCGACATATACCGCTGTTCAATGGATTTCACCTTGTTGAACCGGCGCACGAACCGTTCTTCATTCGACTGGAAATGTGCATTCAGATATGCCGCGACCAGATCGAATGCCAGCGCGTATCCGATGATGCGGGCACCCAGTACCAGCACGTTCATGTCGTCGTGCTCGACGCCCTGGTGCGCGGAATAGGTGTCATGGCACATGGCGGCACGGATTCCGGGCATTTTATTCGCAGCGACGGAGACGCCCACGCCGGACCCGCAGATCAATATGCCGCGTTCGGCATTCTTTGCATGCAGTGCGCGTCCTACATACTCGGCGTAATCCGGATAGTCCGAGGGCTCGGTGTTGTACGCGCCCAGGTCCAGCACCTCATGTCCCAGGCCTGCAACGTACTTGCGGACTTCTTCCTTCAGTTCAAAGCCGGCATGATCGGAGGCGATAGCGATCTTCATCTCTGTCTCACCTCGACGCCGTAGCTGCGGTTTTGCCGGCGCGCTCGATCATGCGTGTGGCGCGATCGACGACATTTCGCACATTGAACCCGAGCTTCTCCATCACGATTTCGCCGGGAGCAGAGGAACCGAAGCGATCGAGGCCGAGGACATCACCCGATTCGCCGGCGATCTTCCACCAGCCGAAGGTCGCTCCCGCTTCGACGACGAGCCGGGGCACTCCGGTAAGAAGGGTTTGGCGGCGATACTCCTCCGGCTGATCGTCAAAAATTGTATAGCTCGGCATGGAGACGACACGCGTTCGGGTGCCCTGCTTTTCCAATTCCGCTGCCGCTTGGAGCACCAGGCTCACTTCGCTGCCGGTCGCGATCAGGACGACGTCGGGTGCAGCGCCTCCGTCGTTCAGGACATAGCCGCCACGCCTGACACCGTTCAGAATGTCATATTTTTCCGGGTCGAGCACTGGGAGGTCCTGGCGTGAGAGGGCAAGGAACGACGGCTTACGGCGCTCTAGAATGACCTGCCACGCGGCCGCTGTTTCGTTGGCGTCGGCAGGGCGAAAGTCGGTCATGTCCGGCATGGCGCGCAGCGAGGCGAGCTGCTCAACGGGCTGGTGCGTGGGACCATCCTGGCCGAGACCGATCGAGTCATGCGTGAAGACGAAGATGGAGGGCACCTGCATCAGGGCGGCGAGGCGCAGGGCGGGGCGGGCGTAGTCGCTGAAACAGAAAAAAGTGGAACCATAGGGGATGAGACCGCCGTGCGCTGCCATGCCATTGACGAAACAGCACATGCCAAACTCGCGCACGCCGAAGAAGATGTTGCGGCCGTTGGGATCGACATGAAAGCTGGGGCTGTCTTTAATGGTGGTCTTGGTGGAGGTGGATAAATCGGCCGCACCGCCGATCAGCTCCGGCACTTTTTGCGCGATCGCGTTCAACGCAGTGCCGCCCGCAACCCGCGTGGCCATGGGTTTTGAGTTTGCCGGGAACCTCGGTACAGCGGCTTCCCAACCGGAGGGAAGCTTGCCGGAGAAGACGCGCTCATATTCAGCGGCTAGATCGGGAAACTGTTGTTTGTATTTCGCGAACAAGATGTCCCATTCGCTTTCGATCTTGGCGCCGCGTTCCTTGGCGGTTGACCAGTTCTTCGCGGCTTCCTCGGGCACATAAAAGCTCTTGTCCGCGGGCCAGCCGAGCTTTTCTTTTGTCTTTTTCGTGTCTTCGGCTCCCAAAGGCTCCCCATGGGCTTTGGAGGTGCCCGCTTTGGGGCTGCCATATCCAATTACGGTGCGGACCGCAATAATTGAGGGCTTGTCGGTCGCTGCCTTGGCGGCATCGATGGCCTTTTCCAAGGCTTCCAAATCGTTGCCGTCGGCGACGCGCTGCACGTGCCAGTGATAGGCGTCAAAGCGTTCTTCGACATTCTCGGTAAACGAGAGCTCGGTGGGACCGTCGAGAGAAACGAGGTTGTCATCGTAAAAGAGGATGAGTTTACCCAGGCCGAGTGTGCCAGCAAAGGAACAGGCCTCGTGGGAAACGCCTTCCATCAGGTCGCCATCGCCGCACATTACGTAGGTGTAGTGGTTAACGATCTCGAATCCGGGACGGTTATAGCGGGCCGCCAGATGCCGTTCCGACGCAGCCATGCCGACCGACATGCCCAGTCCCTGACCGAGCGGCCCGGTGGTCACCTCCACGCCATCGGCCGCGCCCAGTTCCGGATGGCCGGGGGTTTTCGAGTCAAACTGGCGGAACTGCTCTAAGTCTTCCATCGTGAGTTTGTAGCCCGAAAGATAAAGCGCCGAATAGAGCATGGCGGAGGCATGCCCATTGGAGAGCACGAAGCGATCGCGATCAGTCCATTTGGAATTCGCCGGATTGTGGCGCATGTATTTGTGAAACAAAAGATAGGTGATGGGGGAATCTCCCAATGGGGCTCCAGGGTGGCCGCTGTTGGCCTTTTCCACCGCATCCACTGCAAGGAAACGCAATGCATTGATCGACAATTGATCCAGTTCCGTCATACATCCTCTCTCACATCAGGCGTCGCGGCTCGGATTGATGGTTGTTCGTCCGAAACGATCCGCAACTGTCAAGCTAAATGCCTCGCCCTAATTGTATAGATGCGGGATGACCCGGACGTCGGGAGATGGCAGGGAAGTTTCAGCTGTTCCCCGCCTTCGCATTCACAATTGGCACATCGTAGTTTTTTCCTTCCCACCGATTGTCTCCGAGCCAGTACAGGGTAAAGGAAACCGGACCCTCCGCATCTTGGGCAACCGAAATGTCGGCGTAGGAAACGCAGCCAACCTGGCGGGACTCGAGAGTCTTGTTTGTCTTCCAGCCATCCTGAGTAAAAAGCACACGGAAATGGGCGCCCTCAATAACGCGCAACGTTTTCCCTGGAGAGATGCGGCGCGGGAGATGATCGCGCTTGCATATTTCTATGCCGCTTTTGACGAACGGCCGCTGTTGTCTGTCACTGTAACGTTTGGCAGCCGGCTCCACCCGGTCGAAGACTTCGCCATCGGAGACCGAACGCAGCAGCTTGATGTATTCGGCATGGGCCCACGCGAGCGGCATGGCGGAGCCGGATGGGCGGCCGAGACACATTCCATGGCTGGGCAGATCGGGGGCGTCCCAGAGCTGCTCGGGAAGCATTCCTCCAGTGGAAGTGAACCGTTCCATGGCCGCGATCATGTAACGGACGTTGTTGCCCGCAGCCAGTTCATAATGCGCGCGTTCGCCGGTCAGCAACGGCCAGGCGCCGCCGTGCCCCGTACCATCGTAGGGTTCACCGTTGCGCTTTTGGCCGTAACTGTCGTGGTTATAACGCCGCCAACTGGGGCCATACGGCGTTTGCACCTTCAGAGTCGCATCCACGACCTTTAACGAATCCACGATCAGAGGATCGTGTGGAGAACGGATTCCATAGCGGACCAGTTCCAGAAAACCAGGATCGACAATTTCGCGGGCCTCGAAAACCGATTGCTGATCCGGCGCTCGATTGGCCACATGAACTTTTCCTTCGCCAATGCTCGGATTGAAGAACCGGTCACCGCTACGTGGTGGATGGATGCGCATATAGTGACGCCGCACCTCCGGAAGCAGAATGCCTTCTTCAGTCACTGTCCAAGACTCAAGATGAGATTCGATCCAATCGGCGAAGATCAAATAGAAATCGCTCAGGTCCGCTGCGTCGTATGCCTTGACCAAATCGCTGGCGCAGACCAAGGCAGTGATGACGGCGGCGAGCGTCGAAGGAGAATAGCCAGCGTTCTCCTCCCAGCGCTCCTCCTGGGTCACCGGCGCATATTTCATCAGGTAGGCGGCGGCACGTTCGACAAACGGCAGCATGTGCAGCTCGCCGAGGGCTTTTTCCTTCCACAGGCGCCAGGCAAGAATGAGGGGGAACGCCACTTCATCCAACTGGATACCGGACCAATATGGGGTTCCGTTGACCCAGAAGTTCTGCGAAAAACCGCCATCCGGCTGCTGGGCGCAGGCGAGATAAACCAGAGCGCGCAAAGGAGTCTCACGGAGACCGAGGGCGAGCAGGGCGGTCGCGGATTGCACCATGTCGCGGGTCCAGACCAGATGGTAGCCGCCCAGGTCGTCGTCCCCTTTGGACTGGCCCCAGGGGATCGATGCGGAGGCAATGAAGGCGCCCTGAAAAGTCTTGTCCTCATGCGCCAGCAGGACGTTATGGCTGATGCGCAGCAGATGCCCATTATCAGTCGAGGCGGCCAACTTGAGCGGGCATTTGGCGCGATGCCATTGCGTGATAAACCGCTCCCGATGGGCAGAGAATTTTGTGGCCAGAGATTGCATGACGCCGGCCAGCGCAGCGTGATGCCCTTCGCCAAAACCGACAGCAATCGTGAACTCAGGATTACGGGCGATATCCACCTCGCCCGTCAGGGCGATGTTTCCATCCAATGCCTGATCGAACTGCCAATCCATTTTGAAATTGCTATTCAGATCATTCCAGCCGTCACTTGTCCCCACATATCCGCAGGATGCTTTGCTGAACCCGCAGCTGGCAGTCATGGCGACCGACACGGCATTTTTCCACGCCAGCAGAACACGCCATCCGGCGACATCCACGATTCGGCCAGAGTTTCCAGCGCCCCCCACTTCCAGATGAGGGGCGAGCAGCGCAAAGACTTTCAGGCGGCGCAGGAGATCCTCATCTCCCGCGACCCGAACGCGCACCAGCACTGTCGATTGATGTGGGTCGGTAATGATTTCCTTGGTCAGCGTATAGCGGTCCTGCGGATCGCGCCCGGTGATACGCACGCCCAGCGCGTCCGCGTCAATATATTCAAGGGTATGTTCGAGATCGCGTTTTTCTTCGTGAAAAAACGTTTCGCCGTCGCTGATCAAAAATCCGAGATCCCGAACCTGTGGACGATCAATTGTCGGATAGTAGATTTCGTTCAGGATTCCGTGCGAAATGGTGAACCATACCCGGCTGGCAGCCGAATACGCGGTCCCAACGGCTTCTTTTTCGCTCGAAGTCCAGCGTGGCGGCAGCCCAGGACCGCCAAATGCCGGGCCATCGGCTGTGATCCACTGATATTCCGGTGCGTTTTGCTCCATCGCAACTCCAGACCTTTAGATTAGCTTGCTGGATATACGGCGAACCGGTAAGGCTCGCGACAAGATTGACCTTAAACCTTATTCAAGCACACGGGATAACCTCATCGTAGTCGCACAAATCTTCATCCGGAAATATGCAGCCACCAAAACTGCCTCGATTGCGCCTTGACTGCATCTACTAGAGTAAGATGAGGGTTGGTTTGGTTGTAGTTCGTTCGAGACACTCTCTGCAGTAACATGCCTGCCTGTCTGCGCCGGTGCTTCCTAGCGCGGACACAACTCGAAGTTCCGCGACAGGCGTGGTTCACCGAACCCGATTGCAAACACAGCTACCCTGAAACAGGAGGAGTCCTTTGGCACACGAAGTTCCACCGCTTCCATATGACTATGCAGCTCTTGAGCCTCACATCGATGAAACCACCATGCACCTGCATCACGACAAACACCACCAGGCGTATGTCACCAATCTGAACGCCGCGCTGGAGAAGCATCCGGAACTGAACAAGCATTCCGCGGAAGATCTGTTGCGCAATCTGAATACCGTTCCCGAAGACATTCGGACGGCGGTGCGAAACAACGGCGGCGGCCATGTGAACCACACCATGTTCTGGCAGATTATGAAACCGCAGGGCGGCGGCCAGCCGACCGGGAAAATTGCCGATCAGATCAAAAGAGATTTTGGCAGTTTCGAAGACTTTAAGAAGCAGTTCAACGAAACCACGGCAAAACAGTTCGGTTCCGGCTGGGGATGGCTCGTCAGCGAGGCCGGCAAGCTGAAGATCATCACCACAGCCAACCAGGACAGCCCATTTTCGCAGGGTCATTTCCCAATCCTGGGAAACGACGTCTGGGAGCATGCCTATTATTTGAAGTATCAGAATAGGCGGCCCGAATATCTTGCAGCGTGGTGGAACACGGTCAACTGGGAAGAAATCAATAAGCGCTTCGAGCTGGCCGGAAAATAAATTCCTCCCGGCAAGTGAATGAGCGAAGGATCTCGCATTGCAATGCCCCATGAAATGGGAGATCCTTCGCTCCGCTCTGGACCCGCTCCTGCGATTACGCCCCAGGGAATTCGCGCTCAATCATCGCCAGTGCATCTTCCCGCCGATCGATAGTGCCTTCGAGCTGCGCATCTTCCACCCTGGTCAACATGCGCCTGAATTCTGGACCGGGACGGTAACCGAGCGCAATCAGGTCCTCGCCGGTAATCAGTGGCTTTGGGCGAATCTGATCGGGATCCTCAGTTTCGTAGTGCTGTTTCGCAAATTCGTACAGCGATAAACTGCCGTGGCTGGCCAGGCAGTCCATACGATGCAGCGCAAGATGCTCGTCAAATTGATTAAGGCGGAAGAAACGTTTCAGCGTCGAGGCGCGCATCTTCTCGACATCTGCGAAGCGCATGTGGTTGGCGATCAGCGCCAGAATCTGTTCAGTATCGCTGTTCGACATGCGCAGACGGCGGCAGATTTGCTCCGCCATGCGAACCCCCACTTCTACATGATTGTCGAAGCGAATTCGATCAGGCGCACGGCGAAATGTTGGCGGCTTGCCGACATCGTGCAGCAGCGCTCCCCAGGCCAGCGTTGCGGGGCTGCCGCCTGGCAGTTGTTCAAGCAGCATCAGAGTGTGCGTCCAGACATCTCCTTCTGGATGAAACTGCGGCGGCTGCTCAACGCCGTGCATGCGTGAGACTTCCGGCAGAATTTTCGACAACAAGCCGGCGCTCTCCAGCAATTCGAAGGCGCGGCGCGCGGCGCCTTCCGTCAACATGCGGGTGAGTTCATCACGTACGCGCTCCTGACTTACCTGATCGACTTCGCCTGCCAGCGTGTGGATGGCTTCAAACGTGCGGTTTTCGATGGCAAAGCCGAAACGCGCCGCAAAACGGACTGCTCGCAACATGCGGAGTTTGTCTTCCGCAAAACGCTGCACGGGATCGCCAATGGCGCGGACGATACCCGCTTCGAGATCTTCAATGCCGCCGACAAAATCGAGTACGGCGGAGCGCAGCTCGCCGGTTTGCGCCAGTATGCCGGGATCCAGCAACATCCCGTTGATGGTGAAGTCGCGGCGAAGAACATCCTGTTCAGCGGAACTGGTGTAGCGGACGGAATCGGGTCTGCGGCCGTCGCTGTATACCCCGTCGCTGCGAAACGTCGCCACTTCCGTAAGAATTTCGGCGCCTCCGTATTCCGTCGCCACCAGTACGACGCCGAAATGCGCGCCAACAGCAAAGGTGCGCGGAAACATATCGAGGACGATCTCCGGCGTGGCACTGGTGGCCACGTCGAAATCGACGGGATCGCGGCCGAGCAGCAGATCGCGCACGCAGCCGCCGGCGAAATAGGCGGCGTGGCCTGCGGCGCGGAGCCGGTCGACGATCTCGCTTGCGGCCTGTTGAGCCAACGATGCTGGAGCAGGATTGTTGTTCGCCATATGGAGTAGTTTGCGGAGCGCCGGCATCGACGGCCAGTACCCGTGCCCAAATGAATGGATGCTCCCTTTACCATGGTGACATGTCCAATTCCCCAGCTGCACATTCGCGTCTGATATTGGGCATTGAAAGCTCCTGCGATGAAACCGGCGCGGCAATCGTGCGCGGGGGTACTGACGTTCTGTCGAATGTGATCGCTTCACAAATTGGCACTCATGCCCCATACGGCGGTGTGGTGCCGGAATTGGCCTCGCGGGAGCATCTGCAGAATATTGTTCCGGTAGTTCGCGCGGCGCTTCAGCAAGCGGGGTGCGGCTTCCGTGATCTCGATGCCATCGCGGTAACCGAGGGGCCGGGGCTGGCTGGAGCATTGCTGGTCGGCGTGATGTATGCCAAAGGGCTGGCCTTCGCGCTCGACCGACCGTTGATCGCGGTGAACCATCTGGAAGGCCACATCCACGCAGTGCTGCTGGAAACGCGAAAACAGCAGGAGACGCTGCCGCAGCCAACTCTCGCGCTGGTAGTCTCCGGCGGCCATACACATCTGTATCTGGCGGAAGAAACCGCCGGATCATGGCAGTACGAAATCATCGGCAGAACTGTGGATGATGCGGCGGGAGAAGCCTATGACAAGGTGGCGAAACTGCTGGGCCTCGGTTATCCCGGCGGTCCCTGGATTGACCGGCTGGCCCAGCATGGCAATCCACGCGCGGTTGCTTTTGGCCCGGTAAATGTGAAGCAGAAAATATATCGCGTTGCGCAGGAGCAGAGTCCGCGCTTTCTATTTTCCTTTAGCGGATTGAAGACGGCTGTTCTGCGGTACGTTCAGACGCATGCCATGGCGGAGCGGATTGAAACACGGCGCAGCGCGCTAGTAAATATCCCTGGCGCGAGCCTGCAGGATGCGCTTTCGCTCTGCGACCCAGAAACGCTGGGGTTAATCGCGTCGTTCCAGCACGCGGTGGTGGAGGACCTGGTGCGGAAGACGTTCGCCGCAGCGGAATGTTTTCATTGCGCCAGCATTGTCGTTTCTGGCGGTGTGGCCGCCAACAGCGAACTGCGGCGACGTTTTACCGCCGAAGGACAAAGCCGGGCATTACCGGTGGCCTTTCCCTCGCTCGCCCTTTCGACGGACAACGCAGCCATGATCGCGGCAGCGGCTTGGCCGAAATTCATTGCCAGAGATTTTGCAACCGGCCTTCTCAGCGCCGAACCTTCGCTTCCGCTCGGCGGTACAAGACGGTAATTGGCGGATTCCCCACCGTTCCCAAGTACAATCAAAACCTGCATGGCACTTCGTCTCTACAACACACTTACAGGACTGATTGAGGAACTTCAGCCGCAGCCCGGAAAGCCGCTTGGCATCTACGCCTGCGGCCCGACGGTTTACGACTATGGCCACATCGGAAATTTTCGCACGTTCGTCCACGTCGACATTCTGCGCCGTTTTCTGAGGCAACAGCGGGTTGATCTGCGCCACGTTATGAACATCACTGATGTCGACGACAAGATCATGCGCAATGCCACCGCAGCGGGCCAGTCCATCGGCGACTATACGGCGAAATACGAAAATGCATTTCTCGAGGACCTGAAGGCGCTCGGAGTCGAGGAGCCGGAATTTCTAACACGCGCCACGGAGCATATTCCTCAGATGGTACGGCTGATTGAGAAGTTAATTGAGCGCGGAAGCGCGTATCGCGGCGAAAACGGCTCGTATTACTTCCGCATTGCGAGTTTCCCTGGCTACGGCAAACTCTCGAAAAAAGATCTGGCGGGCATGGAAGACGGAGCGCGTGTCGATCTGGACGAGTATGACAAAGACAGCGCACGCGACTTTGCCCTGTGGAAGGCCACGAAACCGGGGGAGTTCCACTGGGACACGCCGCTCGGCGCCGGCCGTCCGGGCTGGCATATCGAGTGCTCCGCGATGGCGATGGAATACCTGGGCGACAGCTTCGACCTGCACGCGGGTGGAGAGGACCTGATGTTTCCTCACCATGAAAATGAAATCGCGCAATCGGAGTCCGCCAGCGGCAAACCATTTGCGCGGCACTGGATGCATGTGCGTTTCCTGCTGGTGGAAGGCAGGAAGATGTCGAAGTCTCTCGGCAACTTTTTTACTTTGCGGGATCTGCTGCTGCGCGGATACAAGGCTTCCGCGATCCGGTTCCTGCTGACCTCAGTCCCCTATCGAAACCAGCTGAACTTCACCTTTGACGGGCTGACCGAATCAACCCACGCGGTGGAGCGCCTCCGTGCTTTTGCTAATCGCTTGCACACGGGGGACTTCCCTGCGGGCAAAAATGTACCTCTTTTCAAAGCTACGGAGCATGCCCGGGATGTTTTCACCGCCGCGCTGGAAGATGACCTGAACACCGCAGAGGCGCGGGCGGCCATCTTCGACCTTGTGCGACTGGCGAACTCGTATGCCGACCGGGGAGAACTCCAAAGCGAAAATGTTCCTGAGATTCTCGATGTGCTTGGCCGGTTTGATGCCATCTTCGCGGTGATTCTGGATCGAGATGATGAAATCACCAGGTTTGCGCTGGAATGGGCCGAGCGCGAACAGCGGCTGGACCAGGCATCACCGGAGCTGGTTGCGGGCTATTCGCTGGACGATAAGGCCATCGAGCAGTTGATCGCCGAGCGCAACGCGGCGCGGAAGGCGCGGGATTTTGCGCGCGCGGATGCGATTCGGCAGGAGCTTGCGGAGAAGGGGATTCTGCTGGAAGATAGCGCGGACGGGGTACGCTGGCGGCGGAAATAGAGGCAGAAACAGGCCGCTCACATTTTCATCGACTGGGATTACGCTTCCGGTGGTACGATCACTCCTCCCAGCGCCGGCGAACCGTCATCGGATTGCATTCTGGAAGAGGTAACCAGGAAAACGGCGAGCAGAATAACTGCCATCCCAATCCATTCATTTCTTTTGAGCCGCTCGGCCAACATCAATGCGCCCAGCAGCACGGCGATCATAGGATTTACGTAGGCATAGGTCGCCACTTTCGTGACTGGCACTTTTTGCAGCAACCAGGAGTAGGAAGAGAATCCAATCAGCGAACCGAAGACGATCATGTAGACCAATGCCGAAATGCTGTCGCGGTTCCACTGCGCCAGCCCCCATTCTCGCAGGCAGGTGGCAAGGACAATGTCACAGACGCTTGCGGCCAGCATCTCCCAGCCTGCGCAGACAAATAGATTCAGAGACAAATTGCTGCGGCGCGACAGAATGGAGCCCACGGAAAAAGTAAGCGCTCCCAGCAGCAAGGCCGCCATAGCTAGGATCTGATGACGGTCCCCATGCAGGCCAGTGTGAGCGCTGGGCCAGGCAAGAATGCCAAGGCCGGCGAATCCCAGTACCAGGCCAACCTGTCCACTGATGCGCAGCCGTTCGCCATGCGGCAGCAGCAGCTCGATCAGCGCCACATAGACCGGCACAATGGCAACAAGCAAAGCGGAGAATCCGCTCGGCAGGTAGTATTCCGCCCATACCAGGCCGACGTTGCCTGTAAACAACAACAGCACACCAAGAAGAAAAAGACGGCGCATTTCCGCCATGCTGCCCAGGATGCGCTTTCCAGAGATCGCCGCGAAAACCAGCATCAGACATCCGGCCAAGCCGAGTCGAACTCCTGCGAGTACCGGAGCCGGTACCAGATACACGCCGAAACGGGCGGCGGTATAGGTTCCTCCCCAAAAAATGTAGAGGCACCCGAACGCGAGAAGAATCTGATAGCCATGAGCTGGGGATTTCGTGGAAGAAGACATTGCGTCTGCATTGTATTTTATGAGGAATGTATCGGTTCCTCTGCGCGAAACATATATAAGAGAAATGCGGCATTCGCAACTTTTTGTTGGCCATACATTGCAGACGAGCTATACTTGTTTGTACGAAGTTCACCATGCGCAGAGCATCTGTACTCTACTTTTCGCCCGACTGCAGCGTTCCGATGGAACGCGCAGGACGGATGCGCCCGCGCAAGCATCTGCGTGTTCTGCCTGCCCGCACACG
Source organism: uncultured Acidobacteriota bacterium (assembly GCA_963823595.1). Classification (GTDB taxonomy): domain Bacteria; phylum Acidobacteriota; class Terriglobia; order Terriglobales; family Acidobacteriaceae; genus JAKAAZ01. The sequence continues at coordinate 141,269 of CAWGME010000030.1, forward strand.
ACCTAGTTTGTTCGGCAGCGACTAAGCTGCCCGCTCGAACATCGCGCGACTGTGTTCGGCGAATCATCGCCTGCAAACCAGGGACGTAAGCCTTTCGATGTGGCTGAATCCTTTCTAACTTCAAGTTGACGCGTTGCCTCCGGTACTGTGGGCAACCTGCACCGCCACACTTAACGGCGAGGAGAACTACGATGCAGAGCAATGGAACCGGTTCCTATAAAAATAGCGCGAAATACACGCAATTCGGCCCGAAGATCGCAACCGTGTTGCCAGGACCGAAATCGAAAACAATCGTCGAAGCGGACAGTAAATGGATTTCGCCGAGTTACACGCGCTCCTACCCCATGGTTGCGAAGCGAGGACGCGGCCTGCGGGTTTGGGATGCGGATGGCAACGAGTTTCTCGACTTTGCCTCGGGCATTGGCGTCTGTTCCACTGGACATTGTCATCCGGAGGTAGTCAAGGCGATTCAGGACCAAGCCGCGGAATTGATCCACATATCCGGCACCGATTTCTATTACGAGAGCATGATTGAACTTGCCGAGCGTTTCTCGAAGATCGCACCCATGCCCGGGCCGCATAAATTCTATTTCGGCAATTCCGGGGCAGAAGCGATCGAGTGTGCGCTCAAACTGGCGCGATATCACACCGGGCGGCAGAATATCATCGCATTCCTCGGTGGATTCCATGGCCGCACAATGGGCGCGCTTTCGCTGACGGCCTCAAAGCCTCAGCAGCGCCGCCGCTTCGGCCCTTTTGTGCCGGGCATCACTCATGTGCCTTATCCGTATGCCTACCGGGGATGCAGCGGCGGCCCGCAAGAGGAAGAAGCGTTTGCTCTGGGCTGCGCGCGCTATATCGAAGAAAAGCTGTTCAAAACGACGTTGCCGCCGGAAGAAGTAGCGGCGATCTTCGTCGAGCCCATCCAGGGCGAGGGCGGATACGTGGTTGCGCCAACAACCTTCATGCAGGAACTGCGCAAAATCTGCGACCGGCATGGCATTCTGCTGGTTGCCGATGAAGTCCAGAGCGGCGCGGGCCGCACCGGCAAATGGTGGGCGATCGAACATACCGGCGTCGAGCCGGACATGGTGTGCATGGCAAAGGGAATCGCCAGCGGAATGCCGCTGAGCGTCTGTATGACGCGGGCGGAAATTATGGACTGGAAGCCGGGCTCCCACGCCTCGACCTTTGGAGGCAACCCTGTATCGATCGCCGCCGCCATGGCAACGCTGGACGTGATCGAACGGGAAGGGCTGGCCAATGCGGCTATCGTAGGCGACGCGATGATGCGCCGGCTAAAGGAATGGCCAAGAAAACACCCCATCGTCGGAGATGTGCGCGGACGCGGGTTGATGATCGGTATCGAAATCGTCAAAGATCAGCAATCGCGCGAAGCCGCCGGGGAATGGCGTAACCAGATTGAGGTCCTCGCTTATGAGCGCGGTCTGCTGATTCTGGGCTGTGGGGAGACCTCGGTCCGGCTCGCTCCGCCGCTGATCCTGAAGCAGGAGGAAGCGGACATTGCGCTCGACATTTTGGAAGATTGTGTCACCCAGGTGGAGCGCCAGCGCGTACCTGTTCCGGCCCTTGCCCACGGATGAGGCACCTTATTTGCTAACAGGCAGTAAGATTTTGCTGCCCTTTTCCGAATTCTCTTGATAGAGTGAAGGCAATCCCTTTATGCCTATCTCTCGCTTCGCGCAATCGCGGCTCTCTATTTTCGAGCGGACTACGGTCTGGCTCGACCGGCAAGCCGTGCGGAAAGGATTGCACGCAAGAGAAACGGCCCACCTGATTACCGGGTTGCGGGGGGAAGATGCCGCATATTTCTACCTGCGTCGTCTGGGCTATATCGTGGTTGCTCGGCGCTGGCGCAGTCCCCGCCTGCGGGGAGATATCGACCTGGTCGGCTGGGATGGGGACTCATTGTGTTTCATTGAAGTGAAGACCCGCAGTTCCCGCCACTTCCGGCCTGCGGAGGTCGCTGTGGACAACGAAAAGCGCAAAACACTTGCCCGCATGGCGCAGGAATACATTACCCGCATGGAAAATTTCGGGCAAATTTCCGTCCGTTTCGATGTGGTGTCGGTATATTTCACCCAACGCGGACCGGAGTTCGAAGTATTTCGAGGCGCTTTCGCCTAATAGCAGAATCCGCTGCTGAATTCTAGCCGGACGCATCGACCGGCGAAAGCTCCTGCAATTTCTGCACGACATCGATGACTCTCTCTGCCACGTAGTCGACCTCCTCCGGCGTATTGAACCGCCCCAGGCCAAAACGGATGGAACTATGCGCCGTGTCATCAGTGACGCCCAATGCTTTCAACACATAGGAGGGTTCGATCGCGGCGGAGGTACATGCCGAACCGCTTGAGACCGCGATATCGCCGATTCCCATCATCAGGGCCTCTCCCTCGACATGCAGGAAACTCATGTTCAGGTTTCCCGGAAGGCGATGCTCCATAGTGCCGTTTACCCGGGTTGCATCCAGATTCGATTCCAGCTTGTTTTTCAACCGGTCGCGCATCGCCGTCAGCCGCTCCGCTTCCGCAGCCATCTCGAGGTGGGCGATCTCACAAGCTTTGCCCAGTCCAACGATGCCAGGAACATTCAGCGTGCCCGAACGCATACCTCGCTCATGCCCGCCTCCGTCCATCTGGGCCGCGATCTGGATGCGCGGATTTCGTCGGCGAACATAGAGAGCCCCGACGCCTTTCGGGCCGTAGAGCTTGTGGGCGCTCAGAGACAGCAGATCGATGTTCATGGCACCTACGTCCAACGGGATTTTGCCGACCGCCTGCACTGCGTCCGTATGGAACACAACCCCGCGATCGCGACAGAGCTTGCCGATTTCAGCGATAGGCTGCACCGTCCCGATCTCATTGTTTGCAAACATGATCGTGACAAGAATGGTTTTGTCGTCGATGGCCCGCTTCAGGTCTTCGAGGTCAATCAATCCATCCGCGTTCACAGGCAAATACGTGACCCCGCAGCCCTGCCTTTCCATGCGCTTGCAAGTGTCCAGCACGGCCTTGTGCTCGGTATCCTGAGTGATAATGTGGGCGCCGCGCTCGCGATACAGTTCCACAACCCCCTTGATCGCGAGATTGTCGCTCTCAGTGGCGCCGGACGTAAAAATGATTTCTTTCGGCCCCGCGCCGATCAGTCGCGCGATCTGCTCGCGCGCAACGTCGACCGCTTGCTCCGCCTCCCAGCCAAAGCAATGATTGCGGCTGGCGGCGTTGCCGAATTTTTCAGTAAAGTAAGGAAGCATCGCCTCGAGCACACGCGGATCCATCGCCGTGGTGGCATGATTGTCCATGTAAATAGGCAGCGTAACTCCTGCGGGTACATCAGATTGACTTGGAACGGGGCTCATCAATGCATCTCCCAGTCGAAAAGCGTGAGGCATTCGGCGCGTACAGGGCGTCAGGTCGCCATCAGTAATTCAGATTCACGAGTTGATTGGCGTGAATCTTTCGCGCGTAGGCTGCTTCTACCTTTGATTCTTCGCAAAGGTCGGAGATTCGCATATCGCTCAGCAGATTCTGAATGGTGTCGTTGAGCTTGCGCAGCGGTTCCTTCACAGTACAGGAACTGAGCAGGTCGCAGTCTCCGTGACTGGTGGTGCAGGAGGCAATGAAGAATGGCCCTTCGATAGAACGGATGACCTCAAACGCGCTAATCTGGCTGGCCGGACGCGCCAACGAATATCCACCATGAATCCCGGCATGCGAAGCCACCAGTCCGGAACGGGCCAGGGTCTGCAGAACCTTGGCCAGCAGCGGAGTCGGGATGTGATAAGCCTCCGCGATCTCTTTGGCGCTTTGCGCCTGCCCCGACGGCAGCTCTGCCAGATGCTTCAGAGCGATCAGACCATAATCGGATTTTTTCGTGAGACGGAGCATGTTCAGGGGCCTTCGATCGCTATCAGATACCTTGCCGTAAACGCATTCTCCGGCACCAACTCTAGAATAGGACTGTTCCAGTCGGAGTTGCAACAAGATCGTTCCTGGCGCGGTGACGTGCTAAGCCGTGGACGGTTCGTCTGTCCAGATTTCTAGCAGTTTCCGCAACAAAACGGCCTGTCCAAGATGATAGGCGTTGTGGTCAAGGCAGGCCAAGGCTTGACGAAGAATGGTCCGCCCGTCGCCCCCGGCGATGGGTGAAAACAAGTCAGTGGAAGGATTCAGAATCAAAGTTTCCAGCTCTCGCATGCTGGAACGAAATCCGGCGAGACTGGTCTCCCAGGCCGCCTCATCGGGCGGAGCATCGGTCTCCGGCCAGTAGCCCACAGGAAACGGCGGTTCTACGTATCCGGGCACTCTGCAATAATCCAGGAAATCGCCAACGCAGAGCCGAAGGTGCTCCAGAATCCGCCACAGCGTGAACGGCTGTCCTGCGGGTTTTGCGCCACGCTGCTCAGGTGAAATCCTCGCAAATATCTTTTCAAAGCCGGCGTGTACGTGCTCATCGTGGAAAGAAGCTACAATCTGCTTGCGCAGAAGGAGGTGGCCATCTTCCTTCAGCTCAGCCGTCTGTTCAGAGTGATTTGGGCTGGTCGTATAATCCTCCCGCGGAATCGAAAATCTCGGAACGAGGGGTTGAATCAATATCAATGGATTTTCCTTTGACAAACTCATTCCAATATTTGAGACTAACGCCATCGGGAATCACCCGCATCTAAACCCCTAATCATGGAAGCCTGCAATCATCCCCGCGTGCGCGTACTAACGCGTGAAGAAGATGCTGAATTTGTAGAGTGCCTGGAGTGCGGTGAGGTCTTCGACTCCCAGGAATTCGCCGACATGGCCATCGAAGAGCAAAGCGAAGAGGAAAATCCGAAGGAAGCTCGAGCGAAACAGAAATCCTGACGGCGGTCAGTTGAACCACCCTGTCAACCGGAACGCCCCGAGTTGATCTCGACGGGTGCGCCCATACGTTGCCCGCTCCGCCACAAGTAATGGAAACCTGATAACACGGTCAGCCACAATGTCGCCTCCAGCGATCCATGGCGAATCCACAGCACCCAGGCAGCAGGATCGGTCTGCGCCAGCACAACAGAGCAAACTGCCAGAATCTGCGCGACCGTGTTGGCTTTCCCCAGCAGGCTGGGATTGAAATCTCTCGTACCCGTGGTTGCATATAACAATGCTGCGATGACGATGATGCCCAGATCCCGGCTGAACACCATCACAGTTACGCGACGCGATACGAGTCCTACATGCATCAGCACCAGAAAAAGCGTGCTGAGCAATAGTTTGTCGGCAACCGGATCGAGATATGAGCCCAACTCGGTCCGCTGGCGGAAGAGGCGTGCCAATGTCCCGTCCAAACCATCGCTGATGCCGGCCACCACAATCAGGATAAAGGCGCGATGGTAATGCGAATCCAGAATGGCCAGGACCAGGAAAGGAACGATCGTGAGCCGCAGAAGAGTGAGTTGATTGGGCAGTGCGCGCAGTTGACGGAACACGGGATTCGAGATACCTGATCCATCCTAACCCACCCGAGCGAACCAGGTTGGCAGGAAACGTCCGCAATTCCCGCCCGGAGTTGCCCGGTTGTTTCGCTGGCGTTAGAATCACAGGAAGCACTTGTAGGCGCGTAGCTCAGTTGGTTAGAGCGCTACCTTGACACGGTAGAGGTCAGGAGTTCGAGTCTCCTCGTGCCTACCATATTCTAAAGAAGTTATAGATTGACCTAGAATCGGAAACTCAAGGGCACATAAAAGGTCATCATGCCATGAATGTACCGCCTTTAATCGGCACCATTTGCAACATGCCAAACGAAAGGCTCCTCAGCAGCTGGGAGCCTGGCAGGCTTTCATTACATTTGCCTTCGCATGCCTCATGCTGGCTCAACCTTTAAAGTCTCCTCAACCCAAGTTCATAACAGGCTCTAGAGACGCGACTTACCGGCCTGTAATATTGGGCGCTTTTCTAGCGGTGCAGAGAGTTGTGAAAGTATTCCGCCCATATGGCTGTCCCTCGGACAAGGGACTGGCAAACACCCAATGGTCCGGTTGGTTGAAGCTGTTTTGTCCTGCCATTCCTTGGGCCGGTGTAGTGGAAGGAGCTTCCCCGACTGTCTACGCAGATTCGAGACGCAGCTCCCAATCAAGAACAGATTCCTGGCCGCGTGATATGGGAGAAAGTATTACTCCGCAGCTGCACATCTGCCGACGAGACAAATCTGCGTGATAACTGAGTACCGAGGCACCCTTACGTGGATGAAACCACTTGGCAGCGGCCAAGCGTCCCGACGAGCGGATGTTGGATCGGGCAGGCGAGGATTTACCGGCAATCCGGCACGCTCACGCGGACTGCATGGCACCCAAAATCAATAGAACAGTCGAGTGTCAACCTTCTGTCCGGTTTTCTCGCAGTGCTTCACATAAAGGTCGATGAAGCTGAAAATGTCCATGGTATTCCGTAACGAATCGTCATCGTTGAAAAATTCGATTGACCCGTTGACGGTGTATGCAACCTGCGCATCATCGCCCATTTGGAGCGTATGAATGGTTCCCGGATTCTCGACTACATAATCACCTTTACGCGCAACCCAGTCGTACTCATGGTAGCCCCACTCGCCCTGGATAGTAACACCCGTGACCACGCCACGATGGCGATGCTTTCCGAGAACCGTTGCTTTTGGCGCCCACAGTACGAAAACAAGCAAGCCACTCTTGGTTTCATACCGGTAAGGCTTGATCATGAGGCCCTTGACCCATGGGTGCCACCCCGCCTCTTCGGCGTTGATGTAGACGTCGACCGCCCCGTACTTTTTAACAAGATCGATCTCTCGCAGATCATCCTCGGTGAGGACGCTCAGTGGTGTGGTTTGTTGAAGACTTGTCACGATGATGAGACCTCCTGTATATCCCGGTTCCTCTGCAGCCCTTGTGTGGATGCGTCTGGCACCACCTGATTAGCAAAGCCAAGCACTCCGCTCTCCCGGACTGAGATTACAAGCTATACCAAGAGAGCCATTGATTCTATTGGAATTTGGTTCCAATTTTGTTGGAAAACCAGCCATAGAATCGTGTATGGACCGTGATCTCGGGCATTGGAGGTATCCAACAACGGAACCTACGAGTTTATGACCATTCCCTGCAAGGAAGCTGCTCACCCTAAAACGCCGTCGATAGGTAGCGGGCGTGATTCCGACGAGTTTGCGGAAGACCGCGCCGAAATAGGCTTGATCGCAGTAACCTACTTCCTGGCTGATGGTCGCGATCGACTCGTCCGTATTGAGAAGCATCATCTGTGCGCGTTCGGTGCGATAGCGGTTCAGATATTCTATGAAGGTCACGCCTGTCGCCCGCTTGAAAAAGCTCATGAAATACGATTCGCTCATGCCGCATAGCCGAGCGGCTTCGCGGACAGGCGTCGCATTCCCGCTGTTCTCCGCCAAGGAACGGAATAGCGGAGCAAGCCGGTCGAGGGCAAATTGTTCGCGCTGGAAGCTCTCGACGGTCTCCACATAGGAAGCATAGTGATTGATCAGCAGTAACAACAGCATTTTCAGGTAGGTGTTCAAAGCAAGCCGCGCTCTGGTAGACAGGGCGGGGATTTCCGAACGAATCCGCAACATCATGTTCAGGACATGCTCAGGGACTCCGGTCTCCGCCGGCACAATATGGGGGAACGTGGAATCCTGAAGAAGAAACGGTGTCAGATATTCGGCGCTGTCGCTGCCGCCGTCAAAGCGGATAAAGTCAGGTTCAAAGAAGAGGGCAGCGAAAGCAACTCCCGAGGAATGGCACTCGATGCTGTGATACATGGAGCCGCCCAGGATCGCCAAATCGCCTTCATTGAAGGAAAGAACCCGATCCTGAATCAGACACTCTGCCGATCCCGAACATAAATATAGGACTTCGAAATACCGGTGGCGGTTCATGCGCACACGGTGATGGTCATTTCCCCTCATAAAGAGCACGTCGACCGGACAGGAGAGATCGAAAGGCCATACATGGACGCCTTCGGTGCTAATCTGCGGCTCCATAAGGCTGAACTGATCGGCCGAGGATTTTTCAGGAATGCACAGATTACCGAGCGCCGTGCGCAGGCTGCGGAAAAGGCGTTCGGAACTTTGTGCGTCCCGGTCCGCGGCTACCGTAGAGTCCAAATACCCTTTTGGCTTATTCATGCGTGAACTCCCAGGAAGAATCTCAGCCAGCGATCCATGGCTGCGTTTCAATCCCGGCCTGAAGAGACAGCACCTTGTTCGGATTCTTACACGACATCGGCTTCTTCGATCGTCTGACGAACGCCGCCTTCAGGAAATCGCAGTCCGTTATCACAGCATGCAGCGCGACGAAGGCCGCCTTGCAAGGGCCATCGATTGCGCTGCATGGACAGCGAGTCTCCCGCTACGCAAGCTGGCCACCATCGACGAATAACAGAACGCCGCTGATATAGGCGGCATCCTCAGAAGCAAGAAACAGAGCCACTCCGGCAACATCCTCCGGGGTTCCCAGCCGGCCTAGGGGTAAGACGCCGTTTTCCGAGTTGTACTTGGCCTGGAAAAAGGGGTCCTCCAGAAACGGCGCCGACAAGCGCGTCCGGATCATGCCAGGACCGACGGCGTTGGAATTAATTCCATACTTCCCGAATTCGCGCGCCAGAGTTTTTGCGAGGAGATATACGCCCGCTTTGGAGACATTGTAATGCGCGAGATGCGCTTCGCCGTCCCAACTGTTGGTGGACGCCATGAACACTAATTTGCCTCTCCGGCGTTCCACCATGTGAGGCAGTACTGCCTTCGATACCAAAAATGCTCCGCGCAGATTTGTATCCAGCGTTTTGTCCCAGGTGGCCTCGTCGAGGTCCAGAAACGGGACTGAGTGAGAAATACCAGTGATTTGCATCAGAATATCGATACGCCCGTGCCAGTCGATCACCTGCTGCACGGCGGCCCGCACCTCATCCGACTTGCAGACATCGCACGCAAGAGCCTGAGTTTTGCTTCGCTGGCGTTTCATCTCGCCGGCTGTGGCTTTCATTCCTTCCTGATCGATGTCCAGAATGACGACCGTGGCACCTTCTCTCCCCAGCCGCTCCGCAATGGCTTTCCCAATTCCGTGAGCACCTCCGACCACCAGGGTGACCTGATCCTGAAATCTCATTGGATAATATGTTTTGGTATCGCTCATGCGCAGCAGAGTTCCGTTCCTGGTAGAGTGTACCTCCAGCGAACAGACCGATCTATAAATAAACCGTTGCGGTTTTATTGAAGTACTCTCTTCGACCCACAGCAGCTTCACAAGAGTTTTGAGATTTTCCTATATCAGCCCCCACTGAATTCTGTAGCATACTCGTACGGAACAGACAGAGAAGCAGCTGGAGTGCTCATTTGATTTTTGCCGTCGATCTTGGCGATCCGGAAGGCCCAGTAGCTTTACCGGACGGAACGTGGCTGGTGGTGGAAGGTGCAGCTAAACGCGGCTGCGTTACCCAAGTGAGCGCTGACGGCAAGACAAAGCGCGTGGTTGGGAAGACGGGTCTTCCCAACGGGCTCGCAGTGGACCGCAAGGGGGTCATCTGGGTGGCCGAATCGAAAGAGCCCTCGCTCATCCGCCTTACGATGGACGGCAAGGCTGAGATCGTTGCCACGGATTGCGACGGTGAGCCATTCCTGTTTCCCAACGATCTTTGCTTCGGGCCCGATGGCGCTCTCTATCTGACCGATTCCGGCATTAATGCCGCCGATTTCTGTCCGGGTAACAAGATCCGTCCGGATTACATGTCCATCGAGTATGACGGTCGAGTGTATCGGGTGGATACAGGCAGCGGTCGGGTGACAAAGCTCGACAGCGGCATTCAATTCACCAACGGCATCGCGTTTGGGCCGGATCACCTGCTTTATGTCAATGAGACCATCACAGGCAACATCTATCGCTATCCGATAAAGAACGATCCTGTATTCAGTCGGCGCACGTTGTTCGGAAACGTGATTCGCGCCGAAGCTCCGCCCGGTTTTAAGGGACCTGACGGGATGGCTTTCTCCGCGGATGGCAGGCTCTACGTCACCGTCTTTGGCCAGCACGACATCATCGTGCTGGACGAAAACGGCGAACGAATCGAGAGAATCGAAACCGCCGGAAACCTGCCCACCAATGTTGCCTTCGCCTTACCCGGCAACAAAAGGATCGCTGTTACGGAATATGAGCATGGCCAACTGGAAATGTATGACGTTCGCACCGACGGTCTGCCCCTTTGGTCCTGATACGAAATCGATCGCACAGTTCACGCGCGAATTGAGCGGATTTTCGCTACCCCGGTAATCGGTTGCTGCGCACGCGGAACGGGTGACTGCGGTCTCATTCGTACGACGCTGGATCGGGCAGGATAATGGCTTGGCGGAACCCGCGGGTGTGGATTGCCAGAACAACTACGCCCACGACAAACCAGACTCCTCCGGCAATTTTCGCTGGCCGCGCTAAGCCCAACCAGATCGCGGCGCAGAATATGAACCCGCCGAACGGCAGGACGACATCAGCAACAAATTTGCGACGATACTCTTGATTTCGTCTGACCCAGAACTGGCGAATCACCGCCAGATTTACACCCATGAATCCCAGAAACGCGCCGAAGTTAAGAATCTCGGCTGTAACTTCATATCTCATCACCAGCGAACCCCCGTATGCCAGTAAGCCGATGAGCCAGATGTTCAGGTTGGGCGTATTTCGCGCGGGATGCAGATGAGCGAAGACCCGCCGCGGTACCAAGTTATCCCGGCCCATGCCAAAGAGGAGACGTGCTGCCCCGACCTGGGTGGTCAATGCCGCGCCCACCATGGCTACCAGCAGCATCAGCGACATGGTGCGGAAGAGAAACGCGCCGCCGACCCGTCCCGCAACCTCAATAAATGCTGTTTCGATGTTGGTAAAGGTGTGATAATCCGGCCACACCAGTTGCCCCAGATACACCAGAAGTCCTCCAAACAATCCGGTGAACACGCACACCCCTACCACGGCCAGCATCACGTTGCGTCGCGGATTCTCTACGTCTTCGGCAAACGTGGTGACAGCATCGAACCCCAGAAAGGTAAGCGCGGCAAACGAAGTTGCGCTTGCAATGTCCCGAACGTCGAATGTCGCCGGATTGTAAAACGGTTTGATCGAGAGGATGCCGCCGATTCCCTGACTCGCCACCAAGAATCGTATGGCGAGAAAAACATAGCTCAGCAGCACGATAAACATGAAACCGAGCAGAATTTGATTCACGCGAACTGTCGACCGAATACCCCGCAGATTGAGGAAAGTAATTCCACCCGCGAAGAGGGCTGCCCCCACCCAGAAGGGCAGTCCCGGGACAGCGCGGATCAATGCCAGGGTTCCAAACATAACGCAAAAGAGGGGGGTGACGACGTAGTCCAGCAACATCGCCCAGCCGGCTACAAAGCCAAGATAGGGATGCAGTCCACGGCCGACATATGTGTAGGCGGACCCGGCCGAAGGGTAGATGGCCGCCATCCTGCCATAGCTGATGGCCGTGAGCACCATCGCAACCATTGCCACCAAGATTGTGTCTACGGCATGACCGTGGGATTTTAGATCCGCCAGTCCAAAAACCGTTGCCGGCGCGCTTGGCGTGACCGCTACCAGCCCGCAGAAAACCAGGTCCCAAACGGTCAGGACTCTTCTTAGTCGCGGGACACTTCCACTGCTCTCGAATTCGGCGCTTTCAACTGCCACCTTCATATCAATGAATCTCCTCCCATGCGCCGAGCATACCAACTTGCTCACGCAAGGAAGGGTCCATGCCATTAGGTCACATTGAAGGCCACTGTGACGCGGAACTCACCCTGCAATGCGGCGCCAGATCGTAGCCCCTGGAGTTACATGTCTCTCTTAAGTCTGCAATGAACCATCTGCAAAGGCTATTGAGAATTGGCTAAAGAATATTGGATTTTTCGGCAGGGTCGCCTTCCGTGGTTCCAGCGCGCCTACGGGAAAGCGGCCCGAAATTTTGGATTCGGCTCACTCATCCGAACCGGCGACGACGAGAGCCTCGTGCTTCCAGCAGAATCGCTCTCCGCCGCCCCGGAAGATCAACATTTGCCGCTAATTTCGTTATAGAACCTCGAGCGCGAATAAATTAATGTATCCGGGGAGAGAAGCATCGAGCCTGATTCCTGCACGAACGAGGGGAGCAGATAGGTCGGTATGAAAAAGCAAGAGCTCGAAACACCGGCGCTGGTGATGGATCTCGACGCGCTGGACAGTAATCTGATGGTCATGGCCGAGGCTTTCCGCCATCAGTCGGCCAAAGCGCGTCCTCACTTCAAGAACCATTCCATCCTGGAACTCGCCGCCCGCCAGATCAGGGCTGGCGCCATCGGCATTACGGTTGCGCGCGTTCGCCACGCCGAAGCCCTGGTGGCACATGGAATTCGTAGCGTACTCATCGCAAACGAGATCGTCGACGAACGCAGCATCCGGCGCCTGCTCGACCTTTCTCATAGAGCAGAGATCATCGTCGCCGTCGACAATCCCGCGGTGATTGCACTGATGGGGCGCCTCGCGAGCGACGCCGGCCATAGTCTTGATGTCGTCGTCGATCTCGACGTGGGTCTCCGCCGCTGCGGAGCGCCGGTGAAGGAGGCACTTCCCCTGGCGCGATTGGCTTCCGACTCGGGGTTGCGCGTTCGCGGACTGATGGGATACGAAGGCCATCTGCAAAAGCTGCCCACTACAGAAGAAACCAGGAGGCTCCGCAACGGCGTGGCGCGGACGCTTACTGAGTGTCGGCAGCTGCTCGAAAAACACGGCTTCCCCATCGATATCGTTAGCATGGGGGGCACCGCCACTTACAAAGCTTATGCGGAGTTTCCCGCCATCACCGAAGTGCAGGTCGGATCGTACCTCCTGATGGAGACGTGGTACCAGCCTTTTTCACCAGATTTCCGCCTTGGGCTCACTGTACTCACCAGGATCATCAGCAAGCGGGACGGTGACCAGCTTGTGCTCGATGCGGGCATGAAGGCGATCAGTTCCGAGCGGGGACTGCCCTCCATCAAAGACAGGCAGGCACTGCAGGTAACAGCATTGCATGCCGAGCATGCCATCGTGAAAATTCAACCAGGCGCTACGCCTGCGAAGATAGGCGATCGGCTGGAGCTCTGGGCGGCTTATTCCGACGCAACCGTACACCTGCATCGACAGATGTACGGCGTTCGGGGTGACACGGTCGAAGAAGTCTTCCAGATCGAGTATTGAGTCTCGTCCACAGTTCTCCAGCAACGCAAATTGGGTTAGGTTTAGCGACAGCCGCCCGCACCGCAATACAAGCGCCGGAAAGCGCAACCCGGTTTATTGGCCAGCCTGGCTCGCTGCGGAAGCTCTGCTCGTGGAAGCGTCTGTCGGTAGCCGTAAATCGCGTTATCCCGTAACCGCCATCCTATTGGCCGCCGACCTGCGCGGGCAGTAGAGCGGTGCTGCCTGAAGCGTCCGTGGCCGCTACGCTGTATCGCGTGATCCCGTAGTTTCCATTTCTGCCCTCGTTAAAGCCGAAGCCGGGAAGACCATTCAGATATGTATTGTCCTTCACCTTCCCTATCTCAACACCATTCTTGTAGGCCGTAATCACATTTCCCACGATGGTGGCTTTCATAACATCCCCAGTCGTGACACGATATTTCTCTCCCGAGACATTCAGCAGATATGTGAAATCCGCCAAAGGACCGTTCCACCTGACGATAATGAGATAGGGATCCTTGTCCCGGAGCGAGTCGGAAATTTCGTATCCGCTGCAGTCATGCTCCGACAACGAAGAGCGCAGGCGTAAGGATACTTCGGGGTAGCCATGCACCGATACCTTGCGGACAACGGCTTCCGCCGTCTGATTCGGACCCCAGTTCCCTTTCAGCAACGCCACCGAATCGGCGAAGCGCTTAGGTCCCGCGGTGCCAAATGCGTAACCCGGGGTTGCTGAGACGTACCCCCAGTCGACACCTACCGTCTTCCCACTGATCCACCGATCTCCTTCCGAAAGAACTTTTTCTGTTGAAGGAAAATTTGTTGTGTAACTCTCCATGTGGGGAGCAGTCGGGGCTGGCGATTTTTCGGCCTGGGGTGCGGGAGCGGTGGCCGTTTTGGAGCAACCAGATGCCACAACGACGAGCACTGTGGCGAGAGCTAAAAATCGCAATTGAACGAGGGTTGCGGAAAACAATTTATACCGGGTATGTGGTCTCTTCATGCGCATCTCCTAAATAAAATAATCGAAATATGACGCTGCCCCGGCAGGGATCGCGCGCCGATCGCTCTCCCCACCTTCTTATGCAGATTTGCCCAGTTAGCCTGTATCTTCGGCTCGCAGACAATGGTGGAGTCGTCCCGAATGAGGCTGCACCTGCATATTACTCAAGATACTTCCGGAAATTTACAGGGCCTCTCATCCGGTCTGATAGGAACTCCCCTTTCTTTTTTGTTGGAACTCTACGATACTGTCCCCTCATTATCGACAGTACGACGCCTTGCCGCTTTAGGAACGCGAGGGGATTGTGCGGTTTCGTGGACGCGCGATGGCAACTTTCCTTTATGCAGACGTTCATCCGCTCACAGGGAATCGAATAAGGCGCCGAAATCAGAACTCTACCCGGAACGTGGCCTGTCCCTGACGATTGCTGATCTGGGAGCTAAGGTTCGTGATCTGTCCAAAGGTCGAGTCGAGAGAGTTTGCATCGGGAGCCTGCAACCGTGTCCGATTGAACGCGTTGAAGTAATCGACGCGCAGGCTGGCGCGCACGTGCTCGGTAATGAAAAACGCCTTCATAGCACTGAAGTTCTCGATCCGCAGGGGAGGAGTGCGGAGGCTGGCATAGGTCGCCACCGCGTCGCCAAGTTCCCACGGCCCAGTGTTGCGGAAGGCATTTGTCGTAAACTGTACTGGTTGCGTTTCTCTTTTTCCGGTAAAGTACTCCTTTGAACGGTTGTAGTTGAATGTCTTGATCTTGACACCGGGAACCGCATCAGGGCGATCGCCGAAATTGGCGTACAGCGGGTTATAGCTGTTGTATGCTCCAAACGGGTATCCACCCGCGTAGCTTAGAATTCCGCTGACCTGCCAACCGCCCAGCACCTGACCCAGGAATCCCCTCGAGTTGAAATATTTCTTTCCTGGACCCATGGGCAGAGCATAAGTCGCGACTATGTTGACCAGGTACTTTTGATCGCGAAACGAGGGCGTGTATTCCGGTTTCATGTTGAAGGAATTGATCGGATTAGGCTGGTTGAGTGTCGCGCCCACCGACTCGGTGGAAAGCGTTCTCGACAATGTCAAATCGGCAAGATAGCTGAGTCCATTGGAGAAGCGCTTCTCTGCCTGCGCCTGCAGTCCGTTGTAAAACGACGTCCCCTCGGTTTCATAGGTGTTGTAGATATCCGAGTACTGAGGGAATGGAGTCAGTGCCTGCAAGACGGTGCCAGTGTTGTTAAACGTCTGCTCCCAGGTAGGGTAGGGAAGCTTAATCCCCGCCGCAATTGCGGCCGGAGAGTTTGCCAGTTCCCCCAGCAGGCTGCCGTATTTCAAAACCGACGGGTTCGGTTGTTCCGGCTGATGCAGAGACGACGGAAGGTGAATGGCGCGATTGCCGACATAGGCAACAGTCACGAACATGTTCCATGGGAGCTGCCTCTGGATTCCAAGATTCCATGCCTGATCGTAGGGCGGCCTGCCGGACGTCTTTGGGTTGAAAGCCAGAATGACGTTTCCGTTTCCGATCGAGGGACTAAACGGAGTACTCGGCGGCACTGGCATCGGTGTCGTATCCCAACTGCCATAGGCCGGGTTACTACTGCCATTGGGCTGGCGCAGGAATTCTCCCCCCAATAGCGACGCAAAGTAGAAGGCGGTCTGCTCGCTTCCGTATTCGTATGCGCCCCCGTCTAGGTAGGTCAGAAAGAAGCCCGACTGGATCACGGTCTTTGGATTTAAACTGAACGAGATCCCCACCCGCGGCTGAAAGGCCTTCCAATAGATATCCGCCCGCGTATATCCGGAGCAAGTGGCACAGTGACCGAATATTGAGGCTCCGCCGGGCAGGTTGCCGGCCTCCGGGTCACGCACCGTAGGATTCTGGAAGTCTACATAGACGACATAGTTATGCTCTTCAGTAAAGGGAACCAGGATATCCCAGCGGAGGCCCACATTTGCAGTGAAACGCGGCGTCACCTTGATATCGTCCTGGACATAGACGGCAAACGCATTATTGCGTAGCCGTGTTGTATTGGTGCTCAGCCGGTTTCCTCCATCCGCTAACCCAAGCAGAAAACTGGCGAACCCACTTCCGTATAGACCGGCATTCGGGTTGTTGGAGTTGGGAATCGAAGTAGTCAGGTTATTAAACCTGAACGTTCCGGCGCAGAACGAACAGGAGAGCAGGTCCTCGAACGTGCGTCTGTACTGGCCACCGAAGTTAATGTTGTGGCGTCCCTTATTCCAGAGCCAGTTATTGACAATTACTACTCCCAGTTGCCGGTTGTTAGTCTGCTGGAAGCCGGCATCCAAACCACCAAGATTACCGGGACCGCTGACTCCCCATGACGTGGGAGTATTCTGACCGGTGAACTCGACGAGCGGAAAGGTTGTGCCTCCGACAACTCCGGGAAAAGAAACGCCCGTCTTTGGATTGAACTGCCGGCTGATTTCGCCAATCCAGTCGGCGCCTGCTGTCACGACAAGGTTGTTCGTGATCGTCTTCACATAATTGAGGACGAATCCCGATCCAGTCTCTGAATCGTCAATCTCACTTTGCAGCTCATTGCTGATAGGCACGATAGGCGCAGTGGTAAAGTACGGCGACGTCAGCGCGTTACGCCATTGGCTGAAGTGGATGCTTTGTGTGGAACTGAACGTATGATCGATCGTGTAACCCCAGAGGTGCTGCCTTATGGCCAATGCGGGAACTGCCGGGGATTTATTGGCTTGCTGTCCAAAATTTACTCCCGGCCGATCAGGATCCGGAATGAACGGAAGTACAGTCTTGGCCACACTACTGAATCTGTTCCGAGGGATGATGTTTCCAGGAAACGGCTGACCGGTCGTGGGATCGTAGATCGGAATCTGATTGCCATTGGAATCGACGAATCGGCTGAAATCGCCGTTTTTCATGGCCACGGTAGGCACGGTTCCGATTTGTTTCTGTGCCTGGTTTTGCCTGAACCAGTCGGAGCTGAAGAGGAAAAACGTGCGATTCCTCCCGTGATACAGCTTCGGCAATATGACGGGGCCACTTACGGTGAATCCATAGTCGTTCTGCTGGTTGATCGGTGGTGCGGGATGCCCGTCGGGTTTGAAGTAGGTAGGGAAGAAACCATCGGAGTCGAAGAGTTGGTTCCGCAGGATGTAAAACGCATCTCCATGCAGGAGGTTCGTGCCGGAGGCCATGTTGAAGGTAACGGCGCCCTGCCCTAGTCCGTAAGCGGCATCGAAGGTAGAACTGTTGACGCGGAACTCGTCCACCATTTCATAGGGCGGATTGATGTTGGTCTGAACACCTTCGAACTGAACAAAAGCCACGGGAACGCCGTTGAACTGAACCTCGTTTTCGAACGTCAATCCCCCATTGATGTTATGGCTGCCGGCATTCCCCTGCACACCAGGCGCAAGATACATGAATGAATCGAGCTGTCGCGCAAGTCCGTTGATCTCAATCGGAGCTGTTCTTACCAGCTCAGGCTCAAGGGTGGTTCCCAACTGGGGCGAAGTGGTATTAAGCGAAATGGCGCTCGCGGTCACACTCACCGTGCTGGTAGCCGCGCCGGGAGCCATATTGAAATCGATCGTCGACATTTCGGCGACTTCGACGGTTACATCCGTCCGGACCGACCGCTTGAATCCCGTCGCTTCTACCGCAACGGAGTAGTGACCGGGTTCCAGTGCAATGACCCTGTAGGTACCCACAGACGAAGTCGTGGCGTGCGCTACAACTCCCGTCGATGTGTTGGTGATTGTGAGAACCGCTCCGGAAACCACCGCTCCGGTTGGGTCCGTAACTGTGCCGGTAATGCCGTTCTCCACCTGTGCGCTCAACGGGCCTGCCGCAACAAGCACGACAACGCAAACAACCGCAAACCGCAGAAACTCTACGCCACTCCAGCTAACAATGCCTCTCCAAAGCGAACCGAATTTCATTGGCTACCCCCCACCACGTGAGTCAGATCATTTTCCGGACGCATGGCGTGAGTTCTCTCATTCAACCCGTTCCGATGCGACCTGAAGTTCCGAGCGCCCAAGTTAAGGCATGGACGGAAGACGCAGATCGATCGTTTCCCAGGAGAACTCTGCCGGTCTCAGCGCGGGCTTGTGCGTAACCTGGCCAAGATTAGCTAGAATTTACGGGACTTCAGATCTTTCAATATAGGAAGTCTCGTAACTATTTTTGTTGAACTGCTATCGTCCGTTTCGCGTTCGCCATGAGCTGGAACGCCGGAGAACGCGGGCGACAGCCCCGCGGGTCATCTCCTCGGATCGGGAGACCAAGGGGCATGATCGAGTTTGGGGAAGACGGCCGGTGCGTTAGCAGCGCCACAAAGCGCTCTCTCCGATTGCTGCCGCGTGTCCCGGAGGCATCCTGTGACGTTGTGACGGTGGCGGTACGTCAAGGGCGTCGTTCCCGCGAATTTATAAAACACCGCACTGAAATAGCTCTGATCGCAAAAGCCCAGCTCCTGCGCTATGTCTGAGATCGCTCGACCGGTACTGGCCAGAGCTACCTGCGCGCGCTCTACACGGTAGTGATTCAGATAAGTTCTGAACGACCGTCCCGTTACTTGTCTCAGAAAACAGATGAACTCCGGTTCAGTCAGTCCGCACCATCGAGCCGCATCTCCTACATGAATTACATCCCCGATATGGCCGGGGAGCAATTCAAAAAACTTGTGAATGCGACCCAACGCGTGCTGCTGACGGCAGAAGGCTTCACGAATGCCGGCGTACGAGGAGTACCGGTTGACCAGCAGCAGGAGAATCATTTTGAGATAGGTCTTGATCGCCAGCCGTCCGCGCATCGACGACCCGGGAAGCTCCGTGTGAAGCATTCGCATCAGGTCCAATACCTGGCCCGGAACTCCCGTCCTCGCCGACAAGACGTGCGGGAACTCGGAGTCCTGCTGAAGAAACGGCGCCAAATATTCGGTGCTGTAGGCACTCCCATCACTGCTGATCAGATTCGGGTCAAAGTACAGGACACCCAGCATTGCCTTTGAATTGACGGGGCATTCTGTGGAGTGATAGAGAGTGCTGCCCACCACAGCCAAGTCGCCTTTGTGCATCGGCAACAGCCTGTCCTCCACCAGAAAGGTGCTTGTACCACTGCACAGAACGAGGATCTCAAAATAGTCGTGCCGGTTCTTCTGCACTGTATTGTGGCCGTCACTCGTGAGAATGCGCAGATCGATGGGGACCGCTGAATTGAACGGCCAAAGGTGAATACCGTCTGTGCTGATCTGGGGCTGAAGGAGACGATATTGATCGCTTTTTTTCCATTCCAGGGTGCGACCGGCCCCCTCTGGCTCCCTTCGAATCAAGGCGGCATTGCCACTGTTCGCTGGTCGCCGCATTGTTTGCGACAGTCCATTCCGTGTTCCATTCGAGGAACGTGTATTCGAACCTGGATCCATAATGAGTCCCGCTAGAGGCGCGATTATACTCATAAAATGAACGTTATGTCTACGGATACTCCCTTCCAACACAAGATGAGCCTGTAGGAGAGGTCATGCTGAGGATTGAAGATCAGCGTGCACGAAGCCGAGAAGTTGTTTGGAGCAGATTCGCCGGTTGTCGGGGCCAGCGAAGAACTCCGGTTTGCATGTGGCAAACGCGTCGAGCAATACAACTGGATGGAGCGGGTGCTGGTCGCGCGGGAGTATTCCCGGCAGAGCAAGGCGGCGCGCGGGCTGCTGCATCGCTCCCTGTAGAAGATGACCGGGTTGAGCCGGGCGCAGGTGCCGCGGCTGATTTGCCGCTACACGGCTTCGGGCCGGGTGCGAATGGCGGAGTATCGCCGGCATCGCTATAGGAGTGCGACATTCTTGTCGAATTCGGGCATTGCGGATCTTGCGTTGCAGTTCCTCTTCCATACGTTCCCTTATGAATTGCGTGGACAGCCCGTCGCCTGTCGCACCTTGCGTGCACGTCTCAGCCAATCTTCGATTGCCTCGCAGCAGCGCTTCGCGAATACTAAAAGGGTTCATGGCTGGACCTCACTTCACGATGATCTTGCCGGTCATCTTCGGATGTACCGAGCAGAAGTACTCATACGTACCAGGAGCCCGGAATGTGAATGAAAATTTCTCGTCGGTATCCAGCGCTCGCGATTTGAATTTGTGATCGACGCTGACAACCGTATGCGGCACGTCGTCTTTGTTGATCCACGTTACTTGCGCGCCCGCCGCTATCGTCAGTTCCGAGGGCGTGAAAGTGAAGTTATCGATGGCCACTACATTCGCAGCGGGTGGGTCCTGAGCTGCGGCGACAGTGCGCCATTGCAAAGCGCCGCTCGCAAGAATGAGCGAAAGAACGACCGCAGCTCCAAAAATCACGGTTCCAAAGTTTCGAAGAGTCTTCTGTTGTTGCATTTTCCAGCGTTGCATGGGAAATCTCCTTAGCCTTGAAGTGTTGAATCGACGACGGCCAATGTGTGTTTGCCGCGAATAAAGTTCACATCGGTAATGCCCAACATTCCGCGCAGCTTGTCCGCCGGTACTTTCATCGGACCCGGAGAGGCGGCTTGGCCTGGCTGCGGTTGCGGGAAAGCAGTCGAACAAGCTGTGTGAAACGCGATGTTTCCCTCGATTTTCTGCATGGTCTGGTGGATGTGTCCGTTCAAAACCGTAACCGAGCCAAATCGCTTCAGATAGGAGAGTGCTTGTTCGCTGTCGTCGGTGCCCCATCCCCATTGCGGATAAATCGACCAGAGCGGGATGTGCGCAAAGACGACGATGGGAGTGCTGCTCTTCAGTTTGGCAACGTCTTTCTTGAGCCATTCGAGCTGATCGTTGCCAAGACTGCCGAGACCGCCTGCCTTGAGGTTCAGAACGTTCACCAAGCCGATAAAGTGTGCTCCCTTTTGATCGAAGCTGTACCAGCCGTCACCCTGTGTTCCCTTGCCGAAGCGTTGGTGAAACATCTCGCCGTTATCGTTGAGCACATCGTGCTCGCCGGGAACGTAAAAGATGCGTTCGGTCTTCAGGCTCTTCAGCGATTCGGCCAGCAGATCGAATTCTTCGGGCTTCGACAGTTGTGTCAGGTCACCTGTATGCAGCACGAACGATGGGGGCGTTGGCAGCGCGTTGACCTTGGCTATGGCTTCGCGCAGGGTAGCCGTCACGTCTGGATTGGCCGCTTTATTGAAGCCGATATGGCTATCGCTGATCTGTACGAAGCTGAGATCCCCAGTGAGGTGTTCTACTTTTTGTTGCAATACATCACTGAGGGCGAACGATTTCAAAACGCCGCCCTGCAGCAAACAAAGAGTGCCCGTTCCAGCCCAGGCCATGCACTTCAGAAAACCGCGACGATCCACTCCATCGCGATCGAGATTCTTTTCAATGTATTTCGACATATGCTTTCCTCCGGTTGGGCACCCGTGTTGGTCACGGTGCACTTTGCGTTGCGTTCACCTACCTAGACTGCCCATACCCTCTGAATATTCCCGCGATACATAATGAAGTGCAGCGCTGTCTCAGACCATTGGATTTACGGCATTGCCTTTATAAAGAAGACGATTTTTCTACCATAGGTGCAGTTGGCGGGAATAAATTTGATTGCGAGCCAGTCTGGAACATGGAGAATAGAATGCCTCCAATGGGAGAAGAAAAGCGCGGGTCGGACCAGGCGGGTTCTTTCGATCAGGTTGTAATGCCGCACTTGGATGCAGCCTACAATCTGGCGCACTGGCTCGTTCGCAATACGCACGATGCCGAGGACATTGTTCAGGAATCGTATCTCCGCGCGTTCAAATTCTTCGGCGGCTACCAGGGGGGAGACTCCCGGGCATGGGTATTAAAGATCGTGCGCAACACCAGCTATTCATTTTTGGAGAAGAATCGTCCTGCTGGCCTGGCCGAAGAATTTGACGAAAAAATCCATACCGCCAGTACGGAACGGCCCGACGCGGAAGCGGCGCTGTTGCATTCGTCTGATAGCCGTATGCTTCGCGAGGCGCTTGCGGAATTGCCGGTGAATTTCCGTGAGGTTCTTGTCTTACGCGAACTCGAGGATATGTCCTACAAAGAAATCGCCGAAGTGATGGGTACGCCCATCGGCACAGTGATGTCCGGTCTCGCTCGCGGGCGCACCCAATTGCGCGAGCGGCTGCTGCGGATGCGCAACGAGGAGGAGCAACGTGATCTGCGAAAATAATGAGCAATTGCTCCACGCATATTTCGACGGCGAACTCGACCTCGTACGCACTGTCGAGTTAGAGGAACATCTGAAGACGTGTACGGACTGCGCGGGGAGACTCCACGAACAGCAAATCTTGCGTCAGTCGTTGCGGTCATCGAATCTTTATGAACCGGCGCCTGAGAGCCTTAAAGCTCGCATTCGGGCTTCGTCCCCCGGCCACAAAATACAACCCAAGGTTATTCCGATGTGGCGCCGCTCCGCCGTTCAGTGGTCCGCGGTTGCCGCGGCCCTCGTGATAGCCGTTGTTCTGGGCGCGAGAGTGATTCCGAACATTGTTGGTCAGCGGCATACAAGCTTAGTCGCTCAAGAAATTGTCGCGAGCAATATACGCTCGCTGCAACCGGGTCACCTCTTCGACGTGCAATCTACCGACCAGCACACCGTCAAACCATGGTTCGACGGCAAGCTTGATTTCTCACCGCCTGTCGTAGATCTGGCAAGCGCTGGATTTCCACTGATTGGCGGGCGTTTAGATTACATCGATCAACGTAACGTCGCCGCGCTTATCTATCAAAGACGCAAGCACTTCATTAATGTTTTCGTGTGGCCCGGCTCGACGGGATTCAGCTCAAAGCAAGCGATCAAATCGCGGCAGGGCTACAACGTTATGCGATGGTCACGTGGCGGGTTCGAATTCTGGGCGGTGTCGGATGTAAATGTTTCCGACCTCGCGGATTTTGTCCGGCTGCTCGAAACCCGGACTCCCTGAGAATCGAAGTTGCGGAGCGTCGCAATACCTTCGGTCACGCTGTTCGGCACCAGCTTCATCTTGTGAATATGCTGGCCTGATAAAGGCCGGTCGCACAACGCTGGAGTGCGTCAAAACCACTACACTCTGGGCCTAATCGGCCTACAGGCTCCTTTACACGGATCTTGGATTCAATCCGATTGAATCATTCTGCTGCTATCGGGGATCTTCCTGAATATCGAAGGCCCCGATTTGCGCAAGCTACTGCGTTGTCTCCATTCGGAGCATTGAGCGATGAATAACATGCCACGACAGGATCAAGACTCGGTGGTTGAGTTTTCAGCCACTGCAGGGCAAAACGTGTACGGGAGAAACTTACGCTCAGCTGCACTTGTGTTCGCCCTAAATCAGGCAGACGAAGAGCTTGATTTGCAACTTCGTCGCCGGAACATTGCGCCGACCGCGCTCGACCGCCGAAGTGTAGGGCTGCGCTAGGTAGAAGAAGTATGAAACGAACTTGGCGACCTAATCTGTTCTTTCAAGTTCAAGGAGACAAGTGGCAACCTTCAAATCTGCCACAATTGAAAACGACATTTCGCGTGATCGTCTCGCCGAGTTGTTGAACGAAGACCTCGCTCGTGAGTATCGAGCGATCATCGGCTACGTAGTTTGTTCCCAAGTGCCCAAAGGTGCCGAATACATGGACATCGCCAGCCAGCTCGAGCTCCACGCCAAGCAGGATTCGACCGCGTCCTCATCGTCTCGCGGCAGATCGATTATCTAGGGGCAAATGCCATCGGTTACCCCCAAGCCGGTAGCCTCAATCAAATCCAACTGAATGAGACTGAGTGCGCAATCGGTGAGCGAAATTAGCTGTTATGCCCAAAAGGAGAAGCGGCTTCTTTAGTTGGCAAGCTCGCGCTTCGGCTCCGACGTTTCTCCCGCCGAATCCAAGGTGCTGCACGACTCGGTCAGGCCAGGTGTACCGAAAGCTCCCAGGGGTCCAACAGGCGAAGTGCTTCCGCCCGAGGGACGAATGGTGCGACCGGAGCTCCTGCGATGGATTGCGGTGGGCCCGACGCCTCTTCGTTGATTGATATCAATGGAATCTGATTAATGTTGTAGCGTTTCTAATGAATGATATCCCGTCTTTCTTCTCGCTCGCATCCATATCGAGTTCACCCGTCGTAGTTGCGAATACCAGTACGTCGAAATAGTCGAGGTCTTCGTATTCCTTTCCAACTTCTTTTTGGTGAGCAACTCCGTACCCGGCATCGTCTACGCGAATATGCATCGGCTGAAATGGACACAACTTCTCATTGACTGCCGCCGTGAGCGCCGTGACATCGAACAGGGTGCTCGGTCTCAGACTTGGGGCAGATTTATGCTTCGATCTTGAGCAGAACCTTCCTCCGGGCAGAGGTTTACATAGCGGTGGTCGCGGGCACAATAAGGACACAATAACGGTTACCATGCGTACGTTAGGGCGCCAAAAGGAGCCATCCGCAACGCCTAGTTTCTATAAATTGCGCCAGAATACTGCCCTGTCACGACATAGATCAACGATCCACCAATCTGATCAGCACTGAAAAGCGCTGTGTCTGGGAACTATGCGAACGGCGCACGGGAAGGTCAGCGAAATGTTGGCCCGAAAAGGCAATCCTCTATATACGGCCGGAGAACAGTCCGTAAATTGCGCGGGTACGCTGTAGGTGACGATCCTGAGTTGGCTTCTACGAGGAAATACCGAGACAACTGGCCGCAATTTGCGGCTTTTTCGGCTGCTCGTGCAGGAGATGCCAACATCGCTAATTAGATGGCGGGTAAAGCAGAACGTAAACCTGTGTTATCTTTTCGTTCGCCGAAAGGGACTCCGCTAATTGCCAACAAAGATTTCCTGGAAAAGGTCGGTATCGCGGCCGGAATTTCGCGAGCGAGTCGCCACCTAAATACGGGCGGCGCAATTGGCGTCCCTCAAAACTGGCGCGGGTGAGGGACCCCCATTCCGGAGAAATGGGCGTCGTTTTGCCCGTACGTAAGC
>CAWGME010000031.1:0-130812 GCA_963823595.1 uncultured Acidobacteriota bacterium
TTGAACAGCCTCCCGCAACACGCCCGGACCTCTTGCAGCTATGGGAAGAAGGATGGACCTGCCTGTTCACGGCACTCCAACCTTTAACAGACGCGGAATTAGGCCGCACCGTCACTATCCGCGGTGAGGCGCACTCCGTCATACAGGCTATCAACCGGCAGATCGCGCATTATTCATATCATTGTGGTCAGATCGTTTTGTTGGCCAAGCATTTCCAGCACCGCCAATGGAAATCTCTTAGCGTCCCGAAGGGAAAATCCGCGGAATTCAATGCCAAAGTTCGTGCCGGCGAAGCTAGCCAGAGATAGCAGTCAATCCGTGCCAGGGACATACGCCATGCTGATGCACACCCGCTCCGGCGAATACAGCAGTCATGCTGCCTTAAACTGAGTCGCTAAACCCACGCAATCCTGCATTCCTATCCGCGTCCGGCAGCGGTATTGTTTACACTTGTCTGTCGTCCTTTCAAATTCAGGAGTTCTATGCACCGCAAAATTTCCTTCGCCCTGGCCGGTCTTGTCCTGGCTGCCGTCATTCCGCTCGCCGGCCGCGCGCAATCCACGCAAACGCAATCCAGCGAGACGAACCAGGCCAGCTCCACTCCCATCACCATCACGGTGGACGCAACCGATGCGCCGCGCAAGATGCTGCACGCCGATCTGGTCATCCCGGTTCACTCCGGCGATCTGACGCTGGTTTACGCGAAGTGGATTCCCGGCGAGCACGGCCCGACCGGGCCGATCGATAACCTCGCCGGAATCGTCATCAAGGCCAACGGACAGACGCTTCCGTGGGTGCGCGACAGCGTGAACATGTTCGCGTTCCATGTGCATGTGCCGGAGGGAGTGACCGTCACTCCATGTGCATGACGATTTTCTTGCGACCGCGGCCCCGACAGGATTTTCCGCCGGCGCCTCGACCAGCGAAAATCTGGCGATGATCAGCTGGAATGAGGTCATGCTATGGCCACAGGTCGCGTCGGCCAAAGAAATCCAGGTCACGCCGACGGTCATCCTGCCGGATGGCTGGCACTACGGCACGGCGCTGACGCGCAACCAGTCACGAAGGGAACACAACCCACTTCGCCACCGTGCCGCTGAATGAGCTGATCGATTCGCCCGCTGCTCTCCGGGCGCTGGTTCCGGGAGATTCCTCTCGCCCCGGAGATTTCGCCGAAGCACTATCTCGATCTCGCCGCCGATGGCCCGGAAGACCTCGAAGTTCCGCCGCAAATGCTGGCCGGCTTCAACAATCTGGTGCGCGAAGCCAGCGCGCTTTACCAGTCGCAGCACTACGACAGCTATCACTTTCTGATGACGCTCAGCGATCAGGTGGCGCACTTCGGCCTGGAACATCATCAGTCCAACGACGACCGCGTGCCGGAGAAGACCTTCCTCGATCCCGAATATCGACGTGCTTGCAGCCGGCCTGCTGCCGCATGAATTTACCCATTCCTGGAATGGAAAATATCGCCGTCCCGCAGGGCTGCTCTCGCCGGATTTTCAGACGCCGATGAAGGGCAACCTGCTCTGGGTCTACGAAGGGCTCACCGAGTATCTCGGCGACGTGTTGACCGCGCGCAGCGGCCTGTGGACCGACGAACAATATCGCGATGCGCTGGCCGATTCGGCGGCGGATCTCGACCATCGCCCGGGCCGCACCTGGCGCGATCTGCAGGACACCGCCACCGCCGCGCAGACTCTCTATGACGCCAACCGCCAGTGGGACAACTGGCGCCGCAGCGTCGACTATTATCCCGAAGGCGAGCTGGTCTGGCTCGATGTGGACACCATGATTCGCCAGCAAAGCCACGGGCGGAAATCGCTCAACGATTTCTGCGCCCGCTTCCTGGGCTGGGCGGCAATACCGGCCCGATCACCGTGCCATACACCTTTGACGACATCGTCAGCAACCTGAACGCGGTTCAGCCATATGACTGGGCCGGCTACCTGACCGAACGGCTCACGACCAAGGTCGATCATGCGCCGCTCGGCGGAATCGAGCGCGGCGGATATCAGATCGTCTACACCGACAGCCGAACTCCGACATGAAGGCGCGACAGGACATGGGCGGCGTGGATGCATGGTATTCCCTCGGCCTGCAGGTATCGAGCGATGGCGCTCTGCGCGATGTGCTGTTTTATTCGCCCGCATACAAGGCCGGCCTGGGGCCGGGGATGAAGATCATCGCGGTCAATGGGCGCGAGTATACCGACAGCCTGATGCACGATGCGATCCGCGATTCCAAAACCACGCAGACGCCGATCGAGCTGATCATTGAGAACACCGGCTACTATCGCACGGTGAAGATCGATTATCACGGCGGCGAACGTTATCCGCATCTGGAACGCGTGAACGCGAAAGCCGGACTTGCTCGATCAGATCCTGCAGCCTTTGGCCAAGCATCCGCAGCAATAGAGGCATCGAATGCGCTGGAGTCTTCTGAACGAAGCGTACGAAGGACAGATTCCGGATTTGTCATCGTTGCAGTTTCTGGTTTCGAACGCTCAGATCGGTCTCAGTCTCTCCGCGCAGCGCAGGTCTACGATCTCCAGTTCCAGGCCGTTAAGAATCGCTCGTTTCGCGCAGCTTGTAGGCGATGTCGATCAGGGAATTCTCCGCAACGCTCTGCTGTTGCAGTGTCTCCGCCAGATTCCAGCCACGGCCGGCCACGAACTGCCGCCTTGCGAGAGGCGCAGGCGGATGTGACGCTCCTTCATGATGCGCGGGGTTCCGGCGACGCGCACGCGCCGGGCGAGAAAAACAGGTTCGTTATTTTCCATTCCATACGGCGCGAACTGCTGCAGCCAGCTTTGCAGCGTCGGCGTCAGTTCATCGAGCGGCAACTCCGCGTCGCAACATAGTTCGCTGATGCATGGTGGCGCTTGAAGAAATGTTCGGCCGCATAGCTCTCCATGCGTTCGCGCAGCTCCGGCACGCGCGCGGAGGGCAGGGAGAATCCGACAGCATGGGCATGGCCGCCGAAGCGCGTAAAAAGATCGCCGCAGGTCGAAATCGCGTCAAGCAGATGAAATCCGGCGATCGAGCGGCCGGAGCCATACGCCTCGCCATCTTCATGCGTCAGCACCAGCGCCGGTTTGCCGGTGCGATCGACGACGCGGGAGGCAAGAATTCCGATCACCCCGCGATGCCAGCCTTCGCCATCGAGAACCAGGCAGCGAGCGTCGGCGTGCGCCGAATCTTCCCGCAGCTGCCGTTCAATTTCATTCAGCGCAATCTGTTCCGTGTTGCGGCGTTCGGTATTCAGGCGATGCAGTTTTTCCGCCAGCAAACGCGCGTGAGCCGCGTCGCGCGTGGTGAACAGATCGACGACATCGCTGGCGATATCCATGCGCCCGGCGGCATTCAGCCGCGGAGCCAGGCGGAAGCCGATATCGCGCGTATTCAGCCGATGCGGGTGCGGCTGAATCTCCGCCAGTTCCATCAGTGCCCGCAGGCCCGGATGTACCGGATGCGCCAGTTGCTCGATGCCGAGCGCGGTGAAGATGCGATTTTCTCCCAGCAGCGGGACGGCGTCGGCAACCGTGGCAATCGCCAGCAGCTTCAAAAAAGACGGCAGCAGTTTCGTGCGCGCGCGTTCCCGATCATGCGCCTCCAGCAGCGCCTGCGCCAGTTTGAACGCGACGCCCGCGCCGCAGAGATGCTTGCATGGATAGCCGCAGTCCGGCTGGTTGGGATTCAGAACAGCCAGTGCGGCCGGAATGCCGCGGGCAGCATCCGGCAGATGATGATCGGTGACGATCAGATCCAATCCCAGCAGCTGCGCCTGCTCGGCGGCGGCAAAGGCGCGAATGCCGTTATCGACGCTGATCACGAGCCCGACGCCATCGGCAACAGCCTGCGAGAGCTGCGCCGCCTGCATGCCGTATCCATCGCGCAGACGATGCGGAACGTGAAAGCGGCAGATGCCTCCCAGCACTTCAATTGCGGTCTTCAAAAGCACGACGGCAATGGTTCCGTCGACGTCATAGTCCCCATAGATCAGAACCGTTTCTTTCCGTGCGATGGCCTTCTGAATCCGATCCACCGCGATCTGCATGCCCAGCATGGCGTAAGGATCGTGCAGCGCATCCAATCGCGGCGACAGAAACGATTCCGCCTGCTTCGGGGTTCGGATGCCGCGCGCATACAGCAGTGCCGCGATTGTCAATGGAAGCGAAGCGGCGCGCGCCAGCGCTTCGGCTTCTGGAGGAGTGGCCTGCACCATCCAGCGTTTCGGGGCACTTCGTGACCTCAATCGCAGGAGAAGTTTCGATCGCTGGCAAATTCTCCTCTTCCAAAGCACCTGGTAATGGAGCAGCATGGGCGCTCACTCCTGCTCCTCATCATCACCGTACCATAGGCATTTTCGAGGAGGTCCTGCAGATCGTCGATAGTGTCCACCATCTCGCGGTAGTTCCGGTACCACTCGGTCGCGCTTTCATGCACGAAGAGAATTCCCTGATGGGCGAAGGCCAGCTCGATGTGTCCCAGCTTGCCGACCTGGCGAAACAGGCGATCGAGCTTTTCCATCTCCTGGCCAAATGCGTCCGGACTGGAAACCTCTTCCAGTTCCGTCGCCAGCAGGTCCAGCGTGGCTTTGTCCACGCTGTCCTCGCCGATCAGGACCATCGGCGCGCCGACGGCTTTCGCCATTTCGACAAAATCCTTCCAGTCTTCTTTGGAACTCTCGTGCATGTACGCGGGAGTCCCGATTGGGCCTGCATTGTTCCACCAGACCCGCGGCGTGTCTTCTGGAATCAGGGCTGGGAAGTGGCGCATACCATGGCCTTCAATAAAGGCGACCATGTCGTCTTTCAGAGTGATCAGATTATCGGAATTCATCCCTTTCATCCTAGCCCCACCGGACGCTTTATGATGATAGAAAGCGATAGATTTTCAGGAGCGATATTTTTGGCCAAAATACGAGCGGCACCTTTTTGTCTGCACCAACCGGCGCGAACCCGGAAGCGCCCGCCCCAGCTGCAATTCCGATGGAAAAGCGGAGCTGCATAAGCTGTTGAATCAGGCCGTCGGCGCGGCGGGACTGAAAGATCGCGTCCGCGTCAACAATCCGGCTGTCTTGACCAGTGCGAGCATGGGCCGAATGTTGTCGTGTATCCCGACGCGGTCTGGTATGGCCATGTCGGCGCGGCGGACGTGCCGGAGATCGTCCAGTCGCATCTGATCGAGGGCAGGCCCGTCGAGCGGCTGATGCTGGCGGACGAATGTATCCACACCGCCACATGCGAGCACCGGCCGGTTAAGAACTGATGCTGGAAAACGGTCGAAACAGTGGCTAAAAACGCTATGCTATATTCCGAGAGGAACAATGAATTTTTCAAAAGATTATGTTGGATATCTGGGACGGCGGACGGTCAAGCATCTGATTGACGCGAACATGATCCGCACGGACAAGGTGGAGGTCCTGAACTCCCGCGTTCAGGCGGCGCTGATCGATGAATTGATGCTGGAGGACCGCATCAACGACGAGGTCCGCCTGATCATGGAAGCGTACCAGGAGGAGATGCGGCGCACCGGCGCCAGCTACCAGGAGATGTTCAAAAAGATCAAGCAGGAACTGGCCCGCAAGTACAAGGCGGTGCTATGAGAATCTCCCACGACAAATTGAACAAGCTGGCGCATGTGATCGCCGACACGCTGGCTGAAACCGACGAATGCGAGTTTCGCGAAGACCGCAATACCATCCGCCAGGAATCGCGCAAGATGCTCGAAAAACTGTTCGCGGACGAACTGAAGATCGACCAGTCAGCGCGACTGAAAGTGCAATCCCACAAAAGAAATATTCCCGAAGGCAGTCAGGAGTGGGAGATTCTTTACCGCAAGTATTACCAGGAAGAAGTGAAGCGGCTGGGCTTATAAAACGAGCTTTTCTCTCCACTGTATTCGAATCGCGACCCCTCATCTGTAGTTGCGTTCTGGGACTATGATCTTGTCGTGGAGCGTTCGATCCTATGGCGCAGATTCCGGCAACGGCATCATCACCGTGCCAGCGCATCGTTCGGTGAATGAGACCGCCTCGCGGCTGCAGACGTTCCTGCACGAAAAAGGCATCAAGCTATTCGCGCTGGTCGACCACAGCGGGGAAGCTGCGCCGTAGGTCTGGAGATGCGTCCCACCATGTTGCTCATCTTCGGCAATCCCAAGGCGGGTACGCCGCTGATGCTTGCCAGTTCCAGTATCGCGATCGATCTGCCGTTAAAAATGCTGATCTGGGAAGACGAAAACGGCAGGGCATGGATTTCCTACAATGATCCGGCATATCTCCGGCGGCGCCACAGGCTTCCAGAAAATATGCTGGCAAACATGGCCGTGGTCGGAGCGCTTGCGGAACACGCCGCGAAATGAATTCCTCCGGGGTTCGGCATCGCTGGATGACTCAGTAGGAGGCGGAGAAAACTGTTTGCTCTGGTTCCTGCGCGACTATCCTCTGGCTGCTCTCCTTCTTCGCGCCGCTACGCTGGCATTCGCTGCCCTGCTGATCGGCGGAATTTTCTTCTGCGCGGTTGTGCTTTCCCGATCTTCCTCAAACCTAAGTCGTCATGACAAATTCATCAGCCGCGCGCTGAAGCTGTTGCGAATGGCCGCTGTAGGCCTAGCCGCTACGCAGGTATGTTTTGTTTCACTCGACAGCGCGATGCTGATCACCACCGGCGGCCTGCACATGGCCGATCTTTACACCGCCAACTATTTCCTGGCAGGCGCGCTGCTGATTGCAAGCGCCGCCTGCTTGCTGCTCTTCAGCCGCTTCGGTCTTCCCGGCAAGCCGGCCTGGTTGCTGTTCCTCGTCCCTCTGCTGTTTGCGACGGTCTGGACCAGCCACTCGGCGTCGCGCCTTGAACATCGAGTGCCGCTGATGATCCTGACTGGCCTGCACCAGTTGGCTGCCGCGTTATGGATCGGCGGCATGCCTTTTCTCTGGCTGCTGCTGGCGTCGCACTGCGATGCTGACGCGGCAAGCATTTCTGCGGATGATGCAACGCTGCGCGCCGTGCGCCGCTATTCCGCCACCGCGGTTGTCAGCGTGATCGTGCTGGTGCTGGCCGGAGTCAGCCTTGGCTGGTTCTATACCCAATCGTGGAGCGCCGTATACGGCACCGCCTACGGCGTCGTTGCTGCTGGCAAAATCCGCATTGCTGGTCGCTCTACTGCTGCTCGGCGCAGGCAATTTCCTGCTGATTCGTAATGGGCGTCTGTCATTTGCCACCGTCGCTGTTGCGAATTGCGCGATTCTCTGAAGTGGAAATCGGCATCGGCTTCACCATCATTCTGGCCGCCGCTTCGCTGAGCTCGCAGCCGCCTGCGGTGGACATGGTCCAGAATCGTTTGACGCTGCCGGAGATCGCCGCGCGAATGACTCCGCGGCCGCCGCGCTTCAGAACGCCGCCATATCAGCGCCATGCCTGCCGTGCAGCCTTTCCGGCAGGCGGTCGAGCAGTATGCCATGTCGCCGGACGACGCCCAAAGCGCCAACAACAAAATCGAACAGGCGTGGTCGGAATATAACCATCACTGGGCCGGCATCATCGTTTTTGCCGCCGGGCTTTTCGCCATTTTGGGAAAATGGAATCGCGCTCGATGGGCGAGGCACTGGCCGCTGGTCTTTCTCGCTTTGGCGGTTTTCCTGTTCTTCCGCGCCGACCCCGAGGCATGGCCGCTCGGCCCGCGCGGCTTCTGGGCCAGCCTCTACAATCCAGAAGACCTGGAGCACCGGCTATACATCCTGCTCATTGTCAGCTTTGTTTTCTTTGAATGGGGCGTGCAGACGCATCGCCTGCTCTCGCGAAGGCGGCACTGGTCTTCCCCGCCGTGTGCGCCATCGGCGGGGCATTGCTGCTGACGCACAGCCATTCCCTCGGCAACGTGAAAGAGGAACTCGCTCGCCGAGATGAGCCACATCGCCATCGCACTCTGCGCGGTTTTCGCCGGCTGGTCCCGCTGGCTGGAGCTGCGCGCCCCTTCAGGTAATCAGAGCAGCGCAAAGTCTATCGCCGCCTGGACCTGGCCCCTCTGCCTGATGCTCATTGGCCTGATTCTGCTGAATTATCGCGAAGCCTGAGCACCGTCGGATCAGGCGAAGAGATGACGGAACCGAGCGGTTGCGGGTATCGTATGGAGTGCTGGATGCAAGCGCCGTTGCCAACACATCAAAGATATTGTCACTTCAGAGGAGACTTCCATTGCGCATCGTTCATCGTTTTTCTCTCGCCAGTCTCGCCGCGGCCTGCGCCGCACTGATTGCGTTAATGCCCGCCAGTTCTCTGCAAGCGCAGCGGCTTCCCACCAACGTCACCCCGCAGCACTATTCGCTGACGCTGGCGCCGGATTTGAAATCCGCAACCTTCACCGGCAAGGAAGAAATTGACGTCACACTGGCGCAGCCGGCGACTGGCATCACGTTGAACGCGGCCCAGATCACCTTTCAGAACGTGACCATCACAGCGGGCGGAAACACGCAGACGGCCAAGGTGAGCGAGGACAAGGCCACGCAGGAGGTCACCTTGCAGGTCCCCAACGAGATTCCCGCCGGCAAGGCAACCATCAAGATCCAGTACACCGGAATTTTGAACGGCGAGTTGCGCGGATTTTATCTCTCGAAAACGTCACAGCGAAATTATGCCGTCACCCAGTTTGAGCCGACCGATGCGCGCCGCGCCTTTCCGTCCTTCGATGAGCCGGCGATGAAGGCGACATTTTCCACCACGCTCATCGTCGACAAAGGCGACATGGCCATTTCGAACACGAACGTCGTCTCCGACACACCGGGTCCGGCGCCGGACAAACATACGGTCCGCTTCGCCACCACGCCGAAGATGTCCACCTATCTGGTCGCATTTCTCGTCGGCGATTTCCAATGCGTCTCCGGGTCGAGCGACGGCGTTCCCATCCGCGTCTGCGCCACGCCCGACAAGGTGCAGCTGGGAACCTACGCCCTTCAAGGGGCGGAATTTTTTCTGCATTATTACGACAATTATTTCGGCATCAAGTACCCCATGCCCAAGCTCGACATGATTGCGATTCCGGATTTTGAAGCGGGAGCGATGGAGAACTTCGGCGCTATTACCTATCGCGAGACGGCTTTGCTGGTCGATCCAAAGACAGCCTCCATCGATTCGAAAAAGATCGTCGCGACCGACGTTGCCCATGAGATGGCGCACCAGTGGTTCGGCGATATGGTCACCATGCAATGGTGGAATAATCTGTGGCTGAATGAGGGCTTTGCCACCTGGATGGAAACCAAGCCGGTCGGCGCGTGGAAGCCGGACTGGCACATTGCGCAGGACGTGGCGCTCGGAACCGACGGCGTTCTGAATTATGACGCCGGCAAAGTGACGCGGGCGATCCGCGCCAAGGCCGATACCCCGTCGGAAATCAATGAAATGTTCGACGGCATCACCTATCAAAAAGGCGGCGCGGTGCTCGATATGACCGAGAATTACGAAGGCGAAGAGGTCTTCCGCCGGGGCGTGCACAAATATCTTTCCGCCCATATGTACGGCAACGCAACCGCCCAGGACTTCTGGAATGCGCAGACCGAGACCAGCGGCAAGCCGATCGACAAAGTCATGGACAGCTTCATTGCCCAGCCTGGGGTTCCACTGTTGACATTTACTGCGCCGCAAAGCGGCTCCACCAGCGCAAGCCAGCAGCGCTTTTATCTCAGCCCCGATATCCAGGCGACGCAGCCCCAGACCTGGACCATTCCCGTCTGCTTCAAGACCGCGGCCGGCGCGGATGCCACTCCGCAATGCGAGCTGCTTTCATCATCGCAACAAACACTGGCAGTTCCTTCGGCGCCCATCTTCTACGCCAACGCCAACGACAAAGGCTATTACCGCACAGAATATGCGCCTGCGGATTACAACAGGATTTTAGGTGCCATCGAAAACCATCTGACTCCGCCGGAGCGCATCGGATTCGCCGGAAATGAATGGGCGCTGATGCGTTCCGGACGCGGCAGCATCGCCGATTACATGAATCTGGCGGCGGCCCTGCGGAACGATCAGAATAGCGGCGTGATTGACGATGTGGCCAATGCTGTTCGTACCGTGGATGAGCGCATTGCCACCCCAGCCGACCGCAAACTGCTGGCCGAATGGGTACGTGAGCAGTTCCGTCCCGCGTACGACCGCGTGAAAAATATCACCCCGTCGGATACGGTCGAGAAGCGCGAGTTGCGGGCCACCCTTTTCGCAGTGCTCGGCGAAATTGGCCACGATCCGCAGATCATCGCCGAGGCGCAGCAGCTGACGCAGAAATATCTGGCGAATCCGGCAAGCGTCGAACCATCTCTGGCGCGGCCGGCGCTCGAAATCGCAACCGCGAATGGCGATAGTCACCTGTTCGACCAGCTGCAGCAGCTCAGTAAGACCTCCAACAATCCCGAAGTGCAGACGACCGCCCTGTTTTCGCTGGCCAACTTCCACGATCCCGCGTTGCTGCGTCGGGCGCTCGATTACGCCACTTCCGGACAGGTGCGCAACCAGGATTCGGCGTTTTTTTTCGTGATCGCTCTGCGAAGCCGGGACACGCGGCCGATTGCGTGGGAGTATATGCGGAAGAACTGGGACAAAGTTCATGCGCAGCTGACGCCCTTGATTGGCGGAGCTCTGGTCGGCTCGACTGGCAGCTTCTGTACTGCCGATAAGGCGCAGGAGGTGCAGACCTTCTTCGCCGCGCATCCCGTAATGGCGGCGGAACGGGCGGTCAAGCGCGCCACAGATGCCATTCACGACTGCACTGTCCTGCGTGCCGCGCAACAGGCGAAGCTGACAAGCTGGCTCTCGGGACAAAATCTGGCGGCGGCGAAATAATATATAAGTCGCGCAGATTCAAGCGGAAGACCCTGTTACTTCATGGAATGCATGAGGTCATTCGTTCCCTTCGGCGGGACACGTAAATGCATATACGATCCGAACTCAAGGCGTTTAATAGCCGTTCGCGATCAGATATTCAACCGTCAGTTCGAATTGTTTTTCTTCGGCCGCAGATGAATTCTCAGCGCGCCGCTCAGCGTATTTCGCCATCACGTCGACTTCAATGTTGACCGGGCTGCCGGGGGCCAGAGTGTGCACATTGGTCGCTGCATAGGTATGGGGAATCACCGCAATCGTGACAACCGGTCCTTCAACCCGCGCCACCGTCAGGCTGATGCCTTCCACAGTGATTGAGCCCTTCTCAACAACATAGCGCGCGCACTCGTCGGGAATTGCCAGCCGCAACCACCAATCGCTTGTCCTTCGATTGCCGGTCAGCGGTTCCAGCGACTGCACCTTGCCTACCCCGTCCACATGGCCCTGCACGATATGTCCGCCCAGCGGCGTGCCCGCCGGAGTGGGCAGTTCCAGGTTCACGATGGAACCGGGATGCAGACGCGACAGGGAAGTTCGCGCGATTGTTTCGGCCGCAAGGTCGGCGACGAAGATGTTGCTGTCGGGCATCAAATCGATCGCAGTCAGGCACACGCCGCTGACCGATACGCTGTCGCCAATGTTCAGGCGGCCGATCAGCGAAGCAGGTCCTGCGACCGCCAGCCGCATCACCCCGCGTGAACTGTCCAGGGAGCGGATGGTGCCCGTGGTTTCAATCAGGCCAGTAAACATTCTCTGAATTCCTCGACTCCGCTGCGCTCCGCTCGGAATAACGATTCTATTTGGAAACCGCTTCTAAGCGCTTTCCCAGGGA
Organism: uncultured Acidobacteriota bacterium; assembly: GCA_963823595.1. GTDB lineage: Bacteria > Acidobacteriota > Terriglobia > Terriglobales > Acidobacteriaceae > JAKAAZ01. The sequence continues at coordinate 11,706 of CAWGME010000031.1, forward strand.
TTGTGGATATATCCCTCGACGCCGAAATCTTCCCCCAGCTCATACAGATGATAACTTCCCAGTCGAGTCGAAAAATAGGTGTTCGCTTCCAGCGACCGGACGACCGGAACCGCGGCGTCGCCATACATCACCGGCGCGTAAAACAGGAACATTTTGTCGACGATGTTCGCCGCCAGCGCCGAAGCGTTGATCTGCGATCCGCCTTCGAGCATGATGCTGATCATTTCCATCTCCGCCAGCCGGTCGATCACCGCTCCCAAAGGAACTCTGCCCGTCACCGGATCGGGCGCGAGCCGCTCCACTTGCACCCCGCGTGCCTTCAGAGCCTTCGCCCGTTCGCGCGCCGCTCTGGTATGAAATACCAGAACATCCTGGCTGGCGGTGCGCACCAGCTGCGAATCGAGAGACAGTTTCAGCGACGAATCCAGCACCACGCGCAGAAACGGCCGCCGCCGTTGCCTGCCGCTGCGGTCGGTCAACAACGGATCGTCATTCATGATCGTCGCGATACCGGTCAGGATCGCGTCCGCGCCGTGGCGTAGCTCCTGCACCATCTCGCGCGAACGGTCGCCGGTAATCCAGTGCGTGGAGCCCGATGGAATGTGGTTTTTACTCCGCGGCGGAGCAATTCGGCCATCGAGCGTCAGGCCGGCTTTCATGGTGACGAAAGGACGATGGGTGCGGATGAACTTCGCAAACGCCTCATTGATCCGTCGCGCTGCTGCTTCTTTCACGCCGATGGTCAGCGAGACACCTGCTGCCTGCAACCGATCAAGACCGCGTCCGCTTACCTGCGGGTTGGGATCGCGCGTCGCCGCCACTACCCGAGCCACGCCCGCCGCAATCAACGCGTCCGCGCAGGGACCGGTCCGGCCGTGATGACTGCAGGGTTCCAAAGTGATGTACACGGTCGCGCCGCGCGCCTGTTCGCCGGCCTGTTTTAGCGCAACAATCTCCGCGTGATCCTTGTCCTCATAAACGTGGAAGCCTTCGCCGACGACGGCATTATTCTTTACCAGCACGCATCCAATCGCCGGGTTCGGGGAGGTCAGGCCGACGGATTCCTCAGCCAGCGCAAGTGCGCGCTCCATCCAGAGTTCATCCGAGTTCGACGTTGTTCGGCTCATGAGAAGTGGCATCAACTGATTTTCAGATTCACTTCCAGTACTCCTGCAAAAGCATGTCGCCGCAAGCAAAAAGGCTTTCAGATTCTCCGGAAAGATTCAGCCTTCCAGCAGGGAATTGACGAAGGCGCTGCTGTCGAAAGGAATTAAATCTCCCATCTGTTCTCCGGTTCCCACATAGCGCACCGGCAGCTGCAGTTCACGCGCAATGGCGATGACGATGCCGCCTTTCGCTGTTCCGTCGAGCTTTGTCAGCACAATACCGGAAACCGCCGCCGCCTCGGTAAACAGCCGGGCCTGCTGCAATCCATTCTGCCCCGTCGTCGCATCCATCACCAGCAACGTCTCGTGAGGAGCATCCGGAACGAAGCGCTGCGCTGTCCGGCGAATCTTATCCAGCTCCGCCATTAGATTATTCTTGGTGTGCAGTCTGCCTGCCGTGTCGACGATCAGTACATCGATGTCGTGCGCCTGGGCCGATTTCAGTGCATCGTAGAGCGCTGCCGAGGGATCGCCGCCCTGCTTTGTGCGGATCATTTCCACTCCCGCGCGCTGGCTCCATACCTCCAACTGCTCGATAGCGGCGGCGCGAAATGTATCCGCGGCACATAGCAATACTGTTTTCTCCTGCTCGCGAAAGTAAGCGGCCAGCTTGCCTGTGGTCGTGGTCTTTCCCGTGCCGTTCACTCCGACCATGAGGATAACCTCCGGCCTGCCGCTGTAAATCCTTGACCGCTTCGGTACCGCATCCAGAATGCGCAGCATTTCCAGCTTGAGCAGGCGGCGCAATTCCACCCCGTCGCGGATCTGCTGGCGTGAACTTTCCTGGCGCAAATGGTCGATGATCTCCTGCGATGTGGTCACTCCAACATCGGATGCGATCAGCGTGCTTTCCAGTTCCTCCAGCGCGCTTTCGTCTACCGGACGAGTCAGCGTCAGCAGGTCGTCCATCCGCTCCTGCAGGCTGTCGCGAGTACGCGAGACCGCCTGTTTCATGCGGTCGAGCATGCCTGGTTTTGGCTCTGGAGTGTTGAACAGTGACAGTATCAAGGGTTGAGAAGTGCTCCACCCTCAGTGTATCAATCCGGCAGTTTCGAACCGCAGGCGGTTTCAGTTCGATGACGCCCCGACCAGTGGAGATCGTTCATTCGCGTCGATCGCTAAAACATCGAGTGGCGTGCATTCACCTTCCACAGGCGTATCCCTGACATTGTCTTCTTCTTCGCCGGATTCATCCCGCTTCGGCAGCACCACCAGTCCCGCATCATACGCGCGGCAAAAGGCTTCGACTGCCCGCTCATCGAATTTTTTGCCTGCCATGGTGCGGATGACCCGCAGCGCGTACGCGCCGTCCATCGCATCCTGGTAGGTGCGGTTATGGGTCATCGCATCGAAGGTGTCGGCGACTGCGATGATGCGGGCCATCGCCGGGATTTCGTCGCCTTTCAGGCCGTGTGGATATCCCGTGCCGTCGAGCGATTCATGATGAAGCTCCAGCCCGGGGAGAAGATCGGCAAACTCGAGTACCGGGCGAAGCATATTTGCTCCCCGCGTCGGATGCGTTTTCAGAACGGCAAATTCACTTGGACTCAGCACGCCGGGTTTGGTCAGGATATTCTGATCCATTCCAATCTTGCCGATATCGTGGAGAAGCGCCGAAAGACGGATCCTCATGCTTTCCAGTGGAGGCAATCCCAGCTCGCAACAGATCAGAGAGGAATACTCCGCCACCCGGCCCGAATGTCCCCGGGCGTAAAAACTCTTGGTCTGCATGGAGGCCGATACCGCTTCCACCAGCCGCACGAAAATCGCCTGGTGATCGCGTGAAAGCAGAATCCATTTTGACAGCGACGTATCCGGACTTTCGTCCATGCTGCCCAGTTCGCGGGCAAGCTCTTCAATTTCCGGCAGCCCGGTGCGTTCGGACCGCAGAACGAACTCCCCGCGCTTGATCGCCTGCATCGTTTCCAGAAACTGACGCATGTCGCGCGCAAATTCCAGCGTGACTTCCCAGCACTTCACCGCCAGGCCGGCGGCCAGCACTGCCAGCACGGTTTCAATGATCCGGTCCGTCCACATGTGCTCGTCGACGATGGCGTGACGAATCAGCAGAATAGACGTAACCCCGGCGGCTACTGGCAGAAGCAATGTCAGGTAGAGAGACCGCAGCCACGGATTGCGTTTGATCTGCATTCGACAACTCTATATTCTGCTAACTTCCAGCCGAGTACGGTAACATGTTTTACGGTACTATTCCGTACGGAAAGATATTACCTTGGTATGCACTAACGTGGCTAGAAACGTTTAACAAAAGGGTTCCTGCCCCCATTTCTGCACTTCTTCGGATGCATTATGACAGGAGCTTCCGTTTTCCACAGGTTACTCATCACGGCCAGGACGGGACATCAACTCTTTCATCGCTTCTTTTGCCGAAATCTGTTCGTTCAGGACTGCGGAAACCTGTTCGGTAATCGGCATCTCCACTTTCCACCTCCGCGCCAGCCCCAGCGCCGCGTTCGTGGTGCGCACCCCCTCCGCTACTTTGCCGTGCATGTCGGCGAGTATTTCAGGAAGCCTTCGGCCGCTCCCCAGCTCCATTCCCACATGGCGATTGCGGGACAGCGCCCCGGTGCAGGTCAGCACCAGGTCTCCTAGTCCCGCAAGCCCGGCCAGCGTTTCCCGCCGGCCTCCGCAGGCAACCGCCAGACGTGTCATTTCGGCGATTCCGCGCGTCACCAGCGCGGCCACGCTGTTGTGTCCCAGCCCCAGCCCGTGGGTCGCGCCCGCGGCAATGGCGATCACGTTTTTCAGCGCGCCTCCCAGTTCCACCCCGGTCACATCGTCATTGGTGTAAAGCCGCAGCGTCGGGCTGGCGAATTCCTCCTGCACCCGCGCCGCCACCGCTGGATCGAAGGACGCAATCGTAATCGCCGTGGGACTGCCGGCGCCCACCTCCTGCGCGAAGGACGGTCCACTGAGCACGCCGCATTGCAGATGCCGATTGTCTCCGCGTCAGCACATCCTGGATGACCTGCGTCATCCGCAGATACGTGCCGTCTTCGATTCCCTTGGTCGCATTGACGATGAGCTGATTGTCGGTGATCAGCGGCGTCATGGCGGTGCAAACCGTGCGGAAATGTTCCGAGGGAACCGCCACGATCAGAATTTCCCTCCCGCCTACGGCGTCTTCCAGCTCCGTTGTGACCTGAACGGCCTCCGGAATCCGAAGCCCCGGCAGATAGAAACAATTCTCGCGCGTCCGCTGGATGCAGTCCGCCACCAGCCGCGTGTGCGACCAAATGGTGATGCTGTGGCCGCCGCGCCGCGCCAGTACCATCGCCAGCGCAGTTCCCCACGATCCCGCGCCCACCACCGCAATGCGGCTCATGCGGCGCTGCTTTCTTTGCGGCCGAAGCGAAATTCCGTGCCACGCAGCAGTCGCTGGACGTTCTTTTGATGTTTGATAAGAATCACCGCCGGAACCAGCACTGTGCTGGCGATGAAGATCGGCCCTTGCCCGTAGTGGATGGCGAACAGTCGCGCCGCCAGCCAGACCCAGACCGGGAAGGAAGCGGCGGCCAGAATGGATGCCAGAGACACATAGCGCGTCAAAAATGTAACCACGATAAAAACGCCCAGCGCGGACAATGCAGCCAACGGCGCCAGCGCCAGGAAAACTCCCAGCGCGGTTGCGACTCCTTTGCCGCCCTTGCCTCGAAGCCATATCGGAAACACATGCCCGATGACCGCGAATAGTGCGCCGATCGAGGCCGTGTCGGTGGCGTGCGCGCCGGTTGTCAAATGGCGGGCAATCTCAACCGCCGCGAAGCCTTTGCCCAGGTCCAGCAGCAGAGTGAAAATGCCCAGCCAGCGGGAGCCGGATCGCATGACATTCGTAGCCCCAATGTTGCCGCTGCCGCTCTGCCGAATGTCCTCTTTGCGAAAAATCAATACCAGCAGATAGCCGAAGGGAATCGAGCCGAGCAAGTACGCGATCGCTGCTGCAATCCAGTCCACTGTCATCGGAGTACGCTTCGAGTGTAGCAGCGGAGCAGCATAAACCCATGTCTCAGAAGTGAGACCCTTCGGCGAGATCAGCGCAGGCGATGGGGTACCCGTTTCGCTGATTGGGCTGGACGCCTACATGAACTTGCGCCGCAGCATGTCGAGTGCCTGCTGGCTCGCCAGCCAGCGCACGCGTTCCCGGTCGCCGCGAAATTGGCGCTCGCAAACGCTGATCTCTTTTCCGTCGTCGAGGGCGATGTACACCAGGCCAACAGGCTTGGTCTCGGTGCCGCCCGTCGGTCCCGCGATTCCGGTAATTCCCACTCCGATGGAGGTCTGCATACGGCGGCGGATGCCGTGTGCCAGCGACTCGGCAACCTCCCTGCTGATGGCGCCCTTTTCCTCGATCAGTTCTTCCGGCACGTCTGCGAAGTGAACCTTCGCCGCATCCGTATACACCACCGCCCCGCCGAGAAAAGTTCGCGAGCTGCCGCTGACGCTGGTCAACCGCTGTGCTACTAGGCCGCCGGTGCAGCTCTCCGCGACAGCAACCGTGGCTCCGCGCATTTCCAGGTAATAGAGAACAATCTGTTCCAGCGTCTCCCCTTGCGCGGAAAAGATGGCTTCTTCCATCTCCTCTTCGACGCGGCCGGTCAGCTCATTCACCCGGCCTTGCGCCACCTCGAGAATCGCTTTCGCGCACAGCATGTGTATTTCGATCTCACCCGGCCTCGCCAGAATCGTCGTCTCCACATCCGTAAAGCGCGTATAGATCGGCGCCAGGCGCGCATCCACTTCAGACTCCGGCAACATCGCCATCTTCAGCACGCGCCGGGCAATGTGGCGCGGCGGCAGAGCTTCCGTCAGGCGCGGCAAACACTCCGCAAGAAACATCGCCTTCAATTCCGCCGGCGGTCCGGGCAGCAGGATGACCAGCTTGCGATGTTCTCCCTGCACAATATCCAGCCACTGGCCGACGGCGGTGCCGTTTGCATTCGGCAGGACCTCCGCACCATCGATCAGGTCGGCCTGCTTCACATTGTTAGGAGGCATGGTGGAGCGGCGCTCCGCATACCGCTTGTAGAGCGCGGCCAGCAGGTCGCCGTTACGGCGCACACGACGGCCAACTGCAGCGGCGACGGCTTCTCTCGTCAGATCATCCTCTGTCGGCCCCAGCCCGCCTATGGTGAAGATAATGTCCGCCCGCGCAAGCGCTAGTGAAACCGCCTGCACCAGGTGTTTCTGGCGATCTCCCACGATTGTCTTGAAGATGACGGTGACGCCCAGACCATCCAACTGCTCGGTCACAAAAAGCGAGTTAGTGTCCTGGCGGAAAGGGGTGAGAAGCTCCGAGCCGATGGCGATGATTTCTGCGAGCATGGTTAGGTGGGTCGAGCGAAAGCGACTGCGGCAGAACTATTGGATGCTTCCGAGGCAATGTTCTAGCGCACCAGTCTGCCTGCAATATCCAACCCAACATGATAAACGGTGTCTCTGGTGCAGAGTACCGCATCTCCTTCCGGCAGAAACGCCAGGCCCACGATCCCCGAGCCCGAGACCACCAGCGATGCCTCCCGCTTCGGAGTGATTTTCACCACTCCCCGGCGGCCATGCAAGGATGCGGCGACATACAAATTTCCATCCACGTCGAACGCCATACCCTGCGGGCGTCCCAGGCCAGTATAGAAATTGGAGATTTCCCCATCCGGCTCAATCGCGTGGATAGTTTCATTCGCTGAAGTAGTCGGTCCACTCACCATCAACGTGCCGTTATCGTTGAATGCCAGATGATAGGCAGACACACTCGGCTCCAGCGTGGCGAAGACGAAGACCTGACGGTCGGGCGCGATCTTGAAGATGGTCCCGCTCCGATCTCCAACGTAAAGAAATCTTTCGCTGTCGAACGCGAGGCCAGTCGCGATTCCCATGCCTTCGGCGAAAATGGATTTTGCCCCGCTCGGCGTCACCCGATACACCGTGCCCTCGTGCCGTGAGGAAATATAGAGATTGCCCTCATCATCGAGCGCCAGCCCCGTCGCATTCATCACGCCGGTAACAAAACTCCGCACCTGGTACTCGGCGTCCAGTTGGAAAACCGATACCGCGGAATTTTGCCCGCGAGCGCCGGAAAACGCCACGTAGATGTTGCCCTCCGCGTCCGCTACCGGATTGGCCACCGGATCCATCTCTTCCGCGATTGCGATCCCAATCGACAGCGGCACCGCATTGCTGGCATGCCCTTCCACCCGCAATTGCACATTGCCGGAGATGCTTCCGGGCGGCACATGAAGCAATACTTTCGACGGGCGGCTCATCAGCACCGGGGCCTGACGATCGCCGATCGTTGCCGCCGGCTGGCGGAACCCGGCCGGCGCCAACGCTTCGCCGTGAACTTCCACCTCGCCGCCGGGCAGAGCCGCGACCGGCGCAATGGAGGTGATATGTGGAGAATGCTCTGTCGAGTGGATGCCGAACTTCATGCGAAAATCCTCCCGGCCTCTATCGATGGTAAATCGTTCACAAAAAAATCTGTCATCCGGCCGCACCCTGAGCGCAACCGGAGTCCCCACCGCGCGCGCTTTTCGCGCGTTGGGGTGGGTAGCGAAGGGCAAGTGGAGAGCCTGCCCTGAGCGAGCCGAAGGCGAGTCGAATGGGGACCTGCGTTTTCATCCACTCGCCTTCTAGCGATATCCCGCGGTCCTGTTCTCTGATCTACAGATATTTGCCGGCAAGCCACACCAGGATCAGCGCGTACACTCCGGCAGCCACATCATCCATCATGATGCCGAACCCGCTATGCATCCTGTCAAACTGGCGCGCTGGCGCCGGCTTCAGAATATCGAAAAAACGAAACAGCAAAAAAGCCAGCAGCCATGTCCATACGCGAGGACCCGCTGCGATCAGCGCAATCCACTGGCCTGCAACCTCATCGAGCACGACGAAGCTGGGATCGTCCGTGCCGGCCTCCCGCGCCACGATGGATGACGCCGGAATCCCGGCCAGCAGCGCAACCAGGGCTGCGATTGCCGTCCCGGCCGCCAGATTTCCGCGCGTGGGGTGCGCCCAGTGCGCGACCGCCAGCCATATCAGCAGACCAGCCGCGGAGCCCCATGTCCCCGGAGCTGGCCGCATATGGCCCGTTCCGAAAAACGTCGCAACCATCCAGGCCCAGCCGGTCCGTCGCTTGCTTACCTGGGGCTTGCTTATTGGGGGCTCGCTCATCTATTCGTCATCGCCGGTTCGCCCACTGCGATGCATCTCATCCAGTCCTTCCAGCACTTCCGGATCGAGAATCGGCGAGGAAATGCGATAGGCTCCGCTCGCCCACTTGCCCAGATCGATCACCCGGCAGCGGTCGCTGCAAAACGGAAGATTAGGATCGTCCCGCAGCACCAGAGTGCCGCAGATGGGACATCGAAGCGCCGACGCTGTGTTGTTTTTCTCTTTCGCCATGATGAACCTCTAATGCTCTTTAACGATCAGTTCGCGACACGCGCCACCAGATCGTAATCGTGGGCTTCGGTGATCTCACAAGCGATGAAAGCTTCCCGGCTCGAGCGATTCGTAAGGCCCAAAGTCGTTGATCAGGATCTTGCCGTCGATTTCCGGAGCATGCATCGCCGCCCGCCCCTGCCATAGCAGCGGCGTCTCCTCGCTTTCACCTTCCACCAGCACATCGAAGCAGCGCCCCACCTGCGCCGCTCGTGCCGCGCTGCTGATCTTCCGCTGGCTTCGCATCAATCTGCGCTGCCGCGCCGCAATTGTCTGCTTCGCTACTTTTCCATCGAGCGCGTACGCTGCCGAACCTTCCTCGTCGGAGTATTCAAACACGCCCAACCAGTCGAATCGCGCTTCCTGAACAAAGTCCTGCAGCAGATGGAAGTCGGCCTCCGTCTCGCCGGGAAACCCGGTGATGAAGGAAGTCCGCAGTGTGATCTCCGGCATCGCAGCACGCGCCCGCTCAATCATCTTCAGAAAAATGTCTGCGCCGCCGCCGCGCTTCATGCGCTTCAAAACATTGGGTGCCGCGTGCTGCAGGGGAACATCCAGATACTTGCAGATGTTCTCGTGCTTCGCCATGGTATCGAGCAGCCCCGGTGTGATTTTGTTCGGATAGGCATACAGGAAGCGCAGCCAGCGCAACCCTTCCACACGCGGCAAGCCGATCCAGCAACTGCGCCAGGCCGTCTTTCATGCCGAAGTCTTCGCCATAGCAAGTCGTGTCCTGGCCGATCAGCGTGACTTCCCGGACGCCTTCGGCCACCAGCCGCTCCACTTCGGCGACAACCGATTCAAACCGTCGCGAGCGGAACTTGCCGCGCAACTGGGGAATGATGCAGAACCCGCAGGGATGATCGCAACCTTCCGCGATCTTCACATAGGCAGAGCTGCGCGCCGTCGTCCGCAACCGCGGCGTGTGTTCGTCATAAAGATAGTTCGGCAGATCAGCCAGAGCGCCGTCCCAGCCTTCACGCGAAAAGCGTCCCTGCCGCTCGCGATGATCGCCTTCCGCCCGGTGCCGAACACTGGCCCGATAGGAAACGGCGGCCTCGGCGGATGTCAGAATTCGAAACGGCGAACCGGCAGTCTCGCTCGGGCTGTGGCGCGGCAATTCCGGCCGCGGCAAGAATCTGCTCCAGCTCACCGGTTCCGACCACCGCATCCACTTCCGGAATATTCTTCCGAATCTCGTCGCGATAGCGTTCAACCATGCACCCGGCCACCACCAGGCGGGTCGCGTTGCCTTCGGTTTTATGCCGCGCCATTTCAAGGATGGTATCGACGGATTCCTGTTTCGCCTTGTCGATGAAGGAGCAGGTGTTGACCACCAGCACATCGGCGGACCCGGCATCGGAGGTGATGGTCGCGCCAGCCTGTGCCAGGATCCCCATCATCACTTCACTGTCGACCAGGTTTTTCGGGCAGCCCAGGCTGATAAAACCGATTTTTTTCGTATGTTTTGGGGCCAGCGTTTCGGTTTCGACGGGCCGGGCGGCCTCTGTAGTCAACTCAATGGTCACATGTCTATTCTAGCAATCCGGACATGGATTTTCTGGTTGCCTTAGACCACTCTCACTTCGAATCTGGCAATCGGAGAGGCCGCTCCATGAATGCGACATCCCAGTACCGGTCGAATTTTCGTCCAGTCTCGTGGAAAATACCCACCGGTTGAAACCTGAATCTCTCAAGCAGGGAAGCAGAACCGGCATTCGGCATCGTGTATCCGCCGACGATGCGATGAATGTCTTCCGATTCGATTGCTTGAAACAGAGATGCAAACAACATACGTCCAATACCTTTGCCCAACCGTTTCCGGGGCACAATAAATGGTCGCTTCCACTGTGGTGTCATACGCCGCCTTGGCTCGAAATTGCGCGGTCCCGGCGTATCCGACGATGATGTTGTTTTCCTCCGCGACTAGTAGCCGGTGCCGTCCGGTAAGCGCGAACTGGTTCATCCATGCCGCGCGCTCCTCCACCGTATATGGTTCAAGGTCGAACGTGGTCGGAGTGTGAAGAACGTAATAGTTGTAAATCTCAGTCAAGCGAGGTAAATCTTGCGTTGTCGCCGCGCGGATGCGAGTCTCGGCCATAGTGTCTTTTCTTACCTAATCTTGACTTTATAGAAGCAGAGTACACGCTGTAAGTCGAACTCTCCAGAGTGATATCATCAACCTGTGCCGGGTCCTACGCGACGCAATCCCGCCAACCCCGCCAGGTCCGGAAGGAAGCAACGGCAACGGGCTCATGCGTGTGCAGTGGGTCACCCGGCGCTTTAGGTTTTTACCGCGCCGTTTCCCCAGCAGGCAGGCTGCATCGATACTCTTCATTTGCGCATGGAATACAGAATTTCCACTTTGTCCCAAAGGACTGTCCCTTGAAATTTGATCTTCGTCCGCGGCCGCTGGTCCGCGCCAAAATCAGCGCGCTCGGCACGTATGTGCCCCCGCGCCTGCTGACCAACGCCGATCTTGAGAAGATGGTCAACACGCGCGACGAATGGATCGTGGAACGGACCGGCATTCGCGAGCGGCATCTTGTAGATGAAGGCGTGGCGACCAGCGATCTGGCCGTGGAAGCCGCGCGCCGTTGCCTGGCTGAACGCGGCATTGAGCCCAGTGAAGTCGAAGTCATTCTGGTTGCCACCGTCACCCCCGACATGTTGTTTCCCGCCACGGCCTGCCTGGTGCAGAACAAGTTGGGCGCACCCGGCGCCTGGGGATTCGATCTCTCGGCAGCCTGTTGCGGCTTCGTCTACGCGCTGCAGGTAGGTGCAAAGCTGGTGGAGTCCGGCGCGCAGAAAAAAGTCCTGGTGATCGGCGCCGATGTGATGTCCTCGATCATCGACTACACCGATCGCGCCACCTGCATTATCTTTGGTGACGGAGCCGGCGCCGTGCTTCTCGAACCGGCCGAGGAAGACGAGATCGGCATGATCGATTATCTGCACGAGATCGACGGCTCCGGCGGACCTTCGCTGTATATGCCCGGCGGCGGAAGCCTACACCCGCCGAGCGCCGAAACGGTCGCGAAAAAAATGCATTACGTTCATCAGGATGGCCAGGCTGTATACAAGTTTGCCGTCCGCAAAATGTCCGAGGCAACGGAAAAATTACTGGAACGGAATGGCGTCCGCGGCAGCGATCTCGACTGCTTCATCCCGCATCAGGCAAACAAGCGCATCATCGTTTCCACAGCCGAGCGGCTGGGGATGGCCCCTGAACGCGTCATCATCAACATCGACAGGTTCGGCAATACCACCGCAGGAACCATTCCGCTGGCGATGGAGACGGCACGCGAAGAGGACCGGCTGCATAAAGGAGATCTGGTCCTGCTGGCGTCCGTCGGAGCGGGATATACGGTCGGTACCTGCCTGCTGCGCTGGGAGATCTAGGGAGACTTCGATTAAGTGGCTGATCTGAGAGCTTCGGGTAGACCCCGGCCTTCAGGCCGGGGATAAGTCACTGAAAATATATGGGTGGCTTTAGCCACTGGGGTGCTGAATAAATTAATCAGAGCTTCCCTAGAGCAAAAGTACGGAAGGTGCAAGGTAAAAGAGCGCTCTTAGCGCAGCCGTTTCATCGAAGAATGGCTGCACATGATCCTAACTCCCCACATCATCGTATCTGTGCTTTTGCTCTAATGGTCCACCGAAACACCAGCTCCGCGGAGCGGTTCCGGCTCTACTCAGAAACCGGAACGGGCGCCGGATTTCGCTGTAAAAACTGACGCTGGTGCCAGTAGGGATACGGGCAGCGCGGTTGTGCTGGCGGCGTCCAGTCTTGCAACCTGCTCGACAGTAAGGTTCCACCCTGCCGCTGCCAGGTTCTGCCGCAACTGCTCCTCATTGCGAGCGCCCATAATGACTGTGGAAACTGTGGGCCGCTGGAGTAGCCAATTCAACGCGATTTGCGGCACAGTCTTTCCTGTCTCCTGCGCCATTGCATCGAGCGCATCGACCACCGCATACAAATAGGAATCCTCGATCGGAGGGCCCTGTTCGGCTGTCTTATGAAGTCTGCTGTCTGCAGGCAGCGGCTGTCCGCGGCGAATGTCGCCCGTCAATCGTCCCCACCCCAGCGGACTCCACACGATGGCACCGACACCCTCATCGAGGCCAAGCGGCATCAACTCCTGCTCATAGTCGCGCCCAACTAACGAGTAATAAACCTGGTGGGCGACGTAGCGTTGCCAGCCATATTTTTCCGACACAGCCAGGGATTTCATCAAATGCCAGCCCGAGAAATTGGAGCATGCGATATATCGAACTTTGCCGCTCTGTACTAGCGTATTCAGCGTGTCCAGAGTCTCCTCGACCGGCGTGAGTGCGTCGAATCCATGCATATGATAGATGTCGATGGTATCAGTGCCCAGACGCTTCAGGCTTGCTTCGCACGCTCGTATCAGGTGGTGGCGCGAGGAACCGAGGTCATTCGGCCCATCTCCCATAGGGAATGTGCCCTTGGTTGACACCAGCACCTTGTCGCGTCGTCCGGCAATCGCCTTTCCAAGGATCTCCTCCGCCCAGCCTTGGGAATAAATATTCGCCGTGTCAAACAGGTTCACGCCCGCGTCCAGACAAATGTCCACCAGGCGTGTAGCCTCCTTCACATCCGTCTCTCCCCAGGCTTTAAAAAATTCATTGCTTCCACCAAATGTAGCGGTGCCGAAGCAAAGCGCCGGTACCTTCAGTCCTGAGCGGCCAAGCTGTCGAAATTCCATAAATAATTGGATGTGCGGAAAACATGGAGAGGTGCAAATTCCTAGCAACATGCAGGAACGGTGTATGTTTTGGTCTCAGCCCAACTTTTCTCCGGATTTTTATCTACTCGTGATCATCCGTTCCCCTTTTGTGTTGCATGTATGATGCATGCGCGATGCCACGTACGACACTCTGATCCTGTCGGACGTCCACCTGGGCTCAGAGATGAGCCGGGCGCGGGATGCTTTGGATGTTTTGGAATGTCATCGCTTTCGCCGCCTGATTCTGCTCGGCGATATCTTCTCCGACTTGAATTTTCGCCGCTTAACCAGCGACCACTGGAAGTTTCTTAGCCATATTCGCAAGCTTTCGAATCCCAAGCGTGGCGTGGAAGTGATCTGGGTGGAAGGCAATCACGACCACGGTCTGGCCAGCCTGATGTCTCACCTGGTTGGCGTGCCTGTGTATCAGCGGTATGTGTGGGAGTACGACGGCAAACGCCACCTGGCGATCCATGGCCATCAGTTTGATCGTTTCCTCAGCAAGAATCTGTTGATCAGCCGCGTGGGCGAACAGTTGTTCTATCGAATCCAGAAGTTCGACTCGAGCAGCAAACGCTTTTCGCGCTCTCTTGATCGCATGAATACGCGCTGGCTGCGCCTGTCCGACAAAGTCGCCCGCGGCGCAATTCACTACGCCCGCGCCGGGAAATGTGAACGCGTATTTTGCGGCCACACCCATGCGTCGCTGTCGATGGTGTGCGACGGCATCGAGTATTACAACTCCGGCTCGTGGGTCGACCCGCGCGCCACATTCCTCACCATCAACCAGCACGGAGTGGAGATACAAACCTATGCCGGCGGAACTCACCATCGTGATCCCAGCCAGGAACGAGAGCCAGACTCTTCCGAAGCTTCTAACCTCTTTGAGCCGACAGGATTACCCGCACTTGCCGGATACCAGAGTCTTCGTTGCTGATGCCCGGTCGACAGACGCGACGGCGGCGATCGCCGAATTGTGCGCGGCCCGGCTCCATCTGCAATTGGAGATAATTCCAGGCGGCCTTCCTGCGGTCGGTCGCAATGAAGGCGCGCGCCGGTCGACGACTCCGTATGTTTTGTTTCTCGATGCGGATGTGGAACTGGCCGATCCAACTCTGCTGCGACACGCGATGGAAACGATGCGGACCCGTCATCTGCATTGCGTGACAACGGACATTCGCTGCCCGGATGGTAATTTCGCCGATCATCTTTTATTTGGAATGAATAACTGTGTCCAGCGGCTGTCTCGCTGGGTGGCGCCTTTCTCTACCGGCATGTTCATGCTGTTTGAAAAGCTGGAATTTGAGATGCTCGGCGGCTTCGATGAACGCGCGCTTTATGCCGAGGATTATCTGCTCAGCAAGCAGGTGGCGCGAGACCGTTTCGCTGTCGTCTCTGGCGGCATTGTGACGTCAAATCGACGGTTTCGGAAGATGGGTCACACAACAATCGCGCGTATGTTCTTGAGAACGGCGCTCAATACTCGCAACCCGAATTATTTTCTGCGCAACTATGGCTATTGGCAAGAGCCGATCGTTTTCTGCAGTAATACAGCAAAGTCCGAAACGGAAGCTCTATCTCCCGCCATGCTCGCCGATTGCTGAAACCAGGACAAGCGAATGATCCCTTCGAAGAGCTTGATTCGCTCCGCTACAAAGGAATTCTCTGAACCGTAGCGTCGGCTCGGTCCAAAACTTGGAAACGACTGACCTTGTCCTTTGCCGAAAATTGCAAGAGCCCTTGCAGAGTTGCTATGGAGCGACGTCGAAGACAATAACGACAATATGCATGCCTACAGCGTTGCGAATTGCCGCTCTAAGCGCGCAGTTTTATTGGCTGGCGTTCGGCGCAGGACTGATAGATCGCCGCGATCAGGCGAATGTCGCGCAAGCCTTCCTGCCCGTCAGTCTTCGGTTCCTTATTTTCTAAAACGCAGTTGGAGAAATAATCGGCCTCAGTCGTAAACTGCCGCGGCGACGGATTATCGAACGAAATATTGACGGGCTGCTTTCCTTCTGCTTTTCCGGTCAGGTGCTGTCCTTGGTAAGGGAATGCCGGGTTCAGTTCCAGCATTCCCTTCGAGCCCATCACGCGCGCGCAACCGTCCATGAAATTGGTTCCATAGGTGGTGGAGCAATTCGCGAGCACGCCGCTGGGAAAGCTGAAATTCCACACGACATTTTCTTCCACTTCCTTGAACCGGCCGTCATGATCGGTCACAGAGGAGAAGGCCTCGACTTCCGTAGGTTCTTCGCCGGTAAGATATCGCGTTGCCTGAATGGAATAGATGCCGACATCCACCAGCGGTCCGCCACCGGCCATTTTCTTATTGAGCCGCCACTCGCCGGGATGGATGTTGAAACCGTTAGAGCTGGTGACAACCGCCAGATTTCCGGCATAGCCCTGGCGCAGGAGTTCGATCGCTTTCAGATTGGTCGGCTCATACTGGCAGCGATACGCAATCATCAGCTTGCGATTCGCACGCCGGCAGGCCTCGATCATTTGCTCGCACTCTTTTACGGAGTTCGCCATCGGCTTCTCGCATAGTACGTGCTTGCCGGCCTGGGCGGCGCGGATGGTGTACTCGGCATGCATGCTGTTCGGCAGCGCGATATACACCGCGTCGATCTCAGGATTATTGCGAATCGAGTCGTAATTGTCGTAGTTGTAGATGGCCTGCGCCGCAACTCCATATTGCTGCGCGATGCGATCTGCCTTAGGCCGATGGCCGCTGACCAGCGCGACGATCTTCGACTGCTTCGAAAGACGAACGCCCGGCATGAACTCACCCATGGAAATCCGGCCGAGCCCGACGATGCAATAGCCAATTTTTTTCCCGCTGCTCGGACTGCTGGTTGACGGGAGCCGACGGAGACTCCGACTGCAGCGGCTTGCGAAGGGGTTCTCCGATCAACGGTCTGGCCGTGAGCGCAGCCAGGCTGGCGGCGGAAGCGGCTTGTTTCAGAAATTCACGTCGGCTTGAGCTCATGGTTCAGACCCCGAGAATTCAGACATCCACTAAGATGCAGGAACGCGCCCGGTAAATAAGTCTGTCATCCCGACCGGAGCGTAGCGAAGTGGAGGGACCTGCTTTTTCAACCATTCCGCTCCGCATACCTGCCCTGGCTTATGCTTGCGAATTTCCGATTCCACCCTACAGCCACCGTAACGGTGGCGCAACGGGAAGCACGCCGCATTCGGCCGCGTAGCGGTAGAAAAGTTCGATTCCCGCGATGCACGGCTCGTCCAATACATAATGAATGTTTTGGGTGAGATAAGCGCGAATGGTGGATGAGGGAACAGGCAGACGTGGCGCCCACTCACGGATGAGATCCTCCACATGCGCCATGCCATGATCGCGCGAATCAATAAAATCGTCGCTTACCTGGCCGGGGGTGAATCCCGATGCCGCGATCGCTTCCGGGCGAACGGCCCAGAAGGCCGAGACCCAGGGAACTCCCGTATGCCGCTTCCACTCCTGCGCAAGATCGAGGTAGATGAGCGGTTCGCCAGTGCGCTCGAGGCGCGCGGCCTGATCTTCAAGCGCCAGCAGGGCGGGATCGCCGATGAGCACGGCGGCGTCACAGTGCGCCAGCATGGAGTCGAGATGGGGCGCATGGAGTACAAATCTCGGATCGCGCCTGTAAAACTTGCGAAAGATCGTCTGCGCGTAAGCGTTCGATGTTTGCGAGTCGATATCGGCGGCGACGCTGTCGACGGCATCCAGTCCGCCCGGATGCTTCACCACCAGCAGGATGGAGCGGACACGATCGAGCGATGCGACGGTGCAGCCGGGAATGATCGCCAGGCCAGGAATGGTGGCGTAGGCGGCGATGGGAATCAGGCCGATGTCGGCGCTTCCATCGGCCAGCTCCGCCGCGCACTGGGATGGCATGGAGGTGTGAATCTGATAGCGCTGGGCGAGTTGTTCCATTTGCGGAGGATGTTCGAAGTCCCACATCAGCGGCGCGGGATTGAGAAAACGAATGGCGGAGATGCGGAGGTGGTCGCTCACAGACAAGTGTAGCAATCTGCGTCCGATATGCTTTCGGATGGCGGATATCATTGAGCATTCCCTCTTGGAATGTCCAATGACACCGAAACCAGAGCATTACAAGGTAGTCCGATGACGCAATCGAAGGCATCGACCGTATATCTTGCGCTGTTGCGTGGGATCAATGTCGGCGGCAAAAATAAGCTGTCGATGAAAGATTTGGCCGGGATGTTCACCCAGGCGCGATGCTCGGATGTTCGTACATTTATTCAGAGTGGAAACGTCATCTTTCGCGCGCCTGACAACGTAGCCGGAAAAATTCCTGATCTGATTGCGAAGCAGATTGCGGAGAGCGCCGGCTACCGGATTCCAGTGGTGCTGCGAACGGCTGAAGAACTGGGCAACGCGATACGGGCGAATCCATTTATCGCAATGGGAGCGCCGGAGAAGACGCTCCATGTTTATTTTCTTGCCGGCTTGCCCAGTGCGCAGCAAGTTGCCGCATTGGATCCCAACCGGTCTCTGCCGGATACGTTTCTGGTGCGCGGCCGGGAGATCTACGTGCAGCTTCCGAACGGTATGGCGCGCACCAAACTGACAAATGCCTACTTCGATTCAAAGCTTTCGACAACCAGCACCGCGCGGAATTGGAATACTGTGCTGCAACTATATGAATTGATGAAAGCTTAGTCGACTCCCGGCGCCTCAGGACGGCTGCATCATTTGACATTCCATTCACCCCCAGATAGGCTCTCGCAACATCAAGCCTTTTTTCTGGACGAGGAGTTCGCCCTGCGATAAGCCGGCTGCGAAGCTGGTTGTTTTTCGATTATGAATCTGGCGGAACAACAATCCGGTAGTTTGAAGAAAACGGCAGTCGGAGAATCGGCCGCTCCGTCTAGAGACGAGCGGCTGGCGTGGCTGGCGCTTACGATGACCGAAGGGCTGGGGCCGACGCGGATCTGGCGCGCGGTGAATGCCACCGGCAGCGCTGAACGCGTGCTGGGGATGCCCCTGACACAGCTGGAGGCGCTGCGAATACCAGCGGCTTCCGCGCAATCCATTGTGTCCGGACGCTCATGCGCCGAGGCGGAGAAGGAATGGAAGCGCGTCGAGGATAGCGGCGGCGGTCCTGATTCCTCCCGTCGATGACACGTATCCTGAAAGGCTGCGGGAGATTTTCGATCCGCCTACGATGCTGTGGCTTCGCGGTGACGCGACATTATTAAGGCAGCCGGGAATTGCGGTGGTGGGGACACGGCACCCGACGCCCTATGGCGCCGGAATAGCGGAGATGCTGTCACGCGACCTGGCGGCGCGCGGACTGGTGGTTTTAAGCGGCATGGCTCGAGGGGTGGATACAGCCGCGCATCGCGGCGCAATCGCGGCGCGCTGCAATCAGATTCCCGGCAAAACAGTCGCGGTGTGGGGCACGGGGATCGACGTGATCTATCCCAAGGAGAACAAACGGCTGGCCGAGCAGATTCTGGAATGCGGAGGAGCGCTGCTGAGCGAATACCCGATGGGAACATTTCCCGCGCCGCAGAATTTCCCTATCCGTAATCGGATTTTAAGCGGCATGAGCGTGGGAGTGCTGGTGATTGAGGCCAGCGAAAACAGCGGCACGCGGATTACGGCGCGTTGCGCGCTGGAACAAAATCGCGAGGTGTTCGCGGTTCCCGGCAATGTGACGTCGAAAACGTCATGGGGTCCTAACACATTGATTAAACAGGGCGCTAAGCTGGTGGCCACTTGGGAGGATGTGTGGGAGGAACTGCCCACGGATATCCGGCTGGAGGTCGAGGAGCGGACGGGAGTTGCATCTTTCGGCGAGCCTGCTGCATCGTTATTTAGCAAGCCCGATTTACCGCAAGACCAGGCGCATGTGTTCGACGCGCTTCGCCCCGACCTGTCGATGCAGCTGGATGAGCTGGTGGAGCAGCTGGAAGGTACATTGACTTCATCGGAGATTTTTACGGCGCTGTTCGAATTGGAATTAGCGGGCCATGTGCGCGCGATGCCGGGTAAGAATTACGTCAGGGTGTTCTAGCGCAGGTGTAATTTCGGTCGACCGGCCACCTTTAACAAACCAGCATCAAGTTCGCCGAACCCGCGGACCGAAATCGTACCCGCGGCAGAAACGTGTTAGCTTCGCACGTATACCGAATGGAGAACGGCGCGTCTTTTTCAGTACCGACTGGACCGATTCGCAGCGAAATCCGAATCGCAAGATATTTACGAAAGAAGAAAGCGTATTTCGATGGCAAAATCACTGGTTATCGTCGAGTCGCCGGCAAAGGCGAAGACGATCAAAAAATATCTCGGCAACGATTTTAACGTGGAGGCCTCGATCGGCCACATTATGGATCTGCCGAAGAGCAAAATTGGCGTGGACCTGGAGAACGGCACCTTTGAACCGGAACTGATCGTGATGCCCGGCAAGGAGAAGGTCGTGGACCGCCTGAAAAAGCTGGCCGGCAATGCCAGCGCGGTCTATCTCGCGCCCGATCCCGACCGCGAAGGGGAGGCGATTGCGTGGCATCTGGAAACGCAATTGAAGCCGCAGCTTCGCGGCAACGCAACAATTCAGCGAGTGACGTTCAATGAGATCACCCAGAAGGCGGTGAAGGCTGCCTTCCAGCACGCGGGTCAGGTGGATGGGCATCTGGTGGATGCGCAGACGACACGGCGCGTGCTGGACCGCATTGTGGGTTATCAAATTTCGCCACTGTTGTGGGACAAAGTCCGGCGCGGGTTGTCGGCCGGGCGTGTGCAGACGGTGGCGGTGCGGCTGATCGTGGAGCGCGAGCGGGAGATCAAAGCCTTCCAGCCGGTGGAGTACTGGACGCTCGATGCGCAGCTGCTGCCGAACAGCGAAAAAGAGCGTCGCGAGTTTACCGCGCGATTCATCGGCATCGACGGCAAGCGGTCAGTTGTGGACACGGTGAATGCGCCGGCGCTGCCGAACCAGGCCGAGACCGATGCCATCGTAAGTGCGTTGAAGACGGCGGAGTGGAAGGTCCGGTCTGTCGAAAAGAAGGAGCGGCGGCAGAATCCGACAGCTCCGTTTACCACCAGCAAGCTGCAGCAGGACGCCTCGCGCAAACTCGGCTTCAATGTGCGACGGACGATGGGCGTTGCGCAGCGGTTGTATGAAGGCGTGGACGTCGGCAGCCAGGGTACGGTGGGTCTGATCACTTACATGAGGACCGATTCCACCCGTGTCTCCGCGGATGCGATTGAAGAGGCGCGGACGTACATCGGCAAGCAGTTGGGAGCGAAATATCTGCCGGCCAGCCGCGAATGTATTCAAGGGCAAGAAGGACGCGCAGGACGCCCATGAGGCCATCCGGCCGACCAACGTGTCGCTCGCGCCGGATGAGATTCGGAAATATCTGAGCGAGGAGCAGTACAAGCTTTACAAGCTGATCTGGCAGAGATTCGTGGCTTCGCAGATGGTGCAGGCCGTCTTCGACCAGACCAGCGTGGACATCGTCGCCAAAGCGGATCGCAGCTACGACTATCGCGTGACCGGGTCGGTGCTGAAGTTCGACGGCTTTCTAAAGGTGTACGAGGAAGCGAAGGATGCCAGGGATGCCGACGATGAGGCGCTGGGCAATCGGCTGCCGGAGCTGAACGACGGCCAGGCGCTGACGCTGAATGGATTAAACCCGGAGCAGCATTTTACCGAGCCCCCGCCGCGTTTCAATGAGGCGTCGCTGGTCAAGGAACTGGAGGAGCGCGGCATTGGACGGCCTTCGACCTATGCGTCGATCATCAGCACGATTCAGGACCGCGAGTATGTCGCCAAGGTGCCGCCGAAAGGCTCAGGCAAGTTTTATCCGACGGAGATTGGCGTCGTGGTGAACGATCTGCTGGTGAAGAATTTCCCCTACATCTTCGACCCGGCGTATACGGCGAAACTGGAAGTGGAACTCGACGCGGTGGAAGATGGCACGGAGAAGTGGACCGATCTGCTGAGCGGCTTTTATGGCTATTTCCGCAAGGAGCTGGAAGTTGCCGATAAGAACATGGAAGACATCAAGCGGATGGAGGAGCCGACCGAAGAGGCATGCCCGGAATGCGGCGCTCCGCTGGTGCTGAAGTGGGGCAAGTTCGGTTCCTTCTACGCATGTACCGCGTATGAGAAGAAAAAGCCGGTGGCGATTTCCGGTTCCGCATGGGAGAAGGACCCGAAAAAAGCGATCAAAAAGATTGAGGAGAAGCTGGCTCGTATCCGATGACGGTGAAGGTCGACCGCAGGAGCCGGGCCTGCGCCGCCGGCGATCACGGCGGCGAACAGGAAGGAACTGCAGACGGCGCTGGCGGAGGTAGCCGGGCCGGAGCGCAAGCTGGCGGTGGAGCAGGTAAGCTGCAACTTTACGCGGGAGAATTTCGAAGCCAAGCCGAATCTGAATACGCCGGAAGCCCAGGGAGCGGAGGCGGAAGAGGAATTCTGCGAGAACTGCGGCCGGGTGATGGTGCTGCGCAACGGGCCGTTCGGGCAATTCATGGCCTGCCCGGGATACAGCGAAGATCCGCCATGCAAGACGATCCGCAAATTGACGCACAAGCAGCAGCAGAAGCCGCCGGTGCCGCTCGATGAGAACTGCCCGAAGTGCGGCATGCAGCTGGTTCGGCGCAGCGGGCAATATGGAGAATTCGTCTCCTGCAGCGGCTATCCGAAATGCAAATACATCAAGCAGAACCTGACGGGAGTGAAGTGCCCGACCTGCGGCGAGGGAGACATTGCGGAACGCAAAGCGCGCCGGGGAAATCTTGTTCTATGGATGCACGAATTATCCCAAGTGCGATTTCACTTCCAATCTGAAGCCGGTTCCGCAGACCTGCCCGGAGTGCGGCAGCCCGTATCTGCTGGAAAAAACGTTGAAGTCCGGCGTGTATCTCATCTGCCCGAACAATGAAAAGCAGATCGCGGAGGAGAAGCCGTCGAAGGGGCGCAGGAAAACTGCGACCGACGACTCCGGCGTCGACGAATGCGGTGGTCTGTCATTACCAGGAACGCATTGGAGATGCCCCGGTGGAGGCCGGAGAAGTCGAAAGAGGCGGAGCCGATCGAGGCGGCCGTCGTTTAGCCGCGTGGCCAGCCGCCATTGGCAGGTGCGATGATAGAGAAATGAGGCAGATGGAAAGCCAGATTGCCACGTTTGAAGATGCCACGCTGATTTTGAAGCTGTACGACTTGCGCCGCGAGGACCGTGTTGCGCAAAGCGCGCCATTGGCTGCATCTTTGAGTTCAACCCGAGACGGCAGAGGAATTTCTGGCCGTTGCCCGCGGTTCTGGCGCTGAGGAAAATGCGTATTTCCGGCAGGTGATCAGCTACTGGGAAATGGCGGCTTCTTTGGTGCTGCATGGGGCGGTGAAGGCCGACCTGTTTCTCGATTCGAACGGCGAGGGATTGTATATCTACGCCAAGTTCTACTCCTTTCAGGAGGAACTGCAGGCAAAGACCGGGAGACCGTTCATGCGGCACACGGCCCAGCTGATCGAAAAGTATCCCACGGCTCGGGAGATCTTCGGCGCCATGTTGAAGTCGGTCCAGGCGCCTCAATCCTGACCCGGCGGTTTATCTGAATCGGTGCCAGAGCTTGCCAATTCTCGAGCGGGCGAGTAGAAATAGGGGTGCGATAAATCCGCTGCTTGCGGAAACGCTCCAAGGAGATCAAACATATGAAAAGCACAAAGTATCTGGGTTTCGCATTAGCGCTAGGTAGTTTGACCGGCATGAGCGGACTGGCCGGTGCGCAGATGGCAAAGACACACAGACTGACCGGATACATCGGGGACTCGAAATGCGGCGCGAAAAACCACGATGCAGCCTGCGTCAAGAAATGTATCAGCGGTGGGGCACAGGCTGTCTTTGTGGATTCTCACAAAAAGGTTTGGGCGATCGATAACACCGATGCGGTCACAAATTACGAGGGAGACAAGGTGAAGGTGAGGGCAACCGTTGATGCGGCCAACAACTCGATTCACATCGACAAAGTGATGTCGCACAGCTCGGCCGGCGGGATGTAAGATCACGCTGATGTCGATGGTCGAAAGGGCGCGCCTGCGGGTGCGTCCTTTTCGCGATTTCAGGACCGTTCTCCTCGAGAGACCTGCGAACAGCAGGGAGGCCACAATCTGGTATTGTGAAATGTGGGAGGGGCGAAGCGAATCTATGGCGAAAGCGGTCTGGAACGGCAAGGTGCTCGCGGAGAGCGACAAGACGCAACTGGTAGAAGGAAACATCTATTTTCCGCACGACTCGATCGATCGTGAGTATTTCCGGTCAAGTTCGACGATTTCGACCTGCCCGTGGAAGGGGCAGGCGCGGTATTACACCATCCTCGTCGATGGGCAGGAAAATTCCGACGCAGCCTGGTATTATCCCGATCCGAAACCTGCGGCCCGGGCCATCAAGAATCATGTCGCCTTCTGGCGAGGCGTGGAGATCGAAAAGTAGAACAGCAAACGTCTTAGAGAACTCATGATCGGAAATAAGAGAATGAGGAGCAGGCTTCTGCTCCTCATTCTCATTTGAGGCTAAATGTCTGGCTACGCGCCGACAGTGGCTGGCGCCGGTTTTTCCGCAGCCTCGACGGCGCCGTTTTTCACCGTTACCGGATCGAGGAACGGCATCGCTGCCCGCAGCGGTTCTCCGGTACGTTCAATCGAGTGCTTGGCTTCATCGATTCGCTTCTGCTCGAACCAGTGCGCGGCCGGTTGCATTTTCATTCAGCCAGCGCTTGGCGAAGCTTCCGTCCTGAATTTCGGCCAGCAGCTTGCGCATGGCGGCGCGAGTTTCGTCTGTAACGATGCGCGGGCCGGCAACGTAGTCGCCATATTCGGCGGTATCGGAGATGGAGTGGCGCATGTAGGCCAGGCCGCCGCGATACATCAGATCGACGATCAGCTTCAGCTCATGCATGCACTCGAAGTAGGCGACTTCCGGCTGGTAGCCGGCCTCCAGTCAGCGTTTCGAAGCCGGCTTTGACCAGCGCGCTGACGCCGCCGCAGAGGACGGCCTGCTCGCCGAACAGATCGGTTTCCGTTTCTTCCTTGAACGTGGTCTCAATCACTCCGGCGCGGGTGCAGCCGATGCCCTTGGCGTAGGAAAGCGCCAGCGCGAGCGCCTGGCCGCTGGCGTCCTGATGAACGGCGACCAGCCCGGGCGTGCCGCCGCCCTCTTCGAAGACCTCGCGCACGCGATGGCCGGGGGCTTTGGGCGCGACCATGCTGACGTCGACATTGGCCGGCGGCTGGATGGTTCCGTAGCGGATGTTGAAGCCGTGCGCGAACATCATGGTTTTACCGGCGGTCAGATGCGGCGCGATCGAGTCGGCGTAAATTTTTCCCTGGGTCTGATCGGGCGCGAGCAGCATGATGACATCGGCCCATTGCGCGGCCTCGGCGGTGGTCATCACCTGCAGGCCAACGCGTTCGGCACGGGCCTTCGATTTGCTGCCGGCTGGAAGACCGATGCGGACTTCGACACCGGAGTCCTTCAGGTTCAGCGCGTGGGCATGGCCCTGTGATCCGTAGCCGAGAATGGCTACTTTCTTCTTGCGGATCAGTGCCAGGTCGGCGTCTTCATCGTGGTAGGTCTTGGCCATTTCGTGTTCTCCGTTTCGATTAAATTTTTAACTGGGTTATGCGGGGTACCGCTCGGGAGACTGGCCGCGTATCTTCCGCTTGCTCGCGAGCAGGATTCGTTCTGCGCTCGTCGGCGTGGCGGCGTCGCTCAATGCTTCGATAACGCGGCTGGTGTGGTGTCCGCGGCGCATGGCCATGCGGCCGGTCCGCGCCATTTCAAGGATTTGATAATTGCTCTCCTGCAAAATCTGCACCAGTCCTTCGATTTTACTGGCGCTGCCGGTGATCTCGAGCATCAGGGATTCCGGGGCCAGGTCGACGACCCGCGCGCGGAAGACTTCGGCAAGCTGAAACAGATCGGAGCGCGTCTCCGGGTCCGGCGGCGATTTTCAACAGCGCAAGCTCGCGGATCACCGCGGAGTGGCGGCCCACATCGTCGATCTCGAGAACATTTTCCAGCTTGTAAAGAGAGGCCATGATGCGATGCGCGCGGTCTTCGAGCGGAGTCCGCGACAATGGTCATCCGCGAGACGCCCGCGGTTTCGCTGCTGCCGACGGTGAGCGAAGTGATGTTGACGTTGAGGCGGCGAAACAGAGAGGTGACGCGCGAAAGAACTCCGGGGGTGTCCTCCACCAGCACGACGAATGTGTGCAACATGCGGCCTGCCCCTACCGTTCCATCGCTGTTTCGACCAGTGGATTGTCCGAAGGACGGCGGATCATTTCATGCAGCGCCGCGCCGCTCGGGATCATGGGATAGACGGAGTCTTCCTGCTCGACGTGAAAATCGATCAGGAAAGCGCTCTTGTGACGGCGCGCTGTAGCCACTGTGTCGATGACCTCCGCGCGCTGCCGTACGTGCGCGCCGCGGATTCCGTGCGCATCCGCTAGCTTGACGAAATCGGGGCTGCGCAGCGGCGTCGACTGATAATTCTTCTCGTAGAAAAATTCCTGCCACTGTCGCACCATCCCGAGATAGCCGTTATTCACGATCGCGATGTTGATGTCGAGATCCTCCTGCGCGATGGTGGCCAGCTCCGGGCTGGTCATCTGAAAGCCGCCGTCGCCGGCGACTACCCATACTTCTTTATCCGGGCACGCGACTTTGGCGCCCATGGCGGCCGGCAGCGCGAAGCCCATGGTGCCGAGGCCGCCTGAAGTGATGAGAGATCGCGGCCGGTCATGCTTGTAATACTGCGCCTCCCACATCTGGTGCTGGCCTACGTCGGTCACGACGATGGCGTCGCCTTCGGTCTCGCGCCACAGATCGTTGATCACGTGCGCGGCATAGAGATGGCCATTGTCCGGCAGTTGCTGAATATCGCGGACAGCGGCGTGGCCCTTCATGACGGAGATGGCCTGCAGCCAATCGGACCCATCGCGCTCCGCCATCAGGGGGAGCAGCGTTTCGAGAATTTGTTTCAGATCGCCGACCAGGGCGACATCGACGCGAACGTTTTTGTTGATCTCCGCCGGATCGATCTCGATGTGAATCTTTTTCGCCTTGGGCGCATAGGTGGCAAGCGTTCCGGTGACCCGATCGTCGAAGCGCATACCGCAGGCGATCAGCAGATCGGCCTGCTGGATGGCGTGGTTGACCCAGCTCTCACCATGCATGCCCATCATGCCGAGGTTCAACGGATGCGAGGCGGGGAATGAGGTAAGCCCCAGCAGGGTGCAGGCGACGGGAATCTGCGCCCGTTCCGCCAGCGTGCGAACCTGTTCCAGCGCGCTCGAATGCAGGATGCCGTGCCCGGCGAGAATCACCGGACGCTCTGCGGTGCGCAGCAGTTCCAGCGCTCCGCGGATCGACTCTGAATCCGCGCCCAGCATGGGATGCGGCCGGTATGGCGCTGGAGCGGCGGCGTCGAAATCGAAGGTGGCGGAGTTCTGCTGCGCGTCTTTTGTGATGTCGACCAGCACCGGCCCTGGGCGGCCGGAACGCGCGATCAGGAACGCTTCGCGCAGCGCGGGAGCGATGTCTTCCGTGCGGTTCACCAGGTAATTGTGCTTCGTTACCGGAAGCGTGATGCCGGTGATGTCGACTTCCTGAAATGCATCCGTGCCCAGAACTTTGCTTGAAACCTGTCCGGTAACGCAGACCATGGGAACGGAATCCATCATCGCGTTGGCGATGCCGGTGACCAGGTTGGTCGCGCCGGGGCCGGAGGTGGAGATGGCTACCCCTACACGCCCGGAAGCGCGCGCGTAGCCGTCGGCCATGTGGGCCGCGCCCTGCTCATGACGAACCAGGATGTGGCGAATGGGAAATTTCCGCAGGGCGTCATACGCCGGAAGAATCGCGCCGCCGGGATAGCCGAAGACATCGCACACGCCTTCGCCAACCATGGTGGCCCAGATGGTTTCGGCGCCGGTCAGCCGCGCGGGTTGGGTTTTAATCACGCGAGAAGACTCCGGGCTGCTGGAATTTTTCTTGTGCGAGTTTTCCATCGGCATCTTCCTTTCTGTGCGTGATCGCGATCTAGAGATTGGTAACCGCCCCGCGCGAGGCGGAGGTTACGTGATTTGCGTATTTGCGGAACACTCCGCTGGTGTAGCGATGGGCCGGAGGTTGCCAGTTCTTCATGCGGTCGGCGAGTTCGGCATCGCTCAATTCCACGCGTAGTTCGCGCTTGGGAACATTAAATACGATGATATCGCCGTCGCGCAGAGCCGCGATGGGTCCGCCCAGCGCCGCTTCCGGAGCGACATGGCCGGCCATCAGCCCGCGAGTCGCGCCGGAGAAGCGTCCGTCGGTGAGCAGGGCCACGGTGTTGCCCAGTTCGGTGCCGGCAATCGCCGCGGTGACTGCCAGCATTTCGCGCATGCCGGGTCCGCCGCGCGGGCCTTCATTGCGAATCACGACCACATCGTTCGGTTTCAGGCTACCGCTCTGCACGGCTTTGAATGCTGCTTCTTCGCTGTCGAAGACACGCGCCGGTCCGCGATGCTCCAGGTGCTCGTGCCCGGCAATCTTGACCACGCAGCCCTCGGGTGCGATGTTGCCCTTCAGGATGACCAGGCCGCCGTTCGGCTTGATCGGTTTTTCGGCGGAATGGATCACATCCTGTCCCGGCTTCTCTTCCGCCATTGCAGCCTCTTCGGCCAGCGTGCGCCCGGAGACATTCAGCGTGGAGCCGTCGATGCGCCCCAAGGCCAGCAGGCGCTGGGCCAGCAGACGGCTGCCACCCGCGGCCTGATAATCCGTGGCGACATAGCGTCCGCCCGGCTTCAGATCGCACAGCAGGGGAGTTTGCGCGCTGATGCGGTCGAAGTCATCAATCGAAAGCTTCAGGCCGGCCTCATGCGCAATCGCCAGCAGATGCAGCACGGCGTTGGTCGAACCGCCGGAAGCAGCAACACTGGCAATCGCGTTGGCGAGCGATGCCGGGGTAATGATGGCGCTGGGCCGCAGATCGTTCTTTGCCAGCTGCATCACCATGCGCCCGGCCTCGCGAGCCGACTTCGTTTTATCGGGGGACAGGGCGGGAACACCGGAAAGCCCCATCGGCGAGATGCCGAGAAATTCGCAGGCCATCGCCATAGTGTTCGCGGTGAACTGACCGCCGCAGGCTCCGGCGCCGGGGCAGGCGGAGGCCTCAAGTTCGGCAAGTCCGGCATCGTCGAGCGTGCCGCGCGCGTGGGCGCCGATGCCTTCGTAGACGTCCTGCACGGTTACATCATGGCCGCGGAAATGTCCCGGAGCAATGGAGCCGCCGTAGAGCATCAGCGAAGGAATATCGAGCCGCGACAGCGCCATCACCGCGGCCGGCATATTTTTATCGCAGCCGGCGATGGCGATCAGGCCGTCGAACATATTTCCGCGCGCGACCAGCTCGATCGAATCGGCGATGACTTCGCGGCTCACCAGCGAGGCGCGCATGCCCTCGGTACCCATCGTGATGCCATCGTTGATGGTGACGGTGTTGAATTCCATCGGCGTGCCGCCGGCATCGCGAACACCCTGCTTCACCGCATCCGCAAGGATGCGGAGATGGAAATTGCAGGGACCGATTTCAGTCCAGGTGTTGGCAATCCCGATGATCGGCTTGGAGAGATCTTCGCGGCTGAAGCCGACGCTGTGCAGCATGGCGCGCGCGCCGGCGCGGTTCGGGCCCTCGGTCAGTGGAACGCTGTTGCGCTTGGGATTGTGCTTGCCGTTACTGCTCATGCGCGCGTCTCCTGCTGCTGCCGGGGTTGGGTCCAGAATGCGCCATCGTGCCGCCGTTCGTAAGCATCGAGCGCGGCGGTGTGCCGCATGGCCAGACCGATATCGTCCAGCCCTTCAAGCAGACAGGAGCGGCGAAACTCATCGATGGTGAAGCGCTCGTGAAATCCCTGTGCGTCGGTTACGGTCTGATCTTCGAGAGACACCGTCAACTGATAGCCAGGATGTTGCGCCCGTTTGAGTAGCTCGGCAACCTTCTCGTCCGGCAGAACGACCAGCAGAATTCCATTTTTCGCGGCGTTCGAGAAAAAGATATCGGCGAAGCTGGGAGCGATGATGCAGCGGAAACCGAAGTCGCCCAGCGCCCACGCGGCATGTTCGCGTGATGATCCGCAGCCGAAATTGCGTCCGGCGATGAGGATTTCCGCGCCCTCGTATTGCGGTTTGTTCAGCGAGAACTCCGGGTTGGGCGTCCGGTCGGCGTTGAGACGCCAGTCGAAGAAGAGAAACTCTCCATAGCCGGTGCGCTCAATTCGCTTGAGAAACTGTTTGGGAATGATCTGATCGGTATCGACATTGACCGCATCGAGCGGCGCGGCCAGTGAGGTGACGGTGCGAAATGGTTTCATGCGTTGCGAAACTCCTGATAAATGTTCTTGGCAAGAATAAAGCTCTTGTCATTCTGAGCGGAGCGAAGAATCCAGAGGGTCATGGCACTGGTACGGGGCGAGCATCCTCTGGACTCCTCGACTTCGCTCGGAATGACGATCTTATTTCTCGCTTCCTACATGCGATATTTCCAGTTGCGAACATCGGTGAAGTGGCCCTCAATTGCGGCCGCGGCGGCCATCACCGGGCTGACCAGATGCGTACGTCCGCCGCGGCCTTGGCGGCCTTCGAAATTGCGATTGCTGGTGGAAGCGCAGCGTTCGCCGGGATCGAGTATGTCAGGGTTCATCCCCAGGCACATGGAGCAGCCGGGCTCGCGCCACTCAAATCCAGCTTCGCGGAAGACGCGGTCGAGGCCCTCGCTCTCAGCCTCGGCCTTGACATGCTGCGAGCCCGGCACAACCATGGCGCGGACGCTGGTGTTGACCTTGTACCCTGCGACGATCTTTGCGGCGGCACGCAGGTCCTCAATGCGCGAGTTGGTGCAGGAGCCGATGAAGACCCGGTCGATCGGAACTTCCTCAATACGTGTCCCCGGCTTCAGCGCCATGTATTCGAGCGCCCGTTCATAGGCGCGGCGCTCGGAGTCGGAAGGCGCGTGCGCGGGGCTGGGCACTTCTCCGGTAACCGAGACAACCATGCCGGGATGCGTTCCCCAGGTGACAAAGGGCGTCAGTTCTGCGGCAGAGATCAACAGCTCGCGGTCGAACTTCGCCTCCGGGTGCGAGGGCAGTTTGCTCCACTCGGCGACCGCTTCGTCCCACTGTTTGCCCTGCGGAGACTCGGGCCGTCCCTTGAGATATGCGAACGTGGTTGCGTCCGGGGCAATCATTCCCGCGCGG
This sequence comes from uncultured Acidobacteriota bacterium, assembly GCA_963823595.1. GTDB lineage: Bacteria > Acidobacteriota > Terriglobia > Terriglobales > Acidobacteriaceae > JAKAAZ01. The sequence goes on from CAWGME010000031.1 coordinate 42,351, forward strand.
GCGCCGGCTTCAATGCTCATGTTGCAGACGCGTCATGCGGCCTTCCATCGAAAGCGCGCGAATGGCCGAGCCTGCATACTCGATCACGCATCCGGCTGCTCCATCGGTACCGATGCGGCCGATGATGCCGAGAGCGATATCTTTCGCCGTGACTGCGGACGGCAAGTCTCCTTCGACGGAGATGCGAAAGGTCTTCGGCTTCGACTGCGGCAGGCATTGCGTCGCCAGCACGTGCTCGACTTCGCTGGTGCCAATTCCGAATGCCAACGCGCCAAACGCGCCGTGGGTGCTGGTGTGGCTGTCGCCGCACACGATCGTCATCCCGGGTTTGGTGAAACCGAGCTCGGGGCCGATGACATGGACAATGCCCTGCTCCGGCGAATGAACGTCATAGAGCTCGATGCCAAACTCTTCGCAGTTGCGGCGCAAGGTGGCAATCTGTTTCGCGGCGATCTCATCTTTGATGTTGGTCCGGTGAGCAAGAATCGTGGGCACGTTGTGATCGACAGTCGCGAGCGACCGGTCGGGGCGGCGCACTTTGCGGCCAGCCAGACGCAAGCCATCGAACGCCTGCGGGGAGGTGACTTCATGCAGCAGATGCAGATCGATGTAGAGCAGCGCAGGCTCGCCTTCCGGCGCGGCGACGACGTGAGTGTCCCAGATCTTTTCGAACAGTGTTTTCTTATTCGACATATTTCTCTTAATCAACTTTCTTACGGTTTGAATGAAGAAACCGGGTCCTTCTAATTCCATTCACCTAAGCTCAGGCCCGCTCGGGATGACAACGATAGCGCCGAAGCTTTATACGGCGTGCAGCGCCTGCCGGCGGTCGATGATTTCGTTCAGCGCATCGAAGACCAGCTTTCCCATCTCTCGCGTGGTAACGATCTGTTGACCGGGCTGGTTGGTTCGCGCCAGGTCAGCCGTGCGATATCCGCGCGACAGCACGCTTTCGACTGCAGCTTCGATGGCCTGCGCGTCCTGCTCCAGATTGGCGGAATGCCGCAGCAGCATCGCCGCCGTGAGAATCGCTCCCAGCGGATTTGCTTTTCCTGTTCCCGCAATATCCGGGGCCGAGCCGTGGACCGGCTCGTACAAATTGACCTTGCCGCCGATAGTGGCCGACGGCAACATGCCGAGCGATCCGGTGATCACCGCGGCCTCATCGGACAGAATGTCGCCGAATAAATTTTCCGTCAGCACCACGTCGAAGTTCCGCGGAGTGTTCATCAGGTGCATGGCGCAGGCATCGACATATTGATGTTCGAGAGTCACGTCCGGATATTCCGCGGCAACCTCAATCACGGTGGCCCGCCACATCTGCGAGACTTCAAGTACATTCGCCTTATCGACGGAGGTCAGCTTGCGGCGGCGTTTCTGCGCCAGATCGAACGCGATGCGAGCCACGCGGACGACTTCGTTGCGGGTATAACGCATCGTGTTGAGGGCCACGCCGGTTTCCCGGTCCCAGGAGCGCGGCTCGCCAAAATAAAGACCGCCGAGCAGTTCGCGGACAAACAGAATGTCGGCGCCATCGGTGACTTCCGACCGCAGCGGAGAATTATTGTTCAGCGCCGCATAGGCGACCGAGGGCCGCAGGTTGGCAAAGCCGCCAAGGGCCTGCCGGAGTTGCAGCAGGCCCGCCTCCGGTCTCTTGTTCGCGGGAAAGGAGTTGAATTCATTGCCGCCAACCGCGCCCAGCAGAACGGCGTCGCTATCGAGCGCCGCATTCAGCGTTGCCGCGGGCAGGGGCGAGCCGTGCTGGGTGATGGCCACACCGCCGATGGGCATCTCCACGAACTGAAACTTATATCCGTTCAGTTGTCCGACGGAATCCAGGATGTTCATGGCTTCCCGCGTCACTTCCGGGCCGATTCCATCGCCGGCGACGATGGTGACTTTCATTTCCATAAGAGTGAGTTCCTTTGAAGCTGGTCTGCTTCTTCTTATGTTACCGATCTTTTGGTATTTATCCCTGCGGAGAGGCGAGCGATGCGCCTTCGCGCGTTTCCTGAATTCTATTGGGACGCAGGTGGGTGAGTACGATGCCGATCAGATCCTGATCGAAAACCGACTTTTTGCGATCGGCCACGGCGACAAAATGGTCATACGCAATCTCCAGCTCCTCGCGGTTGAGCTTGTAGCCGAGTTCGCCCAGGCGGTGCCGCAGGGCATGCCGGCCGGAGTGCTTGCCCAGCACCATGCGGTTGGCGGGAACTCCCACCTGCGCCGGGGTGATGATTTCATAGCAGAGCGGATTCGACATGACGCCGTGCTGATGGACTCCGGCTTCATGCGAAAAGGCGTTGCTGCCGACGATGGCCTTGTTGGGGGAGGGCCCAAAGGTGATGATTTCGGCCAGCATACGGCTGGCCGGGTAAAGCTGTTTGAGATCGATGGAGTGGGTAAAGGGCAGGCGGTCCTGGCGCACATGCATGGCCGCGGCAATCTCTTCGAGCGCGGCGTTTCCGGCGCGTTCTCCGATGCCGTTGATGGTGCATTCCACCTGCCGCGCACCGGCTTCAAGCGCTGCCAGGCTGTTGGCGACCGCCATGCCGAGATCGTTATGGCAGTGGCTCGACAACAGTACGTTTTCAATGCCACGCACCCGTTGTTTGATGAGGCGGAACATGCCTCCATATTCGTGTGGCACGGCATACCCGACCGTGTCCGGCAGGTTGATGACGGTGGCGCCCGCATCGACCGCGATCTGAACCATGGCACATAAAAAATCGGGATCGGTGCGGGTGGAATCCTCCGGAGAAAACTCAACGTCGTCAAAATAGGTACGCGCCAGGCGTACGGCTTTGCCGGCCTGCTCCAGCGCCTGCTCCCGCGAAATTTTCAGTTTGTGTTCCAGATGAATGTCGGAGCTGGCGAGGAAAATGTGGATGCGCGAACGGTTCGCGTGCTCCAGCGCCCGGGCCGCGGCAGTGATGTCTTCGTCCTTGGCACGCGAAAGGGAAGCGATGCGCGGACCGCGAACGGTGCGTGCTACGGCTTCCACGGCGGCGAAGTCGCCGTCCGATGCGATGGCGAATCCGGCTTCAATGACATCGACGCCCAGCGATTCCAGTTGCCGCGCGAGCCGCAGCTTCTCGGCTATATGCATGCTGCAGCCGGGGGACTGTTCCCCATCGCGGAGGGTGGTGTCGAAGAAAAAGATACGCTCTTGATGCATGTCTTTGCCTCAGTGGAAGCCCTGAATCAGGAGCAACCATACGTTCAAGGTAGCATAAGAGAATCTAATGCGAACAAATGCATGCATTAGAATTATTTATCGAATGTCGAATACTTTTCCACCGTATAAGGAAGCCAATGGACCTGTTTCAGCTGGAAACTTTTATGGCGGTGATCGAGGAGCGAAGTTTCTCCCGTGCTGCCGCGCGTCTGCATCGCACCCAGCCCGCCGTCAGCCAGGTGATCCGCAAGCTGGAAGCGGAAATGGACGAAGTGCTGTTTGATCGCGCCGCGCGCGATGCCACGCTAACGGCGGCGGGCGAAGTGCTGCGAGAGTATGCGGAGCGGCTGCTGAATCTGCGCGGAGAAGCGGCGACAGCGCTGTCGGAATTGCGCTCGCTGCATCGCGGGCGCCTGAACCTGGCGGCGAACGAATATACCTGCCTCTATTTACTGCCGGTCATCGATGCGTTTCGCCGCCTTTCGCCGCAGATTCAGGTGACGGTGCAGCGTTCGCTCGCGAGCCGGATGACGGAGGGGCTGCTGCAGCATTCCGTGGAGTGCGGCATCGTGTCCTATCGGCCCGACGATCCCGCAGATCAAGTCGATTGTGGTGTATCGCGATGAGCTGGTGTTTGTCATGCATCCCGGTCACCCGCTGGCACGAACGAAGGAGGTTTCCATTCACCAGCTGGGAGCGGAAAATTTTGTCGCGCACAATGTTCCTTCGCCGCTGCGGCAGAAAGTGATGCAGGCGTTTCAGCGGTACCGCACGCCCTGAATATGGCGGTGGAGCTGCCGAGTCTTGAAGCAATCAAGCGGTTCGTTGCCATGGGGAATGGGGTGGCGCTGCTGCCGGGATTGACGGCGCGGCCGGAGATTGAGCGCGGGGAACTGGTGCAGCTGCGCGTGCCCGAGCTGTCGTTCGAGCGCCGGCTGCGCGTCGTTCATCGCAGGCACGCTACGCTGTCGCACGCTGCGGTGGCTTTTTTGAAAGTTGTGGAGTCGATGGCGAGTGAGCGAGGAGACCCGTTCCTTTTCCAGGTGGAGCGGGCGATGTAACCGGTTGTTGCATCGCGGAAAATCAGGCGAGCACGGGCAGCACCGGCAGGTTTGCCGTGTTTTTTGCTTCCTGCATCACCACGTCGAGATGCGCCAGCACTTCCTCAACCGTCATGGTGTAGATATCACGGCCATTGTCGTAGCCGTTCTCAATCGATTGCTTGAGATAATGTCCGGCGATCTGTGCGGCCAGATAATCGGTGATCACATTTCCGGTGCGCTTGCGGAACTCGACCCATGCGGGAAGCGGCATCGCGATCGTCAACGAAGCGTCCGTTGACGATGAAGCGGACATCGACAGCATCGGCGTGACGGGTGGCGATGGCGACAATGTTGCCTTTCCACGCGCAATGCAGCACTTCGCCGGTCCAGTGATCCACCGCTTCAAAATCTTCATACATGGATATCAGCCTACTGAAGGGATGGTTCCGGATCAAGTTGCGACGCAATCGAGTAGTGGTGCAGCTTTGATAAATAATCTGTCATCCTGAGTCGAAACGCAGGGTTTCAGCCCGGCGAAACAGGTGCTTAGTCGATGGGGCTTGGGAAGCAGGCCGTGTTTTCGGCCTGCGAAGTCGAGAGCCTGCCGTGAGCGAGCGGGAGGCGAGTCGAACGAGGACCTGCGATTGTACTTGATACTGGATCAAACTGACCCACTACCCGCAATCGCACCACATTTACAGCATCGGCGGGATTTCGGCGCTTGGGAGACCATTTCAGGAGAGCTGCATTGCACTTTCTCAAAATAAAAAAATATTCTCAACCATTCTTCGCTGTGGCGCGTCCAACACTGGTTATACGGTATGAATAATTCACGGAGTGATGGAATGCCAAATACGAAGCACAGGACATGCGGAAGACAAGCGGCAACAATACGAAAAACGTCTTCGACAGCGCCAACAGGAGTTGGAACAGGCTTTGGCCAGCACGGTCGAGCAGGCACTTGCGAGCACGGTCGAAGATGCCCAGGATGTCGCTGATCAGGCGGTCGCCGGCTATCAGAAGGAAATGCTCTTCTCTCAAGGCACGGTCCGAAACGCGCAGCTTCGGCTGGTGCGCCAGGCCCTGAACCGGATTGCGGACGGAACGTTCGGAGATTGTGTCCGTTGCTTGCAGGCCATCGGCGCCAAGCGCATCGAGGCGCTGCCATGGACGCCCTACTGCATCAACTGCCAGGAACGGATCGAGAGGGGCGAAATGGAGCCGTCCTCTTACGTCGCATAACCCGCGCGCCAGCGGGACCTTCTACATAGCTAGAAAATAGTGGTGCAGTGAAAAACTGTCATCCCGAGCGAAACCGGGGTCCCCGGCGACAGGTCTTCGTCGCTGGGGTGGGAAGCAGGCCGTGTTTTTCGGCCTGCGAAGTCGAGAGCCTGCCCTGAGCGAGCGGGAGGCGAGTCGAACGGGGACCTGCGGTTGTTTTTGAAACCGGCTCAAACTGCACCTTCTACATAGCTGACAAGGCTGTTTGCCGATGATTTTTGCGGCTGCTACACTTGATATGCAGCGTAATTCCTCTCTGCCTGTCAGGATCGAAACCCGCAAAGGACAATAGTCGAGCTCCGTGGATACACAAACCCGTCATGCAATGAAACGCGATGCTCTGGTGGATTCCGCTCAGAGCGCTTTTGGATGGCTTGAGGATCACAAGTCGGAAGCCATTCTGTTTGTTGTCGTCCTGGTCGTGGTTGTGGCCGTCGCGGTGGGCAGCATCCTGTTCTATCAGCACCGGCAGGATGAGGCATCGATTGGGTTCGGTGAGGCCATGGACATCTACAGCGCACCGGTGGCGCAGCCAGGCACTCCAGCCCAGCCTGGGGTACGGACGTATCCGACCAGCCTGGCGCGTGCCCAGGCCGCCAACGCGCAGTTTGTGAAGATCGCGGACAGTTTTGGCTCGACCGATGCCGGCAAACAGGCCCTCTATTTTTCCGGTCTGACTTATATGGAGATGGGAAAAACGGGACAGGCTGAAGCTGCGCTGAAAAAGACTGCAGGAAACGGCGGCAAAAATCTCGCCGCACTGGCCGATCTGGCTCTTGTGGGCGTCTATCGCCAAAGCGGACGCACTTCGGATGCGATTCAACTGCTGAATCATCTCGCCAGCCATCCCACCACGACCGTGCCGGCGAGCCAGGCCAAACTGGAGCTGGCCGGGATTTATGCGGATTCAAATCCTGCCCAGGCCAGACAGATTTACGCCCAATTGAAAGATAAAGACTCGAAGACTGCGGCCGGCCAGATCGCAGCGCAGAAGCTGCAGCAGTTAAAGTAATCGCAGCGGAATTCCCGCCGCAGCATGAACTCGCGTCCAGTTTTCCCCAAGTCCCGATCCCATCCCGGTCCGTTTATTTCGAGAGAATTTATAGGGAGCGCAGCGATACCGTAATCTAAGAAAAAGGTTGTCATCCCGAGCGAAGCTCGGCGTAGTCGAGGGACCTGCGTTTTCTTTGCACACCACACTAATGCTGATCTCGCTCTGGAAGGGAAGGGCGCTCGCCACTCAGGCCGAAATCTCTGCACTCCTCGGGCCGCTCGGATGACAGTTGCGTTTTTGTGCCGGCGAACGCAGGGTTCCTCGACTGCGCTGCGCTTGGTTCGGAATGACGGACGTGAGCACGCAGAGCGCATCATCATTGTTGACGATGCGCTCTGGCGCGCGGGGCAACCTACCAGCGAACGCCGACCGTCACCGGGACGATTGCAGCGTTGTAGCCGGGAGGAAGGCCGTTATTCGGGGTGAAGAGCTTTACATAGCGCGCTTCCACGAAGAATTGCCCAGGTCCATACGGCGAAAAGTTCCAATCGACACCCGCGCCGGCATCCCAATTTGCCTGATTGCTGGAGGTATGCGCGACGGTTAGATCGCCGGAGCAGGGATATCCTCCCCAGTACCAGTCATAGCAGTTGAATACGACCGGATACGGTAAAGTTAGTGAGCGCGCGGGAAAACCCGCCGCCGCCGATAACATACAGACCCGCACTTCCAGCGCGGATCAGGTCGATCTTCGGATTCAGATCGGCGGTCCAGAGATTCTCGTTTCCATCCGGAGTTCCCGCTACAACCGCAGCGAGACTGTGGGGAACACCCAGCCGGTTATAGTTCCATTCCGCCAGCAGGCTGAGACGGTTATTGAACCTGAGACCGGCGCCCAGCAGCACGTTAAAGCCGGGGTTTGCGTAATTCTGGGTGCTGCCCGCAGCCCAGCGGTTCCTCCCGCGCCGGCTTCGACGATAAAGTGGTCGGCCCAACTGTGTCCGGTGTAACGGGGAGTGCGGTTCCCGTACTGCTGATTGTTGCCGTACTGTGGATTATTCCCGTACTGCTGATTTGGGTTGTTGTACTGTGGATTGTTGTACTGCTGCCCGCCATCCGAGCTGGAGTATTGCGGACTGCTGGATGAGGGGTTGTTCAGCGCGTAATCGTTGCTGCTGGACGAGTATGAGCTCTGGGCGCGAACTACGGCCGGGGCCAGCAGTCCGCATGCGAGGGCCAGATAGCCAGCCCGCTTGAAGAATGTCTGCAGGTTTGTATTCAGCATATTCATGGTTGTCGTTTCCTCTCGGTGCACCGCGCTACTCAGGAGCGAGTTGAGATCATCCAGGCTTTCAGCGCGTAACTAAGATCGGATGCGCGCCGGCAGTGGCAAGATGCTCCTAAACGCCTGAGGGCATGGATACAACGCGGTGAAAATGCCGTGAGATTAGACGTATGTTCCGCGGAATAGTTGCGGTCTTTGATGCAGGAAGAAAAAATAATTTTCAGATTCGCAATTTGAAAACTTGTGCTGGAATTTTGTTGATGTGAACAAAAGCGCGCTGAAGATGAAGCGGCGGAGCGCTCCCGTAATTGGAGACTCCACCACTTCAGAGTGTCACGACCGGTCTAATGAATATCGAACTGCTCGGGATGCAATGTTGCGTCGCTCTTGACAATGATGGTTTTGCCGGACATCTCTTCCATCTCGCTCAGCCAGCGCCCGTTGGTCGCTTTCAACTGCTTGACCACTTCGGGGTTTACTCGCAGCAGAACATCTCCACGGTCGAGTTGACGATGCATCTTGCGCAGCTCGATATAGATTTCATTGCAGACCGTCAGCGGACCCTTTACCATGCCGGTTCCCGTGCAGGTGGTGCAGGGAACGGAAAGTGTGCGCTCCAGCGACTGCTTGACGCGCTTGCGGGTGATCGCCACCAGGCCAAAATCGTTGAACTGGAGAACTTTTGAAGGAGCGCGATCGGATTTCAGGGCGTCTTCCAGTACCTGCATCACCTTGCCGCGGTTCTTGCGCTCGTCCATATCGATGAAATCGATCACGATGATGCCGCCCAGGTCGCGCAGTCGAATCTGACGGACAATCTCCGGAATGGCATCGAGGTTGGTCTTGAGGATGGTGTCCTCCAGCCGAGCCGTTTTGCCTACGTACTTGCCGGTGTTGATGTCGATGGCGACCAGCGCCTCAGTCTGATTGATGACGATCGATCCGCCCGATTTGAGCCATACCTTTGAACGCAGCGCTTTGTTGATTTCCTCCTGAATGCCGAACTGCTCGAACAGCGGCGTCTCTTTGGTGTAGAGCTTGACGCGGCGTACCAGCGAAGGCTCGAAGCGGTTGAGGAAACGCAGAACGCGTTCATAATCCTGCTCGCTGTCGACCCAGATCGCGGAAAAATTGTCGGTGACCTGGTCGCGCAGCACACGTTCGACCAGGCTCAGGTCGTGATAGATCAGTGCCGGGGGCTTGGAGCTGTCGGCGCGCTGTTTGATTTCCGCCCACAGGGTGAGCAGAAAACGGATGTCGGCGCGAAGGTCTTCCTCGCTTGCGGTGGCCGCGGCGGTGCGGACGATGAAGCCGCCGGAGGCCGTGCCTTTTTCGCTGACCAAAATATGCTTGAGCCGCTGGCGTTCTTCGTCGGAGGAGATTTTGCGCGAGACGCCGACGTGGTTGACGGTCGGCATGAAGACGAGGAAGCGGCCGGGCAGCGCAATGTGGCTGGTGATGCGCGCGCCTTTTCGGGCGATCGGTTCCTTCGCGATCTGGACCAGAATTTCCTGGTTTGGTTTCAGCAGCTCCGTAATCGCGGGCAGATTGGACATCTGCGCGGTGGAGCGGCGCATGCGGCCACCGCGATTCCCGCCCTGACCCGGGCGTTGTCCGCGGATTCCGCGGCGCTGGTTGCGCGGCCCATTGGAGCGCGGTCTGGTTGCGTCGGCATTGGATGCTTCGTGTTCACTCACTTCCTCGTCGGAATCCGAGAATTCTTCCAGCTCAATGCCTGCGGAGTCATCGTCAAATCCTGCCGCTTCTCCGGCGAAAGAGTCGTCTTCCGAAACCGGTTCGTCTCCGGGCTCTTCGGTGAAGCGAGTACGCTGGTCGATATGCTTGTCGCGCACCAGCTCGCTTAGAAGTCCGCTGTCCATCTGCACGTCCAGCGTTTCCTCGATCAGATCGTCGTATTCCACATCGTCGACGGCCGCCTGAGCGGTATACGGTTCCGGCTCATCTTCGTCGATCATCTCCTCTTCAAGGTAGCCATGGCCGGGATCGAAGGAATGCACTCCATGTTCGCTGGCCGATTCGGATTCATCCGGTTCTTCGCCACTCGATTCGGCATCCTCTATTTTCTGCGTGAATGCTTGTGGACCGGAAGGAGCTTCGGTGAAATGAGCAGCGGTTTCTGCGGCGAGTGAAGAAGTCGCCGGTTGCTGCGTTGCTTGCTGCGTATCCACAGGTTGCGCGATCGACACAGATTCCCCAAAGAAGGGCTCAGGCTGCTTTGACTCTGAAGCGGATTCTTCAAGAACTGCCTGACGACGCGCGTTCTCCGGCGGCTCGAATTCCGGGTGCTCTGGAGTGGATTTTTCTTCGCTTGGCGCCGGCTTGGCTTCGGCAGTAGCCGGTTCGGCTACGTTGCTCTGCCGATACGCGCTGGGAGCGGAAGGATCGAAGCGATAGGACGCCGACGCTTCTTCCGGTTCAAATATCTCCGCTTCAGAGGAGTTGGCGGTATCGACTGCGGCTGGGCCGGCTGCAGAATGTTCGCTCGCTTGGGACGCGACTTCGTTCGGCTCGTTGAGCGGGTGCTGGACAATCGGATGTTCCCTGAGCAGGTGCTCGTGGAGCGTGTGGTCTTCGGTGGAAGGTTCTAAGATGTTCGTCTCGGATGCCGCTGCGGTTTCGGATTTCGGCGAGTGTGTCGCGGGATTATCTTCGATGGTTCGTGCGCCGATCTCAGCCGCCGGGGAAGAAGATACGTTGGTTTCGTCATCGACTTTGGATTGCGCGACTGGAGGTGTGGTCTGAACATCCGCAGCCGAATGATCGGATTTGTTTTTGTAACGCGAGATGGATTCGCCCGGCAACAATGCACTTCCATCCCATGCCAGCGGTGCGACCACCATGGTTGACGGCTGGAATGTAGACGCGGGCGCAGCCTGGCCGGTCGCTGGTGCCGCTGTCGCTTCGGATGGCTGGGAAACGCTCTTGCGGCCGTATTTCGACAGCGATTCGCCGGGAAGGATCAGCGGCTGATTAGGTGCGGACTGGTGGCGCGACGAGATCTCAGACGCGCGCTCCGGCCGTGAAGATTGGGGGCTGTTGTAATGTTCGCTTTCCTCGCTGGCTCCAGCCGGAAATTCGGGGTAGATTCCGGGATCGCCAATTTCCCCGAGTTCAAGCTCAATCGCTTCCTTCGGTTGCAGGTCCGGGGAGCTGCTGGGTTCATCCGAGACAGTTCCCGGCATCCCGGAAGTGCGTGCCGGCAGGGGATTGCCGCGGCCACGGCGGCGCCCGCGGCGTCCACGCCAGCGGCGTGCGCCCGGGCCCGCGTCTTCCTCGGTTTCGCCAGCACTTGAAGGCGGGTGCGGCGCGCCGGCTGCCTGTTTCTGCCCGGCATTTGGCTGGTTGGAGGCATCCGCAATCGTGCCGGCGTTAGCCGGCGGCGACGCCGATGAACGCCCGCTGCCGTTGCCATGTCTCTGACTCTGAGACGAGCCCGGGGAGAGAGCAACATATTCTTCGCCGTCTTCCTGTTCCTCTGCAAAGTCGGTGACATAGAGAAAGGCGTCGCGTTCCAGGCCAATATCAACGAAGGCCGACTGCATGCCGGGAAGCACGCGCGTGACCTTGCCTTTGTAAACCGAGCCGGCGAGGGTGTATTCGTTCTCGCGCTCGTAATAGATCTCCGCAAGTTGGTCATCTTCGACGACCGCCAGTCGGGTTTCATGCGGGGTGCTGGAAATATAGATTTCTTTTGTCATGCTGCTCCAATTCCGCCCGCGGCCAGTGAAGGCGCGGGGCAAACGGGCGGCAGATCCTGCGCGAATTTCTAGAGAAGCGCGCGCGAGGGCAAGGCGAGGAAATCGACTGAATGTTCCGGAGACGCTGCGGGCGGGAATGCTGCCATAGGCCGTTGGGAAAACGAACTCCCGCGGGCGCGGGGCGGCGATGGAAGCGAAGAATCCTGACTGCTGCGTGGTAGAACGGGGCGCAAGAACCTTGTGGCCACTGCTTCCCGGGTGAGGGGTGGGGCCGTTTCCAGTTCGGATGCGTTTTTCAATGCGTTCATTCGATCGAACTCTCACCTGGCCGCAGCTTGGAACCTGCCGAACCCAGGGAAAACTTCTTGTAGCGCGCCACGCCAGATGCGGGCGTTAGGTGCGCGGATTGCAAACTGGCAGAACACTCTAACCAGCCGTGTGATTCACTTACAGTGCGGAGCGAAAGCCCCATTTTCTATGAGCCTCTGGCGGCGGGGACGAAGTTCCGGCACCTTCAAAAGCTCAATCTTGCGTTTGGGACCGAAGCCCCGCTCGAAAACCTGATACCTGCTACAGCAGAAGAACCGGCTCGAGCGATTCCACGGTAGGTGTATCCAGCGAGATTGGACTTTCGCGCAGCTTTTCCTTAAGAAAAGCTGCACTACACGATCCTTGGCCGGGTCCAGCAACCGTGGAATCGCTCTAATTTACAAAGCGGCTCATGCGGATATTCATTACGATACCGAGCGCAAGAAACGTAAACAGCACCGATGAACCGCCATAACTCATTAAGGGCAAAGGAATACCGGTGACCGGCATAAAGCCGATGACCATGCCCACATTGACCGCGATCTGAAAAATCAGGACGGCCACGACCCCCATAATGATCAGCGTGCCGGGAAGGTCGGCGGCAGTTTGTGCGTTTTGCACCAAACGCATCAACAGTAAGAAGTATAGCAGCAGGACGAACATGGCACCGACCAGCCCATGCTCCTCGCAGAAGGCGGCGAAGATGAAATCCGTATAAGGGATGGGCAGGAAATCGCCCTGCGTCTGGCTGCCCCGCTCCGAACCCTGGCCCCAGACGCCGCCCGATCCGACGGCGATCAGCGACTGGCGAATCTGATACCCGCTGCCGCGCGGGTCGGTATCCGGGAGACATAAAGCTGGTGAGGCGTTGTTTTTGATACGGCTTCAAAACTTTGTACCAGGCGGGGATGATGGCCAGTCCGGCGGCCAGGCAGAGGATCGCCGCCTGGCGGAAACTTGATACCGCCCAGAAACAGCCCGACCAGCAGAACCGGCGCATAGGTAAGGGCGGTACCCAGATCGGGCTGCTTCAGTACCAGCAACATCGGAATGCCGACCAGCAGCATCGCCTTCAGGATGTCTTTCCAGGTGAGATCACGGCCACTCAGATTAGTGAAGTATCGCGCCAGCACAATAATCAGGACCAGCTTGACCCATTCCGAAGGCTGGAAATGAACGCCGCCCGGCAGGCGAATCCAGCGCCGCGCGCCCAGGATTTTGGCGCCGATCACCATGACCGCGACCAGCGATACCAGGCAGATGCCGTAAGCCCAGACCGCGATGTCGAGCAGAATGTGATAGTCGATCAGGGAAAGCACGAACATGCAGACAAAGCCGCCCGACAGCCAGAGGATCTGTTTTTCATCGAAGTGGCGGAACTGCGTGTGCAATGTGGCGCTGTAAATCTCAAGCACGCTGATGATGGACAAAGCCAGCACGAATGCCAGCAGGGTCCAGTCGAAATCGTGAAAGGAAAGGAAGCGGCGCATCGTGGTGTTGGATTTACTCTATCGTGGCGATTTGATGTTGCCGGGAATTTTTGTGGGCAATGGTAGATTCGGGGATCAGGAAAGTTCCGGCCTGTAGAGACTCTCCTTTCGGCACCGGAAGTAGACGGGCCAGACGTGCGGGAACCTGCTTCGCGCTGGGATCGGCTGGATGATTGCTCGGCTGAGTCCAGAGAGCCGTCATTTGGATCGGAGTTTCTTTCTGCGGTTGGGCTGGAAGCAAATGGCCAACCGTCTTTGGCTTCGGACTTGAAGATGGCGCCGATTTGGTTTTCGGAGCTGGAGAAGAAGTTGTCAAGGGAGCGGTCTGCGCCGGTTTGGTTTCCGCAACCTGAGGGAGGTTATTCTCCTCACGACGCTGCTTGTTCACGTAGGCTTCGATCACTTGGGCGACCATGGGCGCGGAAATGTCTCCCCAGCCGCCGTGCTGCCAAAAGACGACAACGACAATGTCGGGATTGCGACGAGGAGTAAGCCCAACGAACCATGAGTTAGCACGCTCACTGACGACGGAGGATACCTTCTTTGCCCCGAAACTGTGGTTGACGACCTGCGCGGTTCCGGTTTTGCCTGCAAAGTCGATGTTGTCAAGATGCGCCTTCGCAAACGCGGTTCCGATTGGAGACTGCGTCACGTTAGCCATGTCGTCGGTAATAATTTCCCAGTTGGCAGGGGTTATGGGGATGGTCTTGTCGCCGGATCCAGGATATGTGTCGAGAATGGCCTGGCCGAAATCCGGCGATAATTCGCTGGGGAAGATAACGTGCGGGCGCTTGAAGACGCCGCCGGAGGTAATACCTGCGACCGCGCGGGCCAACTCAATGGGAGTGACAGCGACGGCACCCTGACCAATACCAACAGATACGGTTTCTCCGGCGTAGTACTTGCGATGGAAGTTGCGCCACGCCCACTCAGTGGAAGGCATGATACCGGCGACTTCATCGGGAAGGTCGATGCCGGTTTTTTCTCCGATGCCGACTTCGTGGGCATATTTCGCGATCGTGTCAATGCCCAGCTTAACCGCCAGAGTGTAGTAATACGTGTCGCAGGAATAAGGCAGAGCGTTGTGAATATCCACTTCACCGTGGTGACGATCGCAGGCGTAGAAGTGGCCATAAAAATCTGCGCCACCCTCGCAGTTGACCTTGAGGCTTTGCGCGATGCCCTCCTGAAGGCCGGCGAGGGTCATAATGATCTTGAAGGTTGAACCCGGGGGTGATATGGCCTGGATGGCTTTGTTCATCAGCGGATGTTCAGGATTGGTGATGAGCGCGTTCCACTCTTTGCGATGGATGCGGATGGCAAATTGATTTGGGTCGAAGGTTGGCCGGCTGACCATGGCGAGAACTTCGCCAGTGTGCGGATCGATGGCGACAATAGCGCCGTCTCTCTGCCCCAACGCTTCCTCGGCGGCTTTCTGGATATCGAGGTCGATGGTTAGCTTCAGCGATTTGCCGGGGATGGCAGGCTCGATGCCGAGTGCGCCCAGCTCGCGGCCGTGGCTATCGACAACCACATCGCGGGAACCATCCTGCCCGCGCAGGATGGGATCGTAGGACTCCTCCACGCCGGAGCGGCCGACGACATCGCCGGGCTGATAGAAGGCGTAGCGCGGATCGTCCAGCATCTCTTCGGAAACTTCACCGACGTAGCCGATCAGGTGAGCGGCGAAGCCATTGCTGGGATAAAGCCGCCGCTGTTCCTCGATCGTTTCAAGTTCCGGCAGTTCGTTATTGTGGGCGGCGATGAAGGCCTGTTCATCCGGGGTGATGTCCTGCTGCAGCGGAATCGGCTGGTACTTCGGCCGATGCCGATAACGCAGCAGGACAGCGCGAAGCTGGTCCGGCTCCATGTGCAGACCTGCGGCAATGAGCGGAATGTCGGTTTCGAGATCGTGGGCCTGCTCCGGAACCAGGAAGCAGGTGACGGAGGGATAGTTGTCGACCAGCAGGCGACCGTCGCGATCGTAGATTTTTCCGCGCGGGGCCAGGATCGGCACCTTGCGGATGCGATTGGCTGCCGCCAAAGCCCGATAATTTTGAGCGCCCAGCACCTGCAATCGCCACAGCCCGGAAACAAGAATGATCAGGACCAGCGCGATGACATATTGCATCGCGGTCAGCTTGTAGGCCGGAATCTTCTCGTCTTTGTCGTGTGTGCCAGCCATAGGGGCGATTGGATGTGTTCAGAATACTCCGGAGAAATGTGTTAGCGGAAAAAGAAACCGCAAGTCCCTCCACTCCGTGATAGTAAGTGTCATCCCGACCGGACCCTGAGCCTAGCGAAGCGAAGTGGAGGGACCTGCCTTCTCATACTGGTCCGGATTTATTCTCTTCTTCGCAGGCGGTCGAGCAGCGCGAAAAGAATCACTCCGATCAACGCATTGACCACGCGCCGGAATCAATTCACGCAGCCAGATCCAGGACTGATGCATGCCCAGCAGGCGAGTGAGGATGAGCACGTGGAGGACGCTGGCCAGCAGGATGAAAAGGAAATTCATCATCAGCCGGGTTCCGGGATTGTCCACATCGATGCGAACGCCGATCGAGGCCGCCAGGTATCCGATAACGCAATCGATGATGCCGTTGATACCGATCGGCAGGTGCGTCATCGCATCCTGGATCAGACCGATAATCAGGCCGATCATGGTTCCGGCAATTGGGTTGCGCCGAGACACCGCAAAGTAAATCACTACCAGAACGGGCAGGTCCAGCATGGCCACGCTTGGAAAGCGAAGCGGGAGATAGACCTGCAGAAAAATCGCAAACAGTGGCACCAGAATCAGAACGAGCGGATGGAAATGGTGCTCCTCCATCTCTCTGCGCGACGTGCGGGGGACCAGGGCCATGATTATTCTTGTGGCTCCTCGGTGGCGTTCGGATGGTTCTTGTGAGTTGGCCGCGTAGTGGATGGCTTCGCATGGGCCGGGGCAGTCGCCGGCATAGCAGATTCCACGTGGCCTGCAGTTCTGCCTGTGGAAGGAGAGGCAGATTGTGGCTCCGCAGGAAACACCTGCTTCTGATAAGGAGCGCCGGGACTGAGGCTGTTTGCATCCGGCGTCGCCCCGGGAGTGAAGCGGTCCGGGCGCAGCGGTTTAGGCGGCCGCACAGTCGGCGGTGGCACACTGGAATCCAACGGTTTTCCGTCGGGGCCAATAGCCGGCGGAAGAGCAGCGCCGGGCAGTCGCTGCGATAAAACGTCCGCGGCTTTCTGCTCGCTGGTGACAATATCCTGCTGCATGGTGGCGGACATGGTGTCGCTGAGCTGTGTGACCACCAGCACTTCATCCAGCCGCGACAGGTTGACAGATGGGCGGATTAGCAGGGCAACATACGGGTTGCGCTCCGGATCGCTGACCTGGCGCTCGACGGCGCCAATGGGAAGGCCGCGCGGATAAATCTCGTCGCCGCCGCTGGTGACCACCTGCTCGCCGGGCTGGATGCGCTCATCCGGCAGAACGTCGATGATCTCCGTTTGTCCCGCGGTATTGCCTCGCAGAATGCCACGCAATCGCGTCTGGGTCAGAATGACCCCCAGCCCGCTGGTCGGGTCGTTGATCTCGAGTACCTGCGCGGTGTGCGGGAAGGCGTCGCGGACTTTGCCAACCACGCCATCCGGCGTGATGACCGGCATGTCGGCGTGAACGCCGTTGGCCGTAACCTTTATCGATGTAGAAGCACCCGCGACAGGTCGGTTCCGCTGGTTCCGATCACGTGGGCGGCGACTGTCTTCGAAACATATTTCTGCTGAAACGCAAACAGCTTCTGCAGCCGCATGTCCTGGCGGGCGTCCTCGGCCAGAGAGGCCTGTTCGAGTCGAATCCGGTTCAGCTCCGCCTGGAGCTGCTGGTTCTGCTCGCGCACATGGCGCAGATCGAGATAGCCGCTCCAGGCATGGCTGACTCCATGCCCGGTGTACAGAAATATGCGTTCGAAGGGAGAGATCAGGCCGTTCAATCCAATAGCGGACGAGCCGCGTCTGGGGGCCGTCTTTGCCATTCGCCGGACGATGTACCTGCACCGCCAGCCCCAGCAACTGCGCCAACACCACGGCGAGCAGGATCAGGAGATTACGGTAGCGGCTGAGAAAAGATTCCATGGGGCTTGGAAAGGGCTGTCAGGATCATACCGCGCAGCCTTTGAAGAGTGCCGCCATATCGGTCGTCATCCTGAGCGAAGCGAAGGATCTTTGTATTGGCTTTCCTCTTCGTAACGCTGAGATCCTTCACTTCGCTCAGGATGACGACTGCTTCGATTGAACAGAATTCCAGCTAATCGATCTTGATCTTGCGCAGCAGGCGGAAGTCCGAAAGCATTTTGCCGGTGCCGAGCACAACCGACGCCAGCGGATCGTCGGCCACCGACACAGGCAGGCCGGTTTCTTCGCGAATGCGCTTGTCGAGATTCTTGATCAGCGCGCCGCCGCCGGTCAGCACAATGCCGCGGTCGCTGATGTCGGCGGACAGCTCCGGCGGTGTACGTTCGAGGGCCACGCGAATGGCATTCATGATGGTGCTGATGCATTCGGCCAGGGACTCGCGGATTTCGCTGTCGTCGATCGTGATCGTCTTGGGCACGCCTTCGATCAGGTTGCGGCCTTTAATTTCGAGGGTCAGCGGCTTGTCAAGCGGATACGCCGAACCGAGTTCCATCTTGATGTGCTCCCCGGTGCGCTCGCCGATCAGCAGATTGTATTTGCGCTTCAGGTAATTCATGATGGCTTCATCCATCTGGTTGCCGGCCATGCGAACCGACCGCGAATAGACGATGCCGGAAAGCGAAATCACTGCTATATCTGTTGTGCCGCCGCCGATATCGACAACCATGTTGCCGCCCGGCTCGGTGATCGGCAGACCGGCGCCGATTGCCGCCACCATGGCCTGTTCGACGAGATACACCTCGCTCGCTTTGGCGCGATACGCGGAGTCCTCGACCGCCCGCTTTTCCACCTGCGTGATTTCCGAAGGCACGCCGATCACGATCCGGGGATGCACCAGCATCTTGCGGCCGTGCGCCTTCTGGATGAAGTAGTTCAGCATTTTTTCGGTGACTTTGAAATCGGCGATGACGCCATCTTTCATGGGGCGGATGGCGACGATGTTGCCGGGCGTGCGTCCCAGCATCTCTTTCGCCTCTTTGCCGACGGCCTCCACCTCTCCGGTCACTTTATTCAGGGCGACAATCGAGGGCTCATTGACAACGATGCCTTTGCCGGCCGCGAAGACGAGCGTGTTGGCAGTGCCAAGATCGATGGCCAGGTCGCTTGAAAAAAGGCTGAACAACGAACGCAGATTATGGCTGCGGGAGGACCGAGAGTGATAGCCGTTAGAGGACATTCAACCTGCCACGTACCTTCGCTGGATTGTGATGAATTTCCATTGTAAGGCCATGTTCGCCGCCGTGGTCAGGTATCGTTAGGAGGGAATCGGCGAAGATATCTGCAAACAATCCCTGGGGACCGGGATTTGGGGCGCAGGACGCAAAGTTACCCAGGTTAGGTTCGCGGCCTGGGCACCTCGATTTCCCGGTTTTTGAAGCGCCAAAGGGAGCCATAGTGGACAGTGTTCGATCCAATCCGGTGACCCGTGGAACAATGGCTTCGATCGCTGCCATTGCCTGGTTTGCGCTTGCCCTGCAGTTGTATCTGGAGATCATGCGATCGATCTCCGGGGGCGGTCCGATGCTTTGGATTGTGGCCAATTACTTTAGTTTTTTTACCATCCTGACCAACCTGCTGGTGGCTCTTGGGCTCACACTTCCTCTGGCTGCTGCCGGAGTCCTCCTGGGGCAGATTCTTTTTAGGCGCCGCCCCACAGACCGGCATCGCCCTCTATATCGCTGTTGTGGGAGCGACCTACTCCCTGATGCTGCGTCATTTGTGGAACCCGCATGGCGCGCAGAAACTTGCGGACGTGCTGCTGCATGATGTCGTTCCAGTGTTGTATTTGCTCTTCTGGCTGATCTTTGTGCCCAAGGCGGCGCTGCGCTGGAAATATGCGGTCTGGTGGCTTTGCTATCCAGTTGCTTACATGGCGTACACGTTAGCTCGCGGTTTGATCACGCGATGGTATCCCTATCCCTTCATTGACGCCACTGAGATCGGATTCCCGCGGGCGCTGGCAAATGGCGGATTCGTGTTGCTGGTCTTTTTCCTGCTGGGCTTGCTCGCCGTATCGCTGGGCCGCTGGAGGGGACGCAGCCAGGCCCAATATCAGTAAGGTTCCCGTTTGCGGTATTCTCTATCGTTCAGTCGAAACCGCCCGAGCAGAAAAATCGAGAACGAATATGGCAAAGACCCAGCAGAAAAGCAAACGAACTGCGACCATGCAGTCGAATGGACGGCAGTTCAAAAACCTGATCGGCGGCAAATGGGTCTCTGCCCATAGCCGCAAAACCTTCGAAAATCGCAATCCTGCCGACACCAGTGATTTGGTCGGGACCTTTCCCGAATCGGGCGCCGAGGACATAAACGATGCGGTCACCGCCGCACGGGAGGCATTCCCGAGCTGGCGGCTGGTGCCCGCTCCCAAACGCGCCGAGATTCTCTATCGTACCGGCGAGCTGCTGACTGCGCGCAAGGAGCAGTACGCGCGGGAAATGACGCGCGAAATGGGCAAGGTGCTGGCGGAAACGCGCGGCGATGTGCAGGAGGCGATCGACACCGCCTTTTACATGGCGGGCGAAGGTCGGCGGCTCTTCGGCCAGACCACGCCCTCCGAGCTGCAAAGCAAATTTGCCATGAGCGTCAGGATGCCGGTCGGCGTCTGCGGCATGATCGCGCCGTGGAATTTCCCCATGGCCATCCCCTCATGGAAGCTGTTTCCGGCGCTGGTCTGCGGAAACACCTGCGTCTTCAAACCGGCCGAGGACACTCCGCTGTCCGCTCTCAATTTAGTTCAAACGTTGATGGACGCAGGTCTGCCAAAAGGCGTAGTCAACATTGTCTTCGGCTTTGGCCCGGATGCGGGAGCGCCGCTGGTCGAGCACGCGGGCGTGGATGCGATCAGCTTTACCGGGTCGAGCGAAGTCGGACGCATGGTGGGGCAGGCGGCAGCCGCGCACTTCAAGCCATGCTCGCTCGAAATGGGCGGCAAGAACGCCATGATCGTGATGGAGGACGCCAATCTCGATCTGGCGATTGAAGGCGCGCTGTGGGGAGCCTTCGGCACCACCGGGCAGCGCTGCACGGCGACCAGCCGCATTCTGCTGCAGAAGAAAATTGCAAAGCAGTTTACCGAGCGATTTGTGGAGCAGACGGAGAAATTGCGCGTTGGTAACGGACTGAAGAAAGACGTGCAGATTGGCCCGCAGATCAACGGCCAGCAGATTGAAACCAGCGAGCGTTACGTTGCCATCGCTCTTGAGGAAGGCGCGAAACTGCTCACCGGCGGCAAGCGTCTCAACGGGAAAGAATATGGCTCGGGATATTTTTTCGCGCCCACAATTTTCACCGCGGTCAAACCGTCCATGCGCATTGCCCAGGAAGAGGTCTTCGGTCCCGTGGTCACGCTGCTGCAGTTCGATACATTCGACGAAGCGATCGAGATTGCCAATGGCATTCGGTACGGGCTCTCGACGGCCATCTATACGCGCGACGTAAACCGCGCCTACCTTGCCATGCGCGACCTGGAAGCGGGCATCACGTACGTAAATGCGCCGACCATAGGAGCCGAAGTGCATCTTCCTTTTGGCGGAGTAAAAAAGACGGGCAACGGCCATCGCGAAGGCGGCAATGCCGCGCTCGATTTTTACACCACATGGAAAACAGTCTTTGTGGACTACTCGGATCGATTACAGCGCGCGCAGATGACGATAACGAGGGAGGTCCTAATATACCGGTATAGTCCATGCCTAAAACGGTCGGTTCTCGCAGAGCGATAGACAAGAGCTTGTCATTCTGAGCGAAGCCGGGGTCCCCAGCGACAGGTCTTCGTCGCTGGGGTCGGAAGCGAAGAACCTGTGCATTCGCAATTCGCTCTAAGAATCTGAAGGAATGAAGAACAGTTCAGGAGAGCAGCATGATTATTGGCGTTCCCAAAGAAGTAAAAGATCACGAAAGCCGGGTCGGCATCACACCGGCCGGGATCAAGGCGCTGGTCGAAGCCGGCCACAAGGTGCTGGTCGAAACCAGGGCGGGCGATCTTTCGGCCTTTCCTGACGACAGCTATCAATCCGCTGGCGCGGAAATCGTCGGCTCGGCGTATGACGTGTGGCGCTTAGCCGATATGGTGGTCAAGGTCAAGGAGCCCGTCGAAAAAGAATACGGCTATTTTCGCGAAGGCCTCGTGGTGTTCACCTTTCTGCACCTTGCTCCTGTATTGGGATTGACCGGCAAGCTGCTGGAGAAGAAAGTCATCGGGATTGCCTATGAAACCATCCGCGATAAAGCAGGCGCGCTGCCGCTGCTGACTCCTATGTCGGAAGTGGCCGGGCGCATGTCGGTGCAGGTGGGCGCGGCGTATCTGGAAAAGGAAAAAGGCGGACGCGGCGTGCTGCTGGGCGGCGTTCCCGGCGTGCCTCCCGGAAATGTCTGCATCATCGGCGGCGGTATCGTCGGCACGAATGCGGCCAAGGTCGCGATGGGCATGGGCGCGAACGTGACCATCGTCGATGTGAATCTGAACCGGCTGCGCGAGCTGGATGACATCTTCAACGGACGCGTCTACACGCTGGCGTCGAACTCCTACAACGTCAGCCATGCCGTTCGCGAGGCCGATCTGGTGATTGGCGGCGTGCTGATTCCAGGCGCGGCGGCGCCGAAGATCGTCACCCGCGCCATGGTCGCGAACATGAAAAAAGGCGCGGTGATCGTCGATGTGGCCATCGATCAGGGCGGATGCATCGAGACGGCGCGGCCCACGACCCACAGCGATCCTTCTTATCTGGTCGATGGCGTGGTGCATTACTGCGTCACAAATATGCCGGCAGCCGTGCCCAACACATCCACGCTGGCGCTGACGAATGCGACGTTTCCTTATGTCATGCGGCTGGCGCAGATGGGCGCGAAAGCTGCGATCCAGGCCGACAGCGGGCTGCGCGATGGCGTGAATACCTACGACGGCGTGCTGACCTGCAAGGCCGTCGCGGACTCACAGGGCAAGCCTTGGAAACCTGTGAGCGATCTGGTGAAGTGAAACTTTCCTTCCTGTTCAGCGGGGATTCAGTCATTTCGGGAAAGAGATAAGTCCCACATCTCAGATTTCGAAATGTGGGACTGTGGCTCTTTCCTTCAAAAATTTACCCGCGAATCCTTACACTGCGGTCCAGATCAAAGGTCAGAACGGATTCCGCTGGCAAAACAATATCTTTATTGCCGGTAAATGCGCTGCCAGCCGCGCCCCCGCCGCCGCCGACCAGCCCTCCGACCAATGCTCCTTTGCCGCCGCCGGCGATGCCGCCAATAATCGCCCCCAGGCCCGCGCCCCCGCCGGTCATAATCGCGGAACGCTGGCCTTTTCCTTTTTCCACCCGCTCCAGTCGGCTGGTGCGGACAGGATAGGTGCGGCCATCCGCGCGCACACTCTCCAGCCGCAAGGCGAGGACTGCGTGACCCTTAAACCGGCCCATGCTCTTGGCTTCAACGACTGTGCCGCGCGCCTGCGCACCTGCGCGGATCACTGTCCGGTTATTCACGCGTACCGGGCTGGCGAGAGTGCCGGAAAACGGCTGGCCGGTCTGGCTGTTTTTGCTTGATAATGTCTGGCGAAGCTGAACCCGGATTCGCGTCCCCGCCGGGAATAACAATCGTTGCCGGCGCCGCCGCTTGTGAGGGCGGGGGCGGCATATTCGGCGCTGCTTCTTCAGTGGCGGAATTTCCGCTTCGCCGGCGCCGCTGCAGCGGCAGAATTCCCGACAGCCAGATTGTTAATGACCTTGTGCACGCCATCAACTTTGGCGGCATCGTTCGCGGCCAGTTCTCGCGGAGCCGGCCCGTTCACGGTTCCTGAAAGGGTGACGGTTCCGTCGTTTGCAGCCACCGCGATCGTCTGCCCCTGGAGCGCAGCATCCGAGCCGATCTTCTGCTGGACGTTGGTAACGAGCTGGGTGTTGGAAGGTTTGCTGCCGCATCCGGAGAACACCAGCGTAACCGCGATCAGTGTGAGCAGCAGAAATGGCGGAGAGAATTTCGAGATTCGTTGCATTGTGACCCCCGGGTTCAAAGTGATGGAGTTCGGCGCCGCTGTCAAGAATTATATTCAGGCGATTTTCAGCACGATGAATGGCAAATCCTATAATTGTGTGCAGATTTCTCGCGAGGCAGATGCGGTGGCAAAGATAGTCACGAGCGGCAATCGACGGACGGCGGTCGTGCTGCTGGGTTCGCTCGCTCTGCTGGTCCTGCTTGTCCTGGTGGCGGAAAATGCTTTTGATCTCAAGTTTCTTTCTCCCACCAACACCGGTTCCATCCTGTTCTTAACCGCATTTTCCGGCCTCAGTTTTCTGCTGTTTCTGATTCTTGTCGTTCTTCTTCTGCGGAATATTCTCAAGCTCTATGCCGGCGAGCAAAGCCGGGTGCTGGGCTCGCGCCTGCGTACCCGGATGCTGCTGGGCGCTCTGCTGCTCTCAGTTGCGCCGGCATTCTTCATGCTTTTCTTTAATTACCTGTTGATGAACCGGTCGATCGATCGCTGGTTCTCGCAGCCCGTCGTGCAACTGCGGAATGAATCAATGCAGATTGCCATGGAGATGTCTCACTATGCGGCCGCCAATGCCCGCGCAGAGGCGGAATCGCTTGCCAACACATCGGAACTCGCCGCTGCCGACACGCCTTCCGGCCAGCAGGCAATTCTGGATCTGTTCCATCAGCATAAGGTGACGCTGCAGGGAGGATTCGTCGTCGTTTATCGCGACGGTAAGGCCATCGATCAATATCAGATGCCGGAAAGTGAAGCCCCGATGAGCTCTGGCCTCCGGAGTCGATCCTTCCGCCCACGGCTGAACCGGTCATCGGGCGATCGCTGACCGATGCCATCCTGCGTGCAGCGCAGCGCACGGATGATCCGGTGTTGCGTACCGGCCCCACGGCATATACCGTAGGCGCCGCTTCATCCCGGCAGGGGCTGGTTGTCGTCGTGGGTTTGCCGCTGCCGCCGGATGTGGCCTCGGCAATGCGTGAGATTGAAAACGGAACCGAGCGTTACTGGGCGCTCCTGCGCACCCGGCGTCATGTTCGGCAGACATACTTTTTTGTGCTGCTGCTGCTGACCGGACTTACTTTGTTCGTCAGCAGTTGGCTGGCGCTGTTTCTATCCAAGCAGGTGACGCGGCCGGTGGAGGCGCTGGCCGATGCCATGGACGCTATGGCCTCCGGGGACTACGGCGCGCGTGTCGACATCGCCGCCGGAAGAGAACTGGGAGAGCTGGTCCGTTCCTTCAACCATATGGCGACCGATCTTCAAACCAGCCGCAGTCAATTGGAAGCCTCCACGCAGCAGTTGTCGATTGCAAATACCGCCATCGATGAGCGCCGGCGCGAACTGGAAACGGTATTGGAGACGATTCCCAGCGGCGTCGCCACGCTCGACAACGATCTGCGGATCCTGCAGGCGAATCGCGCGTTTTATGAAATGCTCGACCCGCTGGGCGAGCTTTCGATTGAAGGCCAGCCGATTCAGGCGTTGTTTCCGGCAGAATCCGCCGCGGAAATTGGGCGAGTGCTGCGCCGCAGCCGCCGCTTGCCTGTCGCATCCACCGAAGTGGAGGCGCGCAGTACCCACGGACCGCTGCATTTGATCCTTACGGTGACGGAACTGCGCGGCTCGTTACAGGGCCACCTGGTCGTGATTGACAATGTGACCGATGTGCTGCGGGCGCAGAAGCAGATGGCGTGGAAAGAAGTGGCGCAGCGCGTCGCTCACGAGATCAAAAACCCGCTGACGCCGATTGCGCTTTCCGCCGAACGGATCGAGCGGCATCTGGATCGTGGCTTGAACGACGGCTCCGCAGCAGCATTGCGCGGGGCGACCGAGGTGATCCGCTCCTCCGTGCAAACGCTGCGGCAGCTGGTGGACCAGTTTTCCGCGCTCGCCGATTTTCCCGCCGCGCATCTGCGGTCGGCGGATTTGAATGCGATCGTTGAAGAAACGCTGGCGCTGTTTGAAGGCCGCCTGCAGGGGATTGAACTGCGGCTTCACCTCACTCCGAACATGCCGCCGGTGATGGCCGATGCCCAGGCCATGAAGCGCGCGTTGAGCAATCTTATCGACAACGCCGCCGAGGCGATGCAGTCGAGTCTGCTGCGCGTGTTGACCGTGCAGACAGGATGGAATGCGGCGCAGACAATGGCGGAGATCGTCATCGCCGATACCGGGCACGGCATCTCGGAAGAGATAAGCGAACGGCTCTTTCTGCCGTTCTTTTCCACCCGCCGCCGCGGCACAGGCCTGGGGCTTTCGATCGCCGCAAAAATCGTGCAGGAGCATCAGGGCAGCATTCGCGTCGAGAAAAACGCTCCTGCCGGCGCGCGCTTTATCGTGGAGATTCCGCTGGCCGATCCCGCTGGTCCGCAGGAAACGCCGCTGCCGGACGTCAGTGTGGCGGCGCGATGAATCACATCCTCGTCATCGATGACGAACCGGATATCCGCCGCACTCTGGAAGCGATCCTGACCGAGGAAGGCTACGCCGTCACCGCGACCGGGGCTGCCGGCGAGGCGCTCGAATTGATTCGCGACGCCATCTTCGATGCCGTGCTGCTGGATATATGGCTGCCTGACCGCGATGGCCTGGATGTGCTCCAGGATATTCGCGCCATGGACGGCGGCATGGGACCGGAGGTCATCATCATCTCCGGCCACGGCACCATCGAGGCGGCGGTGCGTGCGACCAAACTCGGCGCATACGATTTCCTCGAAAAGCCGCTGTCGCTGGAGCGAACCCTCATCATCGTGAAGAATGCGATCGAGGCGCGGCGGCTCCGGGTGGAGAACCGGGAATTCCAGCAGCAGTTGACCGCGCGCGCCCGCGTCACCGGAGAAAGCGTGCCGGTAAAGGCGCTGCGGCAGCAGATTCGCCTGATGGCTCCGACAAATGGCCGTGTGCTGATTTATGGCGAATCCGGCACCGGCAAGGAACTGATCGCGCGCGCCATGCATGCGGAAAGCTCACGGTCCGATCGCGTGTTTGTCGAGCTGAACTGCGCCGCCATTCCCGAGGATTACATCGAGACGGAACTCTTCGGATATCGTCACAGCGCCTTCCCCGGCGGCCCGCCGGAAAAACGCGGCACATTTGAACGCGCCGACGGAGGCACGTTGTTTCTCGATGAAGTGGGCGACATGAGCCTGAAGACCCAGGCCAAGGTGCTGCGCTCGCTCGACGAGCAGCAGTTTACTCCGGTGGGTGCGGCGACTCCGGTTCGCGTGGATGTGCGGGTCATCGCGGCGACCAACAAGAATCTCGAAGACGAGATCGCAAAAGGCAATTTCCGTGAAGACCTTTTTTACCGCCTGAACGTGATTCCTTTTTATGTGCCGCCGCTGCGTGAGCGGAAAGAGGACATTCCCCTGCTGGCGCGAGAGCTGCTGCGGGAGTTCGGACGGCAATATGGCCGGGCGCGGATAGAAATCTCAGAGGACGCGCTGACCGGACTGCAGCAATATCATTGGCCGGGCAATGTGCGGGAACTGAAAAATGTGCTGGAGCGGGTGATGATTCTGAATCCGCAGATCACGCGCATCGAGCGGAAACATCTGCCGGTGCTGGTTGCGCGCAGCACGGGCCGGCGCGGCGAAGAATTTTCTTCTCTCCAGCAGGCCCGCGAGGCGTATGAACGCGATTACATCCTGCGCAAGCTGGAAGACTGCAACGGAAACGTAAGCCGCGCCGCGGAGATTCTTGGCCTGGAGCGAAGTCATCTTTACCGCAAGATGAAGGCGCTCGGCATCAGTGCGAAAGAGGCTTGATGAAAGCAGTTTTCCGGAGATTTCGTTCCGCTGCCATGCTCGCGGCAGTTGCGCTGAGTACATTTGCTGCGGTTTCGGAGAAGGTGCCTGATATTCAATCGGGCTTTGCTTTGTCCGACATGCAGCGGCTTTCAAACAATGTGTACGTTGCTCGATTGTCGCCGCGCCTGTGGGTGCACACGACGGTGGGGACGCTGGACAATGGCGTGCCATATACCGCGAACGGAATGCTGCTGGAGCAGGGCAACACATCCATCCTGTTCGATACGGGTTGGACGCCGGATGAAACGCGCGTTCTGTTGCGCTGGGCGCGCGATGTTTTGAAGCATCGTGTGACCAGAGCGTACGTGACACATTTCCATAGTGATCGGATAGCTGGTGCCGGTGTGCTGGAAGAACGGCATATTCCCGTGTTCGCAACCTCCAAAACAATGGAGCTGGCGAAGAAGAATGGGAAAGAAGTTCCCGATCACGCGATCCCAGTACCGTCGACGCCGACTGAAGTGGCGAAGGATGCGATCGTCTATTTTCCGGGCGCCGGGCATACGCGCGACAACATTGTTGTCGATTTTCCAAAGGAAAAGATCGTGTTCGGCGGCTGTTTCATCAAGGCAGCCAACGCGGACGGTATCGGCAACATCGCCGATGCGGATCTGAAGGCATGGCCCGATTCGGTGAAGCGCATGGAGGCTGCCTTTCCGCACACGCGACTTGTTGTTCCCGGCCATGGCCCCATCCGAAAGGGCGCTGTGGAGCGAACGCTGGAATTGCTCCGCAAAGAACCTTCAGCGCCGCAATCCTGATTGAGTTGAATCCTTGTTGCTCGTCGTTAGACAATCTCTGCCCTGCGCCTATACCGGTTCTCCTGAAGGTGTATATCGAAGGAAGAATGTAGGCGCAGCCTTTCCTCCAAAAATTTTTAGGATTGCTCTTCCTGGTCGCTTCGTTCACTCTGTTGCTGGCTCAGCGATTCCAACTGGTTCCGCCAGTCCAGCGAGTTGAGAAATGTGTTGGACCCACGCCAGTCATCCGCAACTTTGACGAACAGCTCGAGATGCACCTGCATGCCGAGAAAAGATTCCAGTTCCTTGCGCGCGGCGATGCCGATCTGCTTCAGCATGGCGCCGCCCTTGCCGATCAGGATGGCCTTCTGGCCGGAGCGTTCGCAGAAAATCGCGGCCGCTATGCGGGTCAAAGGTTTTTGCTTCGGCTTCCCCGGCTGCGTCGACTTCGCTTCGCGCACTTCGAAGCGTTCGATGACGACCGCGCTGGCATAGGGAACTTCCTCGCCGGTTAAATTCAGTATCTTTTCGCGGATGATTTCCGCGGCCAGAAAGCGTTCAGGCTGATCGGTGAACTGGCCTTTCTTGAAATGCCGCCGGCCTTCCGGCATGTACTCGACCAGCTTGTCGATCAGGCGGTCCAATCCGTCACCGCCGCGCGCAGAGACTGGAATGATCTCGGCGTAATCATGCAGCGCGCTGAACTGGGCAATCAGCGGCAGCAAGGTTTCCTTCTCATCGATAGCGTCGATTTTATTCAGCACGAGAAACACCGGACATTCCAGCTTTTTCACCAGCTCCAGAGCGAAAGCATCTTCATTGTCCAGCGAATGTTCGGCGGCTTTCGACTTCGGCTGCAGCGATTGAGCATCGCCGCCTGGCCCGGTGGTAGAGGAGATTTCTATTTCCTGGACCTTCCCGGCAGGCAGCCGCATCCGCCGCGTGACATCAACCACATGCAGCACCACGTCGCGGGATTCGAGGGCGTCGTAAATCTCCTGCAACATGCGCTTGTCGAGCAGGTTGGTCGGCTTATGAACTCCCGGCGTGTCGACAAAGACGATCTGCGCCGCCGGGTGCTTGCCTTTGACAGCGTCCACTTCGAGCACGCCATGGATGCGGTTGCGCGTAGTCTGCGGCTTGCGCGTGACGATTGCGACCTTCTCGCCGACCAGCGCATTGATCAGCGTGGACTTGCCGGCGTTAGGGCGGCCGAGGATAGATACGAAACCGGAGCGGAGAGCCATACCTCTCCAGTATCAACCCTGACCTTGCCGGAATACCGCGCGCAATGGCACGCGTCCAGACTTTTCTTCCTACTGTCTAGCTCTTTGACTGAACAGCACCACAGTTCCAAAAGCCTGCGTGTTCGGAAGAATAGCCGAATATTGCGCCAGCTTTTCCGGGTGATGCAGGCAGTTCAGACAAATCACCATACAAACCGGCTGCTCTGACGGTTGCGCGTACCGGCTGGACGAGTTTTCAACGTCCACATAGCGTATGCGGCGCGGAACGTTATCTGACCGGAGCATCGCCATCATCGGATATTCAAAATGCAACAGGTTCGCATCCAGGCCAATCGATCGGCAGCCCGAAGCCCTTGCTGCCCGAGCTGCAGCGATCCAGGAATCCGCGATTTCCCGGTGAGAATCGAAAAAGTATGTCTGGTCACGCGGTGTAGTCAGAACGCCTCCGGAGAGACCATGCTTTGTGATCAGCGGCCTGGTATCGTTCGCGATCGCCAGCCCAAGCGCGATCAACAGGACGCCTGCTGAAACCGCGTTCACAGCCCACCTCGGCAGAATCCTGACTAACACCACGGCGGCTAAAAACGGCGCCTAGGATGAAAACCGGAATTTGATATCGTGCGTTCCACGGCGACCAGCGGAGCAGGGCGCAATACATCACGAAAGCGCCCACCACTCCCAGACCGAACCAGCCTGTCTCTCTGCCAATTCTGCGGCGATACACGAAAAACAGAGCGCCAGCCACCAGGAACAAAAACAGATGTATCGGATCCTCGCTCAAGACCTCATTCCGCGGGTTGAATCGCACGCTGAACTTCGGGGTGAATCCTAGTTGCGAGGCCACGATCTGGCCGGGATCGTTGGGATCGACCCCGAGGCTTCGAATGAGGCGACTGGAAATCCGACTGGCGAACTTGTTTGCCCGTTCGTCCGGCATTCCTTCGTGCAGCGCGATATTCCGGATGACATTCGCCGCTGCGAGTGGGGGTGTCACACGGTCGGTGCGAAACATGCGTCCGTTCACCGCGCCGACACCGTAAAAATACGGGAACCCCATCGGCGACCCGGTATAACGGTAATTCCGAACCCACAACGGAAGGCAAATCAGAACGCCCAGGGCGGCGATCGCGGGCAGGCGTACTAAAAGGCGGCGCGCTTCCGTCCTGCTCCACGTCAGGGCGCACGCCAGAACGATGCATGGCAGAAACACATACGATGTGCCTTTCGTGTACACAGCCAGGCCTAAAGCGGCTCCAATCGCCAGGGCGTGCAGCCAATCCTGGCGATGCCTCCAATGCAACAGCAGATACACCGCCACTACGATCCAGTAGGTTGCAATACAGTCGTTCTTCGTGCTCGATGCCGCGAGTACCACGGAGGGGACTGTCGCGCCCAGGACCGCGGCGAAGATCTGAGCGCGGCGATTCCCGCCCAGCTCCTTCGCCACCAGGCTTGCGCCAAGAATGCAGCCCAGATACGCGCCCCACTGCACCAGGCCCAGCAGACGGTCGGAGCCCCACAGCAGGGCCAGATGCAGCATGATGTATTCCGCGAACGGGGGTTGATTCAACTGTGACCAATCGATGGTCGGAAAGAACTGGACGCCGCGGTTGTTGATCCATTCCACGACCCGGGGCAGATGGTACTCCATCGCATCCCACGTGTTGGGGGCGGAGGCGACCGCCGTAACCGCGGTCAAGGCAGCGATCAGAGCGATGGCGATCAGGAAACCGCGATCAATCCAGGAAAGCGGCGAAATTTGTTCCGGACCGTTTTCCCCAGTCGGCGGCAACCGCCTCGATCTCCACATCCATGCGAAGCAGGCGATCGCGAAGATCAGCCAACTCAGCGCGATGGCCTCTCGGGTAACAAGCCGGAATGGAGTGAGCGCCTCCGTAATAAAGGAGACAAACAGTGACCACGGAATCGATGCGTACAGAAAAGATGCGCGCCAATCAACTCGCAGGCGGCGAAATCCCATGACCAGGAACGCAAAAGCTGCAAGCGGCAGCAACAAGGGCATGGTACCCTCCCGAAACAACCTCACAGCTGAGCTTGATATCGGCCAGTAGTAGGGCAGATTTGCGCTTAGGACACTTGCTATTCGTTGTAGTGGAGCAGGCTGAAAACGTCAAGGCCTTCGAAGCGCTCGCGGCCCTTTAGGAAATCGAGTTCCACGGCGAAGGCAAGACCGGCAATTTCGCCGCCCAGCTGACGGACGAGTTTTACCGTCGCCTCCATCGTGCCGCCGGTGGCCAGCAGGTCATCGACGATGACCACGCGCTGGCCCGACTCGATTGCATCGAGGTGAATTTCCAGCGCGTCCGTCCCGTATTCCAGATCGTAAGTGACGCGGGCAGTTTTTGCCGGCAGCTTTTTCGGCTTGCGCACCGGCACAAAGCCCGCATTCAGCCGATACGCCAGCGCCGGACCAAAGATAAATCCGCGCGCCTCGATCCCGAGCACAAGATCGATGCCTTTATCGAAATAATGCGCCGCCAGCGCATCGATCAGCATGGCGAAGCCGCTCTTGTCTTTCAGCAGCGTGGTGATGTCGTAAAAGAGAATGCCGGGTTTGGGGAAGTCGGGAACGGTGCGGACGAGTTTCTTAAGCGGCTCACAATCGATATTCAGTTGCGACATTGGCTACCATGCTCCTTCAATCTCAAACGCCTGTAGTTTTTCAGCCTCTTGCTCCGGCCGCTGCTGCACTTCAATGCGGTCCACGCGCGATCCACGCGAGCCGCTTTGCAGCTTCGCTCGGAATTGTTTTAAGTGCTCTTCACTGCCTGCCGCCAGAACTTCCACATGCCCATCGGTCGTGTTGCGCACCCACCCCCGCAGACCGAGCTCCGCCGCCTCCCGCTGCACATACCAGCGGAAGCCGACACCCTGCACGCGGCCTTTCACAATGTAGTGGCGGACCATATCGACGGAGTATAGCTATGCGCGTGACAGGTAGGCGCCTTCGGCGGTGTCGACGCGAATCGTGTCTCCCTCATTGATGAAGGGAGGCACCTGCACCATCAGCCCGGTTTCCATCTTCGCGGGTTTGGTGACGGAGGAAGCAGTGGCGGACTTCAGCCCCGGCTCGGTTTCGACAACGGTCATCTCGACGATTTGTGGCAGGTCGATGCCCACCGCAACGCCGTCGAAGAAAGAAACCTTGATGGGAAGATTGGGGATCAGGTACTCGACCGCATCGCCCAGAATATTGCCGTTCAAATGGGTCTGCTCATAATTTTCCGTATTCATAAAAACGTATTCGTCGGCGTCGGCGTAGAGAAACTCCATTGCAACTTCGTCCACCACCACCCGCTCGATGGGGTCGGGGGAGCGGAAACGGTGCTCGTACATCGCCCCGGTACGCAGATTGCGCAGCTTGGCCTGGATAAACGCGCGCAGGTTGCCGGGCGTGCGATGCTCCACCTTGAAAACCGAGTGCAGTTCGCCATTGTGCTTGATGATCATGCCGGGACGCATTTGCGTGGCGGGAATCGCCATAGAGGACTTGCTCCTTCATTGTGGTGAGAAATTTTTGCGCTCCACACAGGCTTGGCAGCGGAGCTAGGGTCAACTCTCCAGTGTAGCGTAGGCGGCCAACCGCGAAGTTATCCTTCAGCTTGGTTCTTCGAAAATTGCCACAGCGCCCGGTCCAAAGTGCGCATGGAAACATTGAATTTATATGCAAGCTTTCGGCAGATTTCAACGTAACTCCACCAAAATGAAAACGTGTACACAGGTGGTTGGGGAATGTCCAAAGACTGTAACGCACGAAAATCGAGAATCGGATACGGATACGGATGGCCAAAATGAAGCAATACTGAGGCGGTCGGGCAGTCTACTCCTTTCAGCAGGGTGAGCACTTCAATCCGTGCTTCCTCATTCTGCGTTTTGAGAGCCATCGCTGTTATTTCGCGGATGAACGGCTCATCGTTCTCCATGCATCTGGGTTGCGTGCGAGCCGTCTTCCAGTGGCAGACCTTTAGAAAATCTTCCTTCCCGTAATACCCGTTCCTCTTGGCTCTCGGGCCAATTTCGTTGATGATCTCGTCCTCATGTATTTGATCTTTATTCTGATCGATATATTGCCGAGCCAGTTTCTCTATCTCACTCGGACCGAAACGGAGCTTGTATTCCATTGCCGAAGTTTACCAAGGCAATGCGGCCGCATCCAACGCGCATTGATCTCCCGATTGCGTTGCGAATTCCGGGTCACCCACATCGCTTTGGCTATCCGAAGATGCGCGCAGAGAACCTCCGCATTTGTTGCTTGTTCTTCTCGGCACAGGCATTCTGAATCGATCCAGGTCGTGTTGAACACTTGGGGTAGACCCTGGACTTTAGTCCGCGGAACCGAGTTCAGATCGGCGAGCGTTTTTTTGAATCGGAGCGGTAGACCCAGGACTTTAGTCCGGGGAACCGAGTTCGAATCAGGGGCGCCTTCAGGCGCTGAGGTCCATTGCCCTACGCAATCGCAGCTACCCAAAAATCTTCGCGAGGAAATGACCTACTTTGTGGAAGAAGCCTCGCCTCGGCTGGCGAGGAGCGGGTGCAGGCGCTTGTGCCACAGCAACCGGTCCGGTGTTTACGGTCGGTCCGAAACCGGGTGCCGGTTCTGTAGCGACCGTCGCCGCACTCTCCGGCGTGGCCATACCGTTCGGTATTCCCGTCGGAACAGTTTGCTTGGGCGCGATGTAGCTCAGCGTGGTCGTCACCTCGGAGTTGACCTCTCCGGGCATTGTGGCTGGCTTGGTTGGCAACGCCGGCGGCGGCGCGAGCCCTTCGCTCACCGCCAGCGGAAACGCCGTATCGGCTGGCGTCGAGCTTGGGCCACCCACGGCTCCAGTATTCGCCGCGACTGCTTCGCCGGGTTTGGCTGCTGATTTGGGAGATTGCACTGCGGGCGTGCCCGCGCTCGCCACCGACACCGCCGGAGTTACTTGCGGCGCGGGGCAGCCACAAGGCTGCGGCTCATGGTCCACCACATCGCGAACGCTGCCATGCTCGAACAGCACGCGCTGATTGGCCTGCACGCGGTAGACGCCGGTGCCGATCTGCTCGCTGACAGTTACGTAAGGCGCGTCGGCTCCGCGATTGTCCACGCACGTGTCGCCCGCAGCATTCACCCGGATACTCACATCGGCTTTTCCCGGACCCGAGAGCAAAATGCGCAGGTCGGGCGTCAGCACGACATCGGAATTTTTCCCCACCGTGTAATGCGCCTCGATGGCTCCCCGGTCGAGCGCCAGCATCAGTGGACTGTTCGGGTCGGAAGCACTGTTCTGCTGCGATAAATGCAGCTCGGTCGTGGCGCACAGATCGAGCTCGCCGCCACGGGTTAGATGGACTGGGCAGCGTGGCCTTGCCCGCCGTGACCGTGCTCCCATTGCCGAGCAGTGTGTTTTCTCCGCCGAGCATGACGGCTCCCGCAACCTGAATCTTTTCAGCGGTCGAGGAAATGTCGATATGCCCTATGGTCTGCTGGGAGGGCGATTGCGCCCTGGCTGCGGCAGTCCACGCGAAAATCGCCGCAACAATGATCGAAACCGGGGGTTTACAAATCCAGGCGAGTTGCCGGTTTCCTTGAGAATCGGTGGAGAACAGCACTCATTATTGTACTTGTAAGCCAATCATGAAGGTGCAACCATGATCTGTGAGGAAATCAAAATTGGAGGGAGTATGTGCTATGCCCGATGCATCGCCATCGTCCAGCCTGACGCAAATCGTCATATCGACCGAAACGCTCAACGCACTGCGCAAAATCGCGGAACAGCAAAATATTTCCGTCTCCGAAGCATTGCAACAAGCCGTCAATGTGACTCAGTTGCTGGTGGATGCGGAGGGCGACGATGACACGCGCGTTCTCCTGAAAAAGGGAAGCCGCGTGCGGGAATTAAAGATGGTGTCCGGCAAGGACGGTGTCCGGCCCCAGAAATGAATGCGGGAAACACCCATGAATGGCACTTCGGAATCCCCCTCCGTAGTCAGCAGTAAGCCGAAGGTCGAGTTCGTGATTTCCGACACTCCGGTTTCGGAAAGTTTTGGCAAAGGGTATGCGCTGGTACCGTACAATCCGCAGCGGCAACACGATCATGTTCGAATGGTAGTGACGGTCGGCCTGCTGGCGCTGTTTGGATTTGTGATCGTTTGGGTCGTACTGAAATCTTCCGCTTCCAGGGATGTCTGGACACAAACCAAGGACATGCTGCAAATCATCCTGCCGGCTCTGAGCGCATTGATTGGATCCGTCCTTGGATTCTATTTTGGAACGCAAAGAAACAATCCTCTGCTCCGCTGATCTAGACCAAATTCACGATCGTTGTGCCCACCCTAGCGTTCGTCATCCTGAACGCACCGGGGTCCCCAGCGACAGGTCTTCGTCGCTGGGGTGGAAGTGAAGGATCTCTGCATTTCTCTCTTCGGAAGAGATACAGCTATTTTGAAAACTGCTCTAGCCGGCATCCCCTATTCCAGCTTCAGAAAATTCGCGATCAGGCGCCGGCCATCGTCCGTCAGCACGCTTTCCGGGTGAAACTGCACGCCTTCAACGGGAAAGTTGCGATGGCGCAGGCCCATGATGAGGCCCTCCGCGCGCGCGGTGATCTGCAGCTCTTCCGGCAGACCATCTTCGGAAACGATCAGCGAATGATAGCGCGTGCCCGTCATGGGACTCTTAATGCCGCGAAAAATAGTCCGCGAATCATGCTCCACGGCACTGGTTTTGCCGTGCATCAGTCGCGGCGCGCGCACCACTTTCGCGCCGAATGCCGCGCCCACTGCCTGATGGCCCAGACATACGCCGAGAATCGGCACCTTGCCGGTGAAGTGGCGAACCAGCGGGATGCTGATGCCTGCCTCCTGCGGCGTGCAGGGCCCTGGCGAAAGTAGAATCCGCTCCGGCGCCAGCGCCTCCACCTCTTCCACCGTCACCTGATCGTTACGGCGAACTTCCACCTTCTCCCCCAGGTCGCCAAGAATCTGCACCAGGTTGTAGGTGAACGAGTCGTAATTGTCGAGGACGAAGATCATGGCTGGGCGCTCTATTCAGGATATCAAGTTCGCAATAAATAGCCGCGCCCCGGTCGGTGGAATCCAAATATCGCCGGTCTACCAAGCAACTTGGGAAGAATGCGGCACCTCTAAACGGAACGCAACCCCAGGAGTTCCATCATGTTCAAATCCCGCAACCTGTTCTTGACGATCCCCTGCCTGATCGCTTCCTTCACCTGCTTTGCCCAAGCCCAGACACCCAGCTTTTCGGCCCATACGACTACAATCAACAACTACCTGATCGACTTCCACTGCGACCTGAACAACGATGGCTACGAAGATCTGGTCCTTTTAAATCCAGACCCCCTCGGCTTCATTGTCCTGCTGTCGAACGGCGACGGCACGTATCGCGCGCCCATCACCTACAACACCCCGAATGAAACCAGCATGGTTGCGTTCGGGGATTTCAACGGCGATGGCAACCTCGATCTAGTGTCAGAGACAAGCGCGGCCTCCATAGCCTCCAGCGTCTCCATCTATTTTGGGAACGGAGACGGGACCTTCCGCGCTCCGGTCGCCCACGCCGTCAGCGGACAACTGTGGTCCGCTGTTGCGGCCGATGTGAACCACGATAACAAGACCGATCTGCTGCTGCTGACCACTTCCGATGGCGGCACGACCAGCGATCTGCAGGTGCTGTTTTCCAAGGGCGACGGGACTTTCACTCCCGGGCCGACGACCCACAACCTGCTGCCCGCAGCATCGGTGCTTCTCACTGGCGACTTCGATGGCGACGGCAAGGCCGATGTGGCAGTGTTCGCAGCCGCGCCCGACAACGAGAGTCAACAGTTTGAGATTTTCTCCGGCGACGGCGCCGGTCACTTTGCCGAGACCTTCAGCGACAGCACCTCCTACCTTGTGAATTTCGTTGTCGACGATGTCGACGGGGACGGCATATCCGACCTGATCGGCACTACTTCCGAGCCGGGCGCAACCAGTCCCGGGCCGAACGGAGCCAAGCCATTTCTGACGGTCTTTTACGGAAACTCCGATCGAAAAATGACTTTTGCGGAGATTCAGACCACGGTCTACCCGCTAAGCCAGCTTGCCGTCGCCGATTTTAACGGCGACCACATCCCTGACATCGCATTCGAATCTAGTTCAGCTCAATCCGTCTACCAGGTAAACATTCTCTCTGGCAAGGGAATAAACAGTTCGGCCCCATGACTTCGGTATACACGCTCAACACCCACGGTCTCGGGTTTAGCGATCTCGGGGACCTCCACGGGTTGCGCGACAATCGCGACACCAAGGCCGACCTTATCGTCCCGGAGCAAAACACTCCGAACGGAACAGCAACCCTGGTCACCCTGCTGAACGACACAGCGGGCAATTTCCCCACATGCAATGCGCCGAACGCCGCAGTAGGAATCGCTGTGTGCAGCCCATCGACGAGCAGCGCTGTTTCGCCGGTGAGCTTTGCTGTTGGAGCGGCGGGAGACACGCCTATGCGGGACGTGCAGATTTGGATTGATGGAAAGAAGCAGGCGGAGCAATTGCCGGGCGCTTTTTCCAATTACTCCTTCCTGAATGCGACTCTTCCAGTAGCCGCCGGTTCCCATAGGCTTGCGATCCTGGCTGTTGGCTGGGATGGTTCCACTGAATCCAAAGTGTCCACGTTGGATGTAGCTTCGTCCTCGTCGTGCAGCGCACCGACATCGGCGGGGGTACATGTGTGTCTGCCCGCCAGCGGCTCGACCGTCAGCTCGCCCGTGCAGGTTCAGGCAACGTCGAAGGTCACCGGAACCATCTCCAACATGCAACTGTGGGTAGACGGAGTGAAAAAGTTCACCTCCGCCTCCACCACACTAACCACATCCGTCAGCCTGGCCGCCGGCACTCATCGTTTCGCGGTAATCGCCGTCAACACGGCCGGCCAGAAGTGGGAGAGCGCGGTCAACGCGACAGTAAAGTAAGCGCCATACTCCTCAAGTGCAGGTCCCCGGTTCAAGAGCCGGGGACCCGCCGTTTTTTTACGGCCGACGAAAATCCCCGCAGCTTCTTCCCACCCGCACCTTGCAGCAAAACTTGCGCGACAAAATTCTTTCGCAACCTCTATGGGCAACTCACCTCCGCAGGTGTATTCTCGGTAGCCAGCCAGCGAAGCACGGCAGAACTCC
The DNA here is from genome assembly GCA_963823595.1 of uncultured Acidobacteriota bacterium. GTDB lineage: Bacteria > Acidobacteriota > Terriglobia > Terriglobales > Acidobacteriaceae > JAKAAZ01. The sequence continues at coordinate 80,775 of CAWGME010000031.1, forward strand.
GCTGACCGCGCCCACCCTCCCGGGAGATGTGAGAAGCCCATCCGCCCACAACCAATAAGTTGGAAGGGAAGCAAACACTATGACTCACGCAGTCAAAAGTTGCATGCTCACTTTCTGCCTCGCCGTTCTCTCGACGGGACTAGCTTTCACCCAGACCCCATCTTCCGAAGCGAGTCCGGCAGCGACTGTTTCCGCATCCGCCGTGGCTTACGTCTACGTAGGCTCCCCCAAAGGTGTCTACCTCTACGACGCCGCCTGGAACGGGAAGTTGACCCTCGTATCCGGCTCCCCCTTCAAGACCACTGGCCTCGTGATCGGTAGCAACGGGAAATCCTTCATCACTCTGGGCACGGACTTCGTCCATTCCTATGCCGTCGCATCGAACGGAGCCATCGGGCAGCAGAAATCCGAAATCAACACGCAGAATTACACCGGCTCCGAATGCGGCACAACAACCGCCGCTATTCTCGATCACACAGGCCAGAACCTGTATGTACAGTTGAATAATACTGGGGCCGCCCCTGGCGTGTGTGTTGCTTACCAGACGTTTGACATCGCCAAAAATTCCGGCGCGCTGACATTTAATGGCGCCGCAGTGCACGACACTGATTTCCCGATGCAAGGTGGGGGGTTCTTCGCCTTTGCCCTGACCGGGAACAATCAGTTTGCCTATGCCACTAACTCCTTCAATGAATCCATGGGAGCACTGAGCGCATTTCAACGAGAAAGCAACGGCGCGCTTGAGTACACGAGCTTCAACGAAACAGACCCTCCCCTCTTTGAGGGCACATATTCCTACCAGCCTTTCAATCTGACAGAAGATCCGACCAACCACCTCGCGGTTGGCCTTTTGACCGGAGGAGGAGCTGACTTATTCCTCGCGAGTTATACGGTGGACCCCCAAGGGAACATTGCTTCCACCAACACACCGGAGAATATGCCGATTGCAGGGGTGTATCCGACTGCTATGCAAATGTCCCCATCGGGCAAGCTTCTGGCGATTACAGACAATGCGGGCTCGCGCCTAAAGGTCTTCCATTTCAATGGAGCCGACCCGATCACGCCCTACAGTGGAGAGTTCAAGACCGACCCGATCTATCAGATCCTTTGGGACAATAACGATCACCTGTATGCCCTCAGCGATCACACCAACAAGCTGTACGTCTATACGGTCACGCCCACAACCATAGCCGAGGCTCCGGGCTCGCCCTACACCATCGCGAGTCCCAATGGTCTCAATGCCCTGGTAGTTGTCTCGAATCTGTGCAGCGCTCCCTCTTCCGACGGTGTCCATATCTGCCTTCCGGCCAGCGGTTCCAGCGTCAGCTCGCCAGTGCTGGTCGAAGCGACCTCGAAAGTCACCGGAACCATCGTGAGCACGCAATTGTGGGTCGACGGCGTAAAGAACTATAACGCCCCTGGCAGCACCACACTTAGCACCTCCGTCAGCCTGGCTGCCGGCACTCATCGCTTCGCCGTCGTCGCTACGAACACCTCCGGTCAAACGTGGGAGAGCGCCGTCAACGCAACAGTCAAGTAAACACGGAAGAAGGGAAACTCACATCCCCCCATAACCGGCAACATTGCAAGGAGCAGCACACCATGACTCACGCAATCAGAACCCGCCTATTCAACTTCTGCCTCGCCGTTCTTCCGGCGGGAATGGTTTTCAGCTTGTTGCTTTTTCTCCCATTCACCGGCTTTTCCCAAACCCCCAGTTTTTCCACCCACTCGTTTACTTCTGCTGCCGGCAACGTAGTGACTCTGCACGCAGATTTCAACAACGACGGCTATGAAGATCTGATTATGGGCACCCGCGTCTATTTGTCCAATGGCAATGGCACCTACCGCGCGCCCCTAACCTACACTCTCCCGAAAGGCTCGGCTTATTATTCGGCTTTGGTTGGGGACTTCAATGGAGACGGCAAGCTCGACTTGGTCGTGGCGACTTTCTTGGGGGGGGAAGGGAATTTCGGCTTTTCAACCTATCTCGGAAACGGCGACGGGACCTTCCGCGCTCCCATCAATCAGACCGTAGAATATTTCGCCGGCGCGATGGCCGCCGCCGACGTAAACCATGACGGCAGGCTGGATCTCCTGGTGATCACCGCGCACAGCTCCGCCAGCCTGCAGGTACTGTTTGGTAACGGTGATGGAACCTTTACGCCCGGACCCATTTATGATGACGATCTTATGTACGAGGTCGATACGATTCTCACCGGCGACTTCGACGGAGACGGCAATGTCGACGCGGCAGTGGTTTGGGTTTCCGGCCCGCCGTCGGACGGCCCGGCGGTCAATAACGGTACAGTTCTTGCAAGTCCTTTCCGGCGACGGCACCGGCAACTTCGCACTCACCTATGGGTTGTACGGCGGCGGATACTATATCAACCTCATCGCCGCCGATGTGAACGGCGATGGTATATCCGACCTGATTTCCCCGACCATGGATCTCGGTGATAACCTGCAGCCCAATCTGACGGTTTTCTACGGGGCGCCGAATAGGGCGATGCAATTCGTCGAGATTCCAACTGAACGCTGTGCTGTCTGGGGCAACCCCGGCCCAAACCCGGTTGCCGTTGCGGACTTCAACGGCGACGGTATTCCGGATATCGCGTTTTCTGATACCGAATGCGGCGGACAGAATGCCACCAGGATCACACATCCTATCCGGCAAAGGAAACAATGAGTTCGGATCCGAGACTCCCGTTTTCAGCGCCACATCCATCATCCCCTCAGTTTTTGGTCTGCGTGGCAATCGGGACACGAAAGCAGACCTGGTCTTCGCCGCCCCAACATCGAAAAACACCCCGATCATCACCCTGCTGAACACAACCACGGGGAACTTTCCAACCTGCGCCCCACCGAATGCCGCCACCGGCATCGCTCAATGCAGTCCTGCGGCCGGCAGCACCGTAAGCTCGCCGGTCAACTTTGCGGTTGGCGCGGCCGCCGCCGAGCCCATCCGCAAAATCGAACTCTGGGCGGACGGGAAAAAGCAGCTTGAACAGTTTGCCGGTGCATTTTCCAATTACGGGTTCCTCAATGCCTCCGTCCCACTCGCCTCCGGTTCGCACAGAATTAATGTCATCGCCTCCGGTTGGGACAATTCACAGCAATCGAAGGTATCCACGATCAACGTAACCGCATCATCCTCCTGCAGCGCACCGTCTTCTGCCGGGGTTCACATCTGCGCCCCTGCCAGCGGTTCCACTGTCAGCTCGCCGGTGCAGGTATCGGCGGCCGCGAAGGTCACCGGAACCATTGCCAGCATGCAACTGTGGGTGGACGGGGTGAAGAAGGTCACCGTCGCAAGCAGTACGCTGACGACTTCCATCAGCCTGGCTGCCGGCACCCACCGTTTCGCAGTCATCGCCGTCAACACGGCCGGCCAGAAGTGGGAAAGCGCCGTCAACGCAACGGTCAAATAAGGCCAGACAACGAATGCACGGCAGGTCCCCGGCTTCAGTACCGGGGACCTGCCGTCCTTTACGGCCGAAGAAAATTTCCGCGAGTGTTTCCGACTCGCACCTTGCCGCGAACTCTCTAGAAAAATTATTCTGCAACGTCACAAGGCAACTCTCCAACCATACCCGGCATCAAAGGTGTCGGCCAGCGAAGCACGGCAGAACTCCGCTGACCGACGCCCACCCTCCCGGGAGATGTGAGAAGCCCATCCGCCCATAACCAATAACTTGTAAGGGAAGCACACCATGACGCACGCAGTCAGAACCCGCATACTCAACTTCTGCCTCGCCGTTCTTCCGGCGGGAATGGTTTTCTGCTTGTTGCTTTTTCTCCCACTCACCGGCTTTTCCCAAACCCCCAGTTTTTCCACCCACTCGTTTTCTTCTTCTGCCGGCAATTCGGTGGCCCTGCATGGAGATCTGAACAATGATGGCTACGAAGATCTGATTATCGGCACCCGCGTCTTTTTGTCGAAGGGCAATGGCGCCTACACCGAACTCTCCGCCTCGCTTAGCGCGTCTCCCCAGTTGCTTGGGGATTTCAACGGGGACGGCAAGCTCGACCTGATCGCGGGGAATCGACATGTATCTCGGGAACGGCGACGGGACCTTCCGCAGTGCTGGCGCCATCTCCCTTCTCGCGGGCTCTGTAGCCGCCGCCGCGGCCGACGTGAACCATGACGGCAAGCTGGATCTCCTGGTGCTCACCGCCCCTCAGGGGGAATATGGCAACAACAGCCTGCAGGTACTGTTGGGTAACGGCGCCGGAAGCTTTACAACCGGCCCCGAAATCATGATCGACAATAGTGAAGATGGATGTTGTGTGTTTCCTCAGTTACTCACCGGCGACTTCAACGGAGACGGCAATGTCGACGCGGCGTTTGCTTCGGGCTGGGGGGCCCCGGAGGGATATTACGGTACCAGGCTTCGTGTCTTTACCGGCGACGGCGATGGCAACTTTACCATGACGTCCAACGACGAGGAATCGGACATACTAAACTTGTTGGCTGCCGACGTGAACGGGGATGGGATATCGGACCTGGTTGGCACCGCCGTGGACTTCTCCGACGACACGGACATGATCTTGCCATGGCTCGACGTCTATTACGGACAGAGTAACGGCGGCATGGCGCCTGGCCGGATTCCACTCGAACAATATGGCGTAGGGCAGGTTGCCGTCGCGGATTTCAATGGCGATGGCATTCCCGACATCGCCGTTTTTGAAACCGATTGCGGCAGCGTTTTGGATGGTTGCACCCTTACCTCGGCTGCGACGCTGCATGTCATATCCGGCCCGGACGAACGGGACCGGATTCGACCTTACCGCTTCCAAGCTGGAGAGCAATCCGGGATCGCTGTTCGTCCTGCGCGGCAATCGCGACACCAAGGCAGACCTGGTTTACACCAACACGCCATCGAACAGCACCACCTTCTTCACCCTGCTGAACACAACGACGGGCAATTTTCCAACCTGCGCCGCGCCGAATACTGCCGTCGGGATCGCTCAGTGCAGTCCAGCGGCAGGAAGCACCGTAAGCTCGCCGGTCAACTTTGCCGTCGGAGCGGCAAGCGATGTGCCCCTACGCAAAATCGATGTCTGGGTGGATCGTAAGAAGCAGGTCGAGCAGTTTGCGGGTGCATTTTTTTCCAATTACGGGTTCCTCAATGCCTCGCTGCCCCTCGCCGCCGGTTCGCACCGGGTGAGTGTCATCGCCTACGGCTGGGACAATTCGCAGATATCGAAGGTGTCCACGCTCAACGTAACCGCATCATCGTCCTGCAGCGCACCGTCTTCTGCCGGGGTTCACATCTGCGCCCCTGCCAGCGGTTCCACTGTCAGCTCGCCGGTGCAGGTGCAGGCGGCCGCGAAAGTCACCGGAACCATCGCCAGCACGCAACTGTGGGTGGACGGGGTGAAGAAGGTCACCTCTGCCTCCAGCACACTAACCACATCGATCAGCCTGGCTGCCGGCAGCCATCGCTTCGCCGTCATCGCCACCAACACAGCCGGCCAGAAGTGGGAAAGCGCGGTCAACGCCACGGTAAAGTAGATAAAGTAATTGCCGCGCGAGTGCCGGCGTCATCAACTGCGTGTCCGTTCAGGCCTGTCCGGAAATAAATCCCGTTCAGGCCTGTCCGGAATAAATATAGGTCCAAAACGGTAGAATGGCTGTAGACCCCTTGCGCGCTCCCAGTTTCCTCCCGCACGTAATACGTGTGGCTGCTGGCGAAAAACCCAGCGTTTTGCGCCTGTTTCGCGGGGTAAAAGCCCGTCTGGGCCTCCGTGACCTCATAGAATCAGCGGTTTACCTCGTTGATCGGCCTCATCGGCTTCCACACAATCCTTCAACTTCCCTGCACAATCCTTCAACTATCGCGCACAATCCTTCAACTTTTTCGCACAATCCTTCAACAATTTGAGCGTGTGCGCCCGCTCCGCTACCTCCGAGCCCGCTCAATCGCCCGCACCACAGCCTTGGCTTTGTTGACGCTCTCCTCAAATTCCTTTTCAGGAATCGAGTCCGCAACAATCCCGCCGCCAGCCTGGATATGCCCTTGCTTGCCCCGCATCAGCAGGCTGCGAATCGCAATGCAGGAATCGAAGTTGCCGGAGAAATCCGCATAAAAAACGCTGCCGCCATAAGTGCCCCGCCGCGCCGGCTCCAGCTCTTCGATGATCTCCATGGCCCGCACCTTGGGCGCTCCCGTCAGCGTCCCCGCCGGGAAGCAGGCGCGAAACGCATCCACTGCGGAAAACTCCGGGCGCAGTGTTCCTTCGAGCGCGCTCACCAGGTGCATCACGTGCGAGTAGCGCTCGACATACATCAGATCCTTCACCTGCACGGAGCCGTACTCGCTCACCCGCCCCACATCGTTCCGCCCCAGATCGACCAGCATGATGTGCTCGGCGACTTCTTTTTCATCGGCGCGCAGCTCGTCCTCGATGCGGCGGTCCTCTTCTTCTTCCTCGCCGCGCGGGCGCGTGCCGGCGATGGGCCGATACTCCACCTTTCGGCCATGCACCCGCACCAGCAGTTCCGGCGACGAGCCGGCGAGGTGAGTGTCCCCCGGGCGGCGCAGTCCCACACGCAGAAAATACATGTACGGCGACGGGTTTACGATTCGCAGCGCGCGATAAATGGCGAACGGATCGACCCCGGGTTCGACATCGAAGCGCTGCGACAACACAGCCTGAAAGACATCTCCGGCGGCGATGTAGTCCTTGATGCGCTCGACACCGGCGAGATAATCCTGCTTGCGCGTGCGCGATTTAAGGGCAAGTTTTCCGTGCACGGTATGGCGAGCCGGTTTCGGCAGCGGCTTCGCCAGCCGCCTCTCCAAATCATGCAGCCGGCGAATCGCATTCGCGTAGGCGGCCTGAGGCTTATACCGCTGCAGGTCGGCGGTCGCGACCAGCAGGATTTCCTGTTTCACATGGTCGAAGGCGAGCACGGTATCGAAGAACATCAGGCAGGCGTCCGGCATCCCGAGCTCGTCTTTCGCGGTCTCCGGCAGCTTTTCAATCAGCCGCACAGCATCGTAGGAGAAAAAACCGACCGCTCCGGCGGTAAACGGCGGCAGCCCGGGAAGGCGGGCCGACGTGTGCCCGGCGAGCGAATCGCGGAGCAACTCGAATACGTCGCCTTCGCTCGATTCGATGTGGTCGCCGGTGTGCGTGGTGATCTGCTGGCCGTGAGCGATGATCTTTTTATAGGGCCGAATCCCCATAAACGTATAGCGGCCGACGTTTTCGCCACCCTCGACGGACTCAAGCAGGAAGGCCTCGGGTTCGCCATAGGCAACGCGCAGAAAGGCCGAAACGGGGGTCTCAAGGTCCGCCGTCCAGGGCTTGCAGATGGGTACCAGGTCGTGGCTGCGCGCCAGACGCTGGAACTCGGTTAACGAAGGTGTAATGTTGGACTTACTCGACATAAATCAACGCTAATCGTACACGCTGGGAGGTAAAATGCGTATCAGGAATTTTCCATAAGTTCCTTCGGGGCGTATTGCCCGCCCCAATATCCAGTTCGAGTTTCCTGGCGAAGATATGGTTCCTCTCCGGTGCCCTTACCTATGAGCAACGTCTCCCCGTCCGATTATGCCGAGCTTCAGGCCGCCGCAAAAAAACTGGAGACCCAAAGCTTCGGGATGACGATCGCCTCAAAGGCCGGCATTCCGGTTGAGTCAGTTCTGACCCGGTTGCCGCAAAGCGCCCGCGTGCCAATCGGCGCTGCCGTGAACAAGGCGCTTGAGCAATGCCTGAGGGTTGCCATCCATTTCGGCAACCCAAACTCAGCAGCAGTTCCCACTAAACGCCGTCACACTACCGCAGTTGCAATCACTGGTGCTGTGGGCGGCTTTTTCGGGCTACCCGGCTTGATTGTCGAACTTCCCATCACAACCACTGTGATGCTGCATTCTATTGTCGAAATTGCTCGCAGCCACGGGGAAGACCTCTCGAATCCCGAGAGCGCGCTGGCATGCCTTGAGGTGTTCGCGCTCGGTCCGGCAAGCGTTGGTAAAGCGGCCTTGGAGAGCGAATATTACGCGACCCGCACCGCATTGGCGGAGGCCACCCGTGAAGCTGCGGCTTACATTGCGCAAAGAGGACTTACAAAGGAAGGCGCTCCCAAACTGGTCTCTTTTATCGGGAACATTGCGTCGCGATTCGGCCTGGAGGTGAGTGACAAGGCAGCTGCGGAGCTTATCCCCATAGTGGGTGCGGTTGGCGGCCTCACTTTGAACGTGCTCTTCACCCATCACTTCCAACGACTGGCGGAAGGGCATTTCACTGTTCGCCGCCTGGAGCGCAAGTACGGCTCCGAAGTTGCCCGCCAGGAATACAAACGCGCTCGGGCTTTATTGCTCTCCTGATTGCGGATTGCAAACGCGGTGTGGCAGCGTGAAATAGGGAAGCGGCTACGAATTTACAGGTGAGCCGGAATTATGCCTCAACAGGCAGAACATCAATCTTCGACTCCGAGATATAGCTCATCATCGCCTGGGCCAGTTGGGAATCTACCTCATCCGCGATCGCCATTACGCCTACCAGCAGCAAGCTGAAATCCACCTGGTGAAGGTTATTTTGCAGGGTCTGAAAGATGCTGACTTGCAGCATGCGCGATTCCTCGACCATCATCGCGGCGGTGTAGCCTTGTTTTCGCCGCGATAGCCCGTGTGCAGCGGCGGCGGGCGACACCAGGGCACGCGTGCCCAACGGAAGCGGGTAGCGAAGGCGGGTCACGAGGTCCCGAAACATCTGCGGCAAATGGGCGCACCGCTCTTCGAACCCCATCGGCACAGTGATGATCTGCGGCACCAGCTCCACTCGCAGCAGCCAGTCGTTGATCGTCGCCTGCGTTTCGCGTTCCAGGATGCTAGCGACGCTTTCCACAATTCGCACGCGCTCTACCCCTCGTTTCAATCTCTCCCAGATGGTCTCGATCAGAATCTTTGGTTCCAGCGGCTTTACCAGGATTTCATCCGCCTGCAGCAGAATTGCCGTCGCCGCCTCCTTCATCTCCGGATAGCCGCTGAAAATGATCGTGACCGCGTTGGGATTGGAGTTGCGCATGGCGCTCACGACAGTCAACCCGTCGCCGGCATGCGGCATATGCAGATCGCTCAGCAGCACATCGAAGGTTTCAGACCCAATGAAGCGGAGCGCATCATTGACGTTCGCGGCCGCGACCACCTCAAAGCCACTGTTTTCGAGGACCTCGCTAAGCGTGGTAAGGACGGACTCGGTGTCATCCACGAGCAAAATCCTTGGCTTAGCTAAGCGTTCAGCCGGGTCGGAACGGGCAGAATCGTTGGGATACATCAGGATGCCTCACTTAAGGCTGAGAAATCTCGGAAGGATAGGATCCAACGGAAACGTTCCCGTTCGATTCGAACTTCCTACGACCGACATGATCACGGCGCTGAACCAGAATTTTTCCTTGTACGGCTCAATACCGACAAAAAAGCGCCAATTGTGCTTACCCCCTCATTTTATACCGTGCAAACCATTCCCTTGCCGGAGGTTCTTTCCCCGGCCTATACTCCGTAGGTTTGGCCGGAATGCGCCGCGCCAGAGCGATAGAAGGGTCCGCGCAGGCGCATCCCACGACAGGGAGAGAATTGCAATGAACACGGTGACGCTCGAGCAGGAAATGAATCCTTGGGAAGCGCAGGCCGCCAGATTTGAATTTGCCGCACGCAAGCTCAACCTCGATGACGCGCTATGGAAGGTGCTCAGTTTTCCCAACCGCGAGATCATCGTGCATTTTCCCGTATCCATGGACGACGGCAGCGTCCAGTTGTTCACCGGGTTTCGCGTCCATCACTCCATGGCCCGGGGGCCGGGAAAAGGCGGCATTCGTTACTCGCCCGAGGTCACGCTCGATGAAGTGCGCGCGCTGGCCAGTTGGATGACCTGGAAATGCGCCGTGGTGAACATTCCCTTCGGCGGCGCCAAGGGCGGAGTCATCTGCGATCCCAGGAAGTTATCTCACGGCGAGCTGGAGCGGATTACCCGCAGGTATACCTCGGAGCTGATTGAATTTCTGGGTCCGGAAAAAGATGTTCCTGCGCCGGATATGAATACCAACGAGCAGACCATGGCGTGGATAATGGACACCTACTCCATGCACATGCGGCAGACGGTGACGAGTGTGGTGACGGGCAAGCCGATCGAGCTTGGTGGCTCACGGGGGCGCAGGGAAGCAACCGGCCGAGGAATCCGGGTGGTGTGCCTGGAGGCCTTGCGCCATCTGGATATGCCGGTGGAGGGATGCCGAATCATCATCCAGGGCTTCGGCAATGTGGGCGCAAACGCCGCTCATTTGCTGATGGAGGCTGGCTGCAAGATCGTCGGAATTGCCGAGTACGACGGCGGACTGTTCAATGCCAGTGGAATCGATATCTTCGCCCTGAATGAATATCGCGAGCGTAACAGCTCCATCGTTGGGTTTCGCGGAGCGGAACCGGCTGAGTCCGCCGATTTGCTGACAACGCCGTGCGACATCCTGATTCCCGCCGCCACAGAAAACGTGATTACCAGCCGCAATGCTTTGAAGATTCAGGCGAAGATCGTTTGCGAGGGCGCCAACGGACCGACAACTGCGGTGGCCGATGACATTCTGGCAGAGAAAGGCATCTTTATCATTCCGGATATTCTTGCCAATGCCGGCGGAGTGACGGCCTCTTATTTTGAATGGGTGCAGGATCGTCAGGGATACTTCTGGAAGGAAGATGTAGTGAATGAACGGTTGGAGGAGATCCTGAGAGAGAGCTTTGAACACGTCGTTCATTACTCGCAGACACATGATGTGAACAACCGGATCGCCGCCTACATGCTGGCCATCGACCGTGTGGCGGGAGTGATTCGCCAGCGCGGGTTTTATGCCTAGGGCTGATTCCGGGTCGAAACACATCAGGCCCGCAGCTTCAGCAGGAAGAAAGCAGATGCTACTCGTAGATGTGCGGGTGCCGTTCATAGCACTTGAGCACATCGGCCTGCGATACGACGCCTTCGAGCAGCCCGGAAACGGCGCGGTTGACGATGGGCAACAAGGGCCAGCGGTAGAAATGCGCCAGGGTTTCGCTCAGCGGCAGATCGGGATAGAGAAAAGGCACCCGGTCTTCCGGCAATAGTTCTTCAATGGGCTGTCCAGGAGTTGTGGCGGCGCCTGCAATCTTCGCCAAGTCGGAAGCCGGCAGCACGTACCAGCGATTGCCGGCGCCACGGATTAAAGCCACATCTTCCTTTTCCTTCTGCAGCGCCGCCATAATTGTGGCGGGAGGATCCGAGCCGGCAAAGATCTGTCCATCCCAGGGATGAAGCGCATCTTCAATCCGCAGCGTGGTTTCCTCCCGGGCTTCTTCCATCGAGGGCAGTACCAGGCCGTCCTGCAGCGTCAATTGTTCGAAGATGGGAATCGGCTGCAGGCTGCGCGCGATCAGGTATGCGATGGTGTTGGCCAGAATGACCGGCAGGACAATCGAATAGTTCCCGCTGAGTTCAAAGACCATGAACACACTGGTGAGGGGGACCCGCAGGAACCCGGCGAACAGGACCCCCATGCCCACTAGGGCATACACGCCAACGGAACCGGTCAGGTGAGGGAAAAGCAGTTTCTCTACGCTGCCGACCGCAGCGCCCAGCATGGCGCCGATGAAGAGCGTCGGCGCGAACATGCCGCCCGGGGTACCGCTGGAGAAGGAGATGGTTGTTGCCAGAATTTTGAGCACGGCCAACGCCAGCAGCACGTGCCATAGATATTCGCCATGCAAAGCATGATCGATGACCTGATATCCGGCGCCCATCACCTCGGGAAACCCGAAAAAGCCGATGCATCCGACCAGCAGACCAGCGACCGCTGGTTGCAGAGCCTGCGACCATTTTGGCAGCGATCGCAGCCACGGCCGCAGAATACCGAGCAGCCGGGAAAAGAGAACGGCGGCACATCCGCCGACCACGCCTAACACGGCATAGGCCATCAGTTCGCGGCTGTCTCCAAATGTGACGGCGGGAATGTGAAACATCGGTTCGCGGCCCCAGAAGTGGCGGGCCACGACCACGCTGGACAGAGCGGATAAAACAATGGAGCCAAGAACGGCTGCGCTCCAGGTGCCGATGACTTCTTCAATGACGAACAGGATGGCCGATATTGGAGCGTTAAAAGCGGCGGCCAGCCCCGCCGCGGCGCCTACGGGTGCGAACAGGCGGAGCCGTTCGCGCGACAGATTCAGGCGACGTCCGATCAGCGATGCGACTCCGGCACCGATCTGCAGCGATGGATCTTCGGGTCCGAGCGAGTGGCCGGAGCCGATCGCCAGGGCCGAGGTGATAAATTTGCCGACCATGGTGCGGGCAGAGATGTACCCGTTGTAGACGTAGAGCGCTGCCTTGGTCTGGTTGATGCCGCTGCCGCGGGCCTGGGGGAAGAAGTATTTCACCAGCAGCCCGACGATCAGTCCGACCAGCATTGGAGCCAGCAACAGGCGGTACTGATACGTATGGGGAACCGAACCCAGCAGCAGAACCCGCAGCCATTCGATGGAAATCCGGAAGCAGACTACCAGCAGCCCGGACAGCACTCCGATGAAGATAGAGAGCACCAGGAAAAGCCGGTCGCCGCGCGTGGGCGCTATGCGGCTGATCTCGCTCTCCGTCAACTCGGGGGAGCCGCCATTCGAAGCGGCAGCGGCTCGAGGAGCAGGCATTGCCGGAGCGGTCGCTGCCGCGATTCTTTGCGTCGTACTTGGGTTCGAGCCGCTCACTCGCTCCTATCCGGGATCATGGCCAGTTGCAGGAGCAGCGCGTCATCGCCCGAAGGTGCGCCGCACAATTTCGCTGTCAATATCTCGGCCTGGTTTGTCCAGGCCATCAGGCTTTGCCGTAGAGCCGGATCCCGTGGAAGTTTCCGTGGGTTTATCGGGCCCATTTGATCCCACTGTGTTCCGAGAGCGGCCAGCGCGGCAGCGTCGCTGCTGGAAACATTTTGGCCGGAACCGGCCGGAAGCTGCAATTGAGAGACGCAAGCTGTGTATCGCCGGTGGGCGATGTTCGCTGCCAGCAGTACCCGTTCCGCGTGTTGTTGCGGAGGCAGCGCGTAAAAAGGTACAAGCTGCAATAAACGCTGCAACTGACTCAATTGCTGCTGCGCCGCCCGTCTTTGCTCCAGGCTGGCGGCCGCAGGATGCTGGCGCGCTTTTGCGTTATAGCGGTCGAGAGCCAACGCGGCTCTTTTATATTGACCCATCGAAGCCGCGACCCGAGCCTCTCCCAGCAACGATTGAAGGACCTGAACTGCGGTCGCGCCGGCATGCTGCTCCACCCTGCGATACGCGGTCCATGCATCGGAAGGATCGCGCGCCTGCTCGAGAAGTTCAGCCACCGCAAACAACCGACCGGCGTGGTCCAGGGAATTGCCTTCTGCCGTCAGCAGATCCCCTTGCGCCTGCGTGTTTTCTCCAAATGACATCAGGTATTTCGCCAGCTCCAGCCGGATTTGAAATCGTTGCTCGGCCCCGTGGCCGTACCACAACCCGGTCAAAGCGGAGCGGTAATACTGGATGGCCCGCGCCGGATTCTGGCGCTTCACCTCCAGCCGGGCCAATTGCAGATTGAGAAATCCATCGCCAGGCTGGGCATCGTACAGACTGGAAAAGTAAGCGTAGGCCTGGTCGTTGCGGTTAGCAGCGGCCAGTGCCTCGGCGAGGGATAATTCGTAGGTGGGATTGGCAGCGGAAAGCGACAGGGCGGAGCGAAATGCCTCCACGGCATATTGAGGATTGCCCGCTGCCAAGGCCTGCTCCCCGCGCACATACCAGCGTTTTTCGAGAACGCTGCGATGCTGGCGAAACGAATTGAAGAAGAAGTAGGTAAGGACGGCGATAACAATCGAAATCCCAGTCAAGCCAAGAAGCGCCAGCGAATCATCCAGGATGAGCTTGCGCCGCAGATTCCGCTCCGAGGGGGTAAGCGGCTGTTTTCTATTCGCGCTTCTTGCGGTCAGCGTCGGGGTCATCGGTTAGCTTCATTTATATCGTCATTACCGAGTGAAATCGAGGCATTCCGGTGAACAGGATATACTGGCTCTGCCGATAACCTTTGCCGGACATCTAAAGTCCGAATCGGCAGTATCTTGGGATTGGATGCTGCGATGCGCACCGCAGAAACTGGCATCGTGCATCTCTTGTGTCCACATCTCATCGACATTCAATCCACGCCGAATTCGCGTTAATATTGGTTAAGAGGCAAATGGAAGGCACACTCACAGCGAATCGCGCACGGCGAGCCCAGGGAAAACATGGGCCGCGCCGGTATTGGACTGGATTTTCCATCTGCCTTTTTGTCGTGCTTCTGTCTGTATTCACGTGGGTCGTCCATCGCCGGCTGTCACAGTACGAGTCGCTCGAGCAGACGGGCGGCCATCATATGGTCGCTACCAAGGTGTGTCTGACCGATCGCAACCAGAGTCTCCCGCCGCTGACGCAGGAAATGGGTGGCGCGGCGTTCTTTGTCACCGCGATCGTGCTGGCTGGCGCGCTGTTGCGCGGCGACGATCCCAGGGAACTGTACTCTCTGCGTCAGCAACCTCGGCAGTTCCGACGCACCCGAAGTAAGCCCTGCCTCTCGCATTTCTTCTTCCTGCCTCCTCCCGTGCCGCAAATCTCTCTCTAAAGAGAAATTGCCTTCGCGGGCGTTACGCCTCCTCCAATCAGTTATCCCCTCCCGCATGGCAGAAACGGCAGGCAGTACGAGCCACGCCTCTATCCGAGGCAGGAACATTTCCATGAATCGATCCAAGCGAACCGCACTGGTTGTGGTACTCGTCGTTGTTGCGTGCGCCATCTGGGGAATCCACGGCAGGCGCGCAGACGATGCACAAGCGACGGACAGATCTTCGCAGAATCAGCCGCCCAACGTGGCCGTAGCGGCGGTCCAACATGCGCCCGCGGAAACTTCTATTACCGTTCCCGGAGTTTTCCAGGCATACCAGGACATTCTGGTGCATGCCAAAGTCTCCGGTTACGTCAAAAAGATCAATGTCGACATCGGCGACCGGGTCCACACCGGGGAAGTGCTCGCGATCCTTGAAGTGCCCGAACTGAATGCGCAGGTTCAGTCGGCGGAAGCTGAGCTGGCTCGCGACCAGTCGGAGCTGGAGCGGACAAAGAACGACGTAGCGCGTGCCGTTGCGGTTCATTCAGCGCTGCATTCCGAATACGCCCGCCTAAAAAATGCAGCGGCGGTGCAGGTGGGTCTGATTGCTGAGCAGGAACTGGACAATGCGCAGGCCAAGGATCTTTCCTCGGAAGCCAACATCGACGCAGCGAAATCCGCCTATGCCGCGGCCCAGGGAAGCCTTGCCGCACACCGCGCGGATCTGGCCCGCTATAAAGCGATGCAGGCGTACTCCTATGTGCGCGCTCCCTTCAACGGCGTTGTGACTTTCCGCTATGCCGACACTGGCGCGTTGATCGCCGCCGGTACCGATGAAAGCACAAACGCCATGCCCATCGTCCGGCTGGCGCAAAGCGAAATTCTGCGGCTGCGGATGCCGGTGCCGGCTTCCGACGCGGATTACATGCAGATCGGCGGCCCGGCTGTCGTGCAGGTGCAATCGACCGGGGAGACAATCCACACAAAAATCGATCGCTTCACGCGCTCGCTCGACCGCAACACACGAACCATGCTGACCGAGGTAGACATCCCGAATAGCGACCTTCATCTCGACCCGGGAATGTATGCCAATACGACCTTTCCCTTGAAACGCGATATCAACGCATTGGTGCTGCCGATCGACTGCATCGTGCAGGGTGACCAGCCCTACGTGCTGGTGGTGAATGAGCAGAACCGTGTGGTCAAGCGGCCGGTGGTACTCGGGATTCAGGGCGCTAATTTTTACGAGGTGGTCAGCGGGGTCAAACTCGGCGATCGTGTCATCGTAGGGAACCAGGGTGACTACGAACCGGGAGAGAAGGTGACACCTTCGCCCGTGGACATGAACCTGACGACCTTCAAACAGACTTCGCGACAGTCGCAAACCCCGAATGCGCCCGCGCAGCAGGCGCCCGCACAGGGAGGACAAAAGTAAATGTCTTCCTTCGCCATTCGCTATCCATTTTTTATTCTCATGGCTTGCCTCGCCATCGTCGTCATTGGAACGGTCAATCTGCTGAGCATGCCGGTCGATCTGTTTCCGGCCATCAAGATTCCCGTGGTGGTGGTCGCGACTTTCTATTCCGGCATGCCGCCGCAGCAGGTCGAAGCCGATATTACCGACACGTTCGAGCGCTTCTTTACGCTGGGCAGCGGCATCGATCATATCGAATCACGGTCGATGACCGGGGTCAGCCTCATCAAGATTTACTTTCAGCCGGGCACCGATCCCAATGCGGACGTCAGCAACATTTCCAACCTGGCCATGGCCGATCTGCGCCGTCTGCCTCCCGGAACGTTGCCGCCGGTGGTGCTGTCGTTCGACGCGTCGAATCTGCCGGTGTGCCTGATTACGGTGGAGGGGCGCGGGTTGAACCAGACGCAGTTGAAGGATTATGCGCAGTTCGAAATCCGCAACCAGGTGGCTAGCGTCAAGGGCGCTTCCGTACCGCAGCCGTACGGCGGAACGTATCGACAGGTGATGGTGTATGTCGATCCGATGAAGCTGGAGGCGAATGGCCTAAGCATCAACGACGTATATCAGGCGGTGAATAATTCCAACCTGATTCTTCCGGCGGGCGACGTCCGCATCGGACCCAAAGACTACAACATTTATGCCAACAGCCAGGTACGGAGACCCTCCGATGCGAACTCGATTCCGCTGAAGACCGAGGGAAACTCCTCGGTGCTGGTGGGCGATGTGGGCCATGCGGAAGACGGCGGCGCATTGCAGTACAACATCGTCCGCGTCAACGGCGAACGATCTGTCTATATTCCAATCTTCAAGCAGGGCGGCGGCAGCAACACCATCACAATCGTGAGCGGGGTACGGCGGCGGGTGAAGCGGCTGCTGGATATTCCTTCGCAATTGAAGGCCAGGGTGGTCTTCGATCAGTCGGTGTTTGTGAAGATGGCGGTCGACAATGTCATCCGCGAGGGCGGCATTGGCCTGGTGCTGACGGCGCTCATGATTCTGCTGTTCCTCGGCAACCTGCGCGCCACCGTCGCGGTACTGCTATCCATCCCGCTCTCGGTTCTGGCGGGTTTCCTGCTGTTGAACGCCATGGGCGGTACGGTCAACACCATGGTGCTGGGCGGGCTGGCGCTGGCATTGTCGCGCCTGATCGATAATTCTGTGATCGTGCTGGAAAATGTCTTCCGCCACATGGAAATGGGAGAGCCGGCCCAGGTTGCCGCCGAGCAGGGCGGCAAGGAAGTCGATCTTGCGGTGCTGGCCGCCACGGTTTCCACCTCGATCGTGTTCCTGCCCGTGGTGTTGCTGACCGGAGTCAGCAAGTATCTGTTTACTGCCCTGGCGCTTGGAGTGGTGCTGGCGATGTTCGCCTCCTACATCATCGCCATGACGGTGATTCCGCTCTTCTGCGCGAAGTTCATCACGATTGAAGGCCATTCTGCCCCCGCGATAGAGCCTCCGCCAGATGAAACGGAACCGTCCGAGCTTCTGGTGGAGGAAAGCGTAGCCGAGCGCCATCGCAGGCATGAACGGCTGTCGCTGTTCCAGAAAATTGTGGTCCGTTTCAACTACTACTACCGCGCACTGGAAAGCAAATACGACCAGGGGGTGCTATATTGCCTGGCTCGCCCCGTATTTGTAACCTTTATTGTTACGTTATTCGTAATCCTCAGCCTGGCCCTTTATCCCTTTCTGAATCTCGCGTTTTTCCCGCGCACCGATCCCGGTCAATTCGTCATCAACGTTAAAGCTCCGCCGGGAACACGATTAGAGCTGACCGATCAATACTGCGCGAGGATTGAAAATGTGGTCCGGCAGGTGGTGCCACCTTCGGACCTGAACATGATCGTGTCGAACATCGGGGTCTACCCTGACCTTTCAGCGATCTATACCACCAACACGGCGATGGACAATGCCTTCATCCAGGTGAGCCTGAAGAAGGACCACAGCACCGGAAGCTATGCCTATATGGCGCGGGTGCGCAGACGGCTGCGCCGCGAAGTTCCCGAAGTGCAGGCATTCTTCCAGACCGGGGGCCTGGTAGACTCCGTGGTCAATCAGGGAAAGCCGGCGCCATTCGACATTCGCGTGAGCACGCAGAACCTGAGGGCCGGCTATGCGGTCGCGCAGCAGATCGCCGCGAAAGCGCGCCGGTTGAATCTGGTGAGCGATGTGCTGATTCCGCAGGACATCAATTATCCGAGCCTGCAGTTGAACGTAAACCGCCAGGAGGCGGCCCTGCTCGGACTGACGGAAAAAGATGTTGTCGATGGCGTCATTACGGCGCTCACGTCGAACGGCATGATCGCGCCCAGCTTCTGGGTCGATCCAAAGTCCGGCAACAACTACATGCTGACCGTGCAGTACTACAAAAGCCAGATTCAGAGCCTGCAGGATTTCAAGCAGATTCCTCTGCGAGCGGCTCATCCTATGAACGCTTCTCTCAGCGATCCTCCGTCGACCAGCGGCACGCCCGGTCAGGCACACAGCAACATCGTTCCACTGGAGGCCGTGGCCAGTATCAAATACATCACCACTCCGACCGTCGTCGATCACTATCAACTGCGCCGCGTCTTCGATGTTTACGTCATGCCGAAGACCGAAGACCTGGGCCGGGTGGGCACGCAGATTCAGCGCATCGTCAACGGAGTTCACCCGCCGCATGGCACGTTGGTCACGGTTGGAGGCTCCATCGTCGACATGCACGAATCCTTCCGCAGCTTCGCCATTGGGCTGACACTCGCCGTGATCCTGATTTACCTGGTGCTGATGGCGCAATTTGCGTCCTTCTCCGATCCCTTCGTGATTCTGCTGGCGGTGCCGCCCGGGATTGCCGGGGTCGTGTTGACGCTGCTGGTGACGGGCTCGTCGCTGAACATCATGTCCCTGATGGGCATGCTGATGATGACCGGCATGGCGGTGTCGAACAGTATCCTGATCGTCGAATTCGTCGGCAAGCAATGGGCGGAGGGGAAACCGCTGAAGGTGGCGCTGGTCGAAGCCTGCCGCTTCCGGTTGCGACCCATTATGATGACCACTCTGGCGACGGTGCTGGGAATTATCCCGATGTCGCTGGGACTGGAAGCGGGCAGCGAACAGTATGCTCCGCTGGCCCGCGCATTGCTCGGCGGCGTTTTAATTTCCGCGGTGGTCACCATCTTCCTGGTGCCGGCGGTTTATTACTTGATTCA
This sequence comes from uncultured Acidobacteriota bacterium, assembly GCA_963823595.1. Taxonomy (GTDB): domain Bacteria; phylum Acidobacteriota; class Terriglobia; order Terriglobales; family Acidobacteriaceae; genus JAKAAZ01. Next base: position 100,062 of record CAWGME010000031.1, read on the forward strand.
CCGCGGTCAGGAACAAGAGACATATGGCCGTCCGGAGATGGAGGCGCGGCCATGATGCGGAGACGGACTCTCCTGATATTTGCGATGTGTGCGGCGGCAGGGTTGCCGGGCAAAACTTTGCTGGCGCAGAAGCTGGCCGATGCACCTTCTACCGTCATGCTGGCGACGAACATTCAGCAGGAGAATGCGAACGTTGCGCCGAAAGCCGCTGCCATGCCGGAGAATGCAGTTCCATCCGAGAAAACACTGAAGCAGGAGACGGACGCCGGGCCCGCAGCTTCCATTCCGGAACAATTGACTCTGCGCGAGGCGGAGCAGATTGCGGTCCGTAACAATCCACGAGTCCGAGTGGGTCAGTTGCTGGCGCGCGCCGAGCACCAGGTGTACCGGGAGACGCGCTCGGCCTACATGCCCCAGGTGGAGGGCGGAATTGTTGGAGCCAAAGCCAATACTGGCAGCCGCTTCACCTTTGACGGACTGCGTTCCACCCGCCTGCTGACCCACGCCGGAGGCGGCATCACGCTCGATCAGTTGATTTTTGATTTCGGACGCACCGCGAACCTGATCGCTGCCTCGAAGCTGCGGGAGAAGGCGCAAAGTGCGAACGCGCTCGCCAATCAGCTCGACGTGGTGCTGGTAACGGATCAGGCGTTCTATAGCGCGCTGGAAGCGCAGGCGCTGGTGAAGCTTGCGCAGCAGACCGTAAATACGCGAACCACAACCAACCGTCAGATTGCGGAGCTGACGAAAAATAAGCTGCGTTCTGACGTCGATCTTGCATTTTCGGAGGAAAACCTGGCACAGGCGAATCTACTGCTGCTGGACGCACAGACGCAGTATCAAACCGCTCTCAACGCGCTGACTTCTGTGCTGGGTTTCGACCGGCCCATGCAGTACACCCTGGTTGAGAATGCAACCGCCGTGCCCCTGCCGCCGCCCGATCAGGATGCCATCGTGCAGATGGCGCTGAAGCAGCGACCGGACCTGATGGCGCTCAATTACAGCCAGCTCGCCGCCGGGAAATATAGCCGCGCCCAACACGAGCAGGTGCTGCCCAGCATCGGCACTACCGGCGTGGTCGGCGGAACGCCCGTGCGCACGGACGCGTATTTCACCAGCAACTGGTTCGGCGCGGTTGGGCTGACGCTGAAGGTGCCAATCTTCAATGGATTTCTTTATTCCGCTGAGGCGTCGGAGGCGGCGGATCGTGCGCGCGCGGCGCAGGAAAATCTGAGAGACCTGCAGGACCGCGTGGTTCGCGACACCCGCGATGCATGGCTGCAGGCCAATACTTCCTATCAGAAGATTGCGGCTACAGAGAAGTTTCTGCGGGCCGCGAACCTGGGGCTGAATCTGGCCCAGACGCGGTATCAGCTCGGTCTCAGTTCCATCGTCGAACTAAGTCAGGCGCAGCTGGCGCAGACTCAGGCTTCAATTGAGAATGTGAATGCGCGATTCGAATATGAACTTTCACTCGCCGCGCTGAATTATCAATTGGGCAATGTGCCCTAGATCGCTACTTCGGCGAGAATCGTAGCCGCTTTCGAAACGCGGCGCTTCGCTGGTACACTACGGTCATCCCGCCGGCATGGGGCTATAGCTCAGCTGGGAGAGCGCCTCGTTCGCAACGAGGAGGTCAGCGGTTCGATCCCGCTTAGCTCCACCAAAGAATCAACGATTGCCGGCCGGACATTTGGTTGCTGCTCCAGGCTTGAGGCTCACAAAGTAAACGCAATGGCGAAGCTTCGAACCGGAAGCCGAGACTCGAGTAACGCGCGGGAATTCCGAGCTTTCCTTGGCTGATTTGTGTGACGACAATGACGCGAGTTGATGGCGCGTATGGGGGTGCACATGGCAGACCAGTTTTCGAGACGGGAGTTTTTGGAAAAGTCGGCGGTAGTTGGGGCGGCCGCCGTTGTTCTGGGTAGCCGAACCGGGGAAGCATCCACCGCCATGCCGACGCGAATTCTCGGCAAGACCGGGGCCCATGTTTCCATCATCGCTTTTGGGTGTGGGAGCCGGCTTTCGATGTACAGCGGCGAAGACGCGGCTGTGGCAGCGCTCAATCTGGCGCTCGATTCCGGCATCAGTTATTTCGATACGGCTTATGGCTATGGCGAGGGACAAAGTGAGAGCTGGGTGGGGCAGGTCGCCAAAACGCGGCGCAAGGAATTTTTTCTTGCCACCAAGATCGAGCCTCGTGACGGCGACACAGCGCTTCGCATCCTGGAAGGCAGCTTAAAGCGGCTACAAACTGACCAGATCGACTTGATTCACGTTCATGCCTTGCACAATGCAGACGACCTGGCGAAAGTAGAGGCCAAGAATGGCGTGCTCAACGCGCTCTACAAACTGCGCGAGCAAAAGGTCACCCGCTTCATCGGCATTACCAGCCATTACAACCCGGCGGTGTTAAGAACAGCCATTGAGCGCCACGATATCGATTGTATTCAGATCGCCCTCAACGCGGCCATGCAAGGCATGACCTCAGGTTCCGATGGCATGGTACTGAACCCGGCCATGACTTCGAGTTTTCAAGAAACTGTTTTGCCGACAGCACAGCAGAAGAACCTGGGCATTCTGGCGATGAAGGTTATGGGGCAGGAGGGCCTGCTGGGTACCGGTCCGAGCAAGAGCCATGCGGCGAATCTGCTGCGATACACGTTGAGCCTCCCGGTCGCTGCCGCCGTGGTTGGGATGCCGAAACTCGACATGATTCGGCAGAATGCGGCCTTTGGCAGGACCTTCGCTCCAATGTCTGACGGGCAGATGAAGGAGTTTTCCGGGCGTATGGCTGCCGCTAACAAGCTGGCCCTCGACAGGAAATTTAGCGAGCACGTAGATTGTTAGCTATCTTTTCCCCGGAATCTCCACGTACGGTCTGGCATTGAGGGTCACTTCAGCCGATCGCTGTTCAGGCTGGATTCGCAACGAGGAAGTCAACGGTTCGATCCCGCTTAGCTCCACGATAGAATTAGCGTTTTTTGTCGCATTCGAGATGGAAGGCAACGTGAATGGCGGCAGGTCCTGATATTTTTCTTCTCCTGAATCTGGCATTGTCGTTCTACCTCGTCGGCGCAATTTGGGCCGTCGAGGTGGATATATTCCGGTCCTGGAAGCTCGTCGATCCAAAAGATTTTCATACCGTCCAATCCGTGCATTGGCGGAAGGTGCCATATTGGATTTTTGCTCCACTGGCGCTTGCGGCTGCCGGATCCATCAGTCTGATCTGGTACCACCCGGCCGGTTCTCCCGGTTGGGCGATCGGTGGGAACCTGGGCTGCTTGATTTTTTCTTTTTTCTTGACGGCACTCTTCTGGGGACCGTGGCAAGCGAAGCTGAGCAAAGACGATGCGGGACCCGAAAGCATGTATCTCGCGAAAATACTCAAGACCCATTGGGTGAGAACAATGCTGATTACTGCATACGGTTTCATCCTGCTCGCGTGGGCGACAGGTTCTGTCCACCTAAATCGCTAGCTTATACCAAGCCGCCGTGCGCCGGATTGCATCCTCAAGAGAAACTCCCTCGGTCAGATTCAGTTCTTTCTTCGCCGCGGCGACAGAGGGAACGTAGCGCTGGATGGGAGCGCCGGGCGTGGCCTCGCGTGCAGATTCTGATCGCGATCCCCGGCTGGATCGCTGACGCGACCGCCTCTGCGATCTCACGGATGCTCAGGTCCTGTTCCGAGCCGACGTTGAATGGGCGTAGGGATGGCGCGCGGAACAGCATCGTCCACAGCCAGACGGCAAGATCGGCGGCGTAGAGGTAGGAGCGCATCGGCGTGCCGTCGCCCTGAATCTGGATCGGGCCGCCGCGCATTGCATCGCGGATAAAATTGCCAATGGCAAAATGGGCGTCGAGCGGAAGACAGGGACCGACAAAAGCGAAGCAGCGGGCGATTTTGCATTCCATTCCTGAGCGCGCGGCAGACAGCGCGCACAGCAGCTCGGCCATGCGCTTTCCTTCTCCGTAGACGGAGTTTGGGTTCGCGGGATCAGGTGCGCCGCGATAGTCTTCCGCGATGTGAGTCATCGCGGAAGGCTGCGGACCATACACAGCGCCGGAACTGGTCAGCAGAAATTTTTTTGTCCCGTGCGACTCGGCAAATTCCAGACAGCGCCGCGTCCCATCGACAATCGTCGCCAGCATCTCCTGCGGGCGGTTCGCGGTGTGCTTCGGGACCGATTCCGTGGCGGCGTGGATGACGAAGGGAAACTCGCCCGGCGGAAATGCAAAATCGCGCACGTCTCCTTCGATCAGTTCAATCGAATCGCTCTGCGCGAGATGCGGACAGCGCCGCTGAAATTGTTCCGGCGACCGGGTGAGAACGACGGCGCGAGCCTGCAGATGAAACGCATCATTGGCGGCGAGAAAGCTTTCCAGCAGCCAGCAGCCGAAGAAGCCCGTTCCGCCGGTGATGAAGATCCGGTTGCCGCGTAGTTCCTGCCAGAGAGGCTGCGTTTTTTCCAGAATGTATTCCAGGTCCGGCGATGAAATTGGCGGCGCGGGCTTCGGGTTGGCGCTGGGAGAGCTGTTCATGAAATGATTTCTTCACCGCTCGAATGCGAGCCGGCGCAGAACAGCTATTTGCCCCTAAAGTGTATACTCCGCTTGCATCGGAAGCGGGCAGGCAGCGCATCCAAGCACAACAGAATTGCCTTGTTCTTTGTTCCGCATCTCAATATGGATACAGAGGTTTGCGATCATGACCACGGAAATTGGCATGGTGAAGATTGGTAAGAAACTTGTTGGCGATGGGCAGCCCTGTTATGTTATCGCTGAAATCGGCATCAATCACAATGGCAACCTGGATATCGCCAAGCGCCTTATCAGCGTCGCCGTAGCGGCGGGTTGTGATGCCGTCAAGTTCCAAAAGCGCACGATTGATGTGGTCTATTCCGCCGAGGAATTGGCGCGGCCGCGGGAGAGCCCCTTCGGCACGACGAATCGTGACCTGAAGGAAGCGCTGGAATTCGACTACGACGACTTCGAGGAAATCGATCGCTATTGCAAAGCCGTCAACATTCCGTGGTTCGTCTCCTGCTGGGACGAGGGTTCCGTGGACATGATCGCCGAGTTCGACGTGCCCTGCTTCAAAATTGCTTCCGCATCTCTGACCGACGACAACCTGCTGCGCCACACGCGCAATCAACGGAAGCCGATCATCCTTTCGACCGGCATGAGTACGTATCAGGAGATCGACCATGCGATCGAGGTGCTGGGCAAGCAGGACCTGGTCGTGATGCACAGTTGCAGCACCTATCCGGCGTACTACGAGGAATTGAATCTCCGCGCCATTCCCACCATGAAAGAGCGTTACGGAGTGCCGATCGGCTACTCCGGCCATGAGACCGGAATTGCATCGAGTGTTGCCGCCGCTGTGCTGGGCGCCTGTGCGGTCGAGAGGCACGTCACACTGGATCGTTCCATGTGGGGCAGCGATCAGGCGGCGTCGCTGGAGCCTAACGGGATCACGCGGCTGATTCGCGATATCCGCCTGGTCGAGCAATCGATGGGCGACGGGGTCAAGCGCGTCTATGAACGCGAACTGCCAATCATCAAAAAGCTGCGCCGAGTGGGAGCCGCCGTTTGATGAGACGAATCCGGGCCATCGCCCTTGATGTGGACGGCGTTTTAACCGATGGCGGAATCTGGTGGGGACCGAATGGCGAAGAGTGGAAGCGCTTCTGCTTCGCCGACATCATGGCTGTGTCGCTGGCGCGAAAGGCGGGTCTGCTGATAACCCTGATTTCCGGCGAAGATAGCCCCCTGGTCGACAGATTCGCGGCGAAGTTCAAGCTGGCCGACATCACCAAAGGCTGCCAGGACAAAGCACAGGCGCTGCGCCTGTTCGCCGAACGCAATCAACTGCAACTGGATGAAATCTGTTTTATGGGCGACGATGTCAACGATCTTGCGGCGATGGAGATCGCCGGGCTGTCCGCCGCTCCCGCCGATGCCCGCCCCGCTGTGCTGCGGAAAGCCACTTTTATTGCCACTGTCAAAGGCGGCAATGGCGCAGTCCGCGAACTGGTGGATGCAATTTTAGAAGCGCGTGGTTCGAACCCCATTGCAAAATAAAGTAGCTTGTCATCTCGACCGAAGCGAAGTGGAGTGGAGAGACCTGCGGTTTCCTCTTCACCTGCTCTATCGCGATGGATGGAGATTTCTGTAGGAAAATAAATGCCGAAACTTTCCGATACCATGATGCAGTTTGTCGCCGACCAGGGCGTGAAACACGTCTTCCTCGTCACCGGCGGCGGCGCGATGCACCTGAATGAAGCGCTGGCGCGCTGCAAGGCGCTGGAGCCAGTCTGCAACTCGCACGAGCAGGCCAGTGCCATCTGCGCCGAGGCCTACGCCAAGGCGACGAATCGCCTGGGCGTCGCCATGGTGACGACGGGTCCCGGCGGCACCAATGCTGTCACGGGAGTGGCCGGGGCGTGGCTCGACTCGACGCCGGTGCTGTTTATCTCTGGCCAGGTCAAACGGCCCGACCGCATGTTCGATGCCGAGGGCAAGCCGCTGGGAATGCGCCAGCTCGGCGTGCAGGAAGTCGATATCGTTTCCATCGTGCGGCCGATTACGAAATATGCCGTCACCGTTCTCGATCCGAATCAGATTCGCTATCACCTGGAGAAGGCCGTCTATCTGGCGCAGTCCGGCCGTCCCGGTCCGGTGTGGATCGATGTTCCTCTCGACGTGCAGGCTTCGCCCATTGAGGATTTCGCAACGCTGCCGGGGTTCGATCCCGCCGAAGGAAGCGGCAATTGCTTTGGGATCGACGGCGAATTTGCAGGACCAGGTGCGCGAAACCATCGCCGCGCTGAACAACTCGGAGCGGCCGCTGCTGTTTGCCGGAAACGGAATCCGGCTGGCTCGCGCGGAAAAAGAATTCCACGAACTGCGCAAGTTGCTGAACATTCCCATCGCCGCCACCTGGTGCGCCGCCGACCTGGTGCCGAGCGATGAGCCTTTATACGTGGGCAGACCGGGCTCCGTGGCTGCCCGAGGCGCGAATTTTGCTCTGCAGAACTGCGATTTCCTGCTGGCGATTGGCGTTCGCCTGGATTTTGCCATCACCGGATATGCGCCCGACAAGCTGGCGCGCGAAGCGCATAAAACGGTGGTCGATATCGATGCCGCCGAGTTGACGAAGCTCCATCCGCACATTGAACAACCGGTCTGCGCCGATGCTCGCGCATTTCTCGCGGAGATGCTGCGCCAGCGGGATGCGATTCGTCCACGCGACCGCTCCTACTGGGATGGTCGATGCGCGGAATGGAAGCATCGCTATCCGGTGGTAACGGAAGAGCATCGCAATCCGGAAACACAGGTGAGCATTTACCACCTGGCGGAGGTGATCGGGACGGAAACGGCGCCGGAGGATCAGCTGGTCTCGGGCAGCTCCGGCGCGGGAATTGAGATTTTTCTGCTGGCCTGCCCCACGCGCACCGGTCAGCGCATCTACCACACCGCCGGCCTGGGGTCGATGGGCTTCGGGCTGCCGATGTCCATTGCGGTATGCCTGGCTGCCGGACGCAGGCAAACGATCTGCGTCGATGGCGACGGCGGCTTTCAGTTCAATATCCAGGAACTGGAAACGGTCGCCCGGCTGAACCTGCCGATCAAATTTTTTGTGCTGAACAACGACGGCTATGCGTCGATTCGCGCTTCGCAGAAGAACTATTTCGGCGAGGCCAGCATTGGCTGCGATGACAAAACCGGCTTGACTGTGCCCAATCTGCAGAAGATCGCCGATTCCTACGGAATCAAGTCGGCTGTGATTACTGATCAGCGAAATTTGCGCAGGGATGTCCGCCGGGTGCTCGACACACCGGGGCCTGTTCTCTGCGATGTGCACGTAATCCCGGATGAGACGCGCGCGCCCCGGCTTTCTTCGGCCCAGAGGCCGGACGGATCGTTTGTTTCCAAGCCCCTTGAAGATTTATGGCCTTTTCTTGACAGAAACGAGTTTTTAGAGAATATGATCATTACACCTTTGCAAGACTGAACAAATTTCGTACGAAAACAGGGAGATGCATGCATGGAATTCCCCCATTCCGCGCTTGCCACGCTTCCAGACTGTTCTGCCGACAGTGTGGAAGCAACGCTCGAAGACATCGTTTCCGAACCGGTTTCGCGTGTCAAGGAGCGTGAACGATCGGAACTGGACCGCCTGCTGGCGGAACGAAACTGGCGATGCGTAGTCTTCGGCGCCGGCAATATGGGTCGCCGGGCGCTGTCCGCGTTGCACGGCATGGGCGTTCAGCCCCTTGCCTTGTCCGACAACAACCCTGATCTGTGGGGAATGTGCATCAACGGCACCCCGGTGCTGCCTCCTGAGGAGGCCGCGGAGCAATTCGGGCGAGACGCGCATTTTTTCATCACTATCCGCAATGAGCATCATTGGTATCGAGAAACATTCGATCAGTTGACCGGGTTGGGATGCGCTCACGTGTCCAGCGGCGAACCGATCGCCTGGCGATTTCCGGATCAGTTTCCGCCATTTCTGCTGTATCAGCTTCCGCACAAGCTTTATGAACAGTCGGATTGCGTTCTCCGCGCGGCGGAAATCTGGGCGGACGATGCCTCCCGCACAGAGTATTTCGCTCAGGTTCGTCTCCGCGCGCTGGGCGATCCATACGGGCTCTCCCAACCCGCCGCGGAAGAGTCCTATTTCCTGAGCGACGTCTTCGAGGCCGAGATGGGAGACGTCTTCCTCGATTGTGGCGCTTTCGACGGGGATACGATTCGCAGCCTGGTCCAGCGAGCCTCGATATTTCGCCGGATCGAGGCGATCGAAGCAGATTCCCGCTCTTTTGCCCGACTGGCAAAGTATGTCTCGACTCTGAAACCGGAGCTGCATAACAAAATCCGCCTCCACCACTGTGCGATTGGCTCGCATCGAGGCGCTGTTCGGTTTGAAAATACCGGCAAAGTGGACTCCAAGGTATCGGACCGGGGAGAGATTGTCGTGGATATGGTTCCGATCGATGTCATGTTCGCCTCGAAATCCGTCTCCATGATCAAGATGGACATCGAGGGCGGGGAATACGATGCCCTTCTTGGGGCTGCGCGCGTCATCGAGCGCGATCGCCCGATTCTCGCGATTTGTGTGTACCATTTGCAGGAAGATTTATGGCGTTTGCCTCTGCTGATGCGCTCCATCTGCCCCGATTACCGAATGTATCTGAAGTCCTACCGAGGAGATGGAATTCAAACGGTGGCATATGCCGTTCCGCCGGAGCGGGTTCGTGGCGTGCAACACACCGGATGAGCTACGCCTGTCGTCACGGAGTTTGCGCTGGATCTTTGGCCGCTGTGATCCTGCGTTTTTCTCCGCCGCGCAGCATGAATACCTTGCGCCCGTCCTTGAGCAGTCTGCGAAACATATACGGAGTGAACACCGCTTCCGGTGTTCTCAGCGATTGCCGCAGAGCATTGCGAATCCAACCCGGCTTCCCAATGGTCTGGATAAGAATCGTCAGAGTGATACCGCTGAGGAAGTTCTGTTTCGCCGCCAACAAATCGCGTTCGGCGGAAAAATCCTGCCGGGCGCGCGCGCTGGCCAGCAGATCGGCGTGAACGATACGCGACCAGTTTTGCCATTTCTCTACCGCAGACTGGCTGGTTGTGCTTCCGGGATGATTCGTATATTGCACCAGCGGTTCCGGGACGCAGGCGACAATATCGTGCAGCAACGCGACCCGGCCCCAGTTACCGATGTCGCACAGATCGCCGTATTTCTCGTCGTAGCCCCCGACGGCGATGGCATCTGCGGTTCGCACAAGAATACTGCTGAGCCGAGGCCCGCGATTGCCGGCCCACAACGCTGCAATCATGGCGGCAGCGGGTTCCAAGGCCGGGCCAGCTTCGGTCGTCCAGAAATCGTTGCTGTCCGCATCCGCAATGCGGCACGGACACCAGACGACGCCCAGCGAGGCGGAATCCTTGCGCAGAAACGGTGCGGCCAGTCGTTCGACGGCACCCGGCAGCAGCACATCGTCGTCCCCGAGCAGCAGAAAAAATTCTCCACTCGCGTGGCGCAGACAAAAATCGAAGTTGCCGACCAGGCCGAGCCGCTGTTTTTGCTCAAACAAGACGAGCCGCGCATCCTGAATTTCGCGAATACGCGCGACGGTGTCGTCTGTCGATGCATCGTCCGATACAATCACTTCAACATCAGGATAGGTTTGCGCCAGGGCACTGCGAATCGCGCGCAAGGCAAGCTTGCTGCGATTGATGGTCGGAATCCCGATGGTGACTCGCCCCGGTATTCTGGAAGCTCTTTGCGCTGTACTGCCGCAGGATTGCATTTTCTTTGAGATGCCATTGCCTCGATCCGCGGAAATTATTGTCGGTTCCCCAGATTTCTCATCCATCTTCATCGATGAGGAGGCGATGGCTGAGAATAGATCGTTGACGCGATAACAGGAAAACAAAGGAGAGAAAAGGTTGCGTCGCATTCCAGGACTGGATGCTCTGACTCGCCACATTCCGCCGGGGCAGTTTTTGCGTTATCTGCTCGTGGGGGGTTGGAACACGCTGTTCGGGTACGGCACCTACGCGCTGTTTACCGCGCTGCTGATGCCGAGGCTCCGCTTCGGCTATATCTACGCTTCGGTATTTTCGAGCTTGCTCAACATTACCGTCGCGTATCTTGGCTACAAGTTTTTCGTCTTCAAAACGCAAGGCAATTATCTGGCGGAGTGGTTGCGCTGCATCCTGGTTTACGGCAGCGCCATGTTGCCCGGCTTGGTCCTGCTGCCGCTGCTGGTGGAGGGACTGCATTCCATCTTCCATCTGGGACAGAGCGCACCGTACATCGCGGGCGCTTTGGTGATGGGCCTCACCGTTATCTATAGTTTTTTTGGCCACAGGAACTTTTCTTTCCGCGTTGCGGAAGACGCGGCTCGTAATGCGCAATAAAAACAGCCGGCAACCATAGAGCCTCGCGCTGACGGCAGAGCAGAAGAACGATCTTTAAACATGTGCAATGGTAACGAAGTGCCGGATCCAGCATGACCCGGTACTATGTTTTCATAAGCAAACCGCGAGGCGAAGTGAAGACCATCAGCATCATTACCCCCTGCTACAACGAAGAAGATAATGTCGTCGAATTGTATACGCGTGTGCGCGCCGTGATCGCCTCGCTGGGGCGCTATAAGTACGAGCACATCTTCATCGATAACGCTTCCGAGGACCGCACGGTAGAGGTTTTGAAAGGGCTAGCGGCGGCGGACACAAACGTCAAGATCATCGTCAACTCGCGGAATTTCGGCCATGTCCGCTCGCCCATGCATGCCTTCTGGCAGGCGCAGGGAGATGCCGTCATCGGCATTGTGGCCGATATGCAGGACCCGCCGGAGATGATTGCCGACCTGGTGCAGGGCTGGGAAGAAGGGTACTCGATGGTGCTGGCGATCAAGCGCACCAGCGGGGAAAATCCGCTGATGTTCTGGGCGCGCAAGCGCTACTACAGGCTGGTCAACCGGCTCTCTTCGATTGAGACATTCGAGAATTTTACCGGTTTCGGCCTCTATGACCGGCGCGTGGTCGATCTGGTTAAGTCTTTCGGCGATCCGTACCCGTATTTTCGCGGCATGATCGCGGAGATCGGCTTGCCGCACAAGAAGCTTTATTACGATCAGCCGGGCCGCAAGCGCGGCATCACAAAAAATAATTTTTATACGCTGTACGACTACGGCATGCTGGGCATCATCAACCATTCCAAAGTGCCGCTGCGGCTGATGACCTTTCTCGGCTTTGCGGGCGCGCTGATATCGTTCCTGATTGCGCTGACCTATCTGATTTACAAGCTTCTGTTCTGGCGCAGTTTTTCGGTCGGCATTGCGCCGGTGGTCATCGGTATGTTTTTCGTCAGCTCGATCCTGCTGGTGTTCATGGGCGTGATGGGAGAGTACGTCGGCGCCATTCATACCCAGATCCAGCGACGGCCATTCGCAGTAGAACGCGAGCGCATGAACTTCGAATACCCGCCCGGGGCTCCGCTGGGGACCGAAGCGACACTAATCGGCGACAAGGATCACTAACCATGGTCGATCCGGCTACGGAAATTCAAGCCGAAAAGGATATCAAAGCAAAGCTCAAAGCCGCCGAACCCAACCACAAGCCAGAATTGGATGGTATTCGCGGGATTGCACTGCTTGCAGTCATGCTGTCGCATGGCGGACCGTACATCGTGCGAGGCGGTCTGCTTTCCAAGCTCTTTGTATATGCAATGATTCCGGGCTGGTCAGGCGTCGAATTATTTTTTGTACTATCAGGCTTTTTGATTACAGGTATTCTGCTGAAGACCAAGACCGCCGAAAATTATTTTTCCTCTTTTTACGCGCGCCGATTTCTGCGAATCTTCCCCATCTACTACTTTGCACTGACGGTAGGCTTGCTGGTTGCTCCCCATAGTTCCTGGTGGAATTCCATGCTGCCGCCGTTGCTGAAGACGCGGATTGCCTATTATTTCTACCTGCAGAACTGGCCAATCTTTTGGAAGCACCACCTATTCATGCTCGGCAGTCCATTTGGACATTTCTGGAGTCTGGCTGTGGAGGAGCAGTTTTATCTGGTATGGCCGCTTGTGATCTGGCTGCTGCCGGAGCGCGCGCTCCTATGGATCTGCGGAGCCGGGCTGGTTGCCGCGCTGCCGCTGCGCTTTTACATGGTCCACCTGTACAGGGGGGACTTTACCGCCATGGCGCTCACCAGCAGCCGCGTGGATGGATTGCTGATTGGAGTGATGCTGGCCATCTTGCTACGGCGAGGCCAGATCCCGCTGCGATGGGTGATCGCAATGCTGGCTGTGGGTGGCTCGGTAATCGGGTATATTGCGCTCTTTCACCACATAGAGCTGATCGCCACTTACTACTACATGCCCACCATCGGCATCACGGGATTCTCGCTGCTTTCGGGCGGGCTGCTGGCGCTTTCGCAGCATCCGATTGCCTGGCTGCGCAGGATGCTGATCGCGCCATGGCTTCGGACGGTCGGCAAATATAGCTATGGAATGTACATCTATCACGTTCCGATCTACGTCATACTGACCGTATTCTAACTTCCCGCCTCGGACTTCCATTGCCTATGCCCCTTCATGTCGCGGTGCCCTATATCGCATTTCTCATCGCTGTGACGTTTATAGTTGCGAAGATCAGCTATGACTACTTTGAATCGAGAATTCTTGCGTTGAAAATTTACTTTAAGCCGCGGTTTGCTGCACGGAAGCCCGTTCTACGGTGAGAGTTAGTCGTTGGATCACTCATAACAAACTTCAGGACAATTTCTGGCGGTACGCTTCGATCTGGGTAAGGCACTTCTGCCGGGCATCTTCCCCCGCCTGCACGCTCTGATACCAGTCGAGCGTCATATCCAGCGCCTCGGGCAGCGATAGTACGGGATGCCAGCCTAGCTCGACCGAAGCTTTCGTCCAGTCGAGCTTCAGCATTTGCGCCTCGTGGGGATGCGGGCCAGGATCAATCTTCCAATGCGGCGGAGGGCTGCCCGCGGACGCCCAGCGTGAGGCGAGGTGCTCGACGATCCATCCGACCGGTCTGGCGTCGTCGTAGTGCGGGCCAAAATTCCATGCGCCGGAAAACTTCGTTCCATCGCGATAAAGATTTTCCGCCAACGAAAGATAGCCGCGCAGCGGTTCCAGCACGTGCTGCCATGGCCTGGTTGCGGTAGGATTGCGAATCTGCAGGGGCTCTCCCGACTCGAACGCGCGCACGATGTCGGCGATGAGCCGGTCCGGGGACCAGTCCCCGCCGCCGATGACATTGCCGGCCCGTGCCGAGGCGATCGCAACTCCGTGTTCCGCGTAACGCGCGGCGGGGAAGAAAGAATTTCGATACGCGCTGGTTACAAGTTCCGCGCATGCCTTGCTGTTGCTGTACGGATCGTGGCCGCCGAGCGCGTCATTCTCCCGGTACGGCCAGACCCATTCCTGGTTCTCATAGCACTTATCCGTGGTGACGATGACCACGGCGCGGACGGAGTCGCATGACCGCACCGCTTCCAGCAGCCGTGCCGTGCCGAGCACGTTCGTTTCGTAAGTGAGCGATGGGATTCTGATACGACGCACGCACCAGCGATTGTGCGGCGAGGTGCAGCACCATCTCCGGGCGATGGCCGACGAGCGTATTTTTCAAATGAGAGAAATCGCTGAGATCGCCGACGACAGACGTCATTCCCTGGGCAACATCTGCGATCGTAAAAAGATTGGGCGTTGTGTGGGGTGGGAGCGCGTAACCGGCGACATCCGCGCCCAGTTGCTGCAGCCAGAGCGCGAGCCAGCTGCCCTTGAACCCGGTATGCCCGGTTAAGAATACTTTGCGGCCCTGCCAGAAATCGTTCACCATATCTTCCATGGGGCGGCGCCTTTCACCCACAGCTCTTCCAGGAAGTTTCTATCGTGCAGCGTATCCATGGGCTGCCAGAAGCTATGGTGTTTATAGGCGGAAACCTGACCTTCGCGGCTAAGCGTCTCCAGCGGATCGCGTTCCCAGATGGTGGAGTCGCCCGGAATGTATTTGCCGACCTTCGGCGAGAGCACGAAGAATCCTCCGCTGACCCAGCGTCCATCTCCTTTCGGTTTTTCGGAGAATGAAGTGACCTGCGCGTCGCTGCTGATTTCAAGCGCTCCAAATTTTCCCACCGACTGCGTCGCTGTTAAGGTGACCAGAGTCTTGCGGCTGCGATGGAATCGCAACAACTCATCAAGATTGATGTCGGCCAATCCGTCGCCGTAGGTGAAACAGAACTCTTCATCCTTTTCGACGTAAGGCAGCACGCGTTTCAGGCGGCCGCCGGTCATGGTATCTGCTCCGGTATCGATCAGCGTGATCCGCCAGGGTTCGCAATGAGCGCTGTGGGTCTCGATTTTGTTCTGCTGCAGGTCGATGGTGACATCGGCGGAGTGAAGAAAATAGTTGGCAAAAAATTCCTTGATCATGTAGCCCTTGTAACCCAGGCACACGATGAAGTCATTGATACCGTAATGCGAATAAATCTTCATGATGTGCCAGAGAATGGGACGGCCGCCGATTTCGACCATCGGCTTCGGCCGCGCCGAAGTCTCCTCCGCCAACCGGCTCCCCAGCCCACCTGCCAGAATGATTGCCTTCATCGATCTCTCCACACTTTATTGTTGCGGCTGCGCCAGCGTCACTTCATAGAGTTGCTCATCCTTATACCCGGCGGGAAAGTCACCTAGAAAACGTAGCGTGGCATGATCGGCAAGCAACTTTCGCAACAGCCAATCTTCCGGGATAGTTATAAGTCCCGAACACAAGGAATTTCGGGTGCTGCTGGACGAATTGCGGGTACGGCACGATATTCGCTTGGATCGGAAACTTTCCTTTCAGATTGGGAAGGCCTTCAAAGATGGTTGCATTCGCATACTGGATTGCTGCCTGCTCATCCGTCAAGTAATAGACGCGAGAAAGAAAGGCGGTGTTCTCGCGGCTGTTCATCTCAAGAAACGTCAATCCGCTGGCATCGACGAACGGAAGCTCTGGCATGACCTGCGAAATGGGTACTGTTGATTCCCCAGTCAGAGCGGGAGTGCTTTCCGGCGGTGGCATAAGGTCCTGCAGATGGCGCGCGATGGATGACGGGGTGACAATGCCAAAGCAAAAGACAACGGAACAGATAAGCGCCGCGCGGCTGCTGATCGCCGTCCATCGGGCGACGAACCATGGAACCAGAATTGCTACGCCGAAAATGGCCGGCATTCCATAGCGCGAGAAATATGCGCTATGGGAACGCATGAACAGGAGAACGACAACCAGCGGCACGCAGCAGAAACCAAGAGCAAGAATCTTTTCCGGCCAGCTGAAACCATCCTCCAGTTTCTGGAATGCGGGATACTCTGATCTGTCGGTCAGCAGCACCGATGGCGATGAGCGCGACGGCGAGGAGCGAGGCCAGTGAGATCCAGATCTCGGAATATGCCGCAACCAGCTGCATCACAGAGGCCTGGAATTGATCTGGAAAAGCGCCTGAGCTATGGTGCGCGATCGGCTGAAAATAGGTAATGCAGGCGGTGAGCGGCAATGCCAGGCAAATCCACAAGATCCAGTCCGGCTTGCGTCGCAGGCAGAACCGTATGAATTCCGTCAACAGCAGCGCCGCGTACGCGACCGCAGCCAGCACATGGCTGAGAAGCATTCCGAATCCGCCCAACACAATGAGCAAAAGGGCCAGCCAGCTTCGGGGCTTCTCTTCTTCGATTGCACGCTGCCACCCCAGCGCCAGGATTCCCAAAAAGCCGAGGACCATGGCGTACGGACGGGCTTCATACGAATAGTAATTAAAGGGGCTGGAAAGCAGGACAAGTGCGCCGAGAAAACCATAAAGCGGAGTCAGCCTTCGCCGCACAAACTGGTATATGCATAATGCGGCAACGAAGTAGGCCACCATGGAAGGAAGGCGGACGGAAAATGGCCCCGGATGCAGAACGTGAAAAGTGAGACGAGCCGCAATGTAATACAGCGGCGGATTCAGGTCGATGGTGCGCGTCCACTGGAGCATCTGGCCGAAGCTATGTGCCTGCGCGATGTAATACGTATAGAGTTCGTCATGCCATAAGGATTTCAGCCGCTCAGATTTCAGAGTCCACAAATATAAGACGAGCAATATAGCGAACAAGAGCGGCGTGCGGCGTTCAATGTGAGTGGCAACTCTCTCCAGCGTGAGCGCTATCGATCCTTTTGCCCGGTGTAGCAACGATGGATTTCTCTGCAGTTGCTGGCTGGGGATCATTGCGAGTCGTTCCTCGAGAGTAGTGGTAACCGGGGTTCTGGTATGGATTGCCAAATGCACGACTGCTGAATCGAACTGCGGAATATTTTAGCCGGAGACATTTGCTAGCTGTACAGCGTGAATTCTTCGGGAAAATGCCGTGATGGTTTCGATGGTGTAATCCAGCATCTCTTCGGTTAAGCCGGGATACAGGCCGATCCAGAACACATTGTTCATCACGAAATCCGAATTTTTCAGATCGCCGATCACTCGGAACTCTACTTCTTTATAGGCGGGCTGGCGGGTCAGATTGCCGCCGAACAGCAATCGCGTGCCGATGTTCCGGGACTCCAGCTCGCGAATCAGTTCATTGCGGTGGAACGGGGCATCCTCGCGCACGCCAATGGGAAAGCCAAACCAGCTTGGCTCGGCCTCCGGCGTGCTTTCGGGCAGGACCAGCAGATCTTCCAGCGGCTTCAGTCCATCGTAAAGATGCTGAAAATTTCGTCTGCGGGCGGCAATGAACCCCGGCAGTTTTTCGAGCTGGGACAGTCCAATCGCGGCCTGCATGTCCGTCATTTTCAGGTTGTAGCCGATGTGGGAATACGTGTATTTGTGATCGTATCCGTGAGGCAGCCCGCCGAACTGCCAGTCGAAACGCTTTCCGCAGGTATTGTCTTTGCCGGGCTCACACCAGCAGTCGCGGCCCCAGTCGCGGAAAGATTCGAGCAGCGTCTTCAGCAGCGGGGAGTTGGTCACGACCGCGCCGCCTTCTCCCGTGGTGATGTGGTGCGCGGGGTAAAAGCTGACCGTCGCAAGATCGCCGAATGTTCCCACCTTTTTGCCTTTGTATGTAGCCCCGAGCGCGTCGCAACTGTCCTCAATGAACCAGAGACCGTGCTGTTTCGCGAAACTTGCCACCCGGTCCAGATCATACGGATTGCCGAGCGTATGGGCGATCATGACGGCCCGCGTGCGATTGCTCAAGGCAGCTTCGAGCTGCGTTGCATCCGCCTGGTAGGTGGGCACGGTGATATCGATGAACACTGGAACGCAGCGGTTTTGAATGATGGGATTCACCGTGGTCGGGAATCCCGCCGCTACGGTGATGACTTCGTCGCCAGGTAGCAAACGGCGTTCTCCAAGCTTTGGCGAGGTGAGGCAGGAAAACGCGAGCAGGTTGGCGGACGATCCGGAATTGACCAGCGATGCGCCCCGAACATCGAAGTAGCGCGCGAACTTCCGCTCGAATTGGGTGGCGAACCTGCCGGTCGTGAGCCAGCAGTCGAGCGAGGCATCGATCAGATTGCGCAGGTCCGCCGCATCGAGCACTTTGCCGGCCACCGGGACCGCCGATTCGCCCGGAACAAAAGGCCTGGAGCGAAATGTCTCTTCAAAATAGCGCTCCGCCAGTTGAAGAATCTGCTCGCGGAGCTCGCTGCTGCTTTCGCTCATCCTTTCATCCTAATATAGGGCTTTGAAGCTCGGGATGCCGGTAAGCGGGGTTTGCGGGTCCGTGGCGCAGTGGAGAGTGCCTGATATTCTGAACCGAGGAGAAACTATGCAACGAAAAGCAAGCGCAATCTGGCATGGAACATTGAAAGAAGGCAATGGGACGATTTCAACCGAAAGCGGCGTGCTGAAGGACGCGCAATACTCCTTCCATACACGGTTCGAGGACGGAAAGGGGACAAACCCGGAAGAGCTGATTGCCGCGGCCCACGCGGGCTGTTTCAGCATGGCGCTCGGTGCTCAACTGACGAACGCGAAGCTTCAGCCGGAATCGATCGAAACAAGTGCGGAGGTGACGCTGGAAAAGCTGGAGGCAGGGCCAACGGTAACGAAAATCCATCTGAAATCCCGCGCTAAGGTTCCCGGCGCCAGTAAAGAGGCTTTTTCTACCGCGGCAAATGAGGCAAAGATGAACTGCCCCATCTCGCGTCTGCTGAAAGCAGCGGAAATCACGCTGGATGCGGAACTGGTCTGATTAGACCGGGTTTTTCTATTACTTAGAGGTGGCAGGAAACTCTTACGGGTCTCCCTTCTTTAAGGAACGGCATACTTAAGCCTCATTTCATTGCCATGCACCTATAGGAAAACCGGTGCGGCCGCTCGCCAGCTTAGCTGTGCAGGCGAATGTAATCCCGCAATTCACGATGGATTCCCATGGCCTGCTGCGCTCCCTATCCAGCAGGCCAATCCATTCCTTTGCTGGCTCAGCAGTATCCGCAGTGGTCAGCAGATAACTGACCTGCAGCACGATTTCCAGCGCGTTGCTGAGATCATGCATCAGCCGGCGGATCTCCCCGGACAGCTCCGGGGGGATCCTGGCGGTACTCGTGGGCGAGTCTTCTGTGGTCATCAACATGGCCTCTATAGACGAATTCGATACTGACGCGATCAGTCGAGCAATTGCGGCGGCAAGTTGTAAGCATACTTATGAATTCTGCGATTGCAAATAGTAACGGCTCGGCCGATCGCCGCGAGCAGGTATTCGCGGCCACGATGTTCCGGCAAGTTGACAGCATGTTGCGTCTTTGTAAAAGTAAGAACTGCTGCTGGTTCGGCGTTCCCGCGCTGGACTTCTCATCAATGCCGAAGTGGCGGAATTGGCAGACGCGCATGGTTCAGGTCCATGTACTCGCAAGGGTGTGGGGGTTCGAGTCCCTTCTTCGGCACCAACATTGAACTGTCTGCGGTCAGATAGATGAGAAGAGGTCATATCTATTGATCCGGCCCGAAAGGATTGCATCGGGTGGCCCATTCTAAGCGCGTCTTTTGCGGCTAAAGTCGGACGATAGGGTTCATTCCTAAAGGGCGGCATCAATAACCGAAGAAAACCCAGCACAATTTTTTCGATGATCGAATTGTCCGGCATACTGGCCGGGCATTCTCTTGCGGCAATTCTCTGCGGTAAATCCCGCCTCGCCAGCGAATCGAGCCTGCTACTCCTTCCGGCGGTGAGGATGTCGCTCGGGATAAAGAGAACTGCCACCGATACATAACCAAAACTCAGGAGTGTGCGATGCTCCTGGAACGCGTACCATAGCATTCGTTACCATTTGAGGGACAATATGTCTTCGAACGAAACCATTGCCACGCCACCGCTTGCATCTATGGCGCCCACTTCGCAACTGTCCGAGTCAACACACGTCGAAAGCGCCCGTGGCCGTATGCCTGCGACCGGGCTGCCGCCGCGGAATGTTGCCGTGGACGCCTATCGCGGTTTGGTCATGCTTCTGATGATGGGTGAAGTTCTCCGCCTTGCTGAGGTGGCGCGGTCTTTCCCTCACAATCTTTTCTGGCACATCTTGGCCTTCAATCAAACCCATGTCGAGTGGGTCGGCATGAGTCTCCATGACACGATTCAACCATCGTTTACTTTCCTGGTTGGGGTTGCTCTGCCTTATTCCTTGCGCAGCCGCAGAAGGAAAGGTGAAACCTTCCAACGCATGCTGGGGCACACCATCTGGCGCAGTTTTCTTCTCATCGCGCTCGGTATCTTTCTTCGCTCCACCCACAGTCCCTCGACGAACTTTACCTTCGAGGACACGCTGACCCAGATCGGTCTCGGCTACACGTTCGCGTTCCTGCTGACCTTTGTCCGCCCACGATGGCAGTGGACCGCCTTCGGGGTCACTCTGTTCGGGTATTGGCTTGCCTGGGCTTTGTATCCGGCTCCCGGTGCTGCTTTTAACTATGCTGCCGTAGGCGTTCCCGCCGACTGGCATCAGCATCTGTTTCACGGTTTCGCTGCGCACTGGAATAAGAACAGCAATCTCGGCCAGGCCTTTGACGTGTGGTTCCTCAATCTTTTTCCTCGACCCACTCCGTTTGTCTTCAATAGCGGCGGCTATCTGACGCTGAGTTTTATCCCGACGCTGGGAACAATGCTGCTGGGACTGGCCGGCGGTCAGTGGTTGATTGCGAGTGCCCCAGGCATTCCCTTTCGCAAGTTCCTGATTGCAGCCGCCGCATTGATCGGCGCCGGCCTGCTGCTGCATTTCACCGGAATCTGCCCGATCGTCAAACGAATCTGGACACCGGCCTGGACTTTGTTCAGTGGTGGCGTGTGCTTCCTGTTTCTGGCGGCTTTCTCCTGGATCGTCGATGCAAAGAAGCAAGGTCGCCTCGCGTTTCCTCTGGTCATTGTGGGCATGAATTCCATCGCCGCATATCTCATCGCCGAACTGTCGAGAGGTTTCGTGACGAGCAGCTTCCGTATCAACCTCGGAACATCGGCGATGAGCATTTTGGGAACCGCTTTGGAGCCGCTGGTGCTGGGGGTGCTGACGTTGGCTGTTTATTGGCTCGTTCTTTTCTGGATGTTCCGGAAGAAGATCTTTATTCGTATCTAGCTCACCGGATCATGCAGCCTGCCGGACTTACTAGTTTTTGGCAATGCCCAACCGCGTTTCGCGCCTTGGAAGAAACGCTGAATGTTCCTGAGGATAGATATGTGTCGACTTGGTTGGATATGCCAATTCCTGCTCATCGTGGTTTTTCTGTGTGCGTCGAATTGTTCAACTGCACAGTCCACAAGTGTGATCGAGCTACAGAGAAATTGGAAACTGATTTCCGCCGACAAGTTGACCGATTCGGGTGCGGCAATTTCTCGACCGGGATATGCAACGGCCAAGTGGTATCCGATCCGCCAAATGCCTGCGACAGTCCTCGCAGTTTTGCAAGACGATGGCATTTATCCAAACTTGTATTACGGAATGAACCTTCTTACGAAGGTTCCGCAGGATCTGTGGAAGCAGGATTGGTGGTACCGCACCAGTTTTTGGGTTCCTCCTGGAAAATATTCCTTCTGGATCGATTTTCCTGGAATTAACTATCGTGCGGAGATTTGGCTGAATGGCAAGTTGATTGCCAGCGAAAAACAAGCGGTCGGCATGTATAGCGATCATAATTATGAGATTACCAAGTTCATCTATCCGGGGACAACCAATATATTGGCAGTCAAAGTTACACCCGAACGGCTCATACGAGATGTCAACGGGGTTGAGTTGGCCGATAGCTGGCATGATTGGATCAACTGGAATTATCTCGGATACAAAGGCCCGCTGAATATCCGTGACCTCCCTTTGACGGGCTTCACCGGCAAACTATATGGCGCAGGGAAGCTCCGCAGCGGATATTTCCGTGGCGACAAAGATATCCATCAAAGCAGCTTCAACTTCGAGTTTAACCTTGGGTGCCACCGCAGCTTGAATAGAATCCCGATTGAAATCAGGCACAGTAATCTTCATACGAGATGGAAGTCCGATCGGCCATGCGGCGGTGAATGCCAGCGGGGTGGCGACGCTCACAATAAATAAATCGGCAGAGGCACTTCTTGTGAGTGGAGGCATTTCATTTGTACCTGATCGCAATGCCGGAATTTGGAAGCCCGTCTTCATTCACATCGCAAAACCGGTGAAGCTTTCAAATGCGCTTGTGGACACTGATCTGCCGCTTCCAGCAACCAATCCCGCCAAGCTAACTGTGTATGTAAACGTGACAAATGGCGCCTCCAGTTCGGTGCAGGGGGATCTTGAAGGAGAAATTGCACGTCCTAACAAACCAACGATCCACATTGCCCAACATGTATCTTTGTCTGCCGGCGAAACACGAGAAATCCGTTTTACGCCCAATAATTTTCCTCAGCTTACCGTTCATGACCCCGACCTATGGTGGCCTTATACCATGGGCAAACCTGCTTTATATGACCTTCATCTGAAATTTGTAGAGAACAACAAGACGTCCGATACAGAATCGATCCGTTTTGGAATTCGCGAGGTTACACAACATCGCGATCAAGATGACCACTTTCCCAAGGTGGGTAAAGGAGGTAATTTTTACCTTCAAATCAATGGAAGGAATTTCCTCGTCCGGGGCGCGGCCTATACGCCGGATCTATTATACCGTTATAGCCCAGCCGCGAAGCGACTGCAATTGCGTATGCGAAGGATATGGGGTTGAATATGCTTCGTTCGGAAGGAAAGATTTCCAGTGAACACCTACTGGAATTAGCCGATGAAGCGGGAATGCCGTTAATGTATGGCTGGATGTGCTGCAATCAATGGGAAAGGTGGAAGCAGTGGAGTGCCGAAGATCAAAGGGTAGCGCGGGAGAGCCTTCGCTCCCAGATTCTTATGCTGCGCTCCCATGCCGCAGTGTTCCTATGGGCAATGGCAGCGATGGTCTGCCGCCGCCGCCGGTTCGTGATACCTATCATCGCATTCTGACGAACTTGCACTGGCAGAATGCTGTCGTCGATACAGTTTCTGCTGATGCAAGGGATCGGAATGGGAATGTTCAGTGGGATGGGATACAGATGCAAGGTCCTTATAGTTGGCGGCCTCCTTCCTACTGGTTTTCCGGGCGCTATGTAGGCGCGCAGGGTTCTCTGGCGGAAGAAGGAGACAATGAAAATGTTCCTCCATATGAAAGCCTTCAGAAATTCATCCCAGCTGATAATTTATGGCCGATCAATGAGTATTGGTTTTTCCATGCCGGGGCCAGTACTGGAAATAGCGGACTGTTGAGTACGCAGCTTGCTTTAAACCGCAGATATGGTCCTTCTTCAAGCGCGAAGGAGTTTGCGAAAAAGGCCCAGCTTGGGCTATACGAAGACACGCGCGCTCAGTTTGAGGATTTTGCCGCAAATGGGTGGGCAACCCACAAAATGTACGATTTATTGGATGTTCAATGAACCCTGGCCATCATTTTTCGGACATTTATTTGACTACTATCTAAAACCAGGAGGCGCGTATTACGGCGCCAAGAAGGGTCTGCGCCCGCTTTCCGTAGTCTTCGACTATTATGCCACTGGCGATCATAAAATGCGAGGATTCGCGTGGTAAATCAAACAGTTAATGATCAGAAGAATTTACGAGTGCGTGTTCGTGTTTATGATTTGTCGGGTCATGTAAGATACGATCGCCAAGCCAAACACATCCATGTACCTGCACAAGACGTCGCATTAGCACTCACACTGCCATTGCTTCCTGATTTGACATCGACATATTTCGTTCGCTGTGAACTTTTCGACGAATCTGGATCGAAATAGTCAAAAATACCTACTGGCAATCTACAACATTAGATGATCTCGGTAATCCATCCAATGACAATGCCTTCCAATTGAAACAAGTGAGCTGGGCGAATTTTACAGCACTTGATACAATGCCCAAGGTGCAGTTGCAGATCGATGGAGTAGCTCAGGCATCTGCTGATACAATATAATTATGATCAGTCTGCACAATCCGACGAATCATATAGCGTTTTTCGAACGAGTGTCGTGACAAAGGGGAAGGATGGAGATGAAATATTGCCGATTATATATGATGACAATTATGTAACCGTGTTTCCCAAAGAAACAGTTCACATTTCCAGCACATATAATTCACCAATCAATAGCAAAAGCCCTCCATGGTTGAAGCTGGAAGGCTACAATACATTGAAAGAAGTAGTGCCCATTCGTTAGCAAGCTATACGGCGGCGTGCCTTACGAGTCTTCGATGGATAAAAGAAGAATTTATGCGGGCTTTCTTAATCGCCGCCATTTGCGGGATGGTTTTGCTCTATCGGAATGGCTCAGGCTGTATCTCCACTCTTTGCTAGTGGCTATACTGTAATCCCTGAACCGCAAAAAATCATCCTGGGCACCCACGATTTTACCTTCGGGCGGAGCTGGCAACTTAAAGTGGACAAAAGCGTCGCGGCGGACGATGTCACGTTAGAAGCATTGCGTAACGATCTCTCGACCCGGTTCAACGTGAGGCTGGGCGCGTCCGGCGGGTCGGGCGGTATTCTGTTGTTACGCATCGCGCCTCGAAGTGTACAAGTTGGCGAGGCGTTGGACGTTCACAAGAGCGTATTGGCGCAGCAGGCATACAAGATTGACCTGCACGCCGGCTCCGTAACAATCACCGCGAACGCACCTACGGGCCTTTTCTATGGCGTTGAGACATTGGTTCAATTGTTACGGCCGGACATGGGTACGTTATGGCTGCCGACAGGTAGTATCGTGGACTGGCCTGACCTGCAACTGCGTAATACCTATTGGGATGACATCCATCATCTTGATGCATCTCGCTTCGGTTAGAAAAATGGTGAATTAGTTGCCAGCGGAAATACAGAGGCTCTGCACCCTAAATGCCGCTTACCAAAGGAGCTTCAATGCAAGTTGAA
This sequence comes from uncultured Acidobacteriota bacterium, assembly GCA_963823595.1. GTDB lineage: Bacteria > Acidobacteriota > Terriglobia > Terriglobales > Acidobacteriaceae > JAKAAZ01. The sequence continues at coordinate 125,001 of CAWGME010000031.1, forward strand.
GCTGCCGGCCAGAGTTGGCCGATTGAATCTGACCGAACGCGCCTGAAGTTACTGTCGAGTTTGGATTAGAAAAATTCACCTGATTAAAGGTGTTGAACGTCTCCAGCCTAAACTGTAGCTTCAGTGATCTTGGCAACGTAAACAGCTTCAATATCGAAGCGTCCGTATCGGCATAAGCAGGGCCATAGATCAGGCCTCTCCTACTATTGCCATAGGTTCCGAGCGGCTCATCGTTTGTCGGTACAAAGGCGTGTGTGTTGAAGAATTCGTTCACCATAGAAGCTCGATTTGGATGACCGATCTGAATATCGCGGACAGTTGTGCCAGGCTGGAGTTGCGCATATTGACTGAATCCGGTTCCGTTGACTGCCACATCCTCGCCAGCGATAAACGTAATAGGAAGTCCACTCGAAATGGTATGGATCGCCGCTAGGGTCCAGCCGCTCAATAGGCTGTTTTCTATGTTGTTCGAGAAATGAATTGGAATTGCGTAAAGCCATGAGGCCACAAAAGAATTTCTCCGATCGAAATCGGACGGTCCATAGTTCTCACTTAAGTTATTGGGATTGAAGGCGTTCCCGTAATAGGTCACACTTGATGTCTCATCCAATGACTTTGCCCGCGTATAGTTAGCAAGAATGGTCGAGCCATGGCCAAAACGCTTCGTCGCCTGAATTTGAAGGGCGTTATAACTGCTATGAGCATAGTTCATGTAGACTAATTGGGTAGGGGCCAGAATTCCTGGTTCAAACAGGACGCGGTCATTGACATTGGATTCAGAAGGCGGTGCGCCGGTTATCGGATCGGTAATGAATTGGGCTGGATTGTTGGGAATCCCGCTCGTTTCATCCCTTCCTACGTTCCCAACGTAAGACACTTCGATCATTGTGCTGGGATTTATCTGTCTTTGGATGGACAGGTCGAATTCAGAATAATACGGCAGGCGCAATTTCGTATCCATATAAAGCCCCGTCAATGGTAGGGGAAAGTCTGCGCAGCTGTAATATGGATAGGTCGAAATCTTTTTACACCCAAACTTGCCAGATGGGGCGACCGGCGGGTTTAACAGTCCGGTAGAAGTAAAAGGATTTGCAATGTCGCCGTGGTATGCGTTGAGGGTTCCGGAAAACGGAGGATTATATTGCGCCATCGAGTCTGCATTGATTGCATTGAAGAATAGTCCGTAGCCGCCTCGAACGCTGGTTTTCCCATCTCCGAAAACATCCCACGCAAACCCGATGCGGGGAGCAAAGTTGTTTAAATTCGCAGGCGCGATTCCTTTACTGATGCCTGGATCACCCGGGAACAAGATCCCCGGCGGTGCGGTTGGGTCGATCTTCGATTGGGCCCCCGGTACAACAGTATCGATCAGGTTATTCTTGTCCGTCCACGGTAAGAATGGTTCGTAGCGCAAACCATAACTCAAGACAAAGCGTGTGTTTACGCGAAATTGATCTTCAGCGTAAAACGAATTGTAGAACGTACTGTCATTGTTGATAGCTTGCCCAAACATAACACTCGCACTGTCATAAGCGCCCAGGATCAGATCGGCTAACGGATCTCCGCTACGGATCCCGCTGAACGTAAACTGGGAAGCTCCGATCCACACTTGATTGAAGTGAAGCTTTAGCGTCTCGAAACCGAACTTCAAGCTGTGCCGCCCTTTCATCCAGGAAAGTTGTCGGCAACCTGATAGTTAATTCCCGAAAATAGGTTTGGGCCGTATGAACCAATACTAAAGTCGCTAGCTATATTGAATGAGGATGCCGCCGCGGCATATTGCGGCAAATTCATCCCCAGAGATGCATTCTGAATTACCGTCGGCGTCGTCACAGAAGTGGTGTTCAAAATAGAAAAGACGGCTTGGTTGATGACCGAAGGAGTGAACGTATAAATGTCGTTGAATACGGTATTTTGCGTTTTCACAGAGGTGGGTTCATTACTGTATGCTTGAGAAAGAGTTGCAAATTGATCAAATGGACTATCATAACTAGTTTGGTCTTGATAGTAGTGACCAAAAATGAGATTCTTGGTGCTCTGGTTCCAATCTACGCGGATATTACCTAGGTTATTAAGTATTGGACTCGACCCTAGCGTAACCACGGTTCCAGTCGGCGACTGCGGAACATATTTCAACAAGTTTACCGCGACAGGACTGATGCAGCTTACGGCGATTATATTTGCTTGCACGCATGGTTTTCCAGTCATTGGATCCGTGAGTGGGAGCCCTGTGATCGGATCTGTCGGATCTACCAGGGCCGTACTCAACCCAGTAAAGTCTCCGCTCCTTTCCGCCGCTGTGGGAACAATTGACGTATTACTTACCGCCTGCTGATGATTCGTTAGTCCCTGATAAGAACCAAAGAAGAATACCTTGTGCTTGATGATGGGCCCACCGATCGCTGCGCCGAACTGGTGTTGATTTTCAAACGGGACGTTTGGAGCGAAGTAGTTTTTTGCGTTGAAATAACTGTTTCGGAAAAACTCCCAGGCTGCGCCATGGAACGACTCAGTTCCCGACTTCGAGACAACTTCGATTTGAGCGCCAGAATTATGACCGTATTGCGCTGAAAAGTTACTGGTAAGCATACGGAACTGTGCGATCGCGTCCGGCGGCGGCAGGTTGAGGCCAGTGTTACGCGTGCATGAACGAATGGAACGACTACCTAGTAGAAGTGGAAGGCAATCGCTATAAATCGCGTCTGAATGGGGTCCAGATGGTGGATTTTACCGATCCCAGGCCAAGTTCGTTCGACGGAAAAATCGCGCTGCAGCTCCATTCAGGTGGGCAGGGAAATATGGAGTTCAAGGATCTTTGGATACGGGATCTCTCAGCCAAATGAGACCTGCTTGCTGTTACTGGTGAATCAATCAAGCGCAGTTGACGCAGAGATTTTCGCGATTCAATTAGGCTGCGGTCAGTGCATGGCTAACCGCGAACTGACTGGCGAACTCGTCCAGCGTGCGCTCGCCGAGGGATCGATGAGGACTTAATTGTATTCTTACCGCCGTGCCTCGATCAGCCGGTTTGCTTTAGGCAGTATGCCGGACCGCGGGCCGGGTTACCAATATCGGCCGAGAAGCCTTTGTATCAGAGGGAAAGAGCAAATTCGGGAAAGAGGCATGGGATGCACACTCAGCGAAGACATTAGTAATACGGCATGCGAGATCTGAGGAGCAGGCTATGGGTTGGTGCGCCGGGTACTGCGCCGCGGTCAGTTGTTTGTAGTACTCAGTCAGCCCGAAGCAGAAGTCACGGCCCCGCACCCAATCGAGTGTAATCTGATTGCCGGTGAAGGCCGGCACCAAACTGGTGCCCTGAACGGCGGCGGAAGCGCGCAAGGCGGAGGCGTCCATCGAGATCGTACATTGGGAGCGGTGTTCGGCTCATCAAATTTCCCCACCTCGCCAAGAATTCTGGGATTCTGGGATGGATTTGATCCGACCCCTCTGCGAAACAGGGCCTTTGTGGTCCCCGTCGATTGCCTCATTGAACCATAGGATCGCTTTTGCGGGATCGATGTTGATCAGAGCTAATAGGGCCCGGACGCTGACAGCTCGGACCGAGATGACCCGGTCATGACTGACGGCATAAAGATCTGCCTCGAATCGCCAGCACTGGCCGGATTGGAAAATAAAATGGTCGCAATCGCTTCGGCTGTGGCACCTCGCGCACAGTTCATCCCAGCGGTGAATGGATCGCCTTCAAAGTACGGAGTCTTTCCATCGGGGCCTGTCCTCCAGGAATCACTTTCGGGGTTCAGAATTCGTTTTACGTGGCTGCGCAATGCACCTCTGCCGAGGAGGCGAAAGCCTGCTGGGAGAAGCTGAAGCAGGATGCACATATTCGGCATGAACTTGGGCCTGTTCGGCATGAACTTGGGCCTGCGCCCTGGGCGCCGATCTTGTATGGCATGTTGGAAGACAAGTTCGGCATCGTCTGGATCGTGTCTGAAGACCATCCTTCCTGAGCAGGTACGGTGGATTCAACGCAGAACCCACTGAACACGCTTGCATCTCATCGTCGGCAGTACACCACTACTCTGCACGAGTATCACGAAACGCGCTTCACGGGAACCGATGCGCCATCCAATCGGGAAAAGCTTTGAGCGAGAGTTGCCTCCCGTACTGATGCCACAGAGCGGGATGTCAGAATCGGCGTTACGGGCGGAACCGACTCGTGACAGGATGGCGGAAGACGTGGTGCCACTGCAACCAGAAAGGAGATTTCGTCCTTGCAATTCAGCTAGGAAAACCTTGTTTCGCGGAGCTGCATTTCCTGGCGAAGATCATTGAGACAAATATAAAAATTATTCGTGCGTCAGAGCTGCGCGGCGCGTTACAAGGTCAACAGTTGGAGAGATTGATGACATCGACATCTCACACGAGTGCTGATGAGCTTTTTGTGGGCGGAGGCGAAATGGGCGCGCTCATGCGCCTTTGACTGGTCGAGCACGCCGCTAGCCCCCCGGATGAATGGTCGCTCGCCCTACAGATGATGGTGCGGATGCTGCTGGCAAACACCTTCCCGATTCTACTGTGGTGGGGACCGGATTTTATCCAGTTATACAACGACGCGTATCCCGTGCTGGGGAAAAAACATCCACTGATAGCACTCGGTAAGCCATTTCGCGAATGCTGGTCGGAGGTCTATCACGTCCTTGGGCCTCTCGCCGAAACGCCCTATCGCGGCGGACCCTCCACCTGGATCGAAGACATTCCGCTTGAACTGTACCGCCACGGTTATCCCGAAGAAAGAACATTTCACCATCTCGTACAGCCCTGTGTCAGACGTGACAACTCCCAGCGGCATCGGAGGCGTCGTCGCCATTGTGCATGAGATCAGTACAAAGATTGTGGCGGACAGACGAATTCTTGCTTTGCGTGACCTCGGGGCATTGTCCGTGGAACTCAATCAGGCGGAATCCGCTTGCTCGACGGCTGCGACGATCCTGGCTTCTTACGGTAAGGACGTGCCCTTTTGTCTCGTTTACCTGGTCGATGACAAAGGAGTGTTTGTCCAGCTCGCTGGAAAAGCAGGTATCGAAGACTGCGATGAAGTGATCCGCCAGCGATCGAATTGAAAGAGGACTGGAGATTTGGCCATTGGCATCCTGTATGCAAACGGCGACGACTACACTCGTTGACGAGTGGCACGGAGGTTCGGGAAAGTTCCACGCGGTCCCTGGGCGGCTCCCCCAAACGAAGCGGTCGTCCCATCAAATCGACGAAGGCCCACCATCTTGCTGGATTCCTGGTCGCCGGGATCAGCTCGCGTTTAAAGTTCGATGATGCGTATCGCGTCTTTCTCGAACTAGCCTCGACGCAGATTTACGTTGCCACAGGGAACGATTATTCATATCCGCCAAGTGACTCCTCGGATGCCGTCATCGCCATCGATATGACCACCGGCAGAAAGCTCTGGCATCGTCAATTCACGCAAAACAATCTGTGGAACTCCGGCTGTGTTGCCCAGCAAAAGGACAATTGTCCCGAACCCAGCGGCGACGGTTTCCGAAGGACACTCGGCATTTCTCAATCAGAGAATGGCTCTGTTTAGCAGCAGATTTCAGTGCGCGGAGAATCTTCTCCGTGTCCTTCAGGAGCAAAAGGCACCCATTTTGCGGGAGTATTTAAGAATTGTTGGCTGTAATTTGCAGGTTTAAACAGCTTTAAGACTACATGGTGGACCAAGTCGAGAAGGAAACCATTCTCCACCCCGAATCCCATCAACAAACCCAGTCGGGTCCAAACTGGTCCAATCTACCCTCGCCGTTATGCGGACCAGAATGTTTCAATGAGCACATTGGCG
>CAWGME010000032.1:0-45135 GCA_963823595.1 uncultured Acidobacteriota bacterium
TTAGGAGTGATGAAGTAGTTGTTGGCCAGACCGCTCTTGTTGGGGGTGGGATACAGATGCAGCAGCCGTACCGCATTCGGATCGAGCCGGCCGGCGGGAAGCTGATTCAGGTCCGCGGTAAGTCCGGTGAAGTCTGTGATTCCCGCAATGCTGCCGCCCGTAAAGAACGGATCGCGAACATAGGCGGTGGCGCCAGTGGTGTTGGTAATGCCGGAAACAGGATCAATTGCACCCGCCGCGACACTACGCGTCGTGGCCGGATCGAGAACTGTGCCATATGGAAAAACTCGTCCCAGCGCATCGGTCTTGGTCCCGGAGTTATACGTGATCAAATCTGAAAGATCGGTAAAGTTGCTGCTTTGCATCAAAGCCGTTGGCACGTTAGAGGTATAGGAAGTGGGAGTAATATACCGCGAGCCCTGATAATCGAAAAAGAAGAAAGTCTTATTTCTGCCGTTGTACAGCTTCGGAATGACGACGGGGCCGCCGATGGTACCGCCAAACTGGTTCTGCCGATATTCCGGTATCGGGTTATGAGCCTGCTTTGAGAAATAATCGTTCGCATCAAACGCGTCGTTCCGCACGAACTCCCACAAATCCCCATGCACCCTGTTGGTCCCAGAGCGGACCACGGCATTGATAATGCCCGCGGACGAGTGGCCAAATTCCGCGTTGAAATCTCCGTTCTGCAGACGGAACTCCTGGATGGCATCGGGCGGAGGCGTGACGTTGACATTGGTGTTCGTGGGTCCGGGACCGCCGTAAATTTCCACGTTGTCGTCGATGCCATCAAGCCGAAAATCGATCTCCCAGGGGTTCATCCCATCAACGGTGAAGTAGGCGCTCCCAGTGGAGCTGTTATTGGCGCCGCCGGAAAATTGGTTATTCGCTGTGGTCACGCCTGCTGAGAGCTGCGCCAGCGATGCCCAGTTGCGGTTGACCAAGGGAAGATCGACAACCTCTCTCGACCCAATCGTGGTTCCGATCGACGCGCTTTCCGCCTGTAGCAAAGGAGCCGCAGAGGGTCACCGTTACCTGCTGATTCGTCGAGCCGACGGGGAGCGATACATCCTCTGTCAGAACCACCTGGATGTGAACGTCCAGATTGTTGATCACCTCATCTTGAAAGCCCGGATGGGATGTCCGCAGGGTGTAGTTTCCGACCGGCACAGAATTGAACACATAGGTTCCGGTAGATGTGGAGCGGGTTACCTGGGCGACTCCGGTCTGGGTGTTTGTCAGGGTGACCTGGGCATCCGGCACCACTGCCCCTGAGGCATCCTTCACCGTTCCGGTGACGCCGCCGGTGGCGATCTGCGCTGTCAGTCGTGGCGTGGCGAATAATGCGAATAGCAAAATGCACGCCGCCGACAACATGCAGGCCAGAAGCCGGACGCGCGCCGGGCTCACGGTTCGTGGATGCACTGCCTGGCCTTTGCGACCTTTGAGTCGGTCTGACATCGGCAATTCTATAATCGAAGCTGTCCGTCGAAAATCATGTTTCATGTACGCCCCCGCAATCTTTCTTCACTGAAACGTTTGTATGCGTTTACTATTTGGACCAATTAGCTGTCGAGTATTAAATCGTATTAATAGCCAGTTTTGAACAGAATTATGAAAACTGGCTCATGTTGATACCCAGCTCATAGTTCTCTCCGTGCAACAATAATTCTTCCCACGTAACCTCACGCCCCAGGCGGCCGGCCATTCGACCGAGCATCGCACTGAATGCCGTCTCCACACCGGCGTCAATCTGATTATGAAAATTTTCCGATGTGATGCTGTCGATGAAGCTGCGATCTTTTTCACGCTGCGCCAATGCGAGATTGTCAGAAAATACTCCGTTGGCCGCAAAAGGAGTCGGCGTGGATGGCTTCGCTGCGGCTTCCTGACCGGCCCATGCCCATGGATGTTCCCCCACAATACGCATCGAGCCTGAGTACGGGATCTCGGCGTGGCCGTTGGCGCCAAACACACGCGCCGAAACATCAAACCAGTCGTTCGGACCAAATTGTGTACATGAAAAACCTACGTGAACGTTTTCAGGATATGTAAATGCAACCTCATAGTTGTCCCACGTGTTTCCGGGATGGGAGATGATGTTTCTTCCGCCGATTCCGGTAGCCTTCAGCGGATGCGCCTTTAGCGTCCAGTTGCAGATATCGATCAAATGGATTGCCTGCTCGACGATGATGTCGCCGGACAGCGTGAGATCCCAGTACCAGCGCCGTATCCGGAGTTCGTCCGCGGACATGCCCGGCATTGCCGGATAACTTACTCCCGGCGCGTTGTAGTTCGCAGAGATGACACCAATCTTGCCCAGATCGCCCTGCTGAATACGACGGACGATCTCGACGAAAGGAGGTGCGCTGCGGATCTGAAAGCCTACCTCGATACTCACCCGACCCTGGGCGCGTTTTCCAATTTCCAGAGCCTGCTTCGCCTGGGCTACATCCACACCGATTGGCTTCTCGCAGTACACATGCTTGCCGGCTTTGACGGCCGCATCCAGATGTTGAACATGAAACCACGGCGGAGTCGAAATCTGTACGGCGTCAACTCCCGAGGATGAGGCAATTTCCTCAAACGCCCTGTAGCCGCGGAACATCATCTTAGGGTCAACCTTCGCGTAGTTCAATCTGTCGGCTAGCTGGTCGAAGTGCGTCTTGCCGGCCTCCAGTTTGTCCGGGAACAGATCTGCGAGAGCAACAACGCGAGTCTTCGTATCGTTCGCGAACGAGGTCGCAACCGAGGTTCCGCGTGAGCCGCAACCCAGCAGTCCAAGGCGTACCGCCGAATTTGCCTCATACCCGAATACCGTTCGCGGTTTCAATAGCAGTAAGCCTGACGCTGCAGCCGCACCGCCAACAAATTTCCTTCTGTCCATTGCAGAGAACTCCATTCGTTACGCCTGACCGGCCTGAACCTGGGCCAGGACCCGTTCGAGATAAACCTTCTCGTGTCGTACGTCTTCAATCTGTTGCGGGCCGGATGTCTCGCGTTCAATCGTGATCGCGCCCTGATAGCCAAGCTTCTTCAGCTTGGAAAATACCTGCGGAAAATCGACGCGGCCGGTACCGATCAATACTTCCTTTCCCAATTTCATTGGGTTAGTCGGCCACATCCCATCTTTGGCATGGACGCTCTTGACGTGCGGCCCAAGCATGTCGACCGCATCCACCGGATTCGCTTTCCCGTAGAGAATCAGATTCGCCGTGTCCAGCCCCACGCCAAGGTTAGGCTGGTTGACGTCCATGATTGCTCGCGACATTGTCGTCGGAGTCTCCTGGCCGGTCTCCATCAGGAAATCCTGGCCATTCCCTGCGCAATGGACTGCGACCTCGCGGATCGCGAGCACGGCCTCATGGTAAAGCGGGTCCCGGGGATTCTCGGGAATGAAGCCGCAATGTGTCTGTACTCGCGGAATGCCCATCCTTTTTGCGAAATCGGAAGTTTGCTTCAGCGCGTCAACTCTGACGGACCGTGTCGCAGGGGGCACCAGTCCGATCGTTGCTGGTCCGTCGAGAAAATCCCATACCAGGCGTCCTGGTCCCACAACTTCGACACTGGTAGCCGTTACCCCGTACTTCTCCAGCAGCGCGTTGAGTTGTTTCGCTCCCGTTGCGCTGAACCTCCCAATCCAGTCGTCAAGGCTCAAAAAACAATTGGACAGACCCAACTCCTTGACTCGGGAGATCGCGACCTCGGGACTGTTATACCTCGGAGCAATCATCACCCCGATCGCCATGGGCTTTACGTCACTCTGTCTTTCCGTCGGCTGCCCAGCATCGGCAGAGAACGCGGAGCGCATATTCGAGGTGCCGAATTCAGTGCCGGGGAAAACGCTGGCGAATGCACCCGCGTGAATCATCGTCGCTCCCACGACGCTGCTCAGGAAATCTCTACGACGCATGCACTACCTCCGGCAGTAATTCTGATGACGCGAGCCGCTCTGATGTCTGCGCGTTGTTTGATTGCTGCGTTGCATGCACCCCTACGCACTATGCACGAAAACAAAACGCAATTCACAAGATTGTTGTGTCCAAGCAAACCTAATAGACAAGCGCTAACGGAGTCTTCACTCACATTGACTACTTTGTGTATTCCATTGCTGATGGAGTTCTGGAACCGGCTTGGCGAAAACGGGCTTGAGGCATGAAGGAGGGCGTTCGCGGTGCTTTGCTCCGGTCGCGGGGCGAGCCGTACGTCCCGGAAAACGCGGAAACGCCCCTTCCTAGTCTGCGCGACTTGCCGCGGTAGGTGTTCAACGATCACAATTTCACGAAGGATCGCGTGCGGTACATCCAGTACAGGATCAACCAGACGATGGCGAATGCCGCGGATTCAGCAACAAAATCATCCCATCTGCCGGCCCTCAGCAGCAGATGCCCGACAAAGATATTGCCGATATGTCGAAAATCGAACAGCTCGGTTGCCATGTACACCGCAAGCGCGTTCATGCCAATCACGCTAAAGGGGAACACCCATCTTCGATAGCCCAGCACATCGATAACAAGGTAAAAAGTTGCCATCACCAGGCAGCTGATCCCCCCGGTAATAAGAACGAAAGAGCTGTCCCACAGCAGCTTAATGACTGGCAGCCAAATACTCCAGATAAGGCCGAGGACGATAAGCCCTGCGCCGCAACCGTAAAGTATCCAGCACTTCAGCCGTTGGGATCGCTTGGAGAGCAGCAATTCTCCGACCAGCACGCCGATCAACACAGAAGCAGCGAATCCCAGATAACTCAGGAACCATGTGTTCTCCTGTCCTTGCGGTACATACGAGAACCTTCCAAGGACCAGGTTGTCAATGTACGTTGCCGCGTTCCCATAAGGAGTCAATACCCCTCTTCCTACACCCGGAACAGGAATGGTGATGAGTAACATCCAATAGAGAATCAAAAACACTGCTGTCGTAATCGCTTGCCCCTTCGGCTTCAGGTTCATTGTGACAATTGTCGCGATCAGGTAGCCAGCAGCGATACCGTGCAGAACGCTGTAACAGGGATGGAGCGTGGCCAGATTGAATTGCAGCAGATTGCCCTGAGCTACCATTCCAAGGACGAACAGAATCAGAGCGCGGCGTACGGCGTGCAGGTATAAGGCCTTGTTTGTTGCTCCATTCGCTTTCCGCTTTGACAGCGAGAGTGGAATGGACACCCCCACCATAAACAGAAACAGAGGCCAGATGACGTCGTAACAGTGCAATCCCTCCCAGGGCACATGATGGAGTTGTTGTACGACTGCGGTTGAGAATTTTCCGGGCCACACCTTTGCCAGGCCCATCACAATCCCCTGACCTCCGATGATCCAGAACATGTCGAAGCCGCGTAGTCCATCGAGCGACAGCAATCGGCCCGGCTTTACGGCGATCGTCTGCGCGGGAATTGAACTCCGCTGCGCGTCATTTGATTGAAGCGTGCTTGTCGCCATGTTCTCCACTCCGCGCCGACGAATCCATCACCGGCCGGACATCGGCCTACCCATGCAGCATCAATCTACATGGATGGTCGGAATGGCGTCTTCCCCAATATTGACAACTTTATGTATTCATTTGCTCTGCTGCCCTTGGCCTTAGAGCGGTCTTATAAACATCAAGCCGATTGACTAGGCGGCTTCAAGCCTGCTACCGAATTCATTCCGCTTCTGAAAATGCTCAGCGTCAGCGATTTTGCGCCATTCACACCGCGATCGATGAGGGCCCGCCGGAGCCTCTGGAAGTGGACAGAAATTGACCTCGAAGCTCCCGCGGGCCGTAGCCTTTAATGCGCTTAAACTGCCGGTTGAAGTTCGAGTAGTTGCCGAAGCCCACGTTGAATCCGATTTCGAGGATGCTTTGATCCGTGCCCGTCAAAAGCTGTGCTGCTGCACCCACACGAATCTCGTTCACGTATTGTGTCATCGTCCGGCCGGTAGCCCGTTTGAAAAACCGGCAGAGCGACGCCTGGCTCATATATAGCCGGCTCGCCAGCTTCGCAAACTCGATTTCATCCTCGAAATTGCTGTTCAAATACTGGCAAATCGCGTCGATCCGCTGCTGATCCTCCACACGACATGCAGGCTGAACACGACTGGTAGAAAGAACCTGAGCGTTTGCCTCTTCTGCTAGATCAAGTAAGTCTGACAGCAGCGTCACCAGTTGCCGCGCGCGCGGCAGGTGCGGCAACTTCGCCAGGTCTCTCGCCACCTGCTCGCCGGTTTTCGTATTTCCGAATGCAAGGCCGGCCGCCGAGCGTTTCAGCAAACGCGCGACCGATTCCATTTCCTTCAAGGCCAGGAACTGCTCCCCTAGAAAATCCTGACGGAACTGCACGACGATGGCCCGGTGAATTCCCTGAGATCGCGACTTGATTGGGCCAGAGCGCCAACTGTGTGGCAGGTTGGGTCCAAGCAGCACCAAATCTCCCGGCTCATAGTCCGCGATGCTGTCACCCACAAGCCGTTGGCCGTGACTGTCAACGATCAGGGTCAGTTCGAATTCCGGATGGTAATGCCAGAAAAACGGGAACTCAGAATCGGTCCGCTCGAAACAGTGAAAACTGCCACCGACTGAGGTCAGCTTTTCGAAGTGAATCTTCATCCGAGAAGTTTACGTCCATTTGACACGTTGCCAAATATTTTTCGTTCAATTGTGCAAATGGGGTACATAATTCAGTCAATCTGAGCAAATTTCTCAGCGGTATCGGATTTTTGGATCGCTCAGGCATCGAGTTCAATGTCAGTTTCGGGTTTGCAGCTGCAGGGCAGGCACGTTCCTGGATCGGGGTGCACATCCGTCGGATGCAGGTATTTGACCCGTCCTCGAACCAGGCGCGTCATGCAGGTTCCGCAATCGCCGTAGCGGCATCCGAAACTGATATCCACCCCATTCATCTCGGCAAGCTCCAATAGAGTTGCCGCCTCATTTGCCCAGGGAACGGTTTTGCCGGATTTTCCGAATGTGACGGTGAACCCCTGGGGCGTTTCCGCATCGCAATCCCGATCTGCGTCCGCCAGTGCAGCACGAAATGCAAGGCTTGACGGCCCGAAAGACTCCGTTTTTATCTTCTCTCGCGCAATCCCTTCATTCGCGAGAGTTCGTGAGACCGCATCCATCATTCCGCCTGGCCCACAGAGGTAGTACTCCATCTCGAGCGAGGGCAGCATCTCTCGTAGAAACGTTCCATCGATGCGCCCAACCCTGGCATAATCGTGATCCGGAACATCCTGGGTGCGGGGATTCTCGTACAACACGTGCATCCGAATGTTCGGACAGCGCGCAGCCACCGAGCGGAGATGATCTTTGAAAACATGATCTCCGCCATGCCGCAGCGCAAAGGCAAAGTAGACATCCCGCTTTGAGCCGGATTGGCAAAGCGCATTGATCATGCTGATCATGGGCGTGACCCCAATGCCCCCAGCCAGCATCGCGATGGGATGGGTTTGGTTCAGATCTAAGGCAGAATTGCCCCGACGGCGTTTTGGCCTCAATGACATCCCCGACGCGCAAGACCTCATGGAAAAAGCTCGAGCTCAGCCCAGATGGAAGGTTTGCCTGATTCGGCGGCGGCAATTCCTTCTTGATCGTCAGGCGATAATAATGTTCATTGAAGCAGTCCGATAGTGTGTAGCAGCGAATGACGGGCCGGGATTGACCATGGATCTCGAGCCGAAGAGGTAAGTGCTGGCCAGGCAGGAATGGCGTGAGAGGCGCTCCATCCGACGGAACCAGGTAGAAAGATTTTGCCGACTCGCTCTCCTCCACAACGGAGTGAACGACGAGCTTCCTGTACAGCGTCGCCATTCTTCGCGAATCTTGTTGCACCTCTTCTGGCTTCATCCAGCAACTTGCTTTAAATCGGCGCGTGTATTTTCGTACGTGGTGTTATAGGCGAGCAGGGAAGCGTCCGGTTCGATGCCCCAGTGCCGGCAGGCCTGCCGGTAGATATCCGGCCACCAGTTTCTGTGCTGCGTCACGCCTTCCTCCCGCCATTTCGCCCAGTCCGTCAGGATGCGCGACCACGACCGGTCCCCATATGCCAGCGCTTCCTTTTGTGAACCCAGCTCCGGCACCAGCCATTCGCGGCCGATTCTTGCGTGCAGGATCTCATCTGCCCAGTCATAATCCTGAATCAACGCGGTAAGCGGATTCGCCGTCGCCACCGCGATTTCCCATTCGTTCTCTTTGCCGTTTTTCTTCGGCATCAAGCCCTGTTCGATCGTATACAGAACGGCATGGCGTTCTTTTGCCGTGAGTTCTGTATTAAGTCCCAGCGACCAGGTAAAGTTGAGCGGAACGGCCGACCAATCGATGCCCATCGAAACGAAGCCGATCTCTCCCATCATGGCGTGCCGGGCCTCGTCCCATAATTGCCGCGTCATGTCCCGGTAATACTCCCACGGCTTTCCCGAGGTCTCCGCAAGAATGCTCGACATCACTTCCGGCACGTCGATCTCGCGCATGCGTTTGAAGTACAGCATGATCGATTTTGGAAGCGGCTCAATGTCAGGATTGAACAGCATCGCTTCCGCGTTCACGCCCATGTTGTAGGGATCTTTGAAGCGCTTATCGCGCCGCGGAACTCCGTCATATTTGTAGGGAACGGCAGAAAACACACGATCCACCGTTTCGTCTGTCGGCGGAAGGCTGCCATCCAGATCTCCAGCCGCTCCCAACAGCCGCTCCAGACTCGACATCCAGCCGCGTAGCGATTCGCGCTTCTGCTGCTGGACCAGGCAACGCACCGCCTCCTCGCCATACTGCTGGACATCCTGCATCTCCGCCAGGGTCCAACGACAGACGCGATAAGTTGGGTGATCGAAAAGTTTGTTCGTGTCCGAGATCAGGCGCTCGAGAGCCCGGTTGATCGCCGGCAGCGCCGCCTCGTACAAGCCAAGCACCAGAGCTTCCACGTCAGGCGCGGCCAATATCTCATCGAAAAATATGTCGAGCGATGCGTCTGGACAAACCTCCAGTCCATACGGAGGCTGGCGCATTTCTCGAACCCGCTTGGCGAATTCGCCGACATGCTCTGCGCAGTAATGCGCATGCAGGCTGAACGCCATCTTCAATTCGTAAATCGGAATCGCCGCGATTCTCGCAACAAAAATTCCATGCAGCCTCTTCAACGACCAATGCAGGCGCTTCAGCCGCCCGACGGATTCCGCCACCGTCAGCCCTTGCGTAGCCGCTTCCGCCATGGTCTCCAGTCCGGCCAGCGGAGGCAGACCGGCATATCCTCGATATGCTTCCAATCGATTCTGCGAGTTGCCCTCCGGACGCCGACTTGATCCCATTTCTACGCCTTCCTTTCATCCATCAAGGCACGCGCTGCCGCCCGCCCGCCTGCTCAAACTCAATTAAAGCCGATGCAGAACCTACCGTCTTGCCGCGTATTGACGAACTTATGTACTCAATTCGCTGGTTTATTTCGGGATGAAGGTAGCTCGCCTGATGCAGGAGCAGATTTGTGCAGAGGCGTTGACGCCTTCATATTAGGACGCAGGAAATGGTGATGACGACACGATAGTTTGTACCGTGATCAGTGCCAGCGGTGCAGCATCAACTCGCAAGGCGTTCCTATTTCGGCTGCCATTGTTCCAGCCGCACGGGTCCCATCAATCCGGAGGGCATCAACCCGTTGGCCGTCCCGATGGTGGCATGCGAAAAATTCTCACTCGGGCCCTTTGCGGAAAGCGCATTGAAAAGAGTATTGACGACCGTCACTTGCAGCGTATTCACGCCCGCATGCACCAGGCCGGTGACGTCCGCTTTGTAAGGGCGCAACAACAGCACCGGGCCAGCATGGCCGTCGATGGAAATTTCGGCGACATCTTTCACATCGCCCAGATCGAGAAGAATGCGATCCTGCTTTGCCAGTAAACTCGGGGACACAATAAAGGTCGTGGTGTACTGCCCTCGTCCGGAAAAATTCCTGAGCCGATCATTCGTCGACCAGTCCACCAGACTCGGCAGCTCCATATCTATAATCTCGGGTTGACTGCCGGGGCCGATTCCCACGCCGTGGAATTTCCAGCCGTTCTGCCCCACTGCCAGCTGCGCCACCATCTTGGCAGGCTCCGCCTCATTTCGCATTTCCGCCGGCTTTGCCGCCGGATCGAAGACAAGAAGTTTCGATCCATACGCATCAAAATCAAGTTGCACATGAACCGTATTTCCCTGCTTGCCGGAATACGCAAGCGGTTCGACCGCTCCCGTCCACGGGTCCCAAAGTTCGGGTGTGCCGGTGGCGGCGAAGCCGGCCTGCACCTGCTTCTCGGCATCATCCGGATTGCGTAGGAAAAAAGCATCCAGCCGGCCAATCCGTTTTTCGATGAAGGGCACGGATGTGCCCTGGAAACGGATGTTCGGTTGCACTGCGGCGGCATTCAGAACGCTCACAGCATTCGCGGCGTCGGCGGCCGAGTGAACCGTTCGCTCTTTCAAGATTCCTCGGAGAGAATCGGCGCCCGAGCTAGTCTTCAGCCGGCCATCGGTGACTTCCGGCTCAACCAAAGGAACGCGTCCGATAAACACGATAGGAAGGCCTTGACGCGAAAACGTGAACAACTGATCGGCGAGCTTCAGCGAAACCGTCTTCGGCTCGGGCAGAACGAGCACTCGATAACTCTCACCGCCGGGTGAGATCAACCTGCCGCCATCGACATGACACTGCATCAACACCGAAGCGTCGATATGGTCGAAGTTGTAGCCGGCCGCCATCAAGCGGGTGTCGATCTCAGGCTCCGGCGGAGGGGGTTCGACGGCATCGTACGCAAGTTTCTCCCGGTACAGCGCCACCGGCACAACCGTTCTGCCGGTCTGTGAAATATATTGCAGGCGAGTGATGTACTCGTTCAATTCGGGAAGATACGGCGTGAAGGGGTTGGTCTGATTCATGTCGGAAGAAAACGCGCCGCCCATCGCGAACGGATGCCAGCCGGGAAAAGGCCGGTCCATGTATCGGTACGGATAACCGTGATAAACAATTTCGTTAATGCCCGCGGTGAGCAGTTCGTCCGCGTAACGTTTGACCTTCTCCGGAGTCGTCTGGTAAGCCCTTCCTTTCCAGACGAAGCTCTCGCTGGCTACGATTTTTCGGCCATACAAGTCCGCCCCGGAAGACGCCATTTTCAGAAAGTCATAGCGGCCATTGTCATACAAATCTTCGGTCTCCGGAATATCCGCCGCTCCATACACGCGCAGCAGGTCGGTAGGCGAGCCGTGGGCCTGAACGCGGGACAATAAATTGTTGTGGGCGGCCCATTGATTGAAAGGCTCGTAGAAATTGTCGAACATCACATCGGATACGGTCTGCCAATAGTCCCGCCGGACGCGGTCCCCAATTCCGCTCATGTCATAGAGCGGCCGATTTTCGCCATTGCCTCCATACGGCAACCCCGCTCCCTGAACTTTCAGCAGCGGCAGGTATGGGGTCAGATCGTATCCGCGCCGCTGTCGGAATTCCTCTAAGAAATGATCGTCCCAGTAGAGGTAGGCAAACACCTCCAGACTGTCGCAGAAAATCGCCCGCATCCCGTGGCCGAAGAACTGGCCGTCATATTGTCGCGCAGTGCCCCCAATCTTCTGTGCATAGATATCGAAAGCGCGGCGATTCATGTGGTCCAGAACAAGCTGGGTTCCCGCGCCGGCGCCGCCAACCACCTTCTCGCCGGTCGGCAACTCTTTAAATGTGAATACCTGCCAGGTGCCCGCCGGAACGTCCCAGTCCAGGGTTCCATCCGGCGATACATGGTCTGTCAACACAACCGATGTTCCTGGGTCGAGCTGTCCCGTTTTTCTGACCCACGCTTCCGCGCCCACGGGAGGGCTCTGGTACAACTGAACGGATTCGCCACGGACGGCGACCACCGCCACCAGCTTTTCGCGCTGCTTGAATTGCGCCGCCCAACCCGCAGGAAGGTTGGTACTGTTGCCGAGGATCTTTGGGTCCAGCTCAGGCATCAGGAGCTGGCCGTGAAACTTGACCGGGCCGCGAATCGTCTGATGAGCAAATCGCAATTCCACTGACGCCAGCTCCGGCGTGATGACGCCCGCGCCGCCGAACGGCCAGCCGGATCCGAAGGTATAGTCCAGCCACATCCCGCGTGACTGCGCCTCTTCAAGCGCGGCCCCGACATGGCCGAAGAATCCCTGTGTCAGATAATCATCGACCCGCTTTCTGGTTTCCTCCGGCATGTTTGGATTCAGCCCGATCAGGAAAGGCTGAATCTCCGCGCCACCGAAGTTGGCGCGGTCCAGGAGATCGACTTCCCGGCGCAGCTCGGCATCGGTTACATCGCCACCGGGCCACCACCAGCGCACCATCGGCCGATACGCCTTGGGAGGGTTCTGAAATGTCTGGCGGACATTCTGGGCCTGCGAATATGCGCAGACCACCAGGCAGAGCACGCCCAGCGTGGCGAGTTTCATCAATCGGCTCCTGTTGAATCTCACTGCGATTGTTGCACGTGGAACAGTCTCGCACCACAGGAGCCAAATGCACGCCAGCTTTTCGGCGTTCGATCAGCAGACTCGGCCGCGCTTGCCCGCAGAGCCATGCCCGGGAGGATTTTCGCCGACCCAACGCTCGTCTGCCGGTTCGCTCGCCAGTTGATACCTCGAATCCGACGAAATTCGCAGCCGGTCGGAGCGGTTATCGCATCCTCCATGAACAAGGTCCATGCCGAAAACGACCACATCGCCGGCATTGTATTCCGCCGTGAGCCAGCGTCCCCCAAGGCTGTGTCGAACCTTGTTCGCGTTGTCAGTGAAGGCTCCATTCGAGCCGTATGCCGTGCGAGCTGGATCCTCCGGCCGATTCGAGCAATATAAGTCCACATCGCGACGGCCATATGTATTCTGCAGCCGCTCGTTTTTGTGGCTTCCTTCCAGAATCATCAGACCGCCCATTTCGAAATCCACGTCTCCCATCGGTACCCAGGCTGTATATAGCTTGCGCGTTCCACGTCCCATGTACACGATGTCGCAGTGGCTCGGGGTAGCCGGTCCGGGAGACACGCAGCGCAGCCAGGTGTAGTCGAAATGGAGGACGTCTCCGCCCAGAAACGAGGAGAAAAACCGCATCAGATTCCCCTGCGGATGATAAAGCAGATGCTGCAGCGGCAAATTGTTTTTTCGGGCTAAATCCGCACGAAACTGCAGCTTGGCTTCCGGCTTCGGCTTGCCGACCATTAAGGGCGCCGAGGGATCGAGTTGCCCTTCGGCCTCCAACTGCGTGAGAATATGACGGCGGGCGGCAAGTACCTCTTCCTTCTTCAGACATCCGCGCAAAAACAGATAGCCGTCGTTCGTCATGTGACGGTGCAGCCGTTCGCGATCGGTATAGGCATCGCATCGGGACTCTAACAACCCCAGCGCCGAATCCCCCTCGTCGAGTTTTTGTCCACCGGCGTACAGCGCAGGAAATAAGCAGCCAGTTGTCATGCTTCTGTCCTTTCGAGGAGCGCTGATTCTCTCTAAACAAGAGAATACGCCTTCAGTTGGATGATAAAAAAGCAGCTTTATATCGCGCCCAAGGTCGGCATTCTTCCTGCGGTTCTCCCCTCCATTGCGTTTCATTGCAGGCAGCTGAAAGCTGTACACTGTTTTCAGCGGCTGTGGTTGCGCCGCGCCCTTATTCGTATGCCCAAGCCCTTAAAGTTTTCTCTCCTCGCTATCTCAGTCTTGCTGGTCCTGTTTGTCATCGTGGGCGGCATTCTGCCGGGTGGCGTTCGCGCGGGCACAGATGCGAGCGCCTATCAGCAGATCGAAGTCTACAGCGAAGTTCTGCAGCATATTCAGAACGACTACGTGGTCACGCCCAACATTCCCGACGTCACTACGGGCGCGCTCCACGGCCTGCTCGAAGGTCTCGATCCCGATTCCGGCTATCTCACGCCAGCCGAGTTCCAGCTTTACCAGGCCCACCAGAACGAGAGCAAGGCCCAGATCGGCGTCGATATTTCCAAACGCTATGGCTATGCGACCGTCATCTCTGTCATTCCCGGCAGCCCCGCCGATAAGGCCGGTATCGTCGACGGCGATGTCATCGAGACCATCAACAATCAGGGCACGCGGGTCATGCCGCTGCAGATGATCCAGCTGGCGCTCGATGGCCAGCCCGGCTCGACGGTGACCTTTTCCGTAATTGAGCCCACCAGCGCCACCCCCGACAAGATGACGCTGACCCGCACCATGGCCGAGTACCCCGCCATGCATGTCGATGAATATGAAAACAGCAGCATCCTCTATCTAAAACCGTTCGACCTTCGCAAGCCGCGAGTGGATGAGGTGCTGGCGCGGATTGCCCAGATGCAGAAACGCGGAAATCAGAAGATTCTGCTCGATCTACGGGATGTTGCCGACGGCGACATGGATTCGGCGGTTCAGCTGGCGAATGCGTTCCTGAAATCCGGTACGATTGCCACGCTCCAGGGACAGAAATATTCAAAGCAGACCTGGACGGCCGATCCGAAAAATTTCGTAACCGACGCGCCTTTGATGGTTCTGGTGAACCACGGCACCGCGGGCCCGGCGGAGATTGTGGCCGCGGCGCTCAAGAATAACAACCGCGCCCAGTTGGTCGGCGATCGCACCTTTGGATCAGGTTCCGTGCAAAAGCAGATTCCGTTGCCTGACGGAGCTGTCCTGTTTCTTTCAGTCGCCAAATATCACGCGCCCAATGGCAATGTAATCCAGGACAACGCGGTGATGCCGAACGTGGTCGTCGCCGAAAACAACGGATTCGGATTGGTCGCGCCGCCGGTCGGCCCGGGTACGGTGACCAAGCCGACAGCTCCCGGAGCCGCAGCGCCAGCCAAGCCCGCGCCCGAATCGCAGCCGGATGATCAGTTGAACAAGGCGCTGCAACTGCTCAAGCAGCCGAAGGCCGCGTAGAAGGGCCGCAGTATCTGTTCGTCATTCTGAGCGTAGCGAAGAATCCAGAAGATGCTCAGGGCAGGCTTGCCATTCGCCTCAACTCAGGCAACCGAATGGTACGACAGCGTGCCTCAGGAGATACTCGCGCCAATCCCAAGTATCTCAGCGACAGCGCGGAGACGTTTGTCCCGCGACCAAAGAACGGTGTGCGGCGTAATCAAGGTCGAGGCAATCAGATGAGCATCCACGAAACCAATCCCCCTCTGAAACAATGAATAATTCTCAATCATGCCCCGCACCTCGCTCATCCGGGCGATTTTCACCACCGGGAGCAGGTCGAGATCGGCCATGGTCTTCCGCCGGTTTGGCAAATTACCGAGCGCCAGTTCGGCAACAATAAAGGGATGGATGGAAATGTTGTTGCCTTGCAGCTGCCGGTACAGTTCGGGGTCTCCTTTTCGAAAGTGATCGACCCATACCGACGTATCCGCAAGAATCATTTTGCCTTCGCCCGTCTGCGCGGGATGGATGCCATGCCCGGGGAAGCGCCGCCCAGTTCGGCAAGTCTTCGCGCTGCCTCCCGCTCGATCAAAGCTTTCAGCGCCTCCCGCACCAGAGTGCTTTTTTCCTCCAGCCCGGTATATTCCTGGGCAGTCCGGACGAGATTGTCATCCAAAGCGATCGTGGTCCGCATGGGATTCTCCTGCACCGATATTAGCACCATTTGATGCTGGTTACGGCACCGATTTGAGCCGCTCTCCGCCGCACCATGGCGCTGCTTCGGGCGTCTCGCTCCAGCCATCATTCCGCCGGGATTATGGTTTAAATACCAACGCGAGTGAATCATCTTTATCCGACGAAGTTTTTACGTAGGCGCGTCCTTCAATGTGCCATTAGGATTAAATACGTCAGCGCGCATTAGGAACGCTGCATCAGGACTGTCCTTGACCTTTCAATCCCCTCAGCCCTCAGGGCAAAAGCCGCATTTCGCTACCCGCCGGGGCCGCATCCGACCAGGCTTTCGCCCACCCTCCAGCCGGCGCAAAAAACTGGCCGGCTCAGCGGCCTTCGTGATTCTTGCGGTTCTCGCAGCCATGTTCGGCTCTCTTGCTGGACTGCTGCTGATCTATACCGTGGACCTGCCTCAAATTCAGGAGCTGGAACAATACCGCCCCAATACCACCACAGTCCTCTATGACATCCACGGAACGCAGATTGGGTCCTTCGCGTTGGAGCGCCGCATCGTCGTCAGCTACAACGACATTCCCGCGGTGCTGCGGAACGCCGTCATCTCGATTGAAGACAAAAATTTTGAGAGCCACTGGGGCGTCAACCTGTTCCGCGTGGCCGCGGCGGCCTATCGCGACCTGACCTCCGACCGCCGCGCGCAGGGCGCTTCCACCCTGACCATGCAACTGGCGCGCAATCTTTTCCTGTCGCCCGAACGGTCCTTCCGCCGCAAGCTGCAGGAAGTGCTGCTCTCGATTCAAATCGAGCGGAACTTTACCAAGGACCAGATCTTTACCCTCTACGCCAACCAGATTTACCTCGGCCAGGGTGTCTATGGATTCGAAGCCGGATCGGAATATTACTTCAGCAAACATGCGCGCGACCTGACCCTGCCGGAAGCAGCTTTACTCGCCGCTCTGCCCCGCGGTCCTTCATACTATTCTCCGGTCTCGCATCCGGCGCGCGCATTGGAGCGCCGCAATCTCGTCCTGAATTCCATGCTGGAGGACGGCGTCATCACCGCGCAGCAGGCATCGGCGGCAAAATCGAGTCCGTTGGGCCTGCATCTCGAGCCCCCGCCGAACACCGTCGCGCCCTGGTTTGTCGAGGAAGTGCGCAGGGAACTGGATCAGAGATTTGGCTCCGAAATGGTGCACCAATCCGGTCTGCGCGTCTATACCACGCTCGATTTGAAGCTCCAGCAGGCGGCGAACCAGGCCGTGCTCGATGGGCTCGCCGCCTATGAACGCAGCCGGGGATGGCGGGGCGGGTTGCTGAATGTCATCTCCGCCGGCAGTTCCGTCAATACCTTTCACCACCCGGACTGGAGCGTGGATCCGAACCCCGGCACCTATATTCATGGTGTCGTAACGGAAGTCCTGCCATTTGAAGTGACCGTCCGCGTCGGAGAAAATCGCAGCGCCATTCTTGCTCCGGAGGATTGGGCCTGGACAAAGAACAAGCTCGCTTCAGACTTCCTTCATGTCGGCGACATCGTATATCTGCGGATCCTGCCTGCGCCGGCTGGCCAGCCGCCGGACGGCCTCAATCTCCTGCATGCCTCGCTCGAACAGGATACCGGCGCACAGGCTTCCCTGATGGCCGTCGACAATCCCAGCGGCGATGTGCTGGCCATGGTCGGCGGACGGGATTTCAATTTGTCGCAATACAATCGCGCCACCCAGGCCGAGCGCCAGACCGGGTCTTCTTTCAAGGTCTATGTCTACACCGCGGCGATGGAGGCGGGCGAAAAGCCGGACAGCATGATTCTCGACGCCCCGGTCACATTCCGCACCGTTTCCGGCCCCTACACACCGCACGATTACGACAAACATTACTTTGGTAACGTTTCTCTGCAGCGCGCCTTCGCCCAGTCGCTGAACATCCCCGCGCTCAAACTGACCGACCAAATCGGAATCCGCAAAGTAATCGCCAGCGCCCATCGCTTCGGGGTTACGACCAATATCCCGCCGTTTCTGCCGATTGCGCTAGGGGCGGCAGAGATCAGCCTGTACGAACAAGTTGCCGCCTATAGCAGCTTCCCAAATGACGGCATACGCTTGACCCCGCATTTCGTCCATCGCGTAGCGACATCGGACGGAGAGGTGCTGTGGGACGACACGCCCGATGTCCATGTCTCAACCGATGTCCATACGGCCCGGGAGATGATGCCGTTGCTGGAAGCCGTGATCCATCAGGGAACGGGCATCGCGGCCAGCCAGTTGCATCACCCCCTGGGCGGCAAAACCGGCACCACCAGCGACTTTACGGACGCCTGGTTTCTGGGCTTTTCTCCGTCCGTAACCTGCGGGGTCTGGGTAGGTTACGATGACCGCCAGAGTCTTGGCGACAAAGAGACTGGCGCCCGCGTGGCTCTCCCCATCTGGATGAGCTTTATGCAGGTTGCAACCGCCGATCACCCGGACGAAAGCTTTCCCGGGGAGCAGCGGCCGGAGGCCACGCCCACTCCAACCGCCACCGCCGAGCTGTCGGCCAAAACAGTTGCTCAGTAAACTCGCGGGTTGCATGCCAAGTCAACCAAAATAATGACCAAGCAGGTACCCCCTGTGGAAAACTCGCGGTGAATTTAATGTTGCGCCGGCTCCATGACAGAAGTAACATCTCTCTACGCGAAAGTAGTTTACAAACCGGCGGAGCCCTGAGTCTTCCCCAGACAAAGATCCGTCGGAGCCTCATCACCGATGCGTCGGCGCGAAGAGAGCGTGCGTATGTGTGCCCAAAGTCAACGTCGTGAAGCGAACCCTCCGCAGAGATTTTCCGGTTCCGATCACTCCGCGTCAGTCGAAATATTGCTGATCGGCCGCATTCCCGTGATGCCAATGTACACAGATGAAGTTCTCCGGCAGGCTGGTTTCCGCGTGCGTGCCATCACGCCAGGGGAAGCCGCGGAGGTGGTGAAGGAGAGTGCCGCCGCGTATCCGCTGGTGGTGTTCAGCGATACTCTTTCTGCCAACGACATCTCCGAACTCGGTGTGCAGCTTCGGCGCCGCAGCCCCGCGTCGAAAATGCTGCTGATGTTGGGACCGGACTCCACGCTGCAGAACGATTCGATATTCGACGCCACAATGGAAGGCCTGGACGGTCCGGCGGCGTTGATTCGCGAGGTTCGCCGGCTGGCCGACTCGTCACCCAGGCGGGTTCCGTCCGGTGATGATGTCGTCAGGTCGGTCTGAACTGGCTTGATTGTTGCCGCCGCGGCGTCCGAGTTTTTCAGACAAGACCGGTCGCCGCCGCCGCGTGGATTGCCTTCAGAGTTTCGAGCAACGGACGAAGTCCCTCCAAATCCAAAGCATTCGCGCCGTCGGATTTCGCATTTGCGGGATCGTCGTGGACTTCAAGAAAGATGCCATCCACCCCGGCGGCGACCGCGGCCCGCGCCAGCAAAGGAATAAATTCCGGCTGGCCGCCCGATACATCCCCAGCGGAAGACGGTGTCTGCACGGAGTGGGTGCCATCGAAGACCACCGGGGCGAAGCGCCGCATGATCGTCAGTGAGCGCATATCCACCACCAGATTGTTGTAGCCGAAGCTGGCGCCGCGCTCGGTGAGAAACACGCGCGGGTTGCTGCTCGAAGAGTGAATCTTTTCAACCGCGTGCCGCATATCCCAGGGCGCGACGAACTGGCCTTTCTTTACGTTGACGGCGCGCCCGGTGGTTGCAGCGGCCACAAGAAGGTCGGTCTGGCGGCACAGAAACGCGGGAATCTGCAGCACATCCACGTCTTCCGCGACACGTTCGCAGTCGTGCGCATCATGCACATCGGTCAGCACGGGAAGACCCGTGGCCCGCGCCAGGCGGCCAAGAATTTTCGATCCTTCTTCGAGGCCCGGTCCGCGGAAACTCTTGATGGACGTGCGGTTCGCCTTGTCGTAGCTGGCTTTGAAAATAAAGGGAATGCCGAGATCGCCGGTAATTCGCTGGATGGCATCGGCCATCTTGCGGACGTGGGCTTCGCTCTCGATCACGCAGGGGCCGGCAATCAGAAAGAGCTCGCCTGAGCCGACGGGCACATTGCCGATTTCGAATTCAAAATCGTCCAGAATGGTCACGAAATTATCAGAACACACAATGGGGGTTTGGGGGCGAACCGCACTGGTTGAGGTGCAATTCGGAAAAGCTCACTCGCAATCTGCAAGTGAGGTTGGGGAGATAGCTTGCATTTGCAAGTGAGCTCGAATCGTTTCACCGCACCTTGCAGGATCTATTGGATGCTCACGTTCTGAAACCCCATGCCCATCAACATGGAAGTCACCGTGGCGCCGGAATTCTTTGCGGCTGTCGTCAGAATTCCATCCGCGATCGCCGCCTGCTGCATCTGCTCCTGTGCTTTGGCGCGTACTTCGCTTTCGAGGTTGGGATCTTCCGGCACCAGCAGGCCGGTGTTGCGGGAGTAGACACGCGTTTTTGTATTGTCGAGCGTGGTGACAAAAATCTGTGCCGGGGGGAGATGCACCTGAATGGAGCGACCCTCGATGTGAATATCTCCGGCTTTCAGTTGGCTGAGATCGATTCCGGCGATCACTTCTCCATGGACCACCATCAGCAGCTTATCGCCCACCAGGAAATCCGGCAGAATGGGGTTTTGGCGATCGCCTTCGACAATCTTGTCGAGCGAATAGCTGACCGTTTCCAGACGCTGCAGCCGTTGAATTTTATTCACGACAGAAGGGGCATTATCGATAGTTAGCCCGCGGCCGGTCACGACCGCGGCCAGCCGGTCCCACACACCGCTTTTCGCCTGGTGCGCGAAAACGGCAAAAGCAATCAGGCCCAGCAATATGCCGAGCAGCAGAACCGGGAAGGTGCTTCGTCTGCGTACGCGATAGGCCGGGCGATGTTCTACAGTTCGCATGCTAAATACCTCTCGAAATTCTCAATCCGAAATTCTCACTTTTGGTTCGGCTCTTTCGCCAAAAAGACTCAGGTTAGCCTCGCGAACGTCGGGGTACCCGCATTCCCTTCCTGTGAGAGTTTAGATTACGACTGCTTCGTGGTACTCGCCGAAGATTTCGCGCAGCTTGCCTGCAATCTCTCCCACGGTGGCGTAGCTCTCTACCGCTTCCAGGATTGCCGGCATCAAATTTGTCCCATTGCGAGCGGCATTTTCGACGCGCCGGATGCCCTGTTGCCAGCGGGCAGGGTCGCGCCGCGCTCGCAACCCGCGCAAACGTTCCACCTGCTTCCGCTCCAGTGACTCGTCGATCCTCTGCAGCGGAATCCCCGGCTCATTGTCGCGCATAAAGCGGTTCACGCCGACCACGACGGCATCTCCGGTATCGACGGCCTGCTGATATTCATACGCCGCATTTTGAATCTCCTGCTGCACGTACCCGCGCTCGATCGCGCGCAGCATTCCGCCCATGCCCGCGATCTTTTCGAGGTATTCCGTCGCGTGGTTTCCAATCCGATCCGTCAGAGCCTCAATGCAATAGGAGCCCGCGACCGGATCGATGGTCTGCGCGACCCCGGACTCATAGGCCAGAATCTGCTGCGTGCGCAGCGCAATGCGCGCCGCCTCTTCTGTGGGCAGGGCCAGCGCTTCATCGTAGCCGTTGGTATGGAGCGACTGCGTCCCGCCAAGCACGGCGGCCATGGCTTCGACGGCGGTGCGGACAATATTGTTTTCCGGCTGCTGCGCCGTTAGCGTGGAGCCCGCAGTCTGGGCGTGGAATCGCAGCATCCACGAGCGAGGATTCTTCGCTCCGAATTCCTCCCGCATGATGCGCGCCCACATGCGCCGCGCGGCGCGGAATTTCGCAATTTCTTCAAGGAAATTGCTGTGCGCGTTGAAGAAGAAAGACAGGCGGGGCGCGAACCGGTCGATATCGAGGCCCGCATCGACGGCGGCCTGCACATACGTTTTTCCATTTGCCAGAGTGAAGGCCACTTCCTGCACCGCCGTCGAACCGGCCTCCCGCATGTGATATCCCGAGATGGAAATGGTATTCCACTCCGGTACCTGATCGTTGGCCCACGCGAACATGTCGGTGATGATGCGCATGGCGTGGTGCACCGGATAAATGTAAGTTCCGCGCGCGATGTATTCCTTCAGGATGTCGTTCTGGACCGTGCCGGAAAGTTTGCGGGTGTCCGCTCCGGTGCGCCGGGCCACGGCAACATACAGCGCCAGCAGGATGCTCGCGGTTGCGTTGATGGTCATCGAGGTGGAGATCTTGTCAAGCGGGATACTGTCGAAGAGCCGCTCCATATCCTCAACGGAATCGATCGCGACACCAACTTTGCCGACTTCCCCCATCGACATGGGATCGTCGGAGTCATAGCCAATCTGTGTCGGCAGATCGAAGGCTACCGAGAGCCCCCTGGTTCCACTGGCCAGAAGAAATTTGTAGCGGCGATTGCTCTCCTCGGCGTCGCCCATGCCGGCATACTGGCGCATCGTCCACAGCCGTCCGCGATACATAGTGGGCTGAATGCCCCGGGTGAAGGGATAAGCGCCCGGATAGCCGATTTTTTCTTCGCGCCGTGGGGCGTCGGATTCCGCAGGCTCATAGACCGGCTCCATGTCCACGCCGGAGTGCACATTGTCGTCTTGTGGATTCAAGCGATCCGGCATGCAGACATCCTTCTTCAATCCTCTTCCTGGATCATTTCATTTCGATGTACCGAAGACCCACATCTG
Organism: uncultured Acidobacteriota bacterium; assembly: GCA_963823595.1. GTDB lineage: Bacteria > Acidobacteriota > Terriglobia > Terriglobales > Acidobacteriaceae > JAKAAZ01. The sequence goes on from CAWGME010000032.1 coordinate 22,254, forward strand.
AAAATCGAGATGTGAACACCCCGGTTTCGGCCGCATCTGGAAAAGACCCAGGTTGCCTTCGCGAACCTGGGGCGCCCCGGTTCAATCTGAATAGTTCAATGTGAATAGAGTTCTCACTCTAACGCAACTTTACCCGGATTTCAGGCCCCATCTCTGTCACCCTCCGCAATTGAATACACGTTGCCTCACCTCCGAACCCACTGTAAACGACCGTACGCATCACCCAAAACGAAGCAAACCTAAATCACTGATTTCATTCTCATGTAGAACGCTCTGCAATTTTGGAAAGAGAATTGCTGTATTTAAACGGCATGGACGCAGCAGCTTTTCAGGGACCTCGTGAGTACGGCCCAAAATATCAAAGCTGAGCTCAAATAGGAAATTCGGGTCTGGTTTTTGGAGGACATTCTTGCAGAGGCTCTTCGTCGAGGAGAAAACACAGATGGCATCATTGAGAAGTTCGCAGATAGACAGGAGAAAGCTGTTGCGCCTCGGAGCATTCACCGGATTAGCAGCAGTCCTGTCGCCCGTGCTCCAGTCGGACCAGGCGCACGCCGACCTTTCCCCGGAGGTATTTTGCAATGAGCATCCCAGGCCGGGATGTTTTTGCAATGAGAACCGGCCCACAAGCGCAGCCGATGCGCTGCAGGCCCTGACAGAGGGAAATGAAAGATGGGCGGCGTTCGATCAGACCCATCCGGGAGAGGATGAGGAGCGCCGCAAGTGCGTAGCGGACCACGGGCAGACTCCATACGCGGCGATTATCTCCTGCTCGGACTCGAGGGTTCCTCCAGAGCTGGTCTTCGATCAGGGAATAGGCGACCTGTTCGTTGCGCGTGTCGCGGGCAATGTTGCGACCGGAACGTTGGCCGAGAGCCTCTACTACGGAACCAGCGTACTGGGCGCGAGGATACTCTTCGTCATGGGTCACTCGGACTGCGGCGCCGTCAAAGAGGCGGTAAAGTATTTCCCCGGCACACACGATCTTGAGTTTGTAAGGCTCATCCGTCCGGCGGTAGTGCGCGCCAGACAGATTGTTGGATCCCCGTATCCTGACGCTAAAGTGGTTCCGGAGGCGATCAGGCAAAACGTCCTCCTTGGCGTGCGCGCCCTGCGAAAGGATCCGCTCTTCAAGGACTTGCTGATCGCGGGAGGCGTCTACGATCTCAAAACATCTCGAGTCAACATCGTGATCCAGTAGTTGACGCGACCGAACCCACGCTCAGCGGGCCATCACGATGTTTTCGGGTGGTCTTATGCCATTGTCATGGCAAATGCAGGTTCCTTGATGCGGTATTGGAGCGAATCCACGCTCAGCGGGATAGGTTTGTCGTCGCCGATAGGCGGTGATGCCGATCCATTCCGCTGCGCTCCGATTGAAACGACAGATTTTATGGACGAATTTAAGGAACAAACCCTGACCAAACCTACTAGCGTTGCGAAGAATGGTGCGAACTGACAAATGCGCTGACCGAAAAATAAATGAACACCAGGGTAATGACGAAATAAATCACAAAATGGGTATGATCGGGCCCTGACCTCCAGGCATCGCGATGGCGCCACGTTCCCTGGCCGAAAAACACGGCGAACAGGGCGAAGAAGACTCCGGTGATCTCGTGCCACAGGGCGCGGACAGCGTGAGCGAACGGCTTCCAGAATCCGCGGCCAAAGCCCCGGCTGCCCTGGACGACGCCGCGCGAGACTTTGCGCGTCACCACGCGTGGATCGACCCGCTTGACCTGTTGGCGCTGCTCGACGCGCGGCTCTCTTTGCGCCGCAGTGGCGGCCGACGGAGTCACAACGCGCGCTTTCGCCTCCGCGGGCGAAGCTGCCTTCCGCGTGCGCTCGCGCAGCATTTTCGCAGCGACGCGAGTGCCTATTCCCAGCTTGCGGCCTAGCTTTTCATATCCCACAACAGAAAAAGTGTAGCAGCCGGAGCAGGAATGTTTCGTCTGCGCGGTCTACCGCATCTATCTTAATTCCTGCGGCGTTCTTCGAATGAGGGTCGTACCGGGTCGATTTTCATCGACCGAAGCGAAAAGCAAATCGCGCGTTGCCCTCGGGCACAAAGCGAAGTATGGTTAAGAAAAACGCGGCCACGCCGGCGCGGGGAGGCTGAGCTTGAATCGCAAGATACGCAACCTTATTGAGCAGTTGGGGGAAGCCATCCACGAAACCGTTGCGGAGTCCGATCAGATCGCCGGAGTGGTGCGCAATATCCGTGCCGAAGGCTTCGAAGTCATGCTGATGCTGGAGGCAACCATCGGGCTGAATGAAGCGGAAGCAGCTGCGGAGCAGAAGGAGGAGGTTGAGGCCGCCGTCTCCGGCCCGTTTACCGCTCAGGATCTGAACTTTCTACGATCCCTGCGGATTCGGCTGACCGACGAGACAGGCAATGCCGAAGCTGCGGATTAACCCGCAAAACACGAGGTCCTTCGCTGCGCTCAGGATGACACACATGGCTTCATAATCGCATCTCCGCACCGGAATCATCACAGAACCAAGCGGATCGGACGGTCTGAATGAAAGATACGTTGGGGGTCCTTCTAGCGGGCGGAGCGGGCGAGCGGCTCTATCCGTTGACCCGTGATCGCGCCAAGCCTGCAGTTCCATTCGGCGGCAACTATCGCATCATCGACATCACACTATCCAACTGCATCAACTCCGACCTGCGCAGCATTTACATCCTGACGCAATATAAGGCGCTCTCTCTGAACCGGCACATCCGCGAGGGCTGGGGATCCGTGGTCGCGAACGATCTCGGCGAGTTCATTGAGATTCTTCCGCCGATGCAGCGCGTCAGTTCCAACTGGTACATGGGCACCGCCGATGCCGTTTACCAGAACATCTATTCCATCGGCAGCGAGCAGCCCAGGCGCGTGCTGATCCTTTCCGGCGATCACATCTACAAGATGAACTATGAACGCATGCTGAGACAGCATCTGGATTCCGGCGCCGATGTCACGCTGGCCACGCTGCCCATCGATCCCTGGGAGGTAAAGCGGTTCGGTGTGGTCGAGGTCTCAAGGAACGGCGAAGTCATCGCATTTGTCGAAAAGCCCGAGCAGACCGACCTTCGCTCGCCATTCAATCCGGAGAAGGTCGATGCCTCGATGGGCATTTATCTGTTCAACACGGACGTGCTGCTGCCGGCCCTGATCCGCGACGCGGAAGATCCGGATTCTGAACACGACTTCGGCCACAACGTTTTGCCCGCCATGCTGGGGCAGTACAAAATGTACGCGTTCAATTTCGTCGATGAGAACAAGCAGGAGGCGCTGTACTGGCGCGATGTGGGAACCCTCGACGCCTATTACGATGCCAACATGGATGTGGCGTCGGTGACGCCGATCTTCAATCTCTATGACAAGAGCTGGCCGATGCGCACGCGGCCGCTGCAATATCCGCCGGCGAAGTTTGTCTTCGGAGAGCCGGGACGCAGCGGCATGGCCATCAACTCCGTTATTTCCGCCGGCTGCATCGTTTCCGGCGCGACGGTGCGCAACAGCGTGCTTTCGCATGATGTCCGCGTCAATTCCTATGGCGAGGTGGACTCGAGTATTCTCTTCTCCCATGTCAGGATTGGCCGTAATTGCCGAATTCGGCGCGCCATCATCGACCGCGATGTGCAGATTCCCGAGGGTACGGTCATTGGTTACGACGCCAACGAAGACCGCAAGAATCATCTGGTGACGGAGAGTGGGATCACCGTAGTCAGCCGCGACTACTCGCTGTATGAAAATCCGATCGCCTCGGATTTTCTTCCGCAGGACATGTAACTTTCGTTCGAATCTAATTTGCATGAATCCACGCGCTTTGTGATAACTTCAGGCCATCCACGACCGCATAGAATCGACACCTTTTCCCCTGCAATTGATTCTTGCCGGGAGGCCCTGTTTGTCAAGACGGCGTTGCTGCAAAAGTCTGATTACATTCGGTTGCTATGCATGTCTTTCGGTGGCGATCTGCCTCCGAGCTGAGACTTTGCCGATTGGAACTCGTCTGGAGATTCGGCTGGAGCAGCCCATCAGTTCCTATTCAACGCCAAAGGGAACCAAAATCACCGGCATTATGATCTCCCCGGTCAACGAGGGCGGCAAGATATTGGTGCCGCTGGGAACCACGATCGCAGGTTCCGTCATTGAGGTCCGCAAGGTCGGGATAGGGTTTGCGCACGAGACGGCGGAGGTCGAGCTGAAGTTCGATCGCATCTTGCTTTCGAGCGGGCAGTCCGTCCCGGTGGAGTGCCGCATTTCAGAGGTGGAGAATGCGCGCGAAAGCATCAACAAGAAAGGGCGGATTCAGGGAATCCGCTCGACTTCGACGCTGAGCAACCGGACGTCCGGCATTGTCGGAACGCTGGCGTTTGGAGATCCAATAGCAGCGATCTTCACTACAGCGGGTTCGTCAAGCGTGCTGAGATTTTCCGAGCCCGAGATCACGCTGCCGTCGGGCACGGAATTTTTGGCGGAATTGACTGCGCCGCTGGTGCTGCCGGTTGAACATGCGGAAAGCGTGCCGCCCATTGTAAGCACCGAAGCTGGCGGGCAGGAACTCGGCAGCATGGTGCGGAAATTGCCGTTTCGCACATATACCGAGGGCCGGAAGTCTCTTCCGTCGGACCTTACGAACCTCATCTTTATCGGCAGCGCCGGCGCAGTGGAACGCGCCTTTACCGCGGCCGACTGGGTGGTCGTCGACAGCCTGACGGCGGAGACAACCTACAGCACGATCCGATCCATCGCGGAAAACCAGGGGTATCGTAACGCCCCCATGTCGACGCTGTTGCTCGATAGCAAGCGCCCGGAATATGCCTATGCCAAGACGGTGAATACCTTTTCCAAACGTCACCATTTGCGTATCTGGCAAACTTCTGAGTCATGGGATGGGCAGCAGGTGTGGACGTCTTCGGCGACGCATGACGTCGGCATTGGCTTTTCGAAAAAGAACAAGACGTTCATCCACCTGATCGACACCCACATCGACAATGAACGCGCCAAGGTGGTGAACGACCTGATTTACACGGGCTGCGTCACCGGCGTGCAATTGGTTACCCGGCCCTGGCTGCCGGAGGATGCGAAGAACGGCACCGGAGAGGATCTGATCACAGACCGTCGTGTTGCCGTGTTGCGGCTGAATAGCTGTGAACATCCGCAGGATGAGACAAGTGGACAGGATAAGACGGCGATTCGCATTCACGGTAACAATGTGGAGCGGGGCACGCGCCAAACCGTGCTCACGCTGAAAAACAATCTCATCCGCGACAACGTCGGAGTGCAGGCCTACTCGGGGATTCGCTATGCAATCGAATCCAAGAAGAAGAAGAAAGAGGCCGGACCGGAGCGCAAGATGGACATCGATGGCGAGAAGTACACCATCGACGCGGGCTTTCGTCCCCACGACGCATATAGCAGCTTATCGGCGCGGCCCTACACAGGCAGCGCGGCCGCTGCTGCGCAGGGAAAAAATCCGAACTTGTGGACGCCGCCCTCGGTCGAGCTTGGGGTTCGCGGAGGATTCCAGGGATATTACGGAGGAAATGGGGGCGCCATCGGATTACTCTTCACCCAGGAAGACCCGCCCGGGCCGCCTGTGCTGGTGGTGCTGTCCAATTCCCTGCATAACGGCGGGGAAATTGGCGGCACGGTGACTCTGGACCCGCAGAAATATTTCTCTCACGAGTTCAGCTTTGACTACAGTTTCACCGGATTCCGGCTGGGCCTCGGTGTGATTGGGCATGATTCCACAACGAATACGGATGTCAACGAGTTCGTTTTTGCAGTCGCCGGGCTCAGGACCTCGCAGTTCACCTACAATCTGCTGGTGAATGGACGTCCCAAGACGTCCCGCTTCCGCCCGTATCTTGCCATCGGGCCCTCACTGCAGGTGATGCATTTGGCCGATGCGCCGATCAAAAAAGCTCCGGGCTGGTATCGGCTGGGGCTGAGCAATATTGGACTGATCAGCGCTGCATATAACTTCGGCAGCACTCCGCCGCTCGAAGGCGGAGGCATTTTTCAGCCCGGGCTGAACTACGGCGGAGGCGTGCGCTACCGGCTGAAACCGCGATGGATGCTGCGCGCGGATTTTCGCGAGACGCTGACCTCTCAGCCGGACTTCTGGACCAAGTCGAAGAACGATATTCTCACCCTGATCGAGCTGGATGAGGGTTCCAAGCTGACCTTTATCGGCCCGGTGTTTCAAGGCGCCATGCGTCAGGACCGCATCACCGGCGGAGTTTCTTTCATCTTCTAGGCAGACTCTGATGAAGTGGCTGATCTAGAGCTTCTGGTAGACCCCCGGCCTTCAGGCCGGGGATAGTCTGGAGCATTGGTAGACGCCAACCTTCAGGCCGGGGATAGTCCGAAATACTGGTAGATCCCGCTTTCAGGCCGGGGATAGTCTGAAGCATTGGTGAGCCTTCAGGCCGGGGATCGTCTGAATACTGGTAGACCCCGGCCTTCAGACCGGGGATCGTCTGAATACTGGTAGACCCCGGCCTTCAGGCCGGGGATAGTGTGCAAACATTACCGGTGGCTTTAGCCACTGGGGCGCTGAATAAATGAATCAGAGCGTCCCTGGACGTGGTCTGGCTATGTTGAATAATCAACAGTGATGTCGACTTTCGCTTCACTGAAGACGACAAGTCTGCTGTGAGATGACTTCCAGTCGTTTTTGGCCGGATTCAAGCCGAACAGCCGGCCACGCGACGTTCTTGCACGGTTCCTTGTGCAGAAACCCGGCTCGTTTGCCAAAGATAGCTTCTGTTGGTTAGGGTAACTAACACGTGCCAGAGTGACTTGGTGTGTGCCCTACAAACCTCGTCAAACCAGACCCGCTGACTTAGAGATTGAGGCCAGGATTTACCCAACCTGCAGGAGCTTTGTTATGAAAAATGCCATGGATAAAAGTTCGGTTTTTCCGCTGATTCGCAGATCAGGATTCATTCTGGCGGCAGCGGCCGCGGTGCTGCTGACGGCCGCAAGTTCTCAGGCACAGTCGGTGTTGACGACGCACGTGCGAGAAGTGGTTCAGAGCGGGACCGCGCAAGCCATTGGACGGCTTCCTGCAAATCAGATCATGAAGCTGGATCTGGTTCTGCCGCTGCGCGATCAGGCCGGGCTGGACAGCCTGTTGAGCGAAATCTACGATCCGAACAGCTCCTCCTACCGCCAATTCCTGACAGTGCAGGAATTCACGGAAAGGTTTGGCCCCAGCCAGCAGGATTATGACGCCGTCGTCCGATTTGCGAAAAAAAGCGGCTTTACCGTCACTGGTGGCACTCGCGACGGCATGGACGTTCAAATCAGGGGCACGGTAGCGGCCGTTGAAGCTGCTTTCCATGTCAATATGCTGAACTACCAACACCCGACAGAGAACCGTACCTTCTTTTCTCCGGATCGCGAGCCGACGGTGGACCTGCCGTTCAGTCTGTGGCATGTCACCGGATTGAACAACTACTCCATCCCGCATCCGCTGTTTGTGAAAAAGAGCGACTACGCGGCGGCCCATGGCATCTCGCCCGAGGCCGTGGTTTCCCACGCCACCAGCCGGCTCTGGGCCTTCGGCTTCTTTCCTGGGCAGCGACATGCGCGCCGCCTACTATGGCGGAACGGCGCTGACCGGCGCTGGCCAGAACCTGGGATTGCTCGAATTTCACGGGACCGATCTGGCCGATTTGACGAAGTATTTCAGCAATGTCCATCAAACCAACCATGTGCCGATCACGTTGCTCTCCACCGATGGGACCAGGACATCTTGCGTGGATAACGCATCTGGCGGCCACTGCGATGACGCCGAACAGACCCTCGACATGACCCAGGCGATCGGCATGGCTCCGGGGCTTTCCAGTTTGACAGTGTATGTCGGTTCGTCCGACACGGCAATTCTCAGCTCCCTGACAACGCACCACCCGCTGCCCACCACAATTGGCTGTTCGTGGGGATGGACACCGGTCGATCCCAGCACGCTGAACCCGTACTTTGAAAAGATGGCGGCACAGGGCCAGAACTTCTTCGCGGCTTCCGGGGACAACTCCACGTGGTCGTCGAAAAACGAGGCGTGGCCCGCGGACAACGCGTACGTGACTTCGGTCGGCGGCACCGATCTGACGACCACGAAAGCGGCGGGCCCCTGGAAGTCGGAGACAGCCTGGGCGTACAGCGGAGACGGTATTTCCCCGGACAAAATCGCGATTCCGTCGTGGCAGAAGCTCTCGGGCGTGATCACCACGACGAATAAGGGTTCGAAGACCTATCGCAACGGCCCGGACGTTTCGGCCAACGCGAATTTCACCTTCTACGTCTGTGCGGATCAGACTACCTGCCTGGCGAACGAATATGGCGGGACGAGCTTCGCCGCACCCATGTGGGCTGCCTACATTGCGCTGGTCAACCAGCAACTGGTTGCCAAAGGCAAGTCGAGGATCGGCTTCATCAACCCAACCATCTACAAGCAGAATCTGACCTCCAGCTACAGCACCGATTTCCACGACATCCTCAGCGGCAAGTCCGGCAGCTACTCGGCCGTAAAAGGCTACGATCTGGTGACCGGATGGGGAAGTCCGAAGGTGGGGCTGATTACCGCGCTGGCTCCTTAATTTGAGGAATGGCAATCGTCACCTCAAGTCAAAGTATGCCGGCTCCGCCCTGACAGGGCGGGCCAGGCATGCCGGAATCACCCCGCTATTCGAAGATAGCTGGAGGCGTGTCGAGCGATCCGTAATGCATGCGAACGCGTTTTGTCCGAGTTCCATAGGCTCTTTTCACCATAGGAACCGGCCTCCTCGGCACCGTGATTGCCAAGTATTTGATAAAATTGCTTCAGGAAGCTCTGAGCGCATTCCTCAAGGCAGTTTGTCTTCTGAGCGCACGGCGAGCAGCGAGAGGATCTTACGATTTTCCCTCATCTTGCTGCAGTGAAAGCGCTTGGCAACGACTGCACGTTGCACAATCCTTCAACTTTCACGCACAATCCTTCAACTTTCACGCACAATCCTTCAACTTCTTTGGGAAATCTCATTCCGCACCAGTTGCTTGGGCCGCTGACGCGCGCTCCATTCCAGAGCTATAGGGGAACTGCCAACTCCTGCAGTGAACCGGACGCGTTTCCCGCCCAGATTCTCGCCTGGAGAAATCTATTCGCGCATCTGATAGAGCTACAACATGGTGTAACGATAGAATTCCGGCATCGAGTGGATTCGGCGATTGTGAACCGCAGAAAAACTATGCGCGACGAGAGAAGGGGCGTGGTGTTGGATGCATTCCGCGGATTGCGGAGCCGACTGCTTGCGCGGCGCCCGGCTGGATTGGTTCGAATCCCGCTCGCTTTCGTTGCTCTGCTACTGGGCGCGGGCGCTCTGCATTTGTGCGCACAGACGATCCACTACGCAAAGCCCCCAAATGCGAAGAACGGAGAGCGGGTCTACAAGGCCGGTTGCATTGCATGTCATGGGAGCACGGGGAGCGGCGCTGCGCCCACAGAAACGGAGTTCAAGCGGCCGGATACGTTTCCGGATTTCTCCAGGTGTGACCAAACAACGCCGGAGCCGAACTCCGAATGGAAAGATGTAATCCTGCACGGAGGGCGGGCTCGTGGATTTTCCGAGATCATGCCGGCATTTGGGGAACTGCTGACGGACTCCGAGATCAATGACGTGATTGCGTATATGCGGGGATTGTGCAGGAATACCGGCCACTATCCGCAGGGCGAGTTGAACCTGCCGCGAGCGATGGTGACGGAGAAGGCGTTTCCCGAGGACGAGGAAGTGATCTCGACGGCGCTGAATGCCACTGGGGCGGCAAGCTTTACTACGGACGTAATCCACGAGCAGACGTTCGCGGGCAGGAACCAGGTCGAAGTGGATGTTCCGGTGAATTACGCGGACCAGACCCACAACTCGACGAGCGGGATCGGGGACATCACGCTGGGTTTGAAGCGGGAGATGTTTTCAAGCCTGCGAACGGGATCGATTCTGAGTCTGCAGGGCGGGGTGCTGCTGCCGACGGGAGACAGGAAGCGAGGGTTTGGCAGCGGGACGACGCAGATCGAGCCGTTTGCGGCATTCGACCAATTGTTTAAGGAGAACACGTTTCTGCAGTTCCAGTTAGGGTCGGACCTTCCGGTGGATACCAGTGTCGCTCCCCGCAGCATGTTTTGGCGGAGCACGGTAGGGCAGGCGATTATCCCGGACCATGGGCTGGGGCGGCAGTTTTCACCGATGATCGAGCTGCTGGGTTCGCGGAACTTCAAACAAGGTGCGGGCAACGATTGGGATCTGCTGCCGGAGATGCAGGTGACCATAAGCCCGCGGCAACACATCCGCGCCGCCGTAGGAGTGAGGGAGCCCTTCACCAATACGAGTGGCCGGTCACCCCAGGTTCTGTTTTATGTGCTCTGGGATTGGGCGGATGGAAAGTTGTGGGAAGGCTGGTGATGCGGATCAAACGAAATGGCGTGATTCTCCTTCTCGCGATCTTGTGGGCCGCATTTCCAGCGGCGCTGCGGAGCCAGTCGGCGAAGGACAAGGCGGCTGTGTCTGCGGAATTTCGCACTTCAGACCGGTGCGTGGCCTGCCATAACGGGATGAAGACAAGCGAGGGCGAGGATGTTTCCATCGGGTTCGAGTGGCGGCCGAGCGTCATGGCCAACTCATCCCGAGACCCGTATTGGCAGGGGAGTGTACGACGCGAGTCGATGGATCATCCGGAGTCGCAGGCGGCCATCGAGGATGAGTGTTCCATTTGTCATATGCCGGTGCAACATCTGGCAAATAGAGACGCTGGGCGGAAGACACAGGTGTTTGCGTATCTTCCGCTCCAGAAGTTTCCCAGGGGCGATGTAGCTGCGGCGGATGGAGTTTCGTGCTCGGTATGCCACCAGATTGAGGACAAGGGGCTGGGTACGGTCGAGACCTTCGTTGGTAATGTGGCGATCGCGAAGGGAGCGAAGAACGATGTGCGGCCGGAGTATGGTCCGTTTGTGACGGATGGGGGGCATCAGCGGGTGATGCAGTCTTCCACGGGCGGCTTTGTTCCGGAGCAGGGAAATCAGATTCGCGATGCCGGGCTGTGTGGAAGCTGTCATACGTTGTTTACGACGGCGCGGGGGCCGGGCGGAGTGGCGCTGGGCAGGTTCCCTGAGCAGATGCCGTTCCAGGAGTGGCAGCATAGCGACTACTCCAGGACGAACGAGACTTGCCAATCGTGCCATATGCCGGTGGTGAATGAACCGGTGCCGGTGACGACGCTGTACGGTCAGCTGCGGGAGGGGGTGCACCGGCATGTGTTCGTCGGCGGGAACTTTGTCTTGCAGGAATTGCTGCAGGACCACCGGGATGAGTTGAGCACCGAGGCGCTGCCGCAGGAGCTGCATGCTGCGGTAAAGCGGACGACAGATTTTCTGCGAACCAAGGCGGCGAAGGTTACGATTGGCGGAGTAAATGCGACGCCGAACGGGCTGGCGGTGGATGTACTGGTCGAGAATCTTTCGGGACATAAGCTGCCGACGGCCTATCCTTCGCGCAGGGTCTGGCTGCATGTTACGGTGCGCGATGGGAACGGGCGGGTGGTGTTCGAGTCGGGCGCGCTCAATCCGGATGGGTCGATTGTGGGCAATGACAACGATGAGGATCCATTGCGGTTCGAGCCGCACTATCGGGAGATTACAAATCCGCAGCAGGTGGAGATCTACGAGCCGATCCTGAAGGATTCCCAGGGGCGGGTAACGACGGGACTGCTGAATGCGGTGGGCTATCTGAAGGACAATCGTCTGCTGCCGCGCGGGTTCGACAAGGCCACCGCGGACGCAGATATTGCGGTAACAGGCAGGGCAGCGGACGATCCGGGGTTCAACGACAAGGGAAGCCAGGTGCGATATCTAATCCGGACGGGGAGCGCGCCCGGGCCGTTTCGGGTAGAGGCGGAGCTTTGGTATCAGCCGATCGGGTTCCGGTGGGCCCATAACCTGGCGCCGTATCGAGCCAAGGAGCCGCAACGGATGGTGCGGTATTACGAAGAGGCGTCGCGGCGGTCGGCTGTGATGCTGGCCAGGGCGCAGGCTACTCAGTCGAGGGCGGTTGCGCAAATTAGCAGCCTGGAACACTAAGGTCTTCAAAACGACGCCGGGATAAGGCCCCGTCGATAATGCCGGTGAGTCCCGGGAATCTTACGTGCTAAGTAGTTCAGTCGGTTTTCGAACTGCCTGAGTTGAGGAGCTAACGCGTGGATACAACGCGTTTGTCGTAATCCGGATTGCAGTTTGTATATTCGGTGGCGGCGGCTTCAATAAGTGGGCCGGTCTGTTCTCCCCGAGGGTTAGATTTTCATGACCGTGCGCGTAATTATTCTCACGCTAAGCTATCGTCTCCATATACGCTCGGGAAAGTTTGCGCCTTTGCAGTAAATTTGAGGTGTAGGTTCAAGCACATTGAAGGTGTTCCGGTCATGGCACTCTCACATATATGCCGTGCCGCTCTTCGCAGGACAAGTCTATTCCTGTTGATGACTATTCCGATGATCGGATGGGGACAGACTTTACCCCATCAAACCCCCGCAACGAACAATGCTGGTGTCTTCAGCGCATCATCGTCCTCTGATAACAACGATCGCGACGCTAGCGAGGACCTAAACAGCTGCCGTGCTTATCGAGTAACCACCCTTCCCGGAAGTCACCAATTTGCCAGTGATTTTATCGAAGCCATAGCCAGCGACCCCGATCCCGGCGCCAGAGATCGAGACGTTATATGGGGCCTCACTGCGGACCTGAGCAGTGCGGTTCCGTTCCGGGATCGAGCCATGTACATTTCGAAATCGAGCAATGGCGGCTTGACGTGGAATCAAGTCGCACGCATCGATTCCAGATATTTCGATGCGGGAATCGGTGAGGGGCTGCGGAACGGTTTCATCGTGTCTCCCGGTGCAGGCTACTTTGTGATCACAACGCAACGGGGAGCCTTTCAGGTTTTTCCCCAGTCGAGTAGGTCTAAGACTTTGGTAAAACCGATTGTGGGTCCTCGGGTTCCGTATTCGCCTCCTAAAATACCAATTCCGAAAAAGGCAGGTGACCCCGTAAGAGCAAACGTTGTTGGAATGACGACCGACGGAAAACATCTCATCGTCGGTTATGGCTACTTTGACCTCGAACCTCAGATCATCCGATACCACAAAGGTAAGGATGGCTCGTGGGTTGAAGATGGTCGTCTTCCCGGTCTTCCAACCGAAATGGATATTCTCTCCATGCAGTTTGCCGATCCCAAAAAAGAGGATCCCAGGTTATCTCTATGTGGGAACTGGCGATCAGGCTTACCTTCTCGACCTCCATGTAATGAAATGGAGTCGCATTGATGGAGTGGGCCCGGATTCTGCGATCCATGGAATGAGTGTTGTGGGAGGTCTTCATTTGGCTGCCTGCTGGGGAGTGTATAACCCTGTCGGTCCCAGCAGCGTAAAGAGGGTGACCAACGCGAGCTTTCTTTTGCATAGAGGAACAGATCAGGCAGGTTCCAACGTTCGGGCCTACAGCATCGAGGTCGACCCTTTCAAACCAAATCGGGAGGTCGTGACCTCGCTCACAGGCGTGTACACAAGCGACGACAACGGCGAAAGCTGGAGAAGGATCAATGATCTTCCGGAAGAAGAGTTCCGCTCCGCCCATTTCAATTCCAATGGAACTATCCTGATTTCTGGAATCGCAGGTACGTTCCTGGTCAATCCATATTCAGACGCTTGCTCCCCTCAACTGAAAATTCGCGGTCAATAGCGTGATCCGCGTTGCTTTTTGGGAAGCTCTGATTCAGCCTGGTTTGCAGGGGAACGGGCTGTGGTGCTGGCCGTGTTTACCGTATTTTGCTCTCTAGACATCAGGGCTCCGGGTACCGATCTTTTCGGCTGGCGCAGCGGACCCGGACCAAGCCTCCCATCATGTCCTCCACCTTCCCCGGCTTTTCTGTACCATTCAGGGAACCGAAAGGTTCCGGCCCGCGTATGCTCTGACATGGGATTGTCGGCCTGCCCATTGCCGCGCAACAGCCTGTACCGGTTGGATGTCCGGGAGAGCAGTCGCCGGCCGGCTCAGGTTCGGCAATCCACATTGCAGCCGAACCCCACGGCGAAACCGCGGATGCCCGCAGCTCAAGTGGAAGAGACGAACGCACTCGTACGCCGCTGCCAACAGGGGGACGGCCACGCCTGGCAACAGATCGTGGAGTCGCAACACCGTCGCGTCTATGGTCTGTGCTACCGGTTCACCGGGTCGGCGAGCGATGCCGAGGATCTGACCCAGGACGTATTCCTGAAGGTCTATCGCAGTCTGAAGACATTCGATGTGGACCGCGGAAGTTTTCAAAGCTGGCTGACGGCGCTGACCCGCAATCTGCTGGTCGATCACTTCCGCCGTACCCGCTCCGAGCAGACCACGCACTCACTCGATGCCGGCTGGGAGGATCCCGAAGACATGCCGTCGGCAGCGGAAAGGGTAGAGGGCCGGGAGCCCGATCCGCTGCAACAGTCCATCAGTCACGAGCTGCAAACGGTGGTGCAGAAGGCGCTGTTGAAGGTCTCCCCGGAGCTGCGCGAGGCCGTGATTCTGCGCGATCTGAATGATTTGGATTACAAGGAGATTGCCGAGGTCCTGCGGATCCCGGAAGGCACGGTGAAGTCCCGCATCAGCCGCGGACGCATGGAACTGGCGAGGCTGCTGGAACGTAATAGAAAGCAGGTGATGTAAATGAAAGACCCGGGCCAATTCGGTTCCAGCAAGCCGCCGGCGGAGGGTGCGGCGCCGGGCACGCTCGACTGTGCTGCCGTCGAGCAATGGCTGGCCGAGTCCGCCGAGAACAGCTTGCCTGCTGAGACGATGGAAAAATTGCGTACCCATGCGGTGGGTTGCGCGAGCTGCCAGGAAAAGCTGGCGCAGACACGCCGCGGCCGCGAGTGGCTGCTGGTACTGAAGCAGGAATTGCTGGAGCCTCCGGCGGATATGGTCGCGAGGATTCTTGCCCGGACCAGCATGGCAGGTGCGCCGGGCACGGCCGATAGCGTCGCTCCAGTTTCGGACCAGAGGGCGGCGACTTCTTCCACCCGTTCAGGTTTCGAGAATGCAAGAAATCTCCGCGCCAAGGATGTTCTTCCCGTTTATGCCGGAGCCGTCGTTGCCCCGGTCTATGCGGATCGGCAAAGATTGGAGAGCACGCCGGCAGATTTCCGGCCCGGACATGGTGCAGGTCGTTCTCTTTCCTCCGCCCCCGCGTGGCAGCGCAATACGGTGGTGGTGCTGCGCCGGACGCTGGTTGAACCCCGGCTGGCGATGGTGGCGGCCATGGCCTTCTTCTCCATCACTCTGACGCTGAACCTGATGGGAGTCCGGCTGACCAACATGCATCCTGCCGACCTGGCGCCCAGCAACATGCGCCGCGCTGCCAGCCGCCAGTATGCGGAGGTGAATGCCCGGGTGGCGCGTTATTACGAAAATCTTCGCATCGTGTATGAGGTGGAGGCGCGCGTCCAGCGGCTGCGCCGCGCCGCGGAAACCAGCCCGGCGCCGTCGCAGGGAAGCGGGCCGCGGAAGCGGAGTTCCAATGCCAATGGCGAGGCGAGCGGCGATCAGACGGAATCTCATCGTGTGGGAATGGTGAGAAGACGTGCTGTTCGTCTGCCCAGCCTTCCAGATCCGAACCCTGTAGTCACCGGGCCGCGCATCGATGCGGCTTTTCATCCGCCTTTCGACGCTGTGAGAAGTACAGCCGTGCCTACAGCGAATATGGCTTCGGTAGTTCCGCCGGAAACCCCATTCGCATTTTCGCCTGCACGGTTGGCCTCATCGCGCCCGCTTTGCCTTTTATGGTTCTCAAGGCGTTTCTTATCCACGCCAGAAAGGGGATTCGCATGAACTGTGCCAATCATCCCGAAACGACGGCTGTTTCTTTTTGTCAATACTGCGGGAAGCCTCTGTGTGCCGAGTGCGTTCACAAAGTGAACAACGTTATCAGCTGCGAGCCCTGTTTAGCCGCACGCCTCCATGCCGCCACCACAGGTGCTCCCTACACGGCTGCGGGGCCGCTTCCGCCGGGCACGATGCCAATACCGGCAAGCTGGGGGACCAATCCTGGGATCGCTCTCGCCGTTAGCTGGATACCCGGCGTCGGCGCGGTGTACAACGGCCAGATCGCAAAGGCTCTCGTCCACGTCGCGGTTTTCGCAATCCTTATCGATCTGACACATTACGACGGGTTGATCGGGCTGCTGATTCCGATATGGATTCTGTATCAGATGTTCGATGCCTACCAGACGGCGATCGCCCGGCGCGATGGTCTGCCGCTGCCGAATCCGCTGGGTTTGAACGACGTCGGCCAGTGGTTTGCACCGCGAAACCGCTGGCCGCAGTCCGGCGTTTATCCGCCGAATCCAAATCCGGGGAGCGTCGGCCCGATTCCTCCCGATCCGGCGGCAGTTCCGCCGCAGAGCATACCGGGAAATCCGCCTGTATCGGGATTCGCCTCGCAGTACGCACCGCCCCCATATAGCGCACCGGTTCCGCCTCAGGTACCGCCCGTCCCTCCGAATCCCCACCATATGGGAAACTTCTGGAGCTCGGGCGGTCGCGGCTTTCCCACCGGGGCTATCGTCCTGATCGTATTGGGCGTGCTTTTCCTACTGGGCAATTTCGGCGTTCTCAGCGAGAACTGGTTCGACCGTGGCTGGCCGATTCTGTTGATCCTCATTGGCGTCGGAGTCGCAATCCGGCATAGCCAGACGCCGCCCACTGGAGGTGTGCGATGAATCACTGGTATCGACTTCGCCGTATACGTTTTGCCGTTTTTCTGATCTTGATTGGCGTTCTGGCCTTGCTGAATCAGTGGCGCATTATGAGCTGGCACAAAAGCTGGCCGTTTTTCCTGATCGTTCCCGGTCTGCTTGCGCTGGCGGAACGCGCCGCCTGGACGGTGGATGCGCGCGCGCAACAGGCGGCGCAGGAGGCTGGTGTCTTTACCGGTCCCGGGACAGGCACCATCGCTCCGGGACCCATGCCCATCAACCCGGCGGAGCCTTCGTCGTGGTCCGCTCCACCTCCCTCCGGCGCTGCGGAGAAATCTTTTGTCCAGCCTTATCCCCCCGCTCCGGAAGATCCGGACAGAGAGGATCGCTAACGCGATGGGCACGCCTCCACAAACTCCGCCTCCGTACTCTACGCGCGCACAATGGAGAGCACAGCGTGCGCAGTGGAAGATGCAGTCCAAAATGCAGCGCGCGGCTTATCGCGCCCAATATCGGGGCTACTCCCGGGGTTCGCTGGTAGGCCCTCTGCTGTTGGTTGGAATCGGCATCGTGGCGCTGCTGATGACCACGCATCGGATCAACGCCGCAGCCTTCTGGCAATGGTATGGACTCTGGTGGCCGCTGATCCTGATTGGCGCGGGCGTCGTGCTGGCGCTGGAATCGCTGGCCTTCTCCAGCTACTCGCGTATACGGCTGGGCGGGGGCGTGGTTCTGCTGGCTATTGTTCTTGCATGTCTCGGCACTGCCGCGGCGCACAAAAACGTTAACTGGTCGGCGATCGGAGACCAGTTGGATTTGGGAGAGGGCAACGTCAACCTGGCACATATATTCGGCAATAAACATGAAGCCACCGAACAGGTCGAGCATGAGGTGCCCGCCAACGGAACTCTCGTCATTCAGAATCCGCACGGAAATGTTACCGTCGCTTCCGCCAGCGGAACCGCCGAAGGCCAGATGCATCTCGCGCTGGACAAATTCGTCTACAGCAATTCCGACTCCGAAGCCCAGCGCAAGCTGCAGACACTCGAGCCGCTCATCACGTCGAACGGCAGCGTGGTTACCGTCCACATGCCTACGGGCGACGACCAGACCGCGGACATGAACATCACCGTGCCGGCGAACACTGCGCTCCAGGTGCGGGCCGGTCACGGGGACGTGACGGTTCACGATCGCCAGGCTCCGGTCGACGTCACCGCCCAACGTGGGGACATGCGGTTGACTGGTATCGAGGGCACTGTCCGCGCAGTCATGCATGACGGAGATTTCTCCGCCAGCAACATCCATGGCGATCTGAACCTGAGCGGGCGTATGAATGACGTGACACTTTCCCAGATCACCGGAACGACCGCTCTGGACGGCGATTTCCTCGGCAATGTGCAGCTGGAAAAACTGCAGGGCGGCGTTCATCTTCATTCCACCCGGACCGATATTCAGATGGCCCAACTAGCTGGGACCGTTTCTCTCGACAGCGACAATCTTACGATCGAGAATGCCACCGGGCCTGTTGCGGTTGCGACCGAAGCCAAGAACATTAATTTGCGCCGCATCACGGGCGATGTGCGGGTCCATGATGCGAACGGGGACGTGGCGGTGAGCACGCTGAATCCCGTCGGAACGATGAACATCGAAAATCGAAATGGTTCCGTGCAGTTGACGCTACCTGCGGACGCGAAGTTTTCTCTCCGGGCAAACGCCCTCGATGGCGAGATTCATTCCGACTTTCCCCTGAAGACGAGCCATGTCAACGATCACAGTATCGCTTCCGGCGCGGTGGGCGGCGGGGGGTCGATGGTTCACATTACGGCGGAAAAAGGCGACATTACGCTTCACAGGGAATAGGGAAGCTCCGATTCAACCAATCAGCATCCCTCCGCGGCTAAAGCCGCGTTGATGCGGCATCCACTCAGACCGGCGAATATTTGCCGCATTCGGGAACGAAGAGCTTTCCCGCCGCCGCGACTCCATTGCGCGTGGAATTTTTTACCGAATACATGGCTGCATCGGCCGCGCGGATGATGGCATGGATGTCCGTGCCGTCGTCGGGGCAGGTGGCCACTCCGAAGCTGGCCTGGACGTGCAGGTTCAGTCCGGCATCTGTTAGAAAGCTGGTGCTGCGCAGCTTCTCCATCAGGCGCTGGGCCAGTTCCATGCCCCGTTGCTTCGATTGATGCGGCATCAGTATGACAAACTCATCGCCACCGTAACGGTATCCGGTTTCGATCAGGCCCAGGCTATCGCGGACCACCTGTCCTACTTCCGCCAGCAAGCGGCTGCCGTTCAGATGTCCATGAGTGTCATTGACGCGCTTGAAATTATCCAGGTCGAAGAAGACCAGGCTGACCGGCTTTCGCGTGCGCCCGCTGCGCTCGAGGGAATGCTGCAGGCGGTCGTAAAGATGGCGAGCGTTGTGCAGGCCGGTGCAGTCGTCGGTAATGATCAGCTGCTGGATTTGTTCAAATGCGCGTGCATTCTGGATAGCGATCGCTGCGTAGTCGCACAAGGCGTGCAGAAAATAAATCTCGTGGCTGGGCATGGATTCAGGATGGCAGTTGACCAGCTGAAGTACGCCGTAGGTGTGATTTCGTACGCGCAGAGGAAGACAGATAATCGACTCGACGCGTCCGCTATTTGCCGGGAGATCGTCTGTCATCTCCTGATCTTCCGGAATGCTGGGGAGGATCATCGGCTCGCCATGCAGCGCCACCCAGCCGGGGATGCCCTGGCCCACCGGAATGCGCTTTTTGCGCAGCTTTTCCGTTTGCCCGCCGGAGCTGATGCCATAGTAGAGCTGCCGCTTGGCCTCATCCACAATCATCAGGGACCATGCCTGCGGATTGAAGAAGCGCGTCATCTGCTGCATGATGCTGTTCAGAATTCCGCTGAGGTCGACCGACGAGGTCAGGGCGCGTGCGACCTCGTGAAATGTCTGCACCTCCAACGTGGGCTGCCCATTGGGAAACTGAGTCGGCTTAACCAATCAATACCTCATCCGCGGATGTTTTGCGGTCGAATTTTCGTCGAAGTTCAGGATAACGCCTGGAATCGTTTTTTCGAAGAGATAACCATCAAGCCACGGTGAGGCTTTGGCCTGTTCAGGTCTGTTCCGTCCCGGCGCTCGATAGAGGACCTGGCGTTGATTCCCGGATCTGCTCCCGCGAAATGACCGCGTTGATTTCGGCTCCCAGCAGCAGCATCAAACCACTGACGTAAAACCACGTCAACAGGATAATGACGGCACCCAACGATCCATAGGTTACTGCATATGTATTGAAAAAGTGCAGGTACACCCGGAATCCGATCGAGACCGCCAGCCATCCGGCAATCCCGACAATGCTGCCAGGGCTGATCCATCTCCATCGATGTTTCTTTCTGTCGGGCCCCCAGTGATAGGTAAGGGAAAATACCAGCGACAGGAAGAATAACGCCGCGCATATCTGGATGATCTTCCAGATGATGGTGGCAGTCGGACCGAAAATCCAATAGTTCGCCACTATTCTGGTGATGTCGTTTCCAAGCACCAGCAGCAGCATGGAAACGAAAACAAGGACGAAGATGGCAAAAGTCAACACGATTGCGACCAGCTTCGATTTCCAGAATGGCCGTGTCTCTCTGGTTCGAAAGATGACGTTCATTATGCTTTGCGCCGAGGACATTGCGTACGCTGCGGACCACAATGTTGCCAGGGCGCCCAGAGTAAGAGTCTTGCCGCTGGTCGCTTTTGTGGTGGAAGCGAAAGCACTCTGCACCAGGTAAAAGGCGTCGGGCGGAACGACCCTTCTCATGTAAAGCATCAGTTCCATGCTCGATTGCGTTTTGGTGCTGGCGAACAGGCCGAACATCGCGGAAAGAAAAATCAGCCCTGGAAACAACGCGAACAGAAAATAATAGGCAAGCTCGGCTGCCCGATCGAGGATATTGTCTTCATTGGCGGCGGACCAGACCCGCTTCGTTAATGTCCATACAGAGAGCCCGCCCAGCGATAACCCGCTGTTCACGGACTGGTACTCCGCCCGGACCGCGCGTTCGGCATCTTCCTCAATTTTCTTGCCGGTAAGTTCCGCCACGTCGTCCGCCCGTAAATACGATGCTGCTTTATAGTGCCAAGACGCTGCTACATTGTTTGCCTGATCTCAAAGGATATTCGTGTTGAAAAAGTTGAATCAATCACCAGACGCGTTGGACGAAAATCTACTTTGCCGGAGCGTTGGGAAGAGCCCGCGTGGCCCCGGTCGATATGCCTCCGTCGACCAGCAACGTCTGTCCGGTGACATAGCGGCTCTCTTCGGAGGCCAGGAAGACGATGGGCCCATCGAGATCGTCCGGGCGGCCGGCCCGCTTCAGCGGGATACGATCGCACAGGTATTCTACCCACTCATGGTTCTCATACATGATCTTGTTCTGCTCGGTTCGGAACCAACCCGGTGCCAGGCAGTTCACCGTAATGCCGTGCGGACCCCAGTCATCCGCCAGACTCATCGTGAGCTGACGAATACCGCCGCGGCTGGCGCCGTAAGGAGCAAGCCCGGCATAACCCGCCACGCTGGTTACGGAACCGATATTGACGATGCGACCGTAACCTCTGGCGATCATCCCTTTGGCCACCGCCTGGGCTACGAAAAATGTGCCTCGCAGGTTCGTATCCAGGATCTGATTCCAGTCGTTCCAAGTGACCTCCACGGCTGGTTTTCGGATGTTCATCCCCGCGTTGTTGACCAGGATGTCGATCGAGCCAAACGCATCTTCAGCTTCAGCGACGGCGGAGCGGATCGATCGCTCATCGCGGACGTCGAGCGACACCGAGACTGATCGGCGGCCCAACGTGGCGATCTCCCTCTCCATGCTCGCGAGCGTACTTCGGTTTCGGCTGGTCAGAATCATGTCGGCTCCCGCGCGCGCAAGTGCCCGGGCGAAGTACTGGCCCAGACCGCGGCTGGTCCCGGTGACCAGCGCAACCCGGCCGGCCAGGTCGAAGAGTTTTGAATTGGCGACCCCGTCGCGCGTTATGGGATTGATTGATTCTTCTGAGCTCATGCGCGATCCACCAGTGAGTCCGGCGTGAGCACGATCTTGATGAGGTTTGCTTCCCCTCGATACAGACGTTCAAAAGCATCTGCTCCTTTGGACAGCGGTTCCACTGCCGAGATCAGAGGAGAAACATCGATCTGCTTTGAAGCAAGCAGTTCGATGGCACGCGGATATTCCCCCGCCGACGCCGCCGAGCCTTGCAACCGGATCTGCCGGGTTACGACGGACTGCAGGGGAAGCTCAATCATCGGTGCGATATTGCCGACCAGCGTCACCGTGCCCCCCTTTCGCACGGCGGCGATCGCCGTCTTTACGGTTGAGCCAAGGCCGACTGCCTCGAACACGTGGTCCACCCCGCCTGGAAGTTTCTTGAGGACGGTCGAGACGGCATCTTCCCCTTCGCCATCGCGATCCAGATGGATCAACGTATGCGCACCGGAGCGCCCGGCCTCCTGCAGCCGGCTCGCATCCAGATCCGCGGCGAAGATATGCGAGGCTTGGGCGACGCGCAGTGCCTGCACGACGAGGGTACCAATCATTCCCGTCCCGAGGACCAGGGCGGTTTCACCTGCCTTGAACTCCGAGACGGAGACGGCGTGCAATGCTACCGACACGGCCTCGATCATCGCAGCTTCGGCAAGGGGCAGTTCCGGCGGCAAGCGGTAAAGAATTCGCTGAGGGACCGCAACATACTCCGCGAAGGCACCATTGCGCCGATAGTCGGCACAGGAAACACCGACCACCTGTCGGTTTTCGCAGAGGTTCCCCTGGCCGCGAACGCAGTAGGAGCAGGCGCCACAATACACTGTCGAATCGAAGGTCACCCGCTCACCGACTGTCCAGCGGGTCACGGCAGCGCCGACCGATACGATCGTGCCGGCTGCTTCGTGGCCCATGATAATCGGCGGAATCCGCCGCCCAGACGATCCATCGAAACCATGGACGTCACTGCCACAAATACCACACGCTTCCACGCGAAGCAGCACTTCGTCCGCCGCGGGAACCGGTGCAGCAACCTCCGTCATCTCAAGCTTCAGATATTCCGACAGGAGCAGCGCCTTCATGGATTCAACTCTATACGATCG
>CAWGME010000033.1:0-155131 GCA_963823595.1 uncultured Acidobacteriota bacterium
CGGTGGTTTGTGTGGGAGTCACGGTGCTGAATATCCCCAAGGTCGAAGATCCTTCTGAAATGCGGGATGCGTCCGCCGCGCTTTTGAAGCTGGAGAGAGAACGCAATATAGAAGAACCCATAACAATTCTCCCCACCATTGAATCACCTCGCGGACTGAGACTTGCCCATGCCATTGCGGAATCTGATCCAAGGATTGCGGGACTTCAACTGGGGTTTGCGGATCTCTTCGAACCTCTGGGTATCCGGCGCGACGACAACATCGCTGCCCATCAAGTTCGTCTGCAACTGCGTCTTGCTGCAGGTGAGGCAGGAGTTCCTTGTTTCGATTGTGCTTTTCCCAACTTTGCCGATACGGAAGGATTCGCCAAAGAGGCCGCCGCAGCTCGCAGCCTCGGCTTTGCCGGCAAGAGTTGCATCCATCCCAGCCAGGTTGCAACTTCAAATCGAATATTTTCGCCCACTGCGGAGGAAATAGCTTTGTCTTTGCGCATTGTAGAAGCAGCGCGTGACGCAGCTCGCTCAGGGGTGGGCGCATTTGCGTTGGATGGCCGGATGGTGGATGAGCCTTTTGTAAAACGCGCTGAAAGCGTGCTTGAGTTTGCGAAGAGAATGGGCGGGCAAAATATAGATAGCGAATGAAACGGGACCACCGCTATCGCGATGCACAGTTTTCGGGGCTTAGTTTTTCCACCTGGACGGCCGGACTTCGGCTTAAAACCGTTTTCTGTTTGTTCTGAAGGGGCCGCGACGGACTCTCTGATCTTGAGTTCTGTTTCCAGTACACAGTGCTTTGCGGGCCCAGTGTCTCCCGATACTCGATCCAGCAGCATGCGAGCCGCCGTGCTTCCGAGTTGATAGCCGGGCTGGTGCACGGAAGAGAGCGAGGGGCTGGTAGTCTCAGCAAAATCTAAATTGTCGAAGCCTACCACGGAGACATCCTCGGGACACCTCAAACGCAGCTCCCTGATCGCCAGCAGTACGCCGAGCGCGATCATATCGTTGCCCGCAAAAATTGCCGTTGGACGCGGCAGCATGCGGAGCAAGATCAAGGCCTTTGTGTGGCCGCCTTGTTTATCGAACGCCGTTTCCTGAATGAAATCCGGGGTAATGGCGATTTTCGCCTCCCGCAATGCGCGCTTGAATCCAGCCAGCCGCTCTTGAACGCTGGTCAGATGGAGGGGGCCGGTGATCATGGCAATCTGCTGGTGGCGCATCTGGATAAGTAAGCGGGTTGCCCGATGAGCTCCCTTTTCATTGGCGACCGTGACACTGTCGCCCATCCAGTGACGCGGCAGACGATCCACGCAGACAACTGCTGTCCCGGATTTGCGGTACGGCTCGACCTGCGCAGTCAAATCGCTAAAGTCGCAAGGGATGACGATCAGTCCGGACGGCAGATACGTACGCAAAGCCTTCAGGTGTGCCAATTCCTTGGCGTGGTCATTATCGGTGTTGCATAGGATGAGTCGGTAGCCGCTGGAAAAGGCGACGTCTTCGGCTCCTCGAACAACCGCCGGGAAAAAGGGATTGGTCACATCCGGGATGATCATGCCGATCATGTCGGTCTTATCACGGCGTAAGCCGCGCGCAAGCTGGCTGGGCTGGTAGCCGAGAGCCTCGACAGCATCCATCACGCGTTTGCGCAGAGGTTCACGAACGGCCGCCGACTCATTCAGAACATGGGAAACAGTGCCCAGCGACACATTCGCCATCCGGGCGATTTGCTTCATGTTCGGCATTTGCTCATATCCCTTCCCGGCCACGAAACGGACCGTTTTGTCGGCGCGGCAATCCGGATTATAGCAATGAGATCGTTTCAAACAAATGTCGCAATGACCATGATATTGGCGGCCGCGCGAGTCGAGCAATCATCGCGGTAGAGCCGCTCCACGGTAGCTGTACTCAGCGGGATGGGATTGTCGCGCAGCCTTGCCGTTAAGAAAAGCTGCACCTCGCGGTTTCTGGGGCGGGGGACTGGAACCGTGGAACTGCTATAAAGAGTGGCTGCTGGATCGTCCGAACTGCGGCTGGCCAGCAACGTTGATATGGCGAAAGAAGGTTAAATAAGCCAGTATTGACAGGTGTCTGCTTCCGTATATAAATTACGTCTTGCAGATTTGAAAGGTTTCAAACGCGTTCTATTTTGGAGGACCTATGTGCCGCTGTTCTAAGCTTGCGCTGTTGTTCCTATCGGTTCTGATCCTATCGGCCGGGCTCCCGTGCTTCGGGCAGTTCGCACAGCGCGGCGGAATTGATGGAACCGTCTACGACCCGTCCGGTGCTGTTATTCCCGGAGCGCAAGTTACGTTGCGCGATATTGCCCAAAATCATAGCCGTCAGATCAAGGCCGACTCTGCGGGCCATTTCGAATTCAACAATCTCACGGCCGGTGAGTATCAACTGACGGCCGTTATGCAGGGATTCCAAACCGGCGTATCCAATCCAATCGCAGTCAATATCGGCGCTCTCACGCATTACGATTTCAAATTGCAGACGGGTTCGGTCAGCCAGACAGTGACAGTGACTTCGCAGGGGAATGGCCTCGAAACTGATCAAGTCAGTGTCGATACCAACATCTCCACGCGGCAGATGGAACAGCTGCCTTTGAATGGCCGCAACTTCACCTCGATCATGGCGCTCACGCCGGGCGTCTCCACTTACCCGCAGGCCAACATCAATCCGGGTGGCACGTACTCCGTGGGCGCGCAGTTTGCATTTGGCGGAACCGCGGCGACCGCCGGGGGCGCCTTCGAAGGTTCGCGAGATAACGGGTTCTATATCAATGGCGTGAATATCAATGACAACTACGAGAGCAGTATCAGCTACGAGCCGTCGGTGGAGGCGATCGGTACGGGCACGATGACCGTGACCAGCTTCTCGTCCGCCGTCGGGCACGACATTTCAGCTCTAAACATGCAGACCAAAGGGGGCACCAACAGCTTTCATGGCGAGGCGTACGATTTTCTTGAAAATACTGATTTGAATGCCACCAACTCGTACGACAAGCTGGTGCAGGTCATCACCGCCACCCCCGCCACAAAGCAAACGATCATCAGGAACCAGTTTGGAGGGAATCTAGGCGGCCCGGTCTATATCCCGAAGTTGCTGCCGGGTCTTAAAGACAGGGTATTTTTCTTCGCAAACTACGAAAAAATGCTCGAGCACGACGGGAATACTCTTTTCACCGGCTCAGTGCCCTCTGCCGCGGAACGCACCGGAAACTACAGCGAACTGCTGGTTAACAACCCCGACCCCCAGCAACTCTTTAACCCGTTCGAAACCACCTATGACGCCAGCGGTAAAAGTACGCGTCCGCCGATCCCTGATAACCGTCTCGACCTGGCGCGCAAGCCTAATGGATCGCCGCTGATTGATCCCACCGCGGTGAAGCTGGTCAATGCCACGATCCCGTTGCCGAACGTAAATGTACCCAGCAACGAAACCAACTATGTGGGTTATCAGGCCGAAAGCATCTCACAATACCACTTCGATAGCCGCTTTGACGCGAGGATTTCGGCCAATGATTCCGTATTTGTCACCTGGTCGAAATCCAATGGCTCGTCGAGCTACAGCGGTGGACCGCAGCCTTTTCAGTTCTATACTTTCCCCACAGAGGACCAGTCCTACCTGGTAACGGTCAATTATGCCCACGTATTCACCCCGAACCTGACAAATGAGTTCATTTTCGGTGTGAACAAGGCCACGTTGCTCTCCATAAACTCTGCAAATCTCGCCTACTACAACAGCTCCGCCAACCCTTTCAATCAGCTGCTGCAAAATACCGGCTCTGACATTCAACATGGTGTGCTGGCACTTTACATCGACTCCGACTATGTAAGCCCAGGAAATGGCGAGATATTCAGCGCCTCGAACAGCGCCTTTCAGTATTCCGACAATCTGGACTGGGCCCATGGCCGTCATACCATTACAGCCGGATTCAATCTCTTCCGGAAAAGTGAAACGGACTGGGACATCCAGCAGAACGCGAGTTTCACCGGAGAGTTCAGCAAGAGCGGATCGACTCAGGGTTATATCGGCGGCGACCCATCGGCGGATCTCCTCATGGGTCTGCCCGACAGCATCTTGGTTCGCTACAAGATACAGGGCGGAGGTCCAACATCGCCAAATTACAACATCATCTTCCCTTACTATGGCTTCTATTTGAATGATGTGTTCCGCGTCAGTCCGAAACTTACGATTTCCGCCGGCCTGCGTTACGACCTGAACATTCCGGACTATACCCCCGACCCGAAGCTCTCGCCGTGCTGCGCCGTTTACCAGCCCAATGCGGCCGGCGGTGTGTTGGCATATCCAGGCATCGCGCCAGGATTATCCAACCGCTATCTCTCTGCACCGAAAACGGATTTTGCCCCACGGCTGAGCATAATCTACTCTCCGACTCCGACCACGGTTATCCGCGCGGGCTACGGCATCTTCTACGATGCGGGCGCCAGCTCGATTTCCAGCCTCGTGGGCACAGCCATATACGGCACCTCAGCCGCAGTCAATTACACCGTCAATAATGTCACCCTCGGCGTTCCCCCTGACACGCCAGTGTTGAACCTGTCGAATATCTTCCCAGTCCCGAAGACGACAACACTCGGGACCTTCCCGGTTCCCACAGGGCCGGGGCAGGGCTACCAGGGCGATGGACAATACGCCACCGTGACGTACCTGGACCAGAAATCGACACCGCTACCTTATTACCAGCGCATGCTGGTGGACTTGCAGCATCAACTTGGCTCGCACGATGTGTTCACGATCTCTTACTCGGGAGTACAGGGCCGAAAGGGTTTGAATCAGGTCAATATCAATCTTCCTCCTTATCAGACCGGTTGGATTTTTGGTGGAGGCGTGAATGATCCCACGTTCAACGCAGCGCGCCCGAACAACGCCGGCAGATTTGGCGACATATTCGTCTATAGGTCCAATATCAACTCTTTCTACAACGCCCTGATTGCGCAATACCAGCATCAGTTCAGTCGTGGATTTCAGATACTGACGAATTACACATGGAGCAGAACGGTATCCGACTATCCCTATATCAACTCCCTGGGGAACAACGGCGCTCCGGGTGGAGGCGGCAGCGGATTTGTCTATCCGAACGTCTACAACCGCGGCCAAAGCACACAGTCCCACCCGCAACGTTTTGTCTTTAGCGGAATATGGAACCCCGTTTATGGACAGAGCTGGCCGCGGGTGGCCAAGGAGCTTCTGGCGGGTTGGCGCATCAGCGGCATTCTGACGATGGAGTCCGGCGACAGCCTGACGGCCATCAACGGCGGTCCTGGAACCCCGTGCCCCGCAACCGACGCCGGCACCAGCAGGTGTCCGACCGGATATGGATCAAGCGCGCAGGATGGAGCCGGCTTCGATGAGCTGAACGTTTCCGGTGACCCGAATATCAGCCATTCGAAAAAAACACCTCTGCATCAGTTCAATACCTCGGCGTTTTCGGTTCCACCTATGAATGTGCGCGGAAACTCCGGGCTGGGCACGATTCGAGGCCCCGGGCAGAACAACGTGGATCTCTCTCTTGCGAAGACCTTTCCAATCGTCAGCGGACTTCATCTTGAATTCCGCGCAGACGCATTCAACGCTTTCAACCACTCTCAATGGAACAGCTTGAATACAACCTATCCCAGCGGGAATTCGCAATTTCCATTCGGCAGTGTGAATGGGTCAAGAGAGGCTCGGATCGGCCAACTGGCAGCAAAGCTGGTGTTTTAATCTGTTTGAAGATCTATTTAACCATCGGCAATGAATGCTTTTTTTACTGAGGATGCAAAGAGCGCCAAAATACATTTCCGTAACTATCGTGCGCCAGGCTAAATAACGAGTTGGTGGATCGCGGTTCTTGCAACCCTGAAGGAGTCCTTTTTGTATCAGCCGGAGACATACGCGATCGCTCTTCTCTTCATGCTTCTCAGCATGCTTTGCTGGGGATCGTGGGCCAACATGGTCAAACTATGCCCGGCGTACAGGTTCCAATTGTTTTACTGGGATTACGTCATCGGCCTGTTTGTCGGAGTGTTGATCTGGGGATGGACGCTCGGCTCCGCAGGACAAGCCGGCCGGCCATTCATGGCCGATGTAGCCGGCGCCGGAATGGCCAGTATCGGCTGGGCAATTCTGGGCGGAGTCATCTTCAACGCCGCCAACCTGCTGTTGGTCGCCGCGATTGAGATTGCCGGGCTTGCCGTAGCATTTCCCGTAGGAATCGGCCTGGCATTGGTTGTGGGCGCTGTCAGCAGCTATATTCTGTCGCCGAATGGCAATCCAGCGCTGTTATTCGGTGGGATTGCGCTGGTTGTGGCTGCCATTGTGTGCGACGCCTTGGCCTATCGAATGCGGGAGAGAGAGCACCGCGCGATGAGCCGGCGTGGTCTCATCATCAGCCTGGTTGCAGGCGTGCTGATGGGCGCCTTTTATCCGTTCGTATCCCACGCCATGGCCCTGCCGCATGCGCCTGGACCCTATGCCACCTCGTTTTATTTTGTGGTCGGCGTTGCTTTGTGCGCCCTCGTTTTCAACACGGTATTAATGCGCAAACCGCTCGATGCTCAGCCGCCGGTCGCAATGTCGGCATATTCCGGCGCGCCATTTCGCTGGCATGCCTGGGGAATTGTGGGCGGGGCAATCTGGTGCACAGGCGCGGTACTCAATTTCGTTGCCTCGCGGGCGCATATCGTTGGCCCGGCGGTCTCCTATTCCATTGGCCAGGGTGCAACGATGATCTCCGCTGCATGGGGCGTTTTTGTATGGCGCGAATTTGCCGGTGCGCCGCGGCAGTCCAAACTACTGCTGACTTTTATGTTCGTGCTTTTTATTCTGGGGTTGTCTGCGGTTGCTTCTGCTCCTATTTTTTGGACTCACTAAAAACAGCCGGAAAAACTGGAATGGACATATTGAACCAAATGCGGCCCATCGTCGTTGTGGGAAGTATCAATATGGACCTTGTTTCTACAGCTGGCAGGATACCGATTGCTGGAGAAACGCTCCTTGGCTCCGGTTTTCAGATGCATCCCGGGGGGAAAGGTGCAAATCAAGCCGTTGCCGTGGCTCGTCTCGGCTATCCCGTGCAGATGATCGGCAAGGTTGGATCGGACCTGTTCGGCGAGCAACTGCGAGCGCATTTACAAGATGCCGGGGTGGGACTGACAGCAGTCGAGACGGTGGAAGGCTCCTCCGGTCTCGCCTCAATCACCGTGAGTTCGACAGGTGAAAACTGCATCGTGGTCATACCTGGAGCCAACGCTGTTGTATCGCCGGAATATATCGAGCAATATCGGTCGCTGATTCAAAATGCGGGCCTTGTTCTGGCGCAGCTCGAGATTCCTGTTGAGTCCGTGGAGCGTCTTGCGGAATTGTGCACGGAAGAGGGTGTGCCGCTGATGCTGGACCCGGCTCCAGCGCAGGCCCTTTCACCGGATCTACTGAAGCGTATTCGCTGGTTCACACCCAATGAAACCGAAGCAGCTTTTTATGCCCATCGAGCTGCGGATACTTCAAATAGTGAGAATCTGGATTCGAAGATTCTGCGTCAGACCGCGCAATCGATTCGGGCGGCAGGTCCCGCGGGCGTCATTCTAAAGCTCGGTTCGCGCGGTGCCTACCTCTCTACGGACAGTATCGAGCAACAGCTAAACGCGGTGGCTGTGGATGCGATTGATACCACTGCGGCCGGGGATGCTCTCAACGGCGCATTCGCTGTTGGCCTTATGTTAGGCAAATCTCCTATTGAAAGTGCGCGGTTTGCCGTAACCGCCGCCTCGGTCTCTGTGACCCGATCGGGCGCACAACCCTCGATGCCGACCTTTGCCGAAGTATCCAGGATGCTCGATGATATTCAGCGGTAAAACCGGACCTCTCTTTTGCGGACTATCAACGGCTCTAGCCATGTTTGTGGCTGCGTTATTGCCGTTACCCGCAAAAGCGGCCAAACCATCTCAGGGACCACCTTGGTATGTAACGGCAGCGGCCATTCATCGCGTCACGTTGAAACCTACAACTCGATACTGGCGCTTTGAGCACCTGTCGATGAATCCCGCAACCGCGAAGCAACAGATGCTGACATGGAAAAATGAAGGCATCACCGCGCTGGAAATTTTTGCGCCGGAAGAGGGCGGCAATAGCTATGACGGACTGGACGCGAAAGACCGTTTCCGCCTGGATCCGGGGCTCGGCAGCATAGGGGATTTCCGGCGGCTGGTGCGCCAGGCCCACAGCCTCGGCCTTTCACGTCGTGACATTTCAGAATCTTGGATACAGCAGTGTCGAAGCGCCGCAATTTCTAAAAGCCGAGGACGATGTGCGTGCCGGGCGCGACACACCCGAAAGAAACTTTTTCTTTTGGAGCAAAACAAAAGATGCGCCTCCGCCGGCAACGAGCAATAGCTATTTTCTGATTCGCCCAAAACAGCCCGGCTATGATCCGGAGAAAAATGAGTTCTGGCAGTGGAGCGACCGCGCCCAGGAGTACTACTGGACGCGATGGCCGGGAAAAGATGCAAACGGGCAAACCATCCGTCTGCCGCAATATAACTGGGCCGGAACTGCATGGCCGTCTGAGGCGAAGAAGGTCGTGAAATTCTGGATGAACACCGGCCTCGACGGCATGATCCTCGATGCGGTGAACTGGTACCCCGGCGCGACCTGGCAAAAGATCAACGACAGCATTACCGGTCCAATTTCCAGTTATGGCCGTAAATTTATACAGCCGGAGGGTGGAGGCGCCTTTCATACCGACGATCCGGTTGGATGGATTACGGAAGGGCACTTTACCAATCTGTATGATTACGGCCTGGGAATCTGGTGGGAGAAGAACAACCAGGCGCTCCGCGAAGAGCGTGGAAACCGGCAATCCCCAGCTTTTAGAAAATGCTCTCCGCGAGTATCACGATCCTGTTATTGCCGCAGGCGGCACGCTCTATATGCCTGTACCCAATCTGCACAATGAAAAGCAGCAGCAATTGGCGGAAGCCTTGCTGGCCACCTCCGGCGATATGCTTTGCTATTGCGATCCGCAAGGCGGAATTACTCAACCTGCGCCCGGCATCGCGCAGCTGCTCAAGATAAAAGCGATCCATCCGGCGCTGTATCAGAACAGCACAAGACGCCAGATCCCAACCAACGACGCTGCCCGGTACTACGCAACGGTCCGTGATTCGGCAGACCACTCAGAGCGCCTTCTGATCGTTTTCAATTTTCAACCCGAACCGGCCCAGGTGGACGTAGACCTGGGAGCCATCAACGGCTCTCGATATCAATACCTGGACAGCGGAAAGGCAGCCGAAGTGCACGGTAGCGGGCTACAGGTCGAATTGCCTGCGTATGGCCATCGCATTTTCGTGGTGAAGCGGTAGCAACATAGAAACATCGCTGGAGAAGCAGCACAACTTTCATGGAGGCTCGTATGAATCGGATTCGCAACCACATGCATGCTGTCGCGGGCGCACTGCTTGCAACTGCGATGCTTGTTCCAATTGCCGTCGCGCAAGACACGCATTACAGACCCGCTGGCGAGCAGATACCTTCTCCCGATTGCCTGACACTCAGCATTGCATACTCAGCCGCATTGGCTGGCGGTTATCATCCCTGCCCCGCGGAGACGCACGAATCCTGGCTGAAAGATGTGACGCATTGGCGCATGGAACGCAGGATTCGTATCGGCTATGACGGCTGGCGCTACAGCACGCCCGAACTGCAGTGGACTCAGTCCAGCTTCATTCAGCCGCAAATGATGGTGCAGGACCGGTATTTTTACGATCCTGTTTCCGGCAAGTATACGGTGGATCGTTATCTGGACGATCTGCAGAAACGATATGGCGGAATCGACGCCGTTCTGATCTGGTCTACGTATCCGAATATGGGGATGGATGACCGCAATCAGCAGGACATGGTCCGCTCCATGCCGGGCGGCGTCGAGGGTGTGCAGCAAATGGTTGCCGACTTCCATCACCATGGCGTGCGCGTGCTCTTCCCCATGATGATGTGGGATCAGGGAACCCGCAGCCCAGGCATGCCCTGGCCGGAAGCGATCGCGACCTTTATGA
Organism: uncultured Acidobacteriota bacterium; assembly: GCA_963823595.1. Lineage (GTDB taxonomy): Bacteria > Acidobacteriota > Terriglobia > Terriglobales > Acidobacteriaceae > JAKAAZ01. The sequence goes on from CAWGME010000033.1 coordinate 10,058, forward strand.
AACAACTGAATGCCGACGGCATCAACGGAGACACCCAGGATGGTGTGCCCCTTGCCTTCTCGGTGGCCGCGGAAAAAGCAGGACATCCGCTGGCGTTTGAACCGGAAGGCGCGCCGGCCGATGAAGCCCTGGCATGGAACGTCATGACGTGGGGTCAGTACAAATTCCCGTTTGCTCCCGAAATCGACCGTTTCAAATGGCTGGAGACTCGTCACATGGTCAACATCTCCCATCGATGGGCCCGGGACAAGACGGATGACCTTCAGTTTGCTTTTTTTAACGGCGTGGGTTGGGAAAGCTGGGAAAACGTCTGGGGCATCTGGAACGGAATCACTCCCCGCGATGGCGAAGCGACTCGCCGCATGGCCACCATCGAACGGGGTGTCGCTCCTTTTCTCGTCAGCAAGGATTGGGAGCCTCTGTATCCAACCACCGTCTATGGAGTCTTCGCCAGCCGCTGGCCGCTTCGTGACAAAACCGTGTGGACCATCGTGAACCGGAACGAATACGATGTTGCGGGTCGTGAGATGTCCGTCCCGGCAAAAGATGGAATGCGTTACTTCGATCTGTACCATGGCGTGGAGTTAAAACCCGACCGCGAGGGCGACAAAGATATTTTGTCTTTTCCCATCGAAGCGCACGGTTTTGGAGCTGTGCTGGCAACGCCCGGCGCGCCGGATGCCGCCATGCAGCAGTTGATGGCGAAAATGAAAACGATGACAGTGAGACCGCTTTCGAGTTATTCGTCGCAGTGGAAGACGCTGCCGCAACAGATCGTCGAGATCCCTCGCACTCGGTCCACTGCAACTGCGCCTGCTGGGATGGTGAAAATTCCCGCAGCCGATTTTCTCTTCAAAGTTCGCGGCATTGAGATCGAGGGAAGCAACGACATCGGGGTCGATGTGCAATATCCATGGGAAGACATGCCGCGCCGTTTTCACGAGCACAAAATGCACATCGATGCGTTCTATATCGATAAGTATCCCGTCACCAATGCGCAGTTCAAAAAATTCCTCGATGTTACCCACTACCATCCCAGGGACGACTATGATTTTCTGCGCGATTGGAAAAATGGCGCCTACCCGGAAGGCTGGGGCAACAAGCCGGTCACCTGGGTCTCTCTTGAAGATGCGCGAGCCTATGCTAAGTGGGCTGGCAAACGGCTTCCTCATGAGTGGGAATGGCAGTACGCAGCTCAGGGAACCGATGGACGATCCTATCCATGGGGAAATAGCTGGAATGCGAATGCCGTTCCTGCTGTTGATACTGGACGCGCGCTGACCGGTCCCGCCGACGTGGATGCGCACGAATCCGGCGCAAGCCCTTTCGGAGTGATGGACATGGTTGGCAATGTGTGGCAATGGACGGAGGAATTCATGGATGAACACACTCGCGCGGCGATTCTACGCGGCGGCAGTTATTATCAGCCGCAAGGGTCGATCTGGTATTTTCCGCAGGCATATCGGAACGATGAACATGGCAAACTTCTGCTGATGGCTCCTAGTTACGACCGTTCCGGTACGCTGGGCTTCCGCTGCGTGATGGATGCCGCGCAATAGGGAGCAAACATGAGATGGAACCGCTTACATCAGAAGTTTCTAATTCATCCGAACACCAGAGACCTCTTGTCTCTCCTTATAGAAATAGGAACACTCCATCTGCTCGCGGTCAAAATTCGAATTTCGCCGCCAGCTGAACGTCCCGCCCGCCGCCGCCAGATGTAATGAGCCCGGCCGTGTCGGTGCCGATCACCTCTCCGGGAGGGCCAAGGTTCGTGTGATTGAATGCATTGAAAAGCTCTCCGCGAATCTCGGACGTGACCCGGCTGGTGATCGGGGTTCGTTTGATAAAAGCAATGTCCCATTTCTGTAATCCTGGTTCCAGCAGGATATTGCGTCGGGAGTTGCCGAAGCGCGGGGTTCCATTGGCGAAGGCTTGCTGCCAGCGCGGTTGTCGTGAAGCAGCTTGTGTTGAACCACTCGGTGATTGTTTTCGGGCCGGTTCCGTTGCAGGTACGATCGGGCCGCGGCGAACTGGAATTCGTATTTGAGTAATCCAGGGAGGAAGTTACCGTAAACGGAAATCCGCTATGGGCGGTAATAATCGCGCTGACTTCCCATCCTCCGGCCAGCGAATTCACGAGCCTCCCGGAGTCGCCCAGGAATCTTTGTCCCCTGCCAAATGGCAATTGATAGATCGGACTGGCTACGAAAGTGTGAGTGATATTTTCGTCGGACAATCCGTAATCCGCCTTGGGATTATTGTCGTCCTGCGGGCGCGTCTGGTCGCCGACGTTGCCGCCCTCAAGATCCAGGTTCTTTGCAAAGGTATACGAAATGATGGCCTCGAAACCGTGGGAAAGCCTCTTATCGATCTTCCCGTAGACCGATTCATAGTTGGCGTATCCCTGGTAGTCGTCGTACTTGAGAGGGCCGAAATCGGGAAACGGCCGCCGGGGTTGCAGGTCTCCAAGCCCGGGCTTCGGCTGATTCCCAAGGTCATGCTCATAGTCGAGATGGATGCCGCGGTTTCCCACGTAGGCAATCTCCGCGCCCCAGTTTTTTGCCAATTGAGATTGCAGACTCAGGCTCCATTCATAAATTTGCGGCGTTCGATAAAACGGAGCTGGGCATGAGCTGGGAGGTTATATCTGTCAGAGATGCCGCGGGTGCGCCGACGAACACCTGTTGCGTCTTGGTGGGAACGCCATTGGTCAATGGCGGAGGACTGCCAAATGGGGCGATGTAAGTAGGGGTTTTTGTCGACACAGGATTGTTGTTGACAAACGACCCCAGGCGGTTTGTATCGGACAAGTTGGAAAAAATTCCCGCGCCGGCGTGAACCACCAGCTTATTGGAATCGAATGGCTGCCATGAAATACCGAGACGCGGAGCGAAAAAACCTGGGCCGGGTCCATAGCTCACCTGCCGTACTTTGTTCCCGGTCAGGCCCTTCGCCCGGCGGATGCCGGATGTCATAATCAGGCATTTTCCAGAAGCGGAAATGTAATACGGATTGGAACAGAGAGCATCGTTTTGAGCATCCGGCAGTGCCGTCAGCAGCAGTCCGTCTCCCGGCGTATAGCTCTTCGACAAAGGAAAAAATGCCGTTAACTGGTTGTGGGTGTCCATCGGTTGCCGGTTGTATTCCCACCGCAACCCGGCCTGTACATTCAACCGCGGGGTGACGCGGAAATTATCCTGAGCAAACAAGCTGATCCAGTTTCCGCCAACCAGATTGGTGACAATCGCATTCTTTGTATAGACGGCGTAAGAAGGATAGCCGAGCTCCAGGTCCGCTAAATCCGAGATTCCGCTGACATTCGGGATTTCGCCCGCAAGCGAGGAGTATTGCCCGTTGAAGGTGAACCCTCCGTTCACTTGGAATGGGTCCGAAACGCCTTTGGTCTGCCAGAAATCGAGATTGGCGCCCAATGCAAGCGTATGCCGGCCAATCACTTTGGTGAACGTGTCTTCATATTGTTCGATCGAGTCTGGGGCTACGACGGGATAATAACCAAAGATGCCGAAACCATCGCCCCACGTGGGAAAATTCACAAACGTAAAATTTGGATACAGCTCAAATCCGGGAATGGGAGCTGACAGTCCCGCAATGCCGAAACTGGCCAGTGTTCCCGGTTTCCGTGGGCATCCCTGACATGTGTAGGTCAGATAATCCCGCTGGTACCCAATCCGGACGTCGTTAATGGTGGAAGGCCCCAGCACATGGGTCCAGCCTCCGACGAGGTTCTGACCCCGGAAATGTTGGTACGCATTGAAGGCCGGGAGCGCTCCAGGAAACACAATATTGGAATTGCCGAGAAGGTAGCGGCCGAAGATGGTGTCGTTCTTCGATACTGTGGCATCGACGCGCGCGTCAAATTGATCGTTTTGTTGTGTCTGCGGCGATTCATTGGTGTAATTGACAACGCCGGGGGTGTTCGGCTGTGGGAAGAGCGTCAGCACCTTCTGGGCCACCGGATCGATCGTCGTGATGATGTTTCCAGGGATGGGCTTGCCCGCCAGAATGGTTGTCGGCGTGGATCCTGGGGTGTTTGGATCGGCTGGACAGGTGTAGTTGTACTCGGAAGCCGGATCGAATAATTGCCCCGTGTCGAAGTTCAAATTGGGCGGCGCGGCCGAACCGCTGGCAGCGCAAAGGTTGGCCGTCGTTCCCGTGAGAAAGGAGCTGAAATTCCCGCTCCTCTGAGCGGGTGTCGGCACAATACTCGGCGAGATTTGGCCTTGGGTCAGCCGTAGTCCCTCATACCCTCCAAAGTAGAAAATTTTATTCTTGACGATCGGGCCGCCGATCACGCCGCCAAATTGGTTCCGTGAAAGTGCGGGCTTACTGATCGCACCGAAAGGGATTGCATCCAGCGTCTCGTTTCGTACGAATTCATATCCTGATCCATGGATCGCATTCGTTCCCGACTGCGTGACCAGATTCATCACCGTGCCGGATGCCAGGCCAAAGGAAGCATCGTAGATGTTGTTCTGGATCTTGAACTCTCGCACCATTTCCGGCGGCGGATCTAAAGCAAAACTGCTGTTGTTCAGCGCCCGCGAGATCATTCCATCGATCAACATAAGATTGCCGCCGGACTGTCCCCCGGACCCGCTATAACCGAAGTCGTTAAACCCGGAGCCATTCGCGGCCCCGGTGGCCAGCGATCGTCCCGTTGTATTCACGGTTCCTGGAACCAGAAGCGCAAGCGCGCCGACCTCCCGCAAGTCGAGAGGCATATCGAGAATGGTCTTCTGACCCACTGTCGTTCCAAGACTGGCGTTTGTGGTGTTTACCAGGGTGGGAGCCGCCTGAACGGTAATCGTCTGCGTTGCCGCGCCAACTTTCAATATCACATCTTGCGTAAGCTGCTGATAAATACGCAGCGGAATGCCGGAAAATTTGCTGGTGGCGAAACCGGTCTTCACCGCCGACAGATTGTATGTACCCGGAGGCAGTGCGAGGAAAGCATAGTGACCCGATGCGTTCGCGGTGGTGCTGCTGGTGACCCCGGTGCTCGTATTGGTGACGGTTACGTCAGCCTGGGGAATGACGGCTCCCGTCGGGTCGGTCACCGTGCCGGAAATAGTTCCCGTGTTCGCCTGACTCCAGCACGGCACTGTCGATGACATCCAGCCGAAGGTTGTCAGCACAATCAGAATGGAAATGACCTGTAAACACTCTATCCGCAAGTAACGCAAAGCCTTCATTTCTGCCCCCAATAAAAAACGCCATTGGCTCGATGCCAAGGTAGTCCAGATTGAAGCCGCCGTCGATAGAAACTGCTCAGCCTAAATAGAAGGTGTTCAATAAGTTGAACGGATACCGGCGGTCAGAAATCAATGCGCCAAAGCTCAGGTCAGAAAAACGATGCATTGGGCTCTCTAGCAAATGATTGCGTACTGTGATCGATCGAGACCGCGGCGTCGTGCTGCCGCCGCTTCGGCCAGTCCGACAGCTATCGGCGCCGCGGCGGGTAGCGGACCAACTTATTTCATCTATGATTGGTTCTGATAACGGAACAAACAACTGGATGGATAGATTGGAATCATTGCACGTCGGGTTATTTGGGATCGGCCACAATGCTTATTGGGAGCAGTTTCCGGGCCTCGAAAACCGCCTGAAAAGGTATACCGATAGGGTCAGTGAGAAACTGGCCGGTCTGAACGTCGAGGTTCTGAACCTTGGTTTGATTGACACGCCGGAAAAGGCAGTTACAGCCGGGCACAATTTCCGACAGGCCGACGTAGATGTCATCTTTCTCTACGTGACGACTTATGCGCTTTCCTCAACCGTGCTTCCGGTTGTTCGACGCGCAAAGGTTCCCGTCATTGTTCTCAATCTTTCGCCGACAGCAGCCATCGATTATGGCCGAATCAACGCGCTCGGCGACAGAACCGAAATGACTGGCGAGTGGCTGGCGTACTGCCAGGCGTGCCCGTTGCCGGAAATCGCGAACGTCTTCCATCGCAGCCGCATTCCTTTTCATCAAGTAACGGGAATGCTCGAAGACGATCCTCCTGCATGGAACGAAATTCAGGAGTGGATTGACGCAGCGCGCGTTGCTCGAATCATGGAACATAACCGCTTAGGCCTGATGGGACACTATTACAGTGGAATGCTCGACATCTATACCGATATCACGCTACAGTGCGCCTCTTTTGGAGGCCATGTCGAGATCATCGAAGTCGACGAACTGGCTGCGTTTTGCGCGCAGATCGAGAACGAAGAAATCAGCGGGCGCGTGCAGCACTTTAAGGAACGCTTCGATGTGCAGCCGGACTGCGACGCAGGCGAACTCGCGCGCGCGGCACGAACCTCCGTTGCACTGGATCGGCTGATTGAAAAGCATCGGCTGGGATCGTTGGCCTATTACTACGAGGGAACAGGCAATCCAGAAAATGAAGGTGCGATCAGCTCCATCATTCTTGGAACAAGCCTGCTGACCGCACGAGGAATTCCGGTGGCTGGCGAGTACGAAATCAAGAATGCGCAGGCCATGAAGATTATGGACAGCTTTGGAGCCGGCGGCTCTTTTACGGAGTATTACGCGACCGACTTTAAGGACGACGTGGTCTTGATGGGGCACGATGGTCCCGGGCACATCGCGATTGCGCAGGGCAGAACGAAAGTCCGTCCGCTGGGTGTATATCACGGCAAAGTGGGACGAGGGTTATCGGTTGAAATGTCGGTGAAGCATGGTCCAGTTACGCTGCTGTCGGTCGCGGAGGACGTTGGCGGACAATTGAAACTGCTGGTAGCTGAAGGTGAGTCTGTGGCCGGTCCCATCCTCGAAATTGGAAATACGAACAGCCGCTATAAATTTTCTATCGGAGCAAGACGCTTTATTCAGGAATGGAACCAGCAGGGGCCTGCGCATCATTGTGCGGTTGGGGTCGGCCATATCTCGGGCAAATTGAGCAAGCTGGCTTCACTGCTTTCCATCGGATTCACTCAAGTTGTTTAAGCGGTTATTAAGAAACGAAAGAAACGAGACGAATGATCCGAAGGAAATTTCGCGCAGACGATTTCTTTCCGCAGTAGTTTGAACCGCGGCTAACTCATGCTTGCCGCTTATCGGTGCGGCGATTCTGGCGGGTGAGCCGACGACGGCTCTTGCGCAGTATAGCCATATAAGCGAATCTGGCGTGGCGCCCGGTCCCGCCTCGGTCATGGTGACGAATGCCGGCTACCGGATGCTGATCGACTCGGTGAAAGGATCGATCGTATCGATTGCGCCGATCTCGGTGAGTCTCCGCGGGTAGAACTTGAGGGGCGAGGTAACAAGAAACTATCGCTGTATCTTGACGCTGATCAGAAGCAACAGAACATCGAGCTTCCAGCAGTTCTTGATTTAGATATGCTGCCGCGGTTTCTCGTTATGATTGAAATAACCTAGTTACATTTCAAAATAACCAAAGACGATTTATTCAAACCGATCGCTTCGAAATCTCATTTCCCCGAACTCCGGCCAACTTCTTTCTGAATCAACATGGCAACGGCATTCCAATCCTGCGCGTCCAAGCAGGCGATAGAACTCCCCCAAGGTTCGGCTTTATTGGACAGTGAGGTGACTCGGTGCGTTCTCTTGAAATAAGGATTTTTGCCCTGCTAATTTGTGTGGGGATTGCTTTGGGTGGATGCAGCAGCCCTAAACGCCAGAAGCCGACTCCGCCACCGACGCCGCAGACGATCAAGCATGCGCCACCCACCCCTTTAGATATGAAAAAAGCGGAGCTGGATGAGAACACATGGAATCCGCAATGGGACCAGATCATCGAACAGGCACTGCCGCCCGCGCTGCTGTCCGGGCAGGTACCGCGCGATGTGCGTCGATTCTGCCCCAGGTTCTATGTTCTCAGCCCCGCGGATAAGCGCGCCTTCTGGGCGTATTTTTTTCAGGCGCTCTCCGGGGCGGAGGCGAGCCTGAATCCGCGGGCGACGGTCCAGCATACAGATCCGCTACCGGCGCCGAACGAAAAATATCCTGTGCTGGGGCGCACAGAAGGCCTACTGCAACTCTCCTATAAAGATCGAAAGCGATACGGATGCGATTTCGACGCGCAGGCGGACAGCGGGCTGAAAGTCAACAGCCCGGACAGAACAATCCTCGACCCGAAGAACAACCTGACGTGCGGAGTGAAGATTCTGGTGAATCAGATCATCGATCAACACAAACCGCTAGTCACGCGCAGTTCCTATTGGGTTACATTGCAGCCGGGAACGATAAGCCATCGCAATTTTGCCAAGCAGATGACGAACGTGCCGGCGGCCTGTGGTCTGCATTCGGCAGCGGAACATTCCCGCACGCTGAGGGAGCAGGCCGAGCGATAACTGCCAAACGGGCCTTGCTCGCAGCCGGCTTACAGCGGCTGAAACCCGGACAGCGCTCACGCCTAGGCTTTGGCCGGAAACATGGAACCGATTTTCGTCCACGCGACCGCCACGGCCAGCGACACGATGATCCCGAATGACACTTCCAGAAATCGTTCGACGGCGATGTGCCAGATGGATTGGTCGCGAGGAATCAGAACGATGATGGCGACGGCGACGCCGCCGAGCCGACCGGCATTCTGAAGGTGAAGCGCCGTGCAGAGCACCATGACGACCAGCACCCCCAGGGCGAACACCGCGATCGACTGATGCCACACCATCGCCGTCAGAAGTCCGACCAGCGATCCAATGGCGGTTCCGGCGAGGCGATCACGCGAGGCAATCAGGGTTGCGCCGACCTGTGATTGCATGACTACGATAGCGCTGATCGCCGCCCAATAGCCCGCTGGCAGGTGCAGCAACATTGTCAGCCAGTAGGCCAGTCCTGCCGCCACAGCCGTGCGTAGTCCCTGATGTAAACTCAGCCGGTCAGGATGGGCGGCGGGTGCCTGTGCCGGTTCAATCATGCAGGCATTATTCCATGCGCTGGCGGGACCAGGTTCCTGACATGGCTGCCAATCGATTGGTCGCATCGAGAGTTTGCTCTATTTGCGTTCCGTGCCGAGTGCCTTCTGCACCTTGCTGTGCCGGACGCTATAGGTGAAATAAATGACCAGTCCGACGAGCAGCCACAGGACAACAACTTCTTTCGTCAGCGCGGGAAGACTCCAGATGAGATAGAGTGCCGTGACGATTCCGCAGATCGGCACCAGCGGCACCCAGGGTGTTTTGAACGGGCGGTGCAGGTTCGGCATGCGGCGGCGCAGAATCCATACCCCGGCGCAAACGATGGCGAAGGCCAGCAACGTACCCATATTGACCAACTCCGCCAGCCTGTCAATCGGCAGCAGCGCGGGTAGAAAGGCCACGATAACGCCGACGACGATGTTTGAAAGATATGGCGTGCGGAAGCGAGGATGAATTTTCCCTGCCCACTTCCACAGCAGGCCATCGCGCGACATCGAGTAAAAGATGCGGCTCTGGGCCAGCAGCATGACCAGCATGACCGTGGCGAGGCCGAAGACCGCCCCGAATTTGACCAGGATGCTGCCCCACTCAATGCCGGTCGCATCGATAGCCACCGCCATGGGATCGGCCACATTCAGGGTTTTATAGCTGACCATTCCGGTCATTACGACCGAGACCATAATGTACAGGATGGTGCAGATCACCAGAGTGCCCAGGATTCCAATAGGCATGTCGCGCTGTGGGTTTTTCGCTTCCTGCGCCGCGGTGGAAACGGCGTCAAAGCCGATATAGGCAAAAAAGATCGATGCGGCTCCGGCGGTAATGCCTCCCCAGCCAAAGCGCCCCGGCCCTTCTGATGGCGGAATGAAGGGATGCCAGTTGATCTGATGAATGTGCGGATGATGCAGCAGGAAAGCGATTCCGATGACGAGAAACACGCCGACCGCGGACAGTTTGATGAGACACCATCGCGGTGTTCAGGTTGGCAGATTCCTCAATGCCAACCACCAGGATGACGGTGACAATCAAAATCGCGACAAACGCGACCAGATTGAATACTCCGGTGACATGCGGCAGGCCAGCGACATTCATCCCCGCAGGCAATGCCATCCGCGGCAGCCAATGGGCATGGTAGAAGATAGAGCATCTCGCCGGGAGTGGTGGTCAACTGCGGCGGGATATAAATATGAAAATCCTGTAGCAGGCTGACTAAATAGCCGCTCCATCCGGAACCGACAGAGGCTGCGCCGAAGGCGTATTCCAGCACCAGGTCCCAGCCGATCATCCAGGCGACGAACTCGCCGAGAGTGGCATAGCCATACGTGTAGGCGGAGCCGGCAATCGGGATGAGCGCGGCAAACTCCGCATAGCAAAGACCGGCGAAGGCGCAGGTGATGCCCGCCAGAACAAAGCTGAGCGCAACCGCCGGACCGGCATGAATGGCCGCGGCCTGTCCAGTCAGGACAAAGATGCCGGCACCGATGACGGCGCCAATGCCAAGCGTGATCAGGTTGACAGGACCGAGAGCGCGTTTCAGTTCATGTTCGCCGTCGACACGCGCTTCGCTCAACAGCACGGACATTGGCTTGATAGCGCCAAGTTTCGCCATGTAGGAGGATTCTCCCCGACGTGCTTCCGGTTTAGGTTTGGATACGGGCATATTTATCTCGCGCGATGCTCTGGCCGTCTCGACCGCGCAGGCCCGTCCAGAGCTTTATGTGAGTCACCGGATAGCCTATCGTATTCCGCACACGTTTGGGGCAGCCTTTTATGCTGGCTCGATGGGACCTTTGATGTGATCTCAACTCAGCAGCGCCAGGAATTCTTCGGCAATCTGCCGTCGCGCCTGGGCCGAGGGTTGAGGGCACCAGCCCGGAGATCACCGCGACAGAATCCGCTCCCGCATTGAGTACAGAACGGCAATTCTCCCGTGTGATGCCGCCGATAGCGACCAGCGGTTTGCGCGTCTGGCTCCGGGCAATCCTCAGCCCAGCGAGACCGACAGTGGGATCGTGATTGTTCTTCGTGGCGGTGGGGAACATAGGTCCATAGGCGATGTAGTCGCAGCTGGTCTCATTCGCCTCGGCTACTTGTTGTGGAGAATGCGTGGAGACGCCAACCCAGGCCGCTGGCCTCACGATGCGGCGTGCATCTTCCACGCTTACGTCATCCCGGCCCACGTGAACGCCACCGAAGTCGCAGAGCAGCGCCAGATCCGGCCGGTCGTTTAAGATGAGCCGAACATCGCCCGCCACCGGAAACGCCTTTCTTAGCCGGCCCGCGTCGCTCCAGCATCGCTCGTGCGGTGCCTTGCTTGTTGCGGTACTGCAGCAGCGTGACTCCGGCGGCGCCAAGCTCCGCAGCAAATACCAAGATGTCCAGAGCGCGGGCCTGCAGCAGATCGGCATCGAGAATGGCGTAAAGGCGCGGAAGAATCATGCTTACCGAGCAGCTTCGCGGCGCAGCTTTTCGCGCTCAAAAAAGCGCTCCATGAATTTCGTATCGAACTCGCCCACCCGGAAGTCTTCATCGGCGAAGATGCGCTTCTGCAAGGGAATTGTGGTGTGGATGCCTTCGACGACAAACATGCCGAGCGCCCGTTCCATGCGGGCGATCGCTTCCGGCCGGTCTTTGCCATGCACGATCAGCTTGGCGATCAGCGAGTCGTAATACGGCGGCACGATGCCTTCGGCATACTGCGCCGTGTCCACGCGGACACCGTTGCCGCCGGGCAGATTGTACGCAGTGATTTTTCCAGCCGAGGGAGTGAATTTTTCCGGATGCTCGGCGTTGATCGCGGCACTCGATAGCGTGGCCGCGAATCTCGATAGGGCGGGGAACGATGTCGCCCAGCTTTTCGCCGGCTGCAATGCGGAACTGCGCCTTTACGAGATCGACACCGGTGACCATCTCCGTCACCGGATGCTCGACCTGGATGCGCGTGTTCATTTCGATGAAGTACAGCTTGCCGTCTTCATCCATCAGAAACTCGACGGTGCCGGCGTTCATATAGCCGATGTTTTCCAGGCACTTTTTCAGCGTCGCGCCGATCTCTTCGCGCATCTTCGGCGTGACCTGCAGCGAAGGCGCTTCCTCGATCATCTTCTGATGGCGGCGCTGGATGGAGCACTCGCGCTCGCCCAGCGAAAGAACGTTGCCGTGCTCATCGGCGAGGATTTGAAATTCGATGTGGCGTGGGCGCTCGATAAACTTCTCCATGTAGAGGTCGCCGTTGCCGAAGGCATTCTGCGCTTCTGTGCGGGCGGCGCGGAAAAAATTCGGCAGCTCTTCCGCGCGTGCGAACAATGCGCATGCCGCGCCCGCCGCCGCCTGCGGAAGCCTTGAGGATGACCGGATAGCCGATATGTTTCGCCCAGGTGAGCGCCTCTTCCTCACTTTGGATCACGCCGTCGGAGCCGGGAAGGATGGGCACCTTCGCCTTCTTCATGGACATGCGCGCTTTTTCTTTTTCACCCATCAGTCGCGTGACTTCCGGCGGCGGCCCGATGAATTTTATGTTGGAGGCGCGGCAGACCTCGGCGAAATTTGCGTTTTCGCTCAGCAGGCCATAGCCGGGATGGATGGCATCGACATCGGCGATCTCGGCCGCGCTGATGACGGCGGGGACATTTAGATAGCTGTCGGCGGAGCGGGGCGGGCCGATGCAGATGGCCTCATCGGCAAAGCGCACGTGCAGGGAGTTGCGGTCTGCTTCGCTGTAAACGGCGACCGTGCGAATGCCCATTTCCTTGCAGGCGCTGATGATGCGCAGAGCGATTTCGCCGCGATTGGCGATGAGAACTTTTCGGAACATAGACCTCGACCCGGTGATTCATGCTCCGTCATCCTGAGCGAAGCGAAGGACCTCTGTATTTTATGGGAAGCGTAGATGCCCAGATCCTTCGCTACGCTCAGGATGACGATTCGTATTTTGGTGCAACAGCAACGTAGAGATGAACTAACGCGGACGAATGGCGAATAGCGCCTGGCCATATTCGACCGGCTGCCCGCTCGCCACCATGCGCTTTACGATTTCGCCCGATGCATCGGATTCAATTTCATTCATCAGCTTCATCGCTTCGACGATGCAGATTACCTGGCCAGCTTCCACCTTATCGCCAACTTTGACGAAGGGTTCTGCACCCGGCGCGGAAGCTTCATAAAATGTTCCGACAATGGGAGATTTGATGATGTGCAGGCCCGCCTCTTCACCTGTGCTGGAAACGGCAGGAGCCTCGTCGTTGGCCTGCAGCGAGGGAACTGCCGGCGCAGTCGCTCCCGCAGCGGGAGACGAAGCCGGGCTTGCCGCCTGCTGCAGCAGATGGCATTGGCGATATCCATGTTCTCCGCGGAACTGCCCTGGCCGGCGAATCTGAGCCGAACCTTCAGGTCTTCCTGCTCCAATTCGAACTCGCCGACTTCCTGCTGTTTAAGAAACTCGATGAGGTCTTTGAGCGATTGCAACTGTCCAGCATTCATATCTCGACTTGCTCCTTACACGCACTGCCCGTCTGTTCCGTCATTTCAGTATAGTTGCCCGGCTGGACGATCATTGATGAAGACTCCGAAGGGTTACTAAGCACGCACGCGCAGCTATCGCCATCTTGGCTAGCCTACAGTTCGATCCATGCTTTCGTCGACCGGCGTCAGGACTTCCGATTCGGCGCGCGTCACCAGCACCATATCTTCAATGCGAATGCCGAAGCGCCCGGGCAGATACACTCCCGGTTCGATGGTGATGACCATGCCCGGCTCCAGGATCTGGGCTTGCCGGGCGGCGACGCGGGGGCCTTCGTGAATTTCAAGACCAACTCCGTGGCCGGTCGAATGGGTGAAGAACTCCGCCAGTTTCGCCTGCCGCAGAACGCTGCGCGCGGCCTCGTCGATCTCTCCGCAGGTCACTCCGGGGCGAACCGCGGCAACAGCCGCCATCTGTGCCTCCAGCACGGCGGCGTAGGCGTCACGCTCTATCGCTTGTCGGCCGGCCAAGGTGTACCGTGCGCGTCATGTCGGAGCAATACCCGCCGAGCATGACACCGAAGTCGAGGACCACGAACCCACGCCGCGGCAGGCGCGCAGCGCTGGCGTGCCCGTGCGGTAATGCGGAGCGCACGCCGGTAGCAACGATAGTTTCAAACGACATACGCCTCCGCACCTTCCATGCGGGCAGCAAACTCCAGCTGGGCCGCAATCTCCACTTCGCGTTTTCCAGGTTCGATGTAGTTCAGCGACTGCTCAAATAATGAGCAGCCCAGGCGGGCGGCGGCACGCAGGCGAAGAATTTCCTCGGCGTCCTTGATCTCTCGCAACCGAGCGATTAGCGGTGCAACCGGCTGGAAAAACTTTCGCCGTTGTTCAGAGGCAATCCACTGCCGCATCATATCGAGAACTGCGACCGTCGTGTGTTCTCCGTCGAAGGCGCAACGTTGGATACTATACTTTTGCATCCACGCGCACGCTTCTTTCAGGACAGGTCCCTGAGCGATAACCACTCCGGCATTTTTCGTTTGCAACCGGGCCTGCTCAATGTAGCGGCCATCGGTAAACAGGATGGCCCTTGGCGCAGCTTTACGAGGGGAAGAACGACGTACCGGCACGACGAGGGCGGCATTCGATCCGGTAAAGCCGGTGAGATAGCGAACATCCTGCGGATGTATTACCAGCATAGCGTCGGCGCTGCCGGCGGCGGATTGTAGCGCGGCAAGCAGCCGCTTCAGACGAACCATACGTTAAAGCCATCCAGAGGGTCAGTAGTGGTTGGTGGTGGCGGAGGCCTGCGATTGTTGGTTGGCTTGCGTTGTAAGCTGCCGGATCAGCTCCACTTCATGCTGGCGGTATGGTCTGCCATCGGGATAGAAGATGTCGTGGAACCATACCGTCGGCTTGGTCAGCACATAAGGCCGCTGCCAGGAGCTCCACGGCAAGTTCGTCTGTGTTTTTCCATTGACCAATCCCCAGTTGATCATGGCCACGCGATACTTCAAGGCAATCGGCAGATCCGTGTCGAACAAACTGCCTGCACTGCGCGCCATATACTCCGTGCATAGAATGGGCCGGTGATATGTCTCGAGTTCCACAATATGCTTCTCAAAATCCTCCGGCCAGCTGTAGTTGTGGAAGCTCAGAACATCGGACTGAGTGAGTTGGATCTTCTCCACCGGTTGAAGTGTTGAAAGATCATCCCAGTCCCCATAGAAAAGCCCGCTGGTCAGAGGTTGAATGGGATGCTGCGACCGCGCCCAGTCAAAAACCTGCGGCAGTAATTCGGCCACGAGTTGACGTTTTGTTCGCCCGGCTTGCGGTGTTTGATAATCGCCGTCGCCATTATCAGGTTCATTCCAAAGGTCCCAGGCCAGGATGCGAGGATCGTTGGCGAAGCCCCCGATGACCCCTTTGACGTAAGCCTCCAGCCGTGGATACTGCGAGGGGTCGCTCAAGGCAGCCATACCGGGACTCTGTACCCAGCCGGAGTTGTGCACGCCCGGAATGGGAGGGCGCTGTGGCCCCAGCTTTGGGTCGGGGTCCCAGCAGGAATCGAACAGTACGAAAACAGGCCGGATATGGTGCCGGGCGGCGATGGTCAGAAAAGCGTTGATGCGCTGCTGGAAGCCTTTCGCATCCTGCTGCCAGAGCAGGTCATGCAGAAAGACGCGCATGGTATTCATGCCGATGGCCTGGGCCCAACCCAGCTCCAGGTCGATTTCCTTGGGGTTGAAGGTCGCTGCCTGCCACATTTCCAGCTGGTTGATGGCATCGCGCGGGATGTAGTTGGCGCCTACGAGCCAGGGTTGCTGTGCATACCAGGCATTGGCCCGTGCCTCGCTCCAGCGCTGGGGCGCGGCTGCCGGCGTAGGCTGGTCAGCCACCGCCGAGGCTACAGGGGCGGCCGATTGTGCTATCGAGATCGGTGCCGACAGCAGAGCTGTAGCGACAAGAATAAGAAAGGAAAGCAACTGGCGGCGCATAACTGCGGAAAGTGTACTATGCGAAGCTCCGTTGCGGCGCGATCGAAACACAGTTCGCGACCGAAGAGGAATCCGTCAGTCCAGGAATATTCTTTGTGTCAACATCAGGGGGATGGTAGCCTTGAGCCGACTGTCATCTGAATCGCTTCAGGAGAGTAATTCTGGTGTTCTGCTAGTGAACCCAGCTTCTGCGGAATCGCAAATGCCAGGCCGGCGGTAAAGGCTGGCACGATGCCCATGAGCGTCAGGTAAATTTTTCTCGGCTTTTATATCGGGAACACCTCATGGCGGTGATTGAGATAAAGAGGGAAGAAAAACGGCAGTTTGGCACGATGTAGCACTTGCTCGTTTGCGCTTTGGTTCTCCGTCACCCCGGGACAAATCCCGGCCAACAATTATGAATTCGCAGAAAAGCTCGTTCGGCATATGCCCGGGGCGATTCTGCCGCTTTACCCCGCCGATAACGACGAAGATTGGCAACCAGCGGGTCGGCGTGGTTAACCGAGTAGCCGCCCATATCTCCATATCCAAGGATCGGATTGAGTGAAACGCACATCTCCATTTGTGATCACCAGGCCGAGGCCCGCTGCCGCCTCGCGGCTGTTCTGTTTTCCTCACGCTGGCGGGGGTCCAGTGGTGTTCTTCGACTGGTCGGAACGCCTGGGCGCGGCGGTCGAATGTGTCAGCCTGCTCTATGCGGGAAGAGGACAACGGCTGCGGGAGGAACCCCGCCTTCATGTTGAAGACCTGGTCAGCGAGATTAGCGAGGGCTTCCCCGCGTTTACAGACAAGCCATTTTCGTTTTATGGCCATAGCTTTGGCGGTATTGTCGCCTTCGAGCTTGCCAGAAAGATGAGGCGCTCCGGATCGCCCGGGCCCCAGCACTTGTTCGTCGGAGCCGCGCGCCCTCCACACCTCGAGCTTCCATTCCCGCCCATCCATGAACTTGCCGATGGGGATTTTGTCAGCAAGGTGCAATCCCGGTACGGCGGCATGCCAGCGGCGATTCTGCAGGACCCAGACGTCCTGGAAATGTTCCTGCCGGCCATGCGCGCCGACTTTACAGCCTATGAAACCTATCGCTTCCAGCCGGCCGATCCTCTCGATATTCCTATAACTGCATTTGGGGGTTCGGACGATATAGCAGTAAAAATTGATTCCCTTCAGGAATGGTCATTGCATACCGTCGCCGGTTTTGATATGAACGTGCTACCCGGCGGGCATTTCTTCCCGTCGACGAGCGGAAGAGAGCTGATGGATGCGTTAAATGTACGCATGACGGCGCCTCTGATTTGCCAGAATCCCACGTTAGCGAGTTAAAGGTAACGATGAGCCAGAAGAAGAGATCAACCGGGGTGAGCAACGGCTATCAACGTCGGAGCCATGTTCATGATCCCATTGCAATCATCGGAATAGGCTGCCGCTATTCGGGGATAACGAATCCCGCGGAACTGTGGCAGACCTTGATGGCAGGCCGGGAGGCGATTGGCCCGTATCCGGGCGGCCGTTTTGCGGAATTGGATCGGCAATTCGAGCAGGCGGCGCAGCATACCTCGAAACGGCTGGGGACTGATCGAGGCGGCTTTCTCGAAGATGTAGCCGGTTTTGACTCGCAATTCTTCGAGATTTCGCCACGGGAGTCTATCTATATAGACCCGCAGCATCGTCTGCTGCTTGAAGTCGCCTGGGAAGCGCTGGAAGACGCCGGGCAGGTGGGGGAAACCTACGATGGCTCGGCGACCGGGGTCTACGCCGGCCTGTGGACCAATGAATACGAATCTCGGCTGTATGAGTCGGCCACGGAGAACGATTTTTATTCAGTGACCGGTTGCGGCCGCGCCTCCGCGTCGGGGCGCCTGTCGTTCACCTTCGGGCTCCAGGGGCCGAGCGTCACCATCGACACTGCCTGCTCGTCCTCGCTGGTGGCTGTGCAGATGGCATGCGAAGCCCTGTGAAACGGCGAAATCGACATGGCGCTCGCCGGCGGCGCAAACCTTATTCTGGGTCCAGAAATTTCCGAACTTTTTACCAAGACAAAAATGCTTTCGCCGGATGGCAGCTGCAAATTTGGAGACGCCTCGGCGGATGGTTTCGTGCGCAGCGAAGGCGCGGGAATTCTTGTCTTGAAGCGGCTTTCGCGGGCTATCGCCGATAAGGACCCCATTTACGCATTAATCCGCGGCGGCGCGGTGAATAACGATGGCCGCAGCAGCGGACTGTTAGTAACGCCTAGCCGCGCCGGCCAGAAGGAGATGCTGCGGGCAGCGTGGAAATCTGCCGGGATTGCGCCCAAAGATCTTTGCTATATCGAAATGCACGGTACCGGAACCAGTGTCGGTGACCCGGTCGAAATCGAAGCGGTCGGTACCGCGCTGAGCGACGCGGGCGCCACTAAGTCCTGCGCGTTGGGATCGATCAAGACGAATTTGGGGCACACGGAATCCGCCGCAGGAGTGTCCGGACTGATCAAGGCGGCGCTGACGCTCCAGCATCGCCTGATTCCGCCTAGCCTGCATTTCAAAACTCCAAATCCCAAGATCGCTTGGGACACTATTCCGGTCCATGTTGCCGCCGAAGCGCTCGATCTGTCGGACGAACCGGGTCTGCTGCTGGCGGGAGTAAACTCTTTCGGCATCACCGGAACAAATGCGCACATCGTGCTCCAAGAATCGGAGCGCCAGCCGGCGGAGAATCCTCAAGGAGATGGGCCCTATCTATTGCCGGTTTCAGCAAGAAGTCCGGAGGCGCTGCAAACCCTGTTGCGCGCATACATCATGCAGATGCAGGAAGCGGCTTCTGATTTTCCCATCCGGGACGCCTGCTACACCGCCAGCGTGCGGCGAAATCATCACGAGTACCGAGCCGCGATTATCGGCGAAGATCTGGATGAACTCGGAAAAAATCTTGCCGCCGCCGCTGAAAACGAGGATTGCGATGGAGTTGTTTCCGGTCGTGCGGCTGCGAGAGAAAACAAGGTCGTGTTTGTCGCGCCCGGCCAGGGTTCGCAGTGGCTTGGAATGGCGCAGGAACTTTTCGACCGTGATCCGATATTCCGGCAAGCGTTCGAGCAGTGCGACTCGCTGATTGCTGAAGAAACGGGCTGGCGTCTCTCCAGTCGCGTGCTCGGTCCGGATGCGGAGCTCTACCTGACACAGATCGATGTCATCCAACCGGCACTGTTCACGATGAGCGTGGCGCTGGCTGCGGTCTGGCGCGGGTGGGGAATCGAACCCGATGCGGTCGTGGGTCACAGCATGGGCGAAGTAGCGGCGGCCCATATTGCCGGAATTCTGAGTTTAGAGGACGCGGTCGCGGTCATTTGCCGCCGCAGCCGTTTGATGAAGACCCTCAGCAGCGCCGGAAGTATGGCGACGGTCGAACTCCCGCTGCGCGAGGTCGAAAAAATTTTAGCGTCCACGGAGGGAGTCTCCGTCGGCGCCAGCAATGGCCCCAGACGACGGTGATCTCGGGGGAGTCGAAAGCCGTCGAAGCTCTGTTGAAGGAATTCGAGGCGAAAGAGATTTATTGCCGTCAGGTTAAGGTAGACGTGGCCTCGCACAGCGCCCAGGTGGATCCGATTCTGGACGATCTCTTTGCTGCGCTCTCCGGGATCCGCCCGCTACCGGCAAAGATCCCCATGCTTTCAACCGTCACCGGCGAATATGCATCCCGCGGCGATGAAGCCGGTGCGGTGATGGACGCGGCTTACTGGGTTGAGAATCTACGCCACACCGTATTGTTTGCTCCCGCCATCAACAAACTGGTCATCCAGCAGCACGATACTTTCGTCGAGTTGAGCCCGCACCCAATTCTGTTGCCGTCGATTGAAGCTTCGGCGAGAGAGGTCGACCCGCACGCGCTGGCAGTTCCGAGCCTGCGTCGGGAGAAACCGGCACGGGCCACCATGCTGGCAGGATTGGCGGCCCTGTACTCGGCGGGTCGCAGGATTGCCTGGAATCGTTTGTATCCAGAGGAGGTTCGGTGCGTACGGCTGCCGCAGTATCCCTTTCAGCGCGAGCGCTGCTGGCCGGAACCTGCCGATCCGGCGCGGGCCGAAATGGGCCACGCTTTAGATGGTTCGAGCACGCTCCTGGGCCGTAAGTTCGAGTCTTCGCTGCAGCCAAACACTCTTTTATGGGAAACTCACTTGCAAATTGCAAGCTATCTCTGGCTGAACGACCACCGCGTGCTGCGTTCGGCCGTGTTTCCCGCCTCCGGACATATCGATATGGCGCTGTGCGCGGCCCGATCCGTCGAGCCGGAAAACGTCTTTGAGGTGCGAAACGCGTCATTTGTCAGCGCCGCCTATATCCCCGATCAAGGAAGCAAGATCCTGCAGATTGCGCTGACCCCGGACGGCAACGGAGCATTCAGTTTTGAAATCCGCACCCGCGCCGACGGAGGTGAAGCCGCGGCATGGCCGCTGCGTTCGACCGGTATCCTGCGGCGGGTCGAGCCAGCCTCGGCGGCTCCCGAGACCATCTCGATAGGCGAATTGCAACGGCGATACAAAACCCACCGCGATGCCGCCGACCATTACGCCCGCACGGCCAAAAGTGGTCTACAGTACGGCCCCGCCTTTCAGCTGGTGCAGGAAGCCTGGGTCGGAGAGGGTGAGAGCCTGTGCCGCCTTCAGTTCCGGGGATCTGAAAATAATGGCGGGTCCGTCATCCATCCCACGATTCTCGATGCCTGCTTCCAGGCTATGGCGCATGTGCGGCCGGAGCAGGAGGCTTTCCATGCAGAGGACACCTACCTGCCGGTAGTCATCGATCAAGTCCGGCTATACCGCGCTCTCCCAGGGGGTGGAGACCTTTTTGCCCAGGCCACTCTGGTCAGCGCCGACGCGCAGCAGGGGACGTTTCGCGCGAACATGCGCCTGCTCGACCCCGAAGGCGCGGTCCTGATGGATATTGTCGGTATGGAGGTGAGGCGGGTCGCGCAGCAGAGCTTGCCGAATACCGTCGAGCCGCTTTACACCCTGGACTGGGTCGAAGAGAATTCAAATGAGAAAGCCCAGGAAAAAGCTGAAGGGGTGGTCGCGCTTCTATCGAAAATCTCCTCCGAAAACTGGGTTATTTTCGCCGACAGTACGGGCATCGCAGAAGCGATGAAAACCTCACTGGAGTCGGCGGCGGACGTTGCACGCTGGTACGGCCAGGTTGCGCGTTCCGGAAAACTGCGGAAGGCGAGTTTGAGATCAGTCCTGGCGCGGCGAAGGACCTGCATCGACTGTTTGATGAAATCGGCGTCGCTCCCACCGCTGTCGTCCACCTCTGGGCACTCGACAACAACCTGGCGGATCCCTATGGCGCCGAAGGACTGATTCAGGTGCAGGCCGTTGGAAGCCAGCATGTTCCTGTAGTGGTGCAGGCCATTACCGCTGCAAACTGGCAGAACCCGCCGCGGCTATGGCTGATAACGGCCGGAGCGATGACGGTCGGCAATAGTGGCGATATTCCGAGGATCGAGAACTCCCCGATGTGGGGAATTGGCCGCACCGTCGCCCGCGAACACGCGGAGCTTCGGACCACGCTGGTCGATCTAAGCCGCGTGCCCGATGCAATCGAAGCGCGAGCACTGACCGCGCGCATTTGTGCCGACGGAAAAGAAGACCGGATCGCTTTGCGCGGCAGCAACAGTTATGTTGCGCGTGTAAAAGTGCTTTTGGAGGCTCCGTTTGCGGCTCGGGCAGAGACGCTCGCGGAAGCCGAGCAGTATCGCATTGAAATTCCGATACCCGGTATTCTGGACAACCTGGAACTGCGGGCATGCACGAACCTTCCGCCGCGCGCGGGAGAAGTCGCCATCGAAGTCGTTGCCGCAGGACTGAATTTTATCGACGTAACCAAAGTGATGGGCATCTACCCCGGGCTTGATCCAGCCGATCCGATTCAGCTGGGAATCGAGTGCGCGGGGCGGTTGCATCGGTCGGCGATGGCGTCACCGCATTCCGGCCTGGCGATGAGGTCATCGCCATCACCCCTTCGATGCGAACGACCGCTCTCATGGCCTCCTTCGTCCGAGTCCCCGCCGAGATGGTCTTTCTGAAGCCCGCTGGTTTGAGCTTTGAAGAGGCGGCAACCACACCGATCGCTTTTCTCACCGCGTACTATTCGCTAGTGGAGCTGGCGCGTATCCGGCGCGGTGACTGGGTGCTGATTCACGCCGCCGCCGGTGGAGTTGGCCTGGCCGCCATCCAGATTGCCCGCTGGGCAGGTGCGAATATCATTGCGACCGCCGGATCTAGCGAGAAAACCGACTATCTGCGCTCGATCGGCATCACCCACATCCTCAACTCCAGATCGCTCGATTTCGCCGCCGGCGTCATGGAGATCACAAACGGACGCGGCGTCGATATTGTTCTGAATTCTTTGGCCGGCGAGTTCATCGCGAGGGGTCTCGAAGTACTCGCACCCTATGGAAGATTCGTCGAACTCGGGAAACGCGATATTTACGACGACCGCAATGTGGGTCTGAAAGTCTTCCGGAAGAATCTCTCCTTCCACGCGGTCGATTGGCGGCTGCAATTGAAGAGCGCCGGGTCTACATCGTCGAGCTGGTGGGTAAGGTTTTGCGCCATATCGAATCGGGCGATTGGCAGCCATTGCCTGTCCATGCTTTCTCTTCCGCTGAACCGGGCGAGCCGTTCCGCTTTATGGCCCAGGCGCGCCATATTGGCAAGATCGCCATCCGTATGGACCGCGATGTGCGGGTACTGCCGGCGAAGGACAAGCCGCTGTTTTCTCAGGCCGCCACGTATCTGATCACCGGCGGCCTGGGAGGCGTGGCCCTCACTGTGGCGGAATGGATGGCGAAGAACGGTGCAGGACATCTGGTGCTGCTTTCGCGACGCGCGCCCTCGCAGGAATCGGCCGAAGCAATCCGCAGGATCGAGAAGGCGGGCGCAACAGTTGTCGCCGTCCGGGGAGACATTACACGCGAAACCGATTTGGCAGCGCTGATCGAACGAATCCACGCGACCATGCCGCCGCTCAAGGGAATCATGCATACAGCGGCCGTGGTCGATGACGCCCTGATCGTGGACTTGTCGCCGGAACGGTTCCTGCCGGTGATGGGCCCGAAAATCGCCGGTACGTGGAATATTCATCAGGCGACGCTGAACGAGGACCTCGATTTCTTCATCCTGTTCTCCTCGATTGCATCCGTCCATCCACAGCCGGGGATGGGCAGCTATGCCGCGGCGAATGCGTTTCTCGATGAGTTTGCGAAGTATCGGCGCGCTCTGGGAAAACCGGCAACTTCAGTGAACTGGGGCGGGTGGAACCAGATTGGCCTGGCGAGAGCCGCCGGCACAGGCCGGAGCATCGAGGGATATGAGCAGCAGGGAATGCCGAATTTCTCCGGGGAGGGAGCACTCGCTGTACTGGGCCGCGCTCTTGAAATCAATCCCGTGCAGGTAATCGCGGTTCCGTTCGAGTGGGACAAATTCGCGGAATTTCATTGTCCCGGCAATGTGCCCCCCGCATTCACGGAGATGGTTTCGCGGGTGCACGCGACGGCTTCCACCGCAGTCAAACCGATCGGAGATTCTCGAGCAACTGAGCGAAGCCGATTCCGCGAAGCAGCGGCAGGAAATACTCGAAGTCGTATTTGCAGGAGGTTCTCGGCCGCGTGCTCAAACTGGCAACCCATAGGATCGACCGCGAACGCCCGCTCGGAAGCATGGGCCTCGATTCTCTGATGGGCTTGGAATTTGTGCGGCGGCTGAGCAACACGCTGCAGATTGCGGTTCCGGCAACGGTGGTTTTCAACTATCCGACGGTCAAGCTGCTGGCTCTCCACTTGCTGCGCAGGATGCAGATGGAACCCGTTGAGGAGCCAACAGCCAAGATTAAAGAGTCTGCCAAACGGCATACGCCAAACGTTCACGACGGAGCCGGGAGCGACGGTTCCGGCGACCTCCCGGACATTTCCGAAGAAGAGGCATTGCAGGCCCTGATGGCCGATGGGCAAAGGAGTTCCTGATGTCAGCCGAGGCGAATCCGCGCATCTCGCCGGCGAAGCTGGCGCTGGCGGTGAGGCGATTGCGTGCCGAGAAGCAGAACCTCGACCTGATTGCGTCCGATCCGATCGCGATCATCGGGATGGGCTGCCGATTCCCGGGAGGAGCGGCGTCGCCGGATGAGTTCTGGACCGCGCTCAAAGAGGGGCGCGATTGCATTAGCGAGATTCCCGCTGCGCGGTGGAAAGATGCGGACGCTCTCCCGGCGCAGTTGCGTCGAGGCGGATATCTTGCGGAGATTGACGGATTCGACCCAGGATATTTTGGCATTTCACCGCGCGAGGCTCAGCACATGGATCCTCAGCAGCGGCTATTGTTGGAGGTGACGTGGGAAGCGCTCTGGGATGCAGGAATGGAGCCGGGCAGCCTTAGCGGTTCCGATACCGGGGTGTTCGCGGCCATCTATAACAACGATTATTTGAGGCTCCAGTTCCGCGATCCATCCACCTTGACGGCCCATGCCGGAATCGGGGCTGCGCATAGTGTGGCGGCTGGCCGGCTTTCCTTTCTGCTGAATATCAAAGGGCCAAGCCTCGCCCTCGACAGCGCGTGTTCCTCGTCTCTCGTCGCGACGCACCTCGCCGCGCAAAGTCTGCGCGCGCGGGAATGCGGGCTGGCAATTGTCGCCGCCAGTAGCCTGAAATTGCTTTCCGATGAGGTGCAGGTTTTTTCGAAATGGGGCATGCTCGCCGGCGATGGAAGATGTAAGACATTCGATGCCACCGCCGACGGCTTCGGGCCCGGAGAAGGCAGTGGC
Source organism: uncultured Acidobacteriota bacterium (assembly GCA_963823595.1). Classification (GTDB taxonomy): domain Bacteria; phylum Acidobacteriota; class Terriglobia; order Terriglobales; family Acidobacteriaceae; genus JAKAAZ01. The sequence continues at coordinate 34,713 of CAWGME010000033.1, forward strand.
GTGCTGATCCTTAAACGCTTGTCCGATGCTCTCCAGGATGGCGATCGTGTACGGGCCGTGATTCGCGGCACGGCCGTCAATCACGATGGCAGAACCACCGTGCTGACGGCGCCGAATGGCCTCGCGCAGGAGGCAGTCCTTCGCGCAGCGCTCAAGAATGCGATGCTCGAGCCGGGAGAGGTCAGTTACATCGAAACCCATGGCACAGGAACGTCGCTCGGCGATCCGATTGAGGTTGAAGCGGTTAGTGCTGTATACGGCGATGCCGGAGCGGACGCGCCGCCGTGTGTGCTGGGCGCAGTGAAGACGAACCTCGGCCATTTGGAAGCAGCGGCCGGAATCGCCGGACTGATCAAGACGGTCCTATGCCTGGAACACGAGGAGATTCCCAGAAATCTTCACTTCCAGCAACTGAATCCGGAGATTTCGCTCGATCGGACGCGGCTGAAGATTGCGACGGAGAACGTTCCCTGGAAGCGCAGCGATCGACCTCGGGTTGCAGGGATCAGCTCCTTTGGCCTTGGAGGAACGAATGGCCATATCCTGGTCGAGGAAGCGCCCTTGCTGCCTGCGCGAGATGCCGCGAATGGTGGCCGGGCGATTCCACTGCCCGCGTATCAATGGCAGCGGCAGCGGTTTTGGCTCGCCGAGCCTACCATCCCGAAAATCAATTTGCCCGCCGCTGTCGCTGTGGCAGATTTCGTTCATCCGCTGCTGGGAAATCTGGTCGATTCGCCCTTCATAAAAGGGAAGCTGTTCGATTCTGATATCAACACCGTCGCCATGCCATATTTGGCGGAGCATCGGCTGGGGGACCGTCCGATTGTGCCATTTGCTGCATTTCTTGAAATGGCGACGGCGGCCATTCGGGAGTCGGAGCCACCGCGGCAGAGCAACGCGCTTCGCAATTTCCTTATGCGCGAACCCCTCTTTGTGTCCTCCACCGGTTGCAGGCTGCAGGTACTCGCCGGAGAGGGTACGGTCGAGATCGCCAGCGAAACTAAATCCGGCTGGACGACGAATGCTAAGGGTTTTTTCGAGCCGGCAGTGGCGGAAGTCGGCAACATCGACCTTGAAAATCTGCGTCTGCGCTGCCCGCGGCAGATTTCTCCGGACGACATCTATCGCCGTCTGGAGCAGACAGGCTTGCGTTATGGCGCGGCCTTTCGACCGATTCAGTCGGTCTGGTACGGAGACAGCGAAGCCCTCGCGCACCTGCAGTCTGCCGGACGACTCTGAGTCGGGAAGCAAGCCAATACGGGATGCATCCCACGCTTCTCGATGGCTGCCTGCAAACCGTAATGGCGGCGAGAGGCGCAGAGAACGACGATCTTTTTCTGCCGATCGGCGTGGACCGTTTCGAGATGCATCAGACCGGCCTCACGGAACTCTGGGTTCATACCAGAATTGCCGCTTCAAGCGCGGAGACAATCTCCGCCGACATTGTGATCGCGGACATCTCCGGCAAGATTGTGGCGCGACTGACTGGCTTTACCGCAAAGCGCACCAGCGCGCAATCGATCTTGAGCACCAGCCGGACGCCGGGTCAGGATACTCGGCGCTGCTGTACGAGCTGGCGTGGCGCGCCGGCTCCGCTTGCGTCAGCTCCATCTGCCGACCCGCACCGGCGAGCGCTGGTTGCTGATCGAGAACCGGAAGGAAGTTGCAGCCCCTTGGTCGCGCTCGCTCACGGAGCAAGGTGCAGTGTGCGAAATCATCCGCGATGCGGACTTCGACCGCTCTGCTTCCGAGCGGTGCAGCATGGACGGGGATCATCTATGACGCGCGCGGCAGCCGAGCCTGCCAGCGACGCGAACTCGGAATGGAACCATCCGGAAAAGAAAGCTATCGAGTTTCATTCTGGAGTTTGTGAAGTCGCTGGCCGATTCGAAAGCGGTTCCGCCGAGACTCTGGGTCATCTCGTCATCCGCCGTTTCTATCCTGCCCTCGGAGGATGTTTCGGTCGCTCAGGCTCCGCTGTGGGGAATGATGCGGACGTTGGCGCTCGAGCATCCGGAGACATCTCCGGTGCTGATCGATGCCGGGCCCTGGAGCGCCGGTCCGGGTAGCGAGCGGGAGCTGGAATCGCTGCTGGTCGGATGAGATCGCCGGGAATGCCGCGGAACCGATGGTGGCCTTCCGCAATGGTACGCGATATGTGGCTCGCCTGGTCCATCCCGCGTCGCGGGAGAATCGGACCCAGAGACTTCAAATCGGCGCTTCCGGCCGACTCGAAGATCTGCGGCTTGAACCGGCAACGCGCAAAGATCCCGGGCCGCGACCAGGTCGAGATCAGAGTCCGCGCCTCAGGGCTGAATTTCCGTGACGTGCTCACCGCGCTCGGCATGCTTCCCGCGCGTGCCGCAACGCCGGGCGCGGAGTGCGCCGGAACAATTGTGCGCGTCGGCTCTGCAGTTCGGGGATGGAAGGCTGGAGACGATGTTCTCGCCTTCGCGCCCTCGAGCCTGCAGACCTTCGTCAACGTGCCTGCGGAATTCGTCGCCCGCAAGCCTGCTTCGATGACGTTCGCGGACGCTGCCGGTATTCCGGTCGCATTTCTGACCGCGCTTTACGGTCTTGACCGGCTGGCGCGTCTGTCCGCCGGGCAAAGCATTCTGATCCATGCCGCCGCCGGCGGCCTGGGCATGGCGGCGGTGCAGTTGGCGATGCGGGCCGGTGCCGAGGTATTTGCCACCGCGGGCAGTCCGGAAAAGCGGGAGTTTCTGCGGCAGCTGGGAGTACGACACATCTTCGACTCGCGCTCGCTGGCGTTTCGTGAAGAGGTGCTGGAAGCCACCGGAGGGCGCGGCGTCGATGTCGTGCTGAATTCGCTTGCGGGCGATTTCATCCGCGCCAGCTTCGATGTCATCGCCGAGAACGGCTGCTTTCTCGAAGTGGGGAAACGCGGCATCTGGAGCGCGGAACAAGTGGCGGCGCTCGGGAAAAACATCCGCTATTTTCCGTTCGATCTGGGCGATGTGGCGATGGAGCAGCCCGGGCTCAATCGCTGAAATGCTGCGCGAGCTGATGCAGCGGTTCTCCTCCGGCGAACTGCAACCGTTGCCGACCGAACTCTACTCGCTCGACGATGCGATCCAGGCCTTTCGCACCATGGCGCAGGCCCGGCATATCGGGAAAATCGTGCTGGGGCTGAGCGGCAGCGAAGCGCAGGACGAGCATGCGCGAACTGGTTTCGGAAGGTACGGTGCTGGTCACGGGTGGTCTGGGAGCGCTGGGGATCGAAACCGCGCGATGGCTCGCGGCACAGGGCGCGCGAAGACATCGTTCTTGCAGGCAGAAGCGCGCCCGGCAAGGAACATCCCATTGCCGCCGAACTGCGAGCGCAGGGCGTGGAGGTCGCCATCGAGCGCGCCGATGTCGCCGATTCGAACGAACTGGAAAGTCTTCTCGAAAAAGATTCGCGCTACCCGGCCGCCGCTGTGCGCCGTGTTTCATGCCGCGGGCGTGGTCCAGGATTCCGTGCTGGGGAAAGAATCGTGGAACTCGTATCGCGCAGCTACCGCGCCGAAGATCGATGGAGCATGGAATCTCGACCGGCTCACCCGGAACGACCCGGTCCGGCTGATGGTCTTCTTTTCCTCGGCGGCATCGATTCTCGGCTCGCCGGGGCAGGGAAGTTATGCCGCGGGCAACGCATTTCTGGATGCGTTGGCGCATCATCGCGCCAGCCGCGGATTGCGAACGCTCAGCGTGAACTGGGGAGCATGGGCGTCGGCCGGAATGGCGGCGCGGCTTGCGCCGGAGCAGGCGGCGCGATGGACGCGGCAGGGAGTCGGCGCCGATGAAGCCAGCCGCCGCGCTGGCATGCTCTCGAGACGGCCATCGCATCGGGCCGTACCCAGGTCGCGGTGATGGACATGGACTGGGAACGCTTCCTCGGCGAGCGGCCGGCCCGACGGGATGCGGCGCTGTTTCGACGAACTGCGGAATGCGGAAGCGGAAGCGGCAGCGGGAAGGCCGAAAGCCGACGCGAAATCGGAAAGCGATATTCTCGAAAAGATTCGTTCGGCTCCGAGCACGGATCGGAAATCAATTCTGTCCGCGCATGTAAAGGCCTGCGCGCGCCGGGTGTTGGGACTCGATCCATCGGCGGCGATCCAGGACAGCATTCCGTTGCAGGACGTTGGGCTTGGACTCGCTGATGGCGCTCGAAATGCGGAATGAACTCGCCCAGTCTCTCGGCCTGACGCTTGCTGCCGGACTGCTGTTCGACTACCCGTCGGTCGAGCAATTGACGCCGCACCTGCTTGGACTGCTTGCGCGGACAATTCGGTCGCAGCAGAATGCCGGACTCTCGCAAGCGGCTCTCGACCGCTCAGCGAAGAAGAGGCTGAGCGGCTCCTGATCGAGGAACTGGATCGGCGCGGGAAAGGGAGAAAGCCCATGCCTGATCCCGTCAACGCAGTATCGGAGTTGTCGCCGGTCAAGCGCGCACTGCAGGAAATCCGCGCCCTCCGCGCCCGCGTGGAAGAACTGGAATCGGCGCAGCCTCCGAGCCGCACGGAGTGAGCTAGGACGTCGAACCGGTGGCGATCATCGGCGCCGGACTGCGCTTTCCCGGCGGCGTGATCGATGCGTCCTCGTTCTGGGAACTGCTTGCCGCAGGGCAGGGATGCTATTACGGAGATTCCGCGCGAGCGATGGGACTGGCGCGCTTACTTCAGCGCCGACGCGGACGCTCCGGGAACGATGTACACGCAGCATGGCGGATTTCTCGATGGCGTCGATCTTTTTGACGCGGCATTCTTCGGCATTTCCCCGCGCGAAGCCGTGGCCATGGATCCGCAGCATCGGCTTAGCGCTTGAAGTTGGCTGGGAGGCGCTTGAAAATGCGGGGCACTCTCCGGCCACCCTGCAGGGCAGCGCCACAGGAGTCTTCCTCGGCATCGCCAACAACGATTACGGGCGGGCTGCGCTCGGCCGATCTCGACCGCATCGACGCCTACACCGGTTCCGGCAATTCCCCGGCTATGGTCGCCGGCGGCTTTCGTATGTGCTCGGGCTGCATGGACCGTCGCTGGCCATCGATACTTCCTGCTCCTCCTCGCTGGTTGCGGTCCATCTGGCCTGCCTGAGCCTGCGCGCCGGGGAATGCAGCGTGGCGCTCGCCGGCGGCGTCAACCTGATTCTTTCGCCGGAGTCGAATGTCGCGCTCTCGAAGGCGCACATGATGGCGCGCGACGGCCATTGCAAAACCTTCGATGAGGCAGCGGACGGATACGTGCGCAGCGAGGGATGCTGCATCGTCGTCTTGAAAAAACTTTCCGAGGCCATCGTCGGACGGCGATCGAATTCTGGCGGTGATCCGCGGGTCCGCCGTCAATCACGACGGACGCAGCGGAGGGTTGACGGCGCCCGAATGGCCCCGCGCAGGCGGCGGTGATGCAAAAGGCGCTCGAAACCGCAGGCGTGAATCCGGATCAGATCGGATATGTGGAAACGCACGGAACCGGGAACCGCGCTGGGCGATCCGATCGAGGTGGAAACTCTTGCATCGGTGATGGGAAGCGGCCGGGCGAATCGAAAACCCGCTGGTCGATAGGCGCGGTGAAGACGAACATCGGTCATGCCGAGGCTGCAAGTGGCATCGCCGGTCTGATGAAAACGGTGCTGGCGCTCGAACATCGGAAAATTCCGCCAAGCCTGCACCTGAACCGGAAAAATCCTCACATCGATTGGGACCGTCTCCCAGTTACCGTTCCGACAGAGACTTCGGAATGGAAGCCGCTGAACGGGCATCGATATGCCGGGGTCAGCTCCTTCGGATTCAGCGGGACGAATGCTCATTTGATTCTCGAAGAAGCTCCAAAACGCGAAGTCCCGCTGAATCCGCGGGAGCGGCGCACGCACATCCTGACGATCTCCGCCAGAACCCAGGCTGCACTGGATATTCTGCGGCGCGAAATATGTGGATGCGTTGCGTGCCTGTCCGCCGGAGGGTTTGGCCGACCTGTGTTTTACGGCTAATTCCGGCCGTGTCCACTTTGCGCATCGCCTGGCCGTCAGTGGCGGAAAACGCGGCGCAGATGGCGGCGGAGCTGGAGCGCGTTCAAACGGAAGAAATTTCCTCCCGCGTGTTTTCCGGGGTTGCTGAAAGCAGCGAGAGCGGGCGGATGGGATTTCTGTTTACCGGGCAGGGAAGCCAGTATGCGGGGATGGGGCGGGAGCTGTATGAGAGCTCGGCGGTGTTTCGGGAAGCGATCGAGCGGTGCGCGGCGGCATGGAAACAGGAAACGGGCGAGTCGCTGATCGGAGGTGTTGTATCCGGCGGAAGGGGAAGCGGAGCCGGATGGATGTAGCGCAGATATGCGCAGCCGGCATTGTTTGCCTTCGAGTACGCGCTGGCGGAACTGTGGCGTAGCTGGGGCATTGAGCCGAGCGTGCTGCTGGGCCACAGCCTGGGCGAATATGTGGCAGCGGTGGTGGCCGGCGTGTTCAGCATGGAAGACGGACTGCGGCTGGTATGCGCGCGGGCGCGGCTGATGGACACGCTGACGACAGCGGGAGCCATGCGCGCCATCAGCGCACCAGTGGAGCGGGTGCGGGCGGAGATCGCCGGTTTCGAAAAGGAAGTGGGCATCGGAGTTGTCAACGGGCCGGAGAGCGTGGTGCTTTCCGGAGCCGCCGAAGCGGTGAATCGAATTGCCGCCAGGCTCGAAGCGGAAGGAGTCCGCAGCCGGGCCTTGCAGGTGACGCATGCCTTTCACTCGCCGCTGCTGGAGCCGATACTGGATGAGTTCGAGCAGTGTGCGCGGCAGGTGAAATATCATGCTCCGCGGATTCGACATCATATCCAATCTGACCGGAGAGGCGGCCCGGGCCGAGGAGATTGCCACGCCTCAATACTGGCGGCGGCACATGCGGGGAACGGTTCTGTTTCACGCCGGATTGCAGTCGGCGCTCGCCACCGGCTGCGACACCTTTCTTGAAATTGGGCCTCAGCCGCACTTGAAGGCGCTCGCGGTTCGTGCCGATGAGTCTCTTGAAAACTCGCATTCTGATTTCGCTCCGGCGTCAACGTTCGGACTGGGACCAGATGCTCGAAACGCTCGGCTAGCCTCTATGCTCAGGGGCAGGCGATCGACTGGAAGGGCTTCGACAAGGGCTACGCGCGGGTTCGCATTGCGCTGCCGACTTATCCGTTCGAGCGCCAGCGGTATTGGCTGGCGGGCGGCGATGCCGATCTATCGCAGCAAATCTGGCAGCGCTCCACGGCCGCCGCGCTGGCCCAATCGAAACTGGCTCCCATTGGCATGAACGTGGAGTCGTTCGCAGCGATTTGGGAATCTCTCGAGCGCCTCACCATTGCCGAAGTGCTGAAGACGCTGCGGGAGTTCGGGGCGTTTGCAAGACCTGGAATTTCTCACGATGCGAAGTCGCTGGCGGCAAGCTGCGGAATTATCCCAGACCACATCAAGTTATTGGGCCGGTGGTTGGACTTACTGTGCAAAGCGGGATTTCTCGAGCGCGATGGCTTCCGTTTTGTGAACCGCGCGTGCTACCCGACCCGGATATTGACAGGGCGTGGCGTGAAGCGGAAACCGCGCTGAGCGGCGATCCATTTCTGCTCGAATATCTTCGCAACTGCACAAAACATCTCGGTTGCGTGCTTCTCGGAACAACCAGTCCGCTCGAAACGCTGTTTCCCGGTGGATCGCCGGACCTGGCGCGGAATCTTTACGAGAGCGCCGGCGGGGCAGCGCTATGCCAACCTGATCGTCGCGGCGGCGGTGCAGGCCGCGTGCTACGCGGGTCCGAATGAGCCGCCGGCTGCGAATCGTGGAGCTGGGCGGGGGCACGGGCGCGACCACTTCCGCGGTCCTGCCGCTGCCTGTCCGGCGAGCGGATTTCTTACTCCTTTACGGATGTTTCGGAACTGTTCCTCCAGAAAGCGAGTGAGCGTTTTTTTCGATATCCATTCGTCCGATACGGGTTGCTGGATATCGAAAACGAGGCGCATCTTGCCAGCCGTCGCGGTTTCTTTGACGTTGTGATCGCGGCGCAACGTGGTTCACGCGACGCTCGACGTGAAGGCTACGCTGTCGGGAATCTCGGGCCTTCTGGCTCCGGGTGGCACGCTTGTGTTGCTGGAAACGACAAAAGATCTGGCCTGGCATGACATCACAATCGGCCTGGTACGGGGCTGGGAAAAATCCGAAGATCTAACGCGCCGGGGAAGGACGCTCCTGGACGTCGACGAATGGACGGCCGCTCTCCGCTGAGACGGGCTTTGAAGAGGTATTCTCCGCTCCCGAAGCCCGTTCGTCGGCTAGCGACATCGGACTGCATGTGATCATGGCCAAGCGGCCAGCCACAGCTGCTGCAGGGGCCGAGCGGCAGGCAATTTTCCGCGCTGCGGAAGAAATCGCGTGGTTGCCGGCATCCCCGGAGCCGGAGCGGCTGCGGTTTCCTCAGTGGAAGCATTGCTATGGGAAGCTCCAGCAACGGAACGTCATGCGAATCTTGCTCGATGCGGTGCGCGATGAGATTGCGCGCGTCCTGCGTCTGGCCGGCGATGCCGCCCCGAAAAAGCGCGATCGGCTGATGGATATTGGGCATGGACTCCCTGATGGCAGTCGAGCTGCGAAACAGGTTGTGCTGCCAAATTCGGTTTGGAAGAATCTTCCAGCCACACTGATTTATGACTATCCGACGCCGGACGCGATTGCCGACCTATATTCTGGCGCTGGTTGAAAAGAAGAATACGGCGGCGACGGAAACCGTTGGTGACCATGCGCCGGAAATGCGGCAGCGGATAATGTCAGCGGAGGAAGTTGAAGATTTGTCCGACGAGGACATAACAGCTTTGCTGCGGGGCCGATTAGCCCTATGAAATCGCTTTCGTTTATCAGGAAAGAGAAATGACCGAAGAATCCTCACTGCTGAAGCAGGCATTTTTAGCGATACAGGAAATGCAGGCAAAGCTCGACCGGCCGAACGGCGCAACCAGGAGCCGATCGCTATCATCGGCCTGGGTTGCAGGTTTCCGGGGGGTGCGGTCGATGGTGAAACCTTCTGGAATCTGCTGCGGGAGGGCCGCGATGCGGTTTCCACGGTCCCCGCCGATCGTTGGGACGCCGACGCTTACTACGATCCCGACCCTGACAAGCCGGGCAAGATGGTCACGCGCTGCGGCGGGTTCATCGACCACGTCGATGAATTCGATGCCAGCATTTTTTGAGATCGCTCCGCGGGAAGCCGCCAGCATCGATCCCCAACAGCGGCTCGCGCTGGAGGTGGCATGGGAGACGCTGGAAAATGCTGGTTGTGCCCCGGCGAGTCTGCGCGGTACTAAGAACGGGCGTATTCTTCGGAATCGCCAGTCGACGACTACAGTCAGCTTGGATTACAGATTGGCGACCCGGAAGCTGCTTGACGCGACATTACGCCCTGGGCGTTTCCCATAGCGTTGCCTCTGGCCGCATCTCTTACCTGCTGGGTCTGGAGGGGCCAAGTGTCTCGCTCGACACGGCCTGCTCCTCTTCTTTGGTCGCGATTCACCTTGCCTGCCAGAGTTTACGTACGGGAGACTCTATCCTAGCCCTCGCCGGCGGTATCAATTTGATGCTGGTTCCGGAGACGACCGCTCTGCTGTCACGCCTGCAAATGCTCTCGCCGGACGGTTGTTGCAAGGCTTTCGACGCGGAGGCGGACGGGTTCGTGCGCGGAGAAGGCTGCGGCATGGTGGCGTTAAAACTCCTGTCGCAGGCGCAGTTGGATGGAGATCGTATTCTGGCGGTGATTCGCGGGACTGCGGTGAATCAGGACGGTGCCAGCAGCAGTTTGACCGCGCCGAATGGGCCTTCGCAGGCCAATCTGATTCGGCAGGCTCTTGCGAACGGCGGTGTGCTGCCGGGCGATGTCTCCTATATCGAGGCCCACGGGACCGGGACGGCGTTGGGTGATCCGATCGAGTTACAGGCGCTGGGAGAGGTCTATGGAGCGGCGCGTCCGGCGGACAATCCTCTGATGGTGGCATCGCTGAAGACAAACATCGGGCATTTGGAAGCCGCTGCCGGAGTTGCGGGCTTCATCAAGGCTGTTCTTGCTGTCGGCACATGCTCAGATCCCACCGCACCTCCATCTCCAGCGTCTGACTCCGCATGTCCGGTGGAAAGAATTGCGGCTGACAGTTCCACGGGTCCTGACAAAATGGGACGACGCGGAAGAAATCCGCGAATCGCCGCCGCGAGTTCCTTCGGGTACAGCGGCACTAATGCCCACGTGGTGATCGCCGAGGCTCCGGCCACGGAAGCAGTGCGGAGTGAGACCGGCTGGCCTGTGCAGATTCTAGCCGATTTCCGCGAAAAGCAAAACCGCGCTCGAACATCTTGCCGGCCGATATCGCGAGTACCTCGGAAATCATCCAGAAATCGACCTGCGCGATTTCTGTTTCACCGCGAATACCGGGAAGGTCTCACTTCGCGCATCGCGCCTGCTTTTTTGCGCCAGACGCGGAATCGATGCAACAGCAGCTCGCAAAATTTGAAGCTTCCGGCCGCGCGGTCTCGAATGAGAGCGGGCGGATGGGATTTCTGTTTACCGGGCAGGGAAGCCAGTATGTCGGGGATGGGGCGGGAGCTGTATGAGAGCTCGGCGGTGTTTCGGGAGGCGATCGAGCGGTGCGCGGCGGCATGGAAACAGGAAACCGGCGAGTTGCTGATCGGAGGTGTTGTATCCGGCGGAAGGGGAAGGGAGCCGGATGGATGTAGCCAGATATGCGCAGCCAGCATTGTTTGCGTTCGAGTACGCGCTGGCGGAGCTGTGGCGTAGCTGGGGCATTGAGCCGAGTGTGCTGCTGGGCCACAGTCTGGGCGAATATGTGGCAGCGGTGGTGGCCGGCGTCTTCTCCATGGAAGACGGACTGCGGCTGGTATGTGCGCGGGCGCGGCTGATGGACACGCTGACGACAGCCGGGAGCCATGCGCACCATCAGCGCACCCGTGGAGCGGGTGCGGGCGGAGATCGCCGGTTTCGAAAAAGAAGTCGGCATCGGAGTTGTCAACGGGCCGGAGAGCGTGGTGCTTTCCGGAGCCGCCGAAGCGGTGAATCGAATTGCCGCCAGGCTCGAAGCGGAAGGAGTCCGCACGCCGGGCCTTGCAGGTAACGCATGCCTTTCACTCGCCGCTGCTGGAGCCGATTCTGGATGAGTTCGAGCAGTGTGCGCGGCAGGTAAAATATCATGCTCCGCGGATTCGACTCATATCCAATCTGACCGGAGAGGCGGCCCGGGCCGAGGAGATTGCCACGCCTCAATACTGGCGGCGGCACATGCGGGGAACGGTTCTGTTTCACGCCGGATTGCAGTCGGCGCTCGCCACCGGCTGCGACACCTTTCTTGAAATTGGACCCCAGCCGCACCTGATTACCCTCAGCAAATCCGCGGACAACAATTCCGACCTGGTCTGGTTGCCTTCCACCCGCAAAGGCCGGAACGCCTGGATCGATATTCTGGGCACGGTCCAGACTCTCTATCAACACGGTGCCGAGATCGACTGGCGCGCCTTGCATGGAAAATCTGGTCGTCCGATCGCCCTGCCGACATATCCGTTCGAACGCCGACGGTACTGGTTTCCCAAAAAAGCTACACAGGAGCCTCCGGCGCCGGACTCGCAGAAGAATTCAAATGCGTCCGAGTCCGATTCGATTCTGCAATCGTTCTATGAAGTTGACTGGGCAACTGTCGAGGGAGATTCAACTGGGCATGGTATGGAGGGAACCTGCATTCTATTCGGCGGCAACGGGGATTTTCTTGCCAGCCTGTCTGCAGCGCTGGCCAAAACCGGGACTCCCATGGCAATGATTCGCCGGAAAGAGGCGAGCGCTGAAGAGGGGCAGTATTCCTATGAAACGCTGCTGCAGGCAATCGTGAACCAGGCAGGGTCTCCGGTGAGCGATGTTCTTTATGTTGCCCCGCTTCTATTAAACGGCTCATCTCCGCAGTCTTGTCTGATGGATTTCGAGGCCGGGATGCTCGGCGAATGTTTAGAGATAACGCAGGCCCTGCTGCGCATGGATCTTGAGAAAACGCCGAGACTCTGGATCATCACCCAGGGCGCACAGGGTTCGGCGCTCTCGACGATTGCGCAGTCTACGTTGCTGGGCTTCGCACGTTCGCTTGCGGTGGAGCACCCCGAATTGAGAGTTGCGCGGATCGATCTTGATCCGTCCGGAGACACAAGTGGCGAGGAATTGTTGCGCTCGATGGGGACCGCCAATGTGGAAGAGGAATTATTATTGCGTGGCAAAGAAATGGTTGCGCCGAGAATTCGGCGCGTGCCTCGGCATCGGGCAGAAGATTCCGCCGCCAGCGCCAGCATTCGAAACGACGGCGCGTATTTGGTGACTGGTGGATTGTCGGGAATCGGTCTCAAAGTCGCGGCGTGGCTGGCAGAACGCGGCGCGGCGCAGGTGATCGTCATGGGGCGTCGCTCCGCAAGCGTTGAGGCGGAACAGATTTTCCGCAAGATGCGTGATCAAGGCGTGGTCGTCAGCGTGTGTCAGGGAGACGTTTCTAGGGAAGCCGATGTTCAGGTGGCCATCGAACAGGCCTGGAAGTTTGCTCTGCGGGGTGTCTTTCACTGCGCCGGTGTGCTTGACGACGGGGCACTGCTGCAGCAGAACTGGGATCGCTTTCGGCGCGTGCTTGCTCCCAAGCTCGAAGGCGCAACCATTCTCGATCGGCTCACCGCCGATCTTCCGCTCGACCACTTCGTTCTGTTCTCTTCCGTGGCCTCGGTGCTGGGTTCACCGGGACAGACCAACTATGCCGCCGCTAACGCATTTCTCGATGCAATGGCGCATGACCGGCGCTCGCGCGGGCTACCTGCGCTCAGCATCAACTGGGGAGCGTGGAGTGAAACCGGTTTCGCGGTGCGGAATCACATACTCGAACGCGGGTCTAAGATTGGACTGCGCGGCATCTCCAGCGAGGATGGTTTGCACGCGCTGGAATTGCTGCTCTCCGGCTCCCGCGCTCAGGTGATGTGTGCGTTGGTTGATTGGAATCAATACTTTGCTGTGGGCGGTGCGGATTCGATGCGTCCGTTATTACGCGATCTGTCGCCCGGCCCGATTCAGCAGAGAAGCGAGTTGCGCCCTCGCTGAAGAAAAAGCAATCCTGGCTGCCGCAACTGGAGAAGGCTGCTCCATCGACGCGGCAGGACATACTGATGCAGCTGCTCCAGGCGCGGGTTCAATCCACGCTAGGGCTGAGCGATGCGCAGCAGATTGATCCAGATCAGCCATTGCAGGAACTCGGGCTTGATTCACTGTTGTCAATTGAACTTCGAAATTCGCTCGGCGGGTGCCTTAACCGCAAATTGCCTGCTACATTGTTATTCAATTACCCGACACTGAACACACTGACCGGATTTATCCTGCGGGATGTTCTGACATTTCCGCAGGCTCGTAACAATTGCGACGCACATTCAAAGATGTCGGCGTATAAAGCGGGTGCTTCGCCGGCGGCACTGGTCGACGACATCGAAGCGCTTTCCGACGAAGAAGTGGATCGCCTGTTGAGTGCGAGAGCTATGGGAGCTTCCCGATGAGCGAGTTTCTGAACAGAATTTCGAAGCTGTCGCCGCAGCGGCTTGCATTGCTGGCGGATGAGCTGAACCAGCGTGTTCAGGCTTCGGAAAGAAGCCGCAAAGTTCCGCTCGCGGTGGTGGGCATTGGTTGCCGGCTGCCGGGCGGAGTGCGGGATGCGGACGAGTTCTGGAAGCTTCTGAGTGAAGGGGTGGACGCGGTCAGCGAAGTGCCGCCTACGCGCTGGAACATTGAAGAATTTTACGACCGCAATCCCGACACGCCGGGCAAAATGGCGACGCGCTGGGGCGGCATTTATCGATGGGCCGGATCAATTCGAGCCACAGTTTTTTGGCATCGCGCCTGCCGAGGCCGCCAGCATGGACCCGCAGCAGCGTCTGTTGCTGGAGACCTCCTGGGAAGCGCTCGAACATGCAGGCATCGCTCCGTCATCGCTTGCGGGCACTCCGGCCGGTGTCTTCGTCGGTATCTGTAACGGGGACTATAGCCAAGTCGCACTGAACTCCCCACGCGAGAAGATCAGTCCGTATTTCGCGCCTGGACTTTCTCATGCAGTCGCGGCCGGCCGGATCTCATATGTACTCGGCCTGCAGGGGCCTAGCCTGGCGGTCGATACATCCTGTTCGGCCTCGCTGGTTGCGGTCCACCTGGCATGTCAAAGCCTGCGGCTGGGGGAATGCAATGCGGCCCTGGCCGGTGGCGTCAACCTGATCCTGAATCCCGAAATTACGATTGCACTGTCCCAAAGCCGGATGATGGCTCCGGATGGCCGCTGCAAAGCGTTTTCCGATTTCGCCAACGGTTTTGTGCGGGGCGAAGGATGCGGCATGGTCGTGCTAAAGCGGTTGCCGGATGCGCTGCGAGACCGCAATCGAATTCTTGCCGTGATCCGCGGTTCAGCCTGCAATCAGGATGGCCGCAGCAGTGGACTCACAGCGCCCAATGGTCCATCTCAGGAAGCGGTCATCTCCGCCGCACTTTCGGACGCAGGCCTTCGTCCTGCGGATGTGGACTACATCGAAGCGCACGGAACCGGCACCTCGCTGGGCGATCCCATCGAGATCGGCGCGCTCAATGCAGTCTTCGCTGGCAGGTCGGTCGAATCTGACCCGCTGTTCGTCGGCTCGGTAAAAACCAATATCGGTCATCTGGAGCCGGCAGCGGGGATCGCCGGGCTGATCAAGCTGGTGCTTTCGATCCAACATGGCAAAATTCCGGCAAGCCTGCATTTCGAAAAACCGAACAGCCGCATCGAATGGGACCGGCTGCCGATTAAGGTTCCCCGAGCGCTTCAGACGTGGAATCGGCCGTAGCGGAAAACGTGTCGGCGGCGTCAGTTCGTTCGGTTTCAGCGGCACCAATGCCCATGTCATTGTCGAAGAGTACGTCGAGGAGAATCACAGCGATCAGCGCCCCTTTCTTAGCGGTGTTCAAACTGCGAGCCTCGATTTGGATCAACCTTTGCTGTTTCCATTTTCGGCAAAGACAGAATCTGCCTTGAAAACGATGGCGGCGCGGCTGTGATCGTCATTTGACGGAACATCCATCGCTGCGCCTGGCCGATGTTGCGCATACCTTGAATAGCGGACGCTCGCGGTTTGAATACCGCGCCGCTATGACTGCAGCGTCACATGCGGAGTTGGTCGAGCTTCTAAGCAGATTCGAATCGAATTCCAATTACCCTGCAATTCAGACCGGGCGGGCGAAAGCCCACTCTCCCCGTGTGGCATTTGTCTTTGCCGGGGAACAGCTTCATAACGGAACTTTTGGACGCGAGCTTTATGAGCGAGCGCCCGCTTTCCGCGAAGCAGTCGAACGATGCGATCAGCTGTTAAGAAGCGCTTTTGAAGAACCGCTGATCTCGGTGCTGTATCCGGAATCAGAGGATCGGCGGCGGCAGTCAGCGGACGAGTTGCCTGTCGGCTATCGAGGCGCGGCGAATTTTACTTTGCAATACGCGCTTGCGGAACTATGGCGCGCATGTGGAATTGAACCCTATGCGGTATTGGGGTATGGCGCGGGCGAATACGTCGCCGCCTGCATTGCAGGAGTGTTCAGTCTGGAAGATGGCCTGCGACTCGCAGTCGCCTGCGATCACGAGAATCCTGCTGAGTTCGCGGAGCGTGCTCACCGGATCACGTATAATCCGCCGCGGATTCTTTTCCTATCGAACCGAGTTTCAGGAAACGATCAGGTGAACTCGGCGGAGTACTGGCTGCGCCGCTCCGAGGTGTTGGCTCCTGCCGTACTGTCGGCGCTTGCAAAGGAAAACTGCGCTGGGAACCTCTATTTCGGCGAGGGCACGGCCTTCCAGAATTTTGTCAACATTGATGGCAAGGATTTGCCAGGAAAATGGCAGGCGTCGACTAGCAGCAGTGATTGTGGCGAGTTCCTGACTGTCGCTGGATCGCTCTACGTCCTTGGGTGCGAACTGGATGCGAGTGGGTTTTATCGGGACGCGACGGCGGCCGCAATTTCTCTTCCGACATATCCGTTTGAGAGAGAGCGGTATTGGCTGGAGCCGGAGAATGGCGGCCGTGCGGAGCACCGGACTGGCGGAGCCAGGTTCCAAAGCTCTGCCAGTCACGCTGCACTGAACTCAGACACTGGTCATGCGGCAGAACGCGACGAGTGGATTTATGACCTCGTATGGGAACCCAAGCCGCTCTTGCGGGCCACGCCACAGCAATCCGGGGTAGGATTCGACGCAAACCTGATCGATAGAATGTCGGTTCGCGATGCAGATGGCGATCTGATATATTACAGCGGCCTCAATGGCCGCCTCGAACCAGTTTGTACGGCATACATTGCAAATGCGTTCAAGAAGATGGGCGCGGACTCACTTGCCGAACCGAAGTCTTACGATAAACGAACTGTCGCAGCGGTTCAACATCGCTGGCCCGCGCCGGCGTTTGTTCGAGCGACTGCTCGCTGTTCTCGTCGAAGATCGCCTCGTCGAACAAATCGACAATGGTTTCCTCTTCGCTCGCCTGGTTGTTGGATCGGAAGAGTTGCCAGCGGCTCAAGCTGGACTGGAAGCGCTTCAGGCTGCCTACCCGCTCTGCCAGACGGAGATGAATGTGCTGGCGCGATGTGGCGAGAATCTCGCATCAGTACTGCAGGGCGCCACTGATCCGGTGCATCTCCTGTTTCCTAACAACTCGATGGAAGAGACCGAGCACATCTACCGGAACTCTCCCATGGCCCGTTACTACAACGAGTCCATTGGCGACCTGGTGCGGACCGCGGTCGAAGACGCGCACGGCCGGGTGGTGCGAATTCTTGAAATCGGTGCAGGCACTGGGGCGACAACGAAAGCCATCCTTATCAGCTATTTATGGGAGAAAAGTCGAGTACATCTTTACCGACATCTCACCCGCATTTCTCGCCAGGGCGCGCAGCAAGTTCGCCGAATTTCCATCGGTTCACTACCGGGTGCTCAATATCGAGAATGATCCCGCCGAGCAGGGGTTTCAGCGTGGAGAGTACGACATCGTCATCGCTGCCAACGTGCTTCACGCGACAGCGAACCTTCGCCGCACGATTGCGCATGTGCAGGAGCTGCTTGCGCCGGGCGGTCTCGCGCTTCTGCTCGAAGGCATGCGGCCGGATCGCGGGGTCGATCTTACTTTTGGCCTAACCGATGGCTGGTGGCGGTTTTCCGATCACGATGTCCGTCCAGATTATCCGCTGGTTGCGGCCGACACCTGGACTCGCCTGCTGAAGGAAGCCGGAATGACGTCCACGCCGGGTGATCACGTACGCGGCTGGCGGTGATTCGCAGCCCTCTCACCAGATGTTGATCGTTGCGCAGGCGAATGGTAAGGCTGAACGAGAGCAGCTACAAACGCATTACGTAATTCTTGCCGCCGAAGCGGGCATCGGCGAAGAGCTGAACACGTTACTGATCGGAGGCCGGCGAGCGCTGTGAGCTGATACGCCGCTCGGAATCCTCCAGCGAGATTGTCTCTCGGTTAACCGAAATACTGACTCGACCCGGCGGCCTCGAAAGTGGAGATCGTTTACCTGTGGGGAACAGACGTGCCCGATTCCGCTGGCATCGATATGTTGTCGAAAGCCGAGGATCTGTGCGTTAAAACGCCGGTCCACATCATCCAGACGATGCTTCGGCAGCCCTCCAGGGCCGCACATCTCTGGCTGGTGACGCGCGGGGCACAAGCGACCTCCTCTTTCTCGCCAAATGCAAATGGTGCGGCTCAGTCCATGATGTGGGGCGTCGGACGGGTCTTCGGACTGGAAGATCCGGAGCGATATCGCGCGCTGATCGATCTTGCGCCGGGTCAATCTCTACAGGAATCAGCGGCAAGCATATTCGCCGAATTGCTGGCGGAAGACACCGAAGATCAGGTTGCCTATCGCGATGGCAAGCGTCTCGCGGTTCGCCTGAAGAATTCCCGCCTGGGGGTCTCAACATGTAAGTCCCTCGAAAGCTGGTCGCCTGCGCAAGGACGGCGCCTATCTGATCACCGGAGGTCTGGGCGGAATCGGGCTGCGGTTATCCCGATGGGCGGCTGAGCAGGGCGCCGGTCATCTGGTTCTGCTGGGCAGAACCGGAACGGGAGCGAATGCCGGCACATTCGCCGCCGAACGGTTGCAGGCCATCCAGGAGATCAGGAACGGGGAGCGAACGTCACCGTCGTCGAGGGAGATGTCACCTCGGAACAGGATATGGCAGCTTCTTTTTCGCCGATTCGATGGAGAGTTACCTCCGCTTCGCGGCGTCGTTCATGCTGCCACAGCTTTGAGCAACGTAGAACTTTCCGACATTACCGATGAACAGATAGAAGCCATGCTTCGGCCAAAGGTTCGCGGCACCTGGATTCTGCATACACTCGACGAAGAATCTCGATCTCGATTTCTTCCTGGCATTTTCCTCGGCTGCCTCTGTGCTGGGGGGCAAAGGAATGGCGCATTATGCCGCCGCCAACCTATTTCCTGGATTCGTTTGCGCATTATCGCCGCGCGGTGGGTCTGCCCATGCTGTCGATCAATTGGGGAGCCTGGGATGTGATGCGGCGCTTTACTCGGCAGGACCGAGACCGTTTCAGCCAGGGCGGTCTGCTGCCGATGGAATCCGACAAGCTCTTTCAGCTGATCGGAGAGCTGTTCCATCTCAGCGCGCGCAGGTCATGGTTGCCAACGTGGACTGGGACGTTATGAAGCCGATCCTGGAAGTAAATCGAGTCCGGCCGATGCTGGAGGGTCTGGGCAGCCGGGCATCGAAAGATCGCGTCAGCGCCGGCAGCCGTTCCAGCGCCACCGAGTCTTCATACGGCGCCGGAATGATGCCGGAGCGCCGCAGGAAAATTCATCGAACGATTCGTGCTGGAGCAGGCAGCGCGCGTGCTCGGTTTTCGTAGCGGCGAACTTCCGCCCGCCGATGTTCCGTTGACCGATCTCGGCCTGGATTCACTGATGGCGGTCGATTTGAAAAACAGTCTTCAGACCGGCTTGGGCCGGGAGCTATCGCCTACGATTGTGTTCGATTATCCGACGGTCTCCGGTCTGGTCGGAATGCTCGAAACCATGCTATGGGCAGCCCACGGTCTGCTGAAGAGGATCTTGCTTCGGTACAGAAGGACGAAATCTGCATATGAGATCGATTGTCGAGCTGCTTAGCCAACTTCGCTCCAGCAACGTCGCGCTTTCGCTCGACGGCGAGGCGTTGAAATGCAGCGCCCCGCAAGGAGTGTTGACGAAGGAGCTGCGCGAAGAACTCAGTGCCCGCAAGCCGGAGATCATTGCATTTTTGCGAGCGTCGCGCGAGGTTCCGCGCGGCGGTGAACAGGGAATCCCCAGGATCGACCGTTCCGGGCCGCTGCCGCTGTCCTTTGCCCAGCAGCGGCTATGGTTTCTGAATCAATTGGATCCGGACAGCCCCGTTTACAACATCGGCGTGCCGCTGCGGATGGTAGGGAACTCTGAACATGGCGGCCCTGGAGCGGGCGTTCAAGGAGATCGTCCATCGGCATGAAGATCTGCGGACCAGCTTCGTCCAGGTGGACTGGAGCGCCGCAGGCCGTCATTGGAGATGGAAGAGATTGGGAGCTGAAGATCGTCGATGCGCGTCATCTTTGGGACGACGGTCTCGGCTCGCGAAATGTTCGAATGCGCCGCACAGCAGTCCCGCGAAGTCTTCGATATCAGCCGCGGACCGCTTTTTCGCGCCGTTGCTGCTGATTGCCGGGCCGGACAATCACGTCCTGGTGCTCACCATGCATCACATGATCTCCGACGGCTGGTCGATCGGCGTGATGGTGCAGGAGTTCGCTGAACTTTACGAGGCCTATGCGACCGGCCGCGAGCCATCGCTGGCTCCGCTGACCATCCAATATGTCGATTTCGCGGCATGGCAGCGGAAGTGGCTGGAATCGGGCGAACTGGATCGTCAGCTTCCGTACTGGAAAAAGCAACTGGCGGGCGCGCCTCCCGTGCTCGGGTTTCCCGCGGATCATCGCCGTCCGCAGACGGAATCGTTTCGCGGATGCCAGGTCGAAACTGGTGATCCCGCGAGACGCTGGTCGGAACTGGAGCAGCTCAGCCAGCGCCATGGCGTCACGCTGTTCATGACATTGCTGGCTGCTTTCAAGGTGCTGCTGGCGCGCTACACCGGTCAGGACGACATTGTGCTGGGCTCGCCATCCGCCAATCGCAGCCGGGCCGAACTGAATCAGCTGATCGGCTTTTTCGTCAATAACCTGGTGCTGCGCACGGACCTGAGCGGCAATCCAACATTTGCCGAGCTGCTGGGCCGGGTTCGCGAAGTCACGCTGCGCTCCTATGAACACCAGGATGTTCCCTTCGACAAGCTGGTGCATGCTTTGCGTCCGGAGCGATCGCTCGATCATTCGCCGCTGTTCCAGGTCATGTTCATCATGCAGAATTTTCCGCTGGACGAACTGGAGCTGCCGGCATTGTGACGACGCCGATGGAAATGGAGGTGGAAACGGCCCGCTTCGATCTACAGTGGAAGTGTTTCCGCAGATCATGGCGAGCTGTGGGCCTACTTCGATTACAACGCCGACCTGTACGAACCGGAAACGATCGCTCGCATCCAGCAGCACTACTTGGCGATTCTTCGTTCGGTGTGCGCCGATCCGGCAGCAGAAGATCGGCTCCATTTCACTGCTGTCCGACTCGGAGCGGCAGAAGCTCGCTGGTCGAATGGAACCGGACGGCGGCGCGATTCCCCGGGTTTGTTTCCACCAGCAATTTGAGGCGCACGCCCGCGCAACCCCCGACCGTCTAGCGGTGATGGCCGGGGAAGAATCGCTGACTTACGGGGAATTGGATGCGCGAGCCAATCGAATCGCGGCGCGATCTGAGATCGCTAGGCGCGGGACCGGAAAAGCTGGTCGCGCTTTGCCTTGAACGCTCCGCGGACCTGGTTGCCGGCATGCTCGGTATTGCGAAATCGGGCGCTGCTTATATCCCTCTCGATCCGGCATATCCGAAGGGCCGAATCGCGAATATCTTTGAAGACGCGAAGCCGCTCGTTGTTCTGACCTCCACGACATTTGCTGCCTGTACTGCCGGATCAAGCCGTGCACGAGTGATTTGTCTCGATGCGCTCGGAGATGTCGAGCAGTCTTCAGATGCATGCACGCTCGAGCTTTCGCCGGCGACGTCACAGGAGAATCTTGCGTACGTAATCTTCACCTCCGGTTCGACCGGCAGGCCGAAGGGAGTGCAGATCACGCATCGCTCGCTGGTGAATTTTCTGGAAGCCATGCGCAAGGAGCCGGGCTTTTCGCCGCAGGACGTACTGCTGGCGGTCACCACCCCTTCGTTCGACATCGCCGCGTCTGGAGCTGCTGCTGCCGCTCTACACCGGCGCGACCGTGTGCATCGCGCTCCAGCCCGGCGATCCGGGGGCGCTGCTTGCGGATCTCGAGCGCTACCGGCCCACGGTGATGCAGGCCACACCGGCGACATGGAAGCTGCTGATTGCGGCCGGGTGGAGAGGCGATCCGCAGCTGAAAATTCTTTGCGGCGGAGAAGCCCTGGATACCGATCTGGCGCGGTCTCTGCTGGTTCGTTCGGCGAGTCTGTGGAACATGTACGGGCCGACCGAGACCACCATCTGGTCCGCGGTCCTGCGCGTCGAAGAGGCGGGAAGGTCCGCCATTCCGGTGGGCCGTCCCATCCAGAACACGTCGTTTTACGTCCTCGATAGATTGGGCCAGCCGGTGCCGCAAGGTGTGGCCGGGGAGCTCTGGATTGGCGGCGAAGGAGTTGGCGCGCGGCTATCTGAATCGCCCCGATCTGACCAGCGAGCGATTTATCCCGTCGCCATTTTCGGACCAACCCGGCGCGCGCCTCTATCGCACCGGGGATCTGGTCCGCTACCGGCCTGACGGCACCCTCGATTTCTTTGGCCGCATGGATCATCAGGTCAAGTTTCGCGGATTCCGCATCGAGCTGGGAGAGATTGAAAACGCGCTGCGCCAATGCCCCGGCGTTCTCGATGCGGTGACTTTACTGCGCGAAGACAACGGAGACAAGCGCCTGGTCGGCTATCTGGTCTGCGCCGACGGAGAAACGCCTTCTGCTTCCGCAGTGCGCGAGCATCTGCGCGCAACCCTTACCGAGTACATGATTCCCGGAGCATTTGTTTTTCTGAAGGAATTTCCGCGCCTGCCGAATGGAAAACTCGATCGAGCCGCCTTGCCGGCGCCGGAGCGCGCGGCGGGAGAAGGGAAGTCCAACGTTTGCCGAGCCCGCCACCAGTCTGCAGCAGACCGTTGCCGGCTGTTTTCCGCCATGTGCTCAGTATCGAGCAGGTGGGTCTGGATGATAATTTCTTCGATTTGGGCGCGCATTCGCTGCAGATTGTGAAGGTGCATGGAGAACTGAACCAGAAGCATCGAGCCGAAAGTTCCACTGATCAGTTTTTTCCAATATCCGACGATTCGATCGCTGACAAAATTTATCGAGCAGAGCAGCCGGAGAGAAGCCTGTAGCGTGGCCGAATAACATGGATCGAAAATTTCCGAGGTGAGAGTTTATGAACGAATCTTCGCGAGAACGCCGCAGAACCGGCATCGCCATCATCGGACTTGCCGGCCGGTTTCCTGGCGCGCCCACGGTGAACGAGTTCTGGAAAAATCTCACCGAAGGCGTGGAGTCGATCGCCTTCGCTTCCGACGAGGAACTGACATCGGCTGGAGTTGATCCTGGCACTGATTGCCAACCCGGATTTTGTTCGCGCCAGCAGCACCGTCCATGAGCCGGAGTTCTTCGATGCCGCCTTCTTCGGGTTCAGCGCGCGCGAGGCGGAGATCATCGATCCGCAGCAGCGGGTATTTCTCGAGTGCGCCTGGGAGGCGCTCGAAGATGCCGCCCACGATCCAGCTACTTATGCCGGAGCGATCGGCGTTTTTGCCGGCGCCGGCATGAACACCTATGGACTCGTCAACCTGCTGTCGAATCCCGAGGTCATCGAATCCGCTGGCGCGTATCAGATCATGGTGGGCAACGATAAGGATTTCCTCTGCAGCCGGACATCGTACAAGCTGAATCTGAGGGGACCATCCGTCGGCGTGCAGACGGCATGTTCGACCTCGCTGGTGGCGGTGCAGATGGCCTTTGAAAGCCTGCTGCGGCATG
This sequence comes from uncultured Acidobacteriota bacterium, assembly GCA_963823595.1. Taxonomy (GTDB): domain Bacteria; phylum Acidobacteriota; class Terriglobia; order Terriglobales; family Acidobacteriaceae; genus JAKAAZ01. The sequence continues at coordinate 57,915 of CAWGME010000033.1, forward strand.
AATGCGACATGGCGCTCGCTGGCGGAGTTTCCATTTCCTTCCCGCAGGCTTCCGGGTATATCTATGTTCCCGGAATGATTCTTTCGCGGGACGGTCATTGCCGCGCGTTCGATGCCGCTGCTTCGGGAACGGTGCCGGGAGCCGGAGCCGGAGTCGCCGTGCTGAAGCGGCTCGACGATGCCATTGCGGACGGCGATCACATCTATGCGGTCATTCGCGGCGCGGCCATCAACAACGATGGCTCGGCAAAGGTGGGCTATTCCGCCCCCAGCGTCGATGGCCAGACAGCGGCGATCCAAAAATCGATGCAGATGGCCGGTTTCGCGCCGGAATCGATCGGTTACGTGGAAGCGCATGGAACCGGCACGGAGGTCGGCGATCCCATCGAAGTTGCCGCGCTGGCGAAGGCGTTCGCATCCCCGGCAACTCGCCCCCGGATCCTGTGCTTTGGGCGCGGTGAAAACAAACATCGGTCACCTCGATACGGCCGCCGGAATCACCGGTCTGATCAAAACCGCTCTTAGCCTGAAACACCGGACGATTCCTCCGACGCTTCATTTCACCCATGCGAATCCGCTCATCGATTTCGCAAAGACTCCATTTTACGTAAGCAATTCGCTGATTTCCTATGACAGGCCGGAACCGTTCCGCGCCGGGGTCAGCTCCTTCGGTATTGGTGGCACGAATGCTCATGTCTCGCTTGAAGAAGCGCCGCTGCTCGAATCCGATCCTCTGGCAACATCGCAATTGATTGTGCTCTCGGCAAAAACCGCTGCCGCGCTCGACAAGCAGTCCGCGCAGCTTTTGCAGTATGTCGAGGAAAATCCCTCGGCGAATCTTGCCGACATCGCCTTTACCTTGCAGAAGGGCCGTCAGGCATTTCATCATCGGCGCGTGCTGGTCGCCGGCGATCGTTGCGCAACTGAAAGCTGGCCTGCAGAGTCGCCACGTTCCCAGTCTCCCGGCCGCAACAGCTCCGAACCGATAATGCGCCTGCGCGATCCAGCCGGAGTGGTGTTTCTTTTTCCCGGCCAGGGATCGCAATACGTGAACATGGGCCGCGATCTCTACAGTACAACCCCGGTCTTTCGCGACAGCGTGGATCGTTGCTGCGAAATTCTCCAGCCGCATCTGGGTCTCGATCTGCGGACCATTCTGTATCCCGCGGCGGGAGAAGAAAAAGAGGCGGAGCGCCTTCTGAACCAGACGGCCATGACCCAGCCCGCGCTCTTCGTCATCGAATACTCGATGGCGAAGCTGTGGATGGATTGCGGCATCGATCCCTCGGCGATGATCGGACACAGCGTTGGCGAGTATGTTGCCGCCTGCATCGCCGGCGTGTTCTCGCTGGAAGACGCTCTGGCGCTGATCGCCGCGCGCGGAAAGATTGGTCCAGTCGGTTCCGCCGGGAGCCATGCTGGCCGTCATCCTTTCCGAGCAGGACCTGGAGCCGCTTGCTGTCTCCCGAAATATCGATCGCCGCCATCAATTCTCCCGGTCAGACGGTCGCATCCGGTCCGGAAGCCGCCATTGCCGCGCTCGAAGCGACGCTGAAAAACAAGAAGATCGAATGCCGGCGCCTGCGGACTTCCCACGCCTTCCATTCGCCGATGATGGACGGCATTGTCGAGGAATTTATCCAGCGCGTGGCGAAGGTGAAATTGCAGCCTCCGAAGATGCGCTACATGTCGAACGTCAGCGGTACATGGATCACGGATCGCCAGGCCACCAATCCCGGATATTGGGGATCGCATCTGCGCAACACGGTGCGGTTTGCCGATTGCGGACGAAATATACTGCGCGAATCGAACGATGCGCTGCTGGAGGTTGGACCCGGCGATACGCTGCTCTCTCTGCTGCGCCCGCAGCTCGAACCGCGCAGCACAGAGGCCGCTGATTCCTTCCATGCGTCATCCTTTGGCCGCACAGGATGACCGCGAAATCTGGCTGACGGCCGCTGGCCGCCTGTGGCTGTTGAACGCGCGCCTGAATTGGGATGGACTGCATCGCGGCGAGCGCCGCGTTCGGGTATCTCTGCCAACGTATCCGTTCGAACGCCAGCGATACTGGATCGAGCCAAAGAAAGCTAAAGCTGCTCCCCAGGCAATGTCGCCGGCAGCAAAGATGGAGAAGCAGCCGGACATCGCCGACTGGTTTTATGTTCCATCCTGGAAGCGGGGCGTTCCCGAGCTTCTGCCGCAATCGGAGATCAAGGAATCCGATACCTGGCTTCTGCTTGCTGAGCGACGGTCCGCTGGCCGATGCTCTCGCCGACGGATTGAGCCGCGCCCGGACAAGTTGTTCGCGTGCGCGCCGCGACCGGGTTCCGGCGCATTTCGCCGGAACTGTACGAAATCGATCCGGCGAACCGGGAAGATTACAACCGCCTTATGCAGGATCTGCAGGCGGCGGAGTCGCTGGCCTGATCGGATCGTTCATGCGTGGATGGCGAATCCAGACCGCGAATCGAATCTCGACAAGCGTGCTCGATCGTGGCGTTTTCAGCGCGATGTTTCTGGTGCAGGCGATGGAGGAAAGCAGCTCGACCCGGCAGGTTGAATTCAATGTGGTCAGCGATCGCGCCTACAGCATTTCGGGAGAGCCTGTTTCCTCGCCGGCACCCGCCGCGCTGAATGCGTTTTGCGGAGTGATTGCTCTGGAATGCCCAAACATCTCCGCCAGAGTCATCGACATCGATCTTGCATCCAACCCGGCCGCCGTGACTCGCCAGCTTCTTGAAGGAACTCGCGTCAGTTGCGTCGAACGAAATGGTCGCGTATCGCGGATCGGCCCGATGGATCCAGCAGTACGAGCCGGCCCGGCTGGAGGAGCCTGCCGAATCCGGAAGCCCCAGCAGGACAACGGCTCGCGAATTGCAATCAGGACTGGCGGCACCTATCTGATCACCGGCGGTCTGGGCGGCGTCGGACTGGTTTTCGCACAGCATCTTGCTCGCCGCGCGAATGCGCAAATTGTTCTGACATCCCGCACTCCTTTACCGCCCGCTTCGGAATGGGAGGCGCTGCTCGATTCGCCCGATACGCCGGATGCACATGAAACGAAAACTTCAAGGCGCCAGGTCCATCGAGGAGGCGGGCGGGAAGGTCCTTGCTGCTTGCGGCGGACACGACCGATCCTGCCGCCATGCGGCAGGCCCTCTCGATAGTTCACGCGCAATTCGGCCCGATCCATGGAATCATCCATGCCGCCGGGATTGCCGGGACGGGTATGATGCAGGCCAAGTCGCGCGAGCAGGCCTATGCCGTGCTCTCTCCAAAGGTGCAGGGAACGGAATGGATTCGTGAGTCTCTTGGCACCCGCGAACTGGATTTTGTCCTGCTGTGTTCCTCGATCAGCGCCGTAATTCCTTCTTTCGGACTGTCGGATTATGCCGCGGCCAACGCTTACCTCGACGGATTTGCGGCTGCATTCGATAACCCCTCAGGCACGCGCGTGCTATCGGCAAATTGGGATACGTGGCGAGAAGTTGGCATGGCGGTTGATACCCCGCTGCCGCCGGGACATCGATGTCATCTTGCGCGAAGACGACTGAAGCACGGCATCCTGTCACGCGAAGCGGAGCAGGTTTTCGATCGGCTGCTTACGTTTCCGCTGCCGCAGGTCGTGATCTCAACCCGCGACTTTCACGGTGCTGCAGCGGCAGACTGCGGAGACCATCGCAGACATGCGAGCGATCCTTCATCCCCCACGTCCGGCAGAGGCATTGAATGCTCATAGCAGGCCGGCTTCGCATGGAGAACTTTACCGCGGCGGAGGATGAGATCGAGCAGTTCATCGTGAATGTCTGGCAGGAGCTGCTGGGGATTGAACCCATCGGCATCCATGATGATTTTTTCAAACTGGGCGGTCATTCATTGCTGGGAACGCAGGTGCTGGCCAGGATACGGGAGCGTTTTAAAGTGAGCCTCTCGCTCCGTACGATTTTTGAAGCTGCTACTCCGGCGGATCTGGCCCAGCATGTTCGCGTGCTGTCCTGGGCTTCGGGCGACGGACCGTCCGTCTCTGTACTTGAGCGTGAGGAGATTGAAATCTAGCACGGTGGTTGCATCGATGAGACTCGTGACTTCCTCGTCCTGCTTGGAGCCGCTATGTTCGATAGTTTTTCCTATGCCATTGATGAAGGTTCCTCTACCATCTCAATCAGCTAGATATTGGCATTCCTTTCGAGCGGGCAAAATACGAATATGCGAGAAGTCAGCCATTCTCAGTTCCTCACTTTCTGAGACAGCGCAGCATCGAGGTCACTGTCCGCGACGGCCGGCTGCAGATCAGTGCTCCGCCGGGCAGCGGTGGATCCCGAGTTTCGCGCTGAGTTGGCCCGGCGCAAGCCGGAGCTGCTGAAACTGCTGCAGAATGTCGAAACTGCTGCAGCGCCGTTTCCGCTGGTCCCCATGGAACGTACGGTAGCAGAATTCCGCAGACCCACGCCCAGCAGGGACTGTGGCTGATCGATCATTTCGCGCCCGGCAATGTTGCCTATAACATTCCCGAGGCCTTTGTGATCGAAGGTTCGGTCGAACCTGAAGCGCTGCAAAAAGCCGTTGATGGTCTGCTGGCCCGGCATGAAACACTGCGAACCTTTTTTTATGAGGATGAGGGCGAATTGCTCCAGGCAATCTCGGCAGAGGCGGTCGCCCCGCTGGGATTCACGGATCTGTCGAAGATCGCCGAAAGCGATCGCGACCATGTACTCCAAAACCTGATGCGGGAGCAGGCGCGGCAGCCCTTCGATCTGAGCCAGGCTCCGCTGGTGCGGTTTCATTTTTTTCGATTGACGGAGCAGCGGCACGTGGTGTTTTTCAACATTCATCACATCATCGCCGACCGTAGATCGCTGAACATTCTCAAGGAAGAATTGATTCTGCTGTATAAAGCGGCGGTATTGAATCAGCCGGCCGGGCTGCCCAACCTTCCTGTGCAGTATGCCGACTATGCCATCTGGGCCGCGAAATATCTGAGTACAACCGGTCATTGCCGGGCAAATCGAATACTGGAAGGAGAAGCTTTCAGGCGTTCCTCCTTTTATCGAGATGCCTTTGAGTCACCCTTATCCGGAGCAGCGAACAGCATGGGGTGCGACTGCGGCCATCCTGGTTCCATCGCCGTTGCGGGGCATGCTAGGCGCGTTGGCCAGCCAGGAAGGCGCGACCATGTTCATGACGTTGCTGGCGGCCTTTGCCGTCCTTCTCTATAAGCAATCGGGTCAGGAGGATTTCTGTATCGGTTCTCCATTCACCCATCGCAATCACGTGGAAACAGAACCGATCATTGGCTTGTTCGTGAACATGCTGGTCTTCCGTTGCCAGCTCACTGGCGATTCGAACTTTCCGCGAGTTTCTGCGGCAGGTTCGTGCTACCGCTCTCGATGCTTACCAGCACAGCAACGTCCCTTTCCAGGAACTGGTGCGCGCATTGAAGCCGGATCTGCGCTCGCGGCGCTCGCCTTTTTTTCAAGTGATGTTTGGATTCGATCCGATCGCCCGGCCTGCCCACGATGGCGTGATGCAAATCGATACACATCCCGGAACGGCTCGATTCGATCTGACCCTATATCTAAGGGAGAATCCCGAACAACATCGCCGGCTCATTTGAATACTGCACCGATCTGTTTGATGCGGCGAGCATCGAACGGATGGTTACGCAATTCATGAAGCTGCTCCATGCGATTGCCTCCGACCCCGATCAGCCAATCTCCAGTATCGAGCTTATGTCGAGTACTCAGTCTGCGACGGTCATACTTCCAGATACGCCTCCAGCTCATCCAGGTTCCTGGAGCGGCCGCCTGAAAAGCTTCTCACAACGATTTTCACAGCGCCTTGGAACAAGCTGATTCGCTCTGGGACCGCGAGTTCAAAAAATCCATCTTTTTGTATTTCGTTGACCAGAGTGCTACGTTAGGATCGTTGTCTTTGCAGCAGGCCATAATAGGTTGGTGGATGGCTCTCGACCTGCAGCCTTCCGTTCGCACATGTTGGGCCTTTGAAGGAGCTGCTTTTGCGTCTGCGTAACGCCGTGATGGCCGGTCTCTTGGGATTTTTGACTCTCTGTTCGATTGCTGTGCGGGCGCAAACTTTAGATGGTACAGGTCAGGCGCCCATGTCTGGCGGCAGCAGCACGGGTGGCGTTTTCGCTCCCGTGCATGATGCGCAAAACCGGCCCATCACGGCGGGCGGGTTCGTCGATTCCGGGCCGGTAATTTTTCAGAACATCGCCAAACAGTCCGGTCTTACCAGCTGGCATCACACCATGGGCTCGCCGGAAAAGAAATTTATCATCGAGTCGAACGGGTCCGGCGTGGCGCTGCTGGATTACGACAACGATGGCTGGATGGACATCTACATGGTGAACGGCTCGACCTATGACGCAATGTCGGGCAAAACGACGCCGCCTCACGCCGCGCTCTTTCACAACAACCACGACGGCACATTTACCGACGTTGCCGCCAAAGCTGGCGTGACGAATGATCGCTGGGGTTTCGGCGTGGCCGTCGGAGACTTACGATAACGATGGCTGGCCCGACATTTACGTGTCGAACTTCGGCAAGAATCGTCTGTATCACAATAATCACAACGGCACCTTTACCGATGTGGCCGAGAAGGCCGGCGTGACGCTGGGGAATTGGTCGACGGGAGTTACCTTCGGGGATTACGACGGCGACGGGCGGCTTGATATTTTCGTCGCCGGGTACATTCATTACGACATGAAGAACCCTCCCATCCCCGGCTCGGCGGCTGTCGCGACTACCTTTTGCCGATTCCGCGGCGTGCCGGTCATGTGCGGCCCGCGTGGCCTGCAGGGCGAGCACGACCACCTCTTCCATAACAACGGTGACGGGACTTTTACCGATGTGAGCGTCAAGGCAGGAGTGAGCGATCCGAACGCCTACTACGGGTTTACGGCGGTCTTTGCCGATTTCAACAACGACGGCAAGGTCGATCTTGCGGTGGCCGACGACTCGACTCCGAATTATCTCTACATCAACAAGGGCAACGGCACGTTTGAAGACGACAGTTACGCGCTCGGGATTTGCGCTTAACCGGGACGGACGTGAAACGGCTACCATGGGAATAGCCGTCGGCGACTACCGGAACAACGGCCTGCTCGACATGCTGACAACGGATTTTTCTGACGACTACAAAGTGCTCTATCGCAATGATGGCGAGGCAAACTTTACCGATGTGAGTTATCAGACCGGAATCGCCCAATCAACGATTCCCGTTTCTAGGCTGGGGAGTCGGCTTTCTGGATTACGACAACGACGGCTGGCCGGACATTCTGATGGTGAATGGCCATGTATATCCCGGAGTGGATCAGCAGGACTGGGGCACCAGTTACGCCCAGCGGCCGCTGCTATACCACAACGACGCAGGGCAAAAAGTTCCATAATGTTCCGCCCGTAATTGGAACCGGGCTGGCGGCGGTTGTGCCGGGGCGGGGAGCTGCATTCGGGGATCTCTTCAACAACGGCAAAATCGATGCTGTGATTAATGTGGAGGACGGCGTGCCTGTCCTGCTGCGCAATGTCAATCCGGACAAGCATCACTGGGTCGAATTCAAATTGATTGGCGGCCCAAAGAGTCCGCGAGACGCGGTGGGCTCCGCGGTTTATTTAACGGCAAACAAATTGCGACAGCGCGAGGATGTGATTGAGCGGAGGGAGCTACATCTCCTCCAACGACCAGCGCGTGCATTTTGGTTTGGGCGATGCCGACAAGGTGGATGCGGTGGAGATCCATTGGCCGAGCGGCGCGATCGAGAAGGTGCAGTTGCCGGGAGTGGACCGGATCTACACCATTCAGGAAGGGAAGGGCATCGTAGGACAATGATGTGGCCTTAGCCGCTGAGGGGCTGTCTCCAGTTGACTGAATCAGACCTTCTAAAGGGCGTGTGGCCTTGCAGGACCGCTGGATTCTCGTGAGATGAACTGCGTGGTTACGGCGACCTCCACACCCTGATTTCCTTTATCATTCAGCATTTGCTGCAAGAGCTGAAATGCACACAGCCCGATTTCATCTTTGGGAATGCCGATTGAGCTGAGCGGAGGATGGCCATACGCGGCAAAAGCAATGTCATCCGAGCCGATGATCGAAATATCGCCAGGAATATGCCAGCCGGACCGAAGAGCTTCTCCCATGGCCCCGATGGCCATCAGATCGTTGCCGCAGATGATGGCCGTGGGATGAAGTTTCCTGGAACGCATCTGCTGGATAGCCGCCGCGCCGCCCGTGGGCCGATTGTCCGACCTCGACACAGTCGACCACCTGCATGCCATGCTGACGCACGATGTCGATCAATAATTTGCGGTATCGTTTCGCGGACAAGACTTTCAAGGGCCCATGAATGATGGCCACGCTGCGGTGCCCCATAGACTGTAAATGCTCGACAGCCTGCAAAACACCTCTGGAGTAATCGATCCGAACATTGCTTTTGTTGCGCTGCACCCGGGAATCGTTCAACCGCACCACGGGTATGTCCCGGTCCAGCAGGCGATCCACCAGCCGGGAATCGAACTGAGAGCTCATAACGGCCACTCCGCGCACTTTGTCCTCAATCATTCGCCGGACGGTTGCCTCCGCATTGATCTGCTCGTAGTTCGTCATTCCAAGTACGAGTTCCAAATGTTCAGCGTGGCAAGCTCGTTCAAAACCTTTAATCAGCTGCGGGAAAAAAGGATTCTCGATATCGGAGATGATCAATCCAAGCGCATTGCTGTAGCCGCGAACCAGCAAACGTGCCGATGTGTTCTTGTAATAATTTAAGATCTTCGATCGCCTTCAACACCCGTTTCCGTGTCTCAGGCGCGATGGGCCGGGTCCCGTTTAGAACATGGGAGACCGTCGTGATAGAAACATTGGCTGCTTCCGCGACATCGTGCATTGTGATTGTCATTGTGTCTCGATCGACTGATAAGAACAGCCACACCTTAAGCAAGTCTTGTTCCACCGCGATAGAATCAATGTCTTTGAGGAAACTTTCCGGCCGTTTGAATTGCAAGTGCAGATTATGCTGGGACTTTATATCAAGACTTGCGGTCACAAGCTACAAAATAATTGTGCTCAAATCGCCACCCAGATTTCCTCAAAGACATGGCATCGAGAGACCTATTGTCCCGGAGCAGTGTTGGGGCTGGTGTGGGCATGCTGCTTGGCTAGAAGCTGCCCACAGATGCTCCGCTCGTGAGCTGCCGCAGCCGAACGGCCCAGCATGCTCAAAGCTGTTCCCAATACAAAATGCGCCTGGGCGAAGGTCGGATCGGCCTCTGTCGCTCGCTGCAACGGCTTCAGCGCCTCCGTCGGCTGATTCAGGCTGATGTGGCATTGGCCTAAGTCCAGAAGAGCGGCCGTGTAGTTCGGGTTCGCTGCAATTGCCGCCTGAAGATAGGGAATCGCCTGCGCCGGTTGATTTTGACGCCGCAAGATTTTTCCCATCATGTAATTGGAAACTGGATCGTTCGGATACCGATTCAGCTCCTGCTCGAATTCGGCCTCAGCCTCAGGAACTTTGTGCAGCCTCCAATCAATTAAACCCAGGCTGGAGTGGACTCCCGGGTAGTTCGGGTCGGCCAGCGAGAGCGGCTTGAAATTCCTTATACGCCTCCTCCTCTTTCGATAAGACGTCATACGCCAGTCCCATCATGAAGTGGGCCTCCGGGGAGCCGGGATCGATCGCCATAATCCGATCGAAGACCTTTGTAACGCCGGAATAGTTCTTGGCCCTCCAGTATGCTTTTCCTAAAATATCGAGCGTCGGAATATCATTGGGCTGCAATTGACTGGCGCGCTCGAGATAAGCGGCGGATTCCGCGTACTTATCGAGTGCGAAAAGATCGATCCCCGTAAGATCAAGCGACTGAAAAGTTGGGCGTTGACCTGGAGAAGGATTCCAGCAATGGGAGCGCACTTTTATAGCGATGCGCCCGGAAATATGCCACGCCAAGATTTCGTCGTGTGATCACGTCGCCCGGCTTCAGCCGCAGCGCACGCTCGTAAAGAGCGATTGCCTCATCTTCCCTTCCTTGGCGGGCGATGGAAATCGCAAGATCGTTCAGAACTTCTACCGACTGCGGTGCCAGCCTGTAGGCCTGGCGGAATGCAGTTTCGGCGGCTGCATTATCTCCCTGCTGTAACGCTCGCGATCCCTGCCCGACAGAGAGGAGCAGTTTTTGCTTGGATGGGGTACTGTTTATCGAATCTCTCTGGCCCCGGGCGGCCGGGCAGCTATATCCGGACAAGGCCGCAAAGCAGAGAACTGCAATGACAATTGCCGCACTACCAGGCAGTCGTACGGTTTTGCATAAAGGAGATGTCATGGCCTTAGGAAATACTGTCACACGCCGATTTGGTCTAAACGTCATCGCACCAAATGCTAAGCAAATAACTGCCCTCCCACAAAGTATCCCTCGAAATCTCGGCCGGCGTATACTCCTTCGGCACCATCCATTTTTGTGCCGCCCGCCAAGGCGGAATGCAAACGCACAGGGATTGTTGAAGCTGATCGGCCAAACCACGCTAAGGACAATATATGGCGAGGGATAAGAGCCGCAGGAGCCTATCCCCACTGACGGCATTCGCAGTAGACATTAAGAAATATTTTTTTGATTTTGAGATTTCGATTGACAATGACCGAATCAGCACGATAACTTCGATTCCCGAGAGACGCAAACGTTTGCTATGTCGCGAATGCGCAAAGAAGCTAACCGCAATTAACGATTCCGAGAGAGGTCGTTCTGAATGTCAAGACAAAATTTGCTCGTCGCAATTCTCGTGCTGTTAACGTTGGGCTGCCCAATGCTCATGAAAGGTCAGGAGCTGGGAGCCACACTCAGCGGTACCGTAACCGACCCTACCGGCGCGGTCATCGCCGGCGCTACAGTGACGATTGCTCAAAACGGTGTGAATGGTGTCTCCCGAACTATCCAGACGAATGCGCGCGGAAGCTATACCGTAACCAACCTGGCTGCTGGTAACTACACCGTTTCCGTGACCGCCAATGGTTTTCAGGCGTACGCGGTCAACAACGTGACCTTATTTGTTGCCCAAACCCGCTCCGTGGACGCAAAACTTCAACCGGGCGCGGTCAACCAGACAGTGACCGTGCAGCAGAGTGGGGTATCGGTTGATACAACCACCAGTGCGTTGGCCGGGACGATCTCCGGGACGCAGGTCCGGGAGTTGCAATTAAACAATCGAAACTTTGAGCAATTGCTGACCCTCCAGGCAGGCGTGGTCAGCGCCCTGCCTGATGAAGTGGGTTTCGGCTTGAGCAACACGGACCAGATCGCCGTGAACGGCGCCCGTGGTTCAGCCAACAATTGGACGGTCGATGGAGCGGACATTAACGACAGCGGTTCAAATCTGACTTTGTTGAATGTACCGAGCGTCGATGCCATTCAGGAGTTCACCCTGGAGAGAAGTACCTACGACGCGGGGTATGGTCGCAGCGGCGGCGGTCAAGTCTTGGTAGCGACAAAATCTGGTACCAGCGCCTTCCATGGCGATGCGTATGAGTTCAACCGCAACAACATCTTCAACGCTAACAGCTACTTCAACAAGCAGACAAATCCGATAACAAAGCGAGCGATAGAGCGGTACAACGACTATGGATTCACCCTCGGCGGTCCTCTTTACATTCCCAAGGTCTACAACGCGGCAAAAGACAAGGCCTTTTTCTTCTGGTCGGAAGAATGGCGCAAGGTCAGCGCCCCTGTAACGGGCAGCGTTACGCCTCCAACGACAAACGATCTGAACGGAGTATTCTCAGGCAATCTAGTGACTGGACCCAACGCGGTGACTGCGCCTCCCGGATGCGTCACCTATGACCCGACCACCGACCAAAGCACAATAAGCCCGGCCTGCTACAGCAAAAACGCGGCGGTATATCTGGCCCATCTGTATGTTCCGTTTCCTGCGAACAGTAGCAGCGGGCAGTATGTTTTCAGCTACTCCCAACTGAACAACACCCGCGAAGACGTTGTCCGGTTCGATTACAACATCAGCCGGAAACTGCACTTCTTCGGGCGTGCAATGCAGGACGAAACTCCGGAGAACTTCCCGCAGGGCTTGTTCTCCGGAGGAAATTACCCCGGGGTAGCGGCTGCTGCGGTAAACGCTCCCGGGGAGAACGTGGTCGGCAATCTAACCTGGACAATTTCCCCGCGCATGGTAAACGAAGCGGAATTCGCCTACAGTCAGGGAACCATCAACTCCAGCTACGAGCCTGGCGCTATAGTCAATTCGCCAACGGTGTCCAAGCAGCTGACGAACAATACCGCATATGCCGATCCTTACGGCCGCATCCCGAATATTACTTTTGTCGGCGGAGTCATACAAGGCTTGGCTGCGGGCTCTACTCCTTACTTCGAGCGCAACCTGGACAGGACGCTCTTCGACAATTTCTCCGCCACGCTCGGCAGGCATACCCTTCGGGTTGGCGCCACCATTTCGAATATGTTGAAAACGGAGAACGCTTCCAGCGGAAACGCTGGTTTCACCTTCACCAACTTCCAGAATTTCCTTTTAGGCAATGTTTTTCAGTACACCCAGGCTAGCAAGGACACTATTCCAGACCTACATTACTTCAACATAGAATGGTATGTGCAAGACGACTGGCAGGTGTCGCAGAAACTTACCCTCAACCTGGGGCTGCGCTACAGCTACTTCCCGTCTCCTTCCGATGTCAATAACACTTTGGTCAATTTCGACCCTCTGATCTTCAATCCGGCGAAGGCGCCGACCATCGATCCAATCACCGGAAACTTTACTACCGCCAGCGGACAGATTCCTGCAACCTACGTGAACGGGTTAATTTTCCCGACCGGAAAGGCTTGCGCTACGGCGCAGGCGATCGCTCCCGGCGTGACCTGTTCCCCATATGGATCCCATGTGAATCCGGATCCGAAGAATAACTACGCTCCCCGAGTCGGTTTTGCCTATGTTCCAAACGCAGACGGCAAGGTCGTCCTCCGTGGCGGCTTCGGCATCTTCTATGACCGCATGCTCAATGGCATCTGGGAAGACAACGCCTTTACTGATCCTCCGCTGGTGCAGACGTCGACCGTAACCAATACCAGCTTCGATAGTCCATTAGGAGGTACATCGAAGGTTTCTCTTGGGCCGAACGCATTGGACTCTACCGGCGACCCAACGATGAAAAATCCATACCTGATGGACTATAACTTGTCGGTACAGGATCAAATCCTGCCGAACACGTTGATGGAGATCGCCTACGTTGGCAATCAGGGAAGGCATCTTTTGGGAGAAAGGGACCTCAATCAACCCACGCTCGCAGCAAGACAGGCAAACCCGACCGCCTATGTGACCGCCGTGGTGCCGTATCGGGGATATTCAACGTTCACTTCATTCCTCCCGGCATACAACAGCAATTACAACTCCTTGCAGGTATCGCTGAACCATCGCACGATCCACGGCCTGACGTTGGGAATTGCTTACACCTGGAGCCGGATGTTGACGACCCAGTCGAACGATCGTGCTACAGCAACGGTCGATACTTATAATGTGAAGGCGGATTACGGCCCGTCCCAATACAATCAGCCGCAGACCTTTGTCGCCAACTATGTGTATGAACTCCCGTTCTACAAAGGGCAGCATGGATTCGCAGGGCACGTCCTCGGCGGCTGGGAGCTTTCTGGAATTACACAATATAATTCCGGGCAATCGCTCATCATCAGACAGGGCCCCGATCCCTTCGACTGCGTGGTTCCAACAGGAGCCACAACTGGTTGTATTCCCGGCACGTATCCTGGCGGTGTGAATATCGACGCAAGTGTAATTGCTCCCCGTCCGGATCAGGTAGCGCCGGTTCGTTTGTTGAAGAAACAGACGGAATGGTTTACCACGAATTCATTTGCCAAGGCCGTCGGTCACTTTGGCAGCGCACCCACCGGAGCTTTACTTAGCCCTGGCCTCGAACTTTGGGACCTTTCCGCGATCAAGAATTTCGATCTCGGCGGAGTTAGAAGCCTCCAGTTCCGCGGCGAGTTCTTCAACGCCTTCAACCACACCAACTTCGGAGCAGCTGGAATCAATGGAGGTGGGGTCGGAGTGAACCTCAGCAGCGGTTCTTTCGGGAAGGTCACTGCAGCACATGACCCGCGCGAAATTCAACTAGGTGGCAAGTTCTACTTCTGATCTGTGTCATGTATTTACCTCGCCGATGTTAAGAGGTAAAAACCAGTTGTCGTCCTGAGCCGAAGGCGAAGGATCTCGTGCTTTAGCCTGCCACGCGAGATCCTTCACTCCACTTCGTTCTGTTCAGGACGACATCCAGTAGGCAAATTAGGTCAATCTTTCACTGGACGACCTAGCGCCATCATTATCGAACGAGAATGAGCGTGTAGGCCCCCAACAGATGTAATTTGTTTTGAGGGAGAAACAAATGCTTCAGATATCCGCGCTGCGGAAACGGCTGTTTGTCCATACTGCCGGTTTCTGGCCTATCGCCTGCCTGCTTGCCGCGAACCTCATGCTGTTGCCGACTCCTTCATTTGCGCAGAGCACGACGACCTCCGCGGGCGCTCCAGTCTCAAAGGTAGCTCTGATCCCAATCCCGCGCGAAATTCATGAAGCTACAGTTTTCGCGCTGCATCAGGGCGTCAGTATAGAGGCGACGGGAAGAGAGTCCGGACGATAGGTTCGCCGCTGAAGACCTTATCCACACTCTGAAGGCACGCGGTGTCAGGGCATGGGCCGGTAGAAACGGCCGCACCAGGATTGTGCTGCTGAGACAGCACACAAAAGCGGCAGCTGATATTCTCGCGCACGCCCATATCAGTTTCGATCCGGCCATGCACGATGAAGGCTATGTTCTTGTAACCGATCGAAGCATTATGTACGACATCGCCGCGACTGGCGCCGGAATTTATTACGGCGCACAGACGATCAAGCAGCTCGTCACCGGCCGTGAGAAGGATGCCGTGTTGCATGGAGTCGTGGTACGCGATTGGCCTGCCATGAAATATCGCGGACTGGATGATGACCTATCCCGCGGACCAATCCCCACGCTCGCGTTTCAGAAACATCAGATTCAGACGCTGTCGGAGTACAAGGTGAATATTTATTCACCCTACTTCGAGAACACATTGAGCTATGCAAACAATCCGCTGGCCGCGCCTCCCGGGGGCGCCATGACCCGCTCCGATGTTGAGGAGCTGGTCCAGTATGCCCAGCGATATCACGTCACCATTATTCCCGAGCAGGAGGCGTTCGGGCATCTGCATCACATATTGACATTCGACACCTATTCTCGAACTGGCGGAGACGCCTCACGGCACCGTTCTGGCCCCAGGTCAGCCGGGATCGCTGCCGCTGATCCGGCAATGGTTCACAGAAATCGCATCGATGTTTCCCGGCCCATTCATTCATATCGGCGCGGACGAAACCGTCGATCTGGGAAAAGGGCAGACCAAAGCTCTTGTGGATAAAGAAGGGTTAGGCGCTGTCTATATCGACTTTCTTAAGCAGATTTATCACGAACTCGCGCCGCTGCATAAGAAAATCCTGTTCTGGGGCGACATAGCGATGAATAGCCCGGAACTGGTTAAGACGCTGCCCAAGGACATGATTGCCGTTGCATGGGTGTACAGCCCGGAGCCGGAGGGTTATGACAAATGGATTCTGCCATACGTCAATGCGGGAATGGAAACATGGGTGGCTCCCGGCGTCAATAACTGGCGGCGCGTGTATCCGGATTTCAATGCCGGTCTCGCCAATATTCAGAGATTTGTCAGCGATGGCCAGCGGCTCGGCACCCCCGGCGAATTGAATACGGTATGGAATGACGATGGCGAGGGACTGTTCAACATGGATTGGTACGGCGTCCTCTACGGGGCGGCGGCCGGCTGGCAGCCAGGGACGAGCAGCATTCCGCAATTTCAGAACAGCTATGGCCAGGTCTTCCATGGCGATTCGACCGGCAAGATCAACCAGGCACAGCTGGAAATGATGGCCGCGCAGAACGCGCTCGAGGATGCCGGGCTGGCGGGGATCAGCGACGACTTGTTCTGGGTGGACCCGTGGAGCGCGGATGGGCAACAGATCTCCGCGAAACTGCTGCCAGTCGTGCATACGATGCGGCTGCATGCCGAGCAGGCGATCATCCTGATCGATCAGGCGCGCAACGCGGGCGATTTGCGCGAACCGGATGCGCTGGATGCAATGGACATGGGAGCGCGGCGGATGGATTTCTCGGCTACAAATTTGAGGCCGCGCAAGCAGATCGTAGATGAATACAACCGCGCCTATCAGGAACAAAATGACCCCACAGGCAAACACGATGTCGGCCATGAGTTAGGAATGATCTCCGGCGCGAATGGCCAGTGTCAGGACCTGCGTGACGGTTATGGGCTCACCCGCGATCTATTATCGCCACGCATGGCTCCAGGAGAATCGCCCCTACTGGCTGGACAATGTTATGGCACAATATGAGCTTGCCATGCAGCTCTGGATTGAGCGCGGCAACCGCTTCAGCGAAGTGCACCGCCAGTGGTATCGGACCCATACACTTCCCAAACCGGAAGAGATAGGATTGCCCGCGCTGCCTGCTGCGACGCCTCCCGCCCAGACATGATGTTCTGGCGCAAACGCGGACTACAGATGAATGATCGATATCGCTGGCGTCTTTCGCTGCTAGAATTCCCACTATAGTTTCGCGTCGATAACTTCGCCTCATGCGGATACATCTTGTCTGGTTTGCCGCGTTTCATCCGCACGTGCATGCAGTGGATATGCTTGTCATTGCAGCCTATCTTGCCGGCATCACCTGGTTCGGTCTGCGATTTCGCAAACCTGAGCGCACGCTGCAGAGCTATTTTCTTGCCGACCGCAATATCCCCTGGTGGGCAATCATGTTGTCGATCGTTTCGGCGGAAACCAGCACACTTACCATCATCAGCGTGCCTGGCCTGGCGTTTGCCGGAAATTTCGGATTTCTGCAGCTCGTCTTCGGTTATTTGCTGGGGCGCGTCGTGGTCTGCATCGCATTTCTGCCGCGTTATTTTCGCGGGGAACTGCTGACCGCGTATCAATTGATTGGCCGGCGCTTCGGTGCACGGCTGCATCGCGTGACCGCGCTGTTGTTCTTGTTGACGCGCGCCGCCGCAGAGGGCGTTCGCGTCTTTGCCGTCGCGATTGTCATTCACGCGGCGCTTGGCACCGGAGATATCGCGTCCATCGCGATCATTTCCCTACTCACGCTGGTGTACACGTTTGAAGGTGGTCTGGCGGCGGTCATCTGGACCGATGTGGTGCAGATGGGAATTTACGCGATAGGAATCGCTTTGGCTCTCTGGATTTTGGTTTATCGCGTTCCCGGCGGATGGCCTGCCATCCATGGCGTCGCGGCTGCGGCAGGCAAGTTCCATCTATTGGATTTTTCACTGAACTTGACCACCACCTATACTTTCTGGGCCGGCCTGATTGGCGGATGCTTTCTGACCATGGCCAGCCATGGCACGGATCAGTTGATGGTGCAGCGCCTGCTGGCGGCGCGCAATCTGCGGGATTCGCAGCGTCGCACTGCTGTCTAGCGGTGTTTTAATATTCGTGCAATTTTTCTTTTTCCTGTTGATTGGCGCGGCACTTTTTGTCTACTACACTCAAGTGGACCGCCGGCGTCACTTTTTCTAGCGCGGACCATGTTTTTCCGGCATTCATCGTTGCAAAATTTCCGGTTGGATTTGCCGGTCTGATGATCGCGGCCATTCTCGCGGCTGCCATGTCCAATCTGAGTGCGGCCCTCAACTCGCTCTCCTCGACCAGCGTAATCGATATATATCTGCGTCTTCGACCCACGGCCAGCCGGACACGGCGCATCACTGTTTCCCGGTTCAGCACGGTTGTCTGGACGGTGGTTCTGTTCGTTTTGGCGATTCTGTCTCGTACCGGCGGACATGTGGTCGAGCTGGGATTGTCGATTGCGTCCGTTGCCTATGGCTCATTGTTGGGCGTTTTTTTACTAGGCGTGCTCACGCGCAGGGCGAATGAGTCCGGCACGATCGTCGGAATGGTGTTCGGATTCACGCTGAATGTCGTGTTGTGGCTGCAGCCCCATGCGCTTCGGTTCTCCTTCATGGGATACGTATTTACGTTCCCTAAGATTGCGTGGACCTGGTATGTGGTTTTTGGTGCAGTCTTTACTTTTCTTATCGGATATCTGGCGAGTTTTTTCTTTTCTTCGGTGCAAACGGCCGAAGAAGAAGTTTCCTAACAACAATGGACTCTTTATCTCACGTAGCAACTCGGGATGAATCATGCGAACTTTGAAATCTTCCCTCCATACTCCGGAATCCGGATTGAAGACATACGCGTGTCGATGCGACTTTCATCGTTCTGCTTGCCTCCTCACTCTGCGCAAGCGCACAGCAGCCTGCCCATCCAGACTTCAGCAGCATCGATCGGATCATGGCTGCGGCGCTCGAGGCGCATAAAGTTCCGGGAGCCGTCATCGTCATCGGCCACGACGGCAAAGTCGTCTTTCAGAAAGCTTACGGGGAACGATCTCTTGAGCCGACCCGCGCGCCGATGACGGAAGACACCATCTTCGACATGGCGTCGATGACCAAGGTGATGGCGACCACCACGGCCGCCATGCAGCTGTATCAGCAGGGCCGCTTCCGCCTCAACGATCCGGTCGCAAAATATCTTCCCGCCTTCGCCGCCAACGGCAAGCAGGACATCACCATCCGCCAGGTGATGACGCATTACTCCGGCCTTCCCCCGGATCTGGATCTAACGAAGCCCTGGTCGGGCAAGCAGACCGGCATACGATATGGCCTTCGCGGTAAAACCTGACCATCCGCCGGGCACCAGGTTTCGCTACAGCGATATCAACTTTATTGTGATGGGCGCGCTGGTCGAAAAACTCAGCGGCATGACACTGGATGCCTACACGGCGCAAGTATGTCTTTGCTCCGATGGGGATGGACCACACGCGCTTTCTGCCGCCGGAGTCGTGGCGCGGCAACATCGCGCCCACTCAATATGACGAGAACCATCACATGCTGCTGGGCGTGGTGCACGATCCCACATCAAGGCGCATGGGCGGCGTCGCCGGACACGCCGGTCTGTTCAGCACCGCCGGCGATGTCTCCATCTTCGCGCAGAATCTTCTGGACTGTCTGGCAGGCAGGCCGAGCAAATTTCCGCTGAATCGGCTGACGGCCGAGAAGATGACGACTCCGCAGCAACCCGCGACCGGCGTCTCTCTGCGCGGCTTGGGTTGGGACATTGAAAGCCCGTTCTCCGGCAATCGCGGAGAGTTGTTTCCGGTTGGGGGCTTTGGGCATACCGGCTATACCGGCACCGATATCTGGATCGATCCCTGGAGCGACACCTATGTGATTATGCTCAGCAATCGCGTCCATCCGAATGGCGGCGTCAGCACGGTTCCGCTTGAGGGAAAGATCGCCAACGCCGCCGCCGAGGCGCTCGATATTCAGATTCCTGAGTCGGGCAGCGAAATTTCCCGCCTCACCGGCTATAACGAATCGCTGACGAACATGCGCCGATGGGCAAGCAGGAACGGCACCGTGGAAACGGGCATCGAGCGTTCTCGAACAGGAAAACTTTGCTCCACTCGCTGCGCTCGAACAAAAGCATGGTGGCCGGCTGCGCGTGGGAATTCTCAGCAACCAGACCGGACTGGATAGCCACGGCAGGCGCACCATCGACGTATTGGCGCACGATGCGACCGCAAAGATCCCCGGCCTGACGGTGACCACGCTTTTTAGTCCGGAACACGGAATCAGCGGCGCAATGGATACGACTCACATCTCCGGCAGCACCGACGCAGCCACCGGATTGCCGGTTGTCAGCATGTACGGCGCCACGGATGCGCAACGCCGTCCGCCGATTGACAAACTGCGCAATCTGGATGCTGTCGTGATCGACCTGCGCGATGCTGGAGTGCGCTTCTACACCTACGAAACTGCGGTCGCCTATTTTCTTCAGGCTGCGGCCCACACGGGAACAGACATCGTGATTCTCGACCGGCCCGATCCCATCAATGGCTCGTTTGTGCAGGGGCCGGTCTCCGATGCAGGCCATTCCAGCTACACCGGCTTTATGCCTCTCCCGGTGCGACACGGAATGACGATGGGAGAATTGGCCCGCTACTTCAATGGAGAAGGCCATATCAACGCGTCGCTCACCGTGGTTCCGATGAAAGGTTGGCAGCGCGGCGATTGGTACGATTCCACTTCGCTGCTCTGGGTGAATCCGTCGCCCAATCTGCGCAACCTGAACGAAGCCACCATGTATCCCGGTATCGGAATGATCGAATCTTCCAATATTTCCGTGGGCCGCGGCACCGATACTCCGTTTGCATGGATCGGCGCGCCGTGGATCGATGCAACCCAGCTTGCGACTGCCCTGAACAAGCGCTTTATTCCCGGGATCCGTTTTGTTCCGGTGGAATTTACTCCGCGCGCACCGTATCCTTACGCGGGCCAGGTTTGCCAGGGCGTGCAGTTCGTCATCACGAATCGCAATGTGCTGAATGTTCCGGAAGTAGGCATTGAGATCGCCTCCATGCTGTACAAGCTCTATCCAACACAGTACCACCTGGATTCGATCGAGCCGTTACTGGCCAATCAGGCCACACTGCAGGCGCTCGAAAACCACGAAGACCCGCAACCCATCGCAGAATCATGGCGAGATGATATTCAGCAATTCAAAGAGCGCCGCAAGGCTTATCTCATCTACCCAGACAAATAAGCTTGATCGTCAACTGCGGGTTCACGCAAAATTCATCGTCATGGGTTACTCCAGGTTGGAGAAGCTAACCTGGGTCTTTCGCCGGGTGCCACGTCCGTGCGGTTATTGCAAGGATGAGATGAAATCGTGCATTCATCGCGTCGTCTCTTGGAGCGGGCCGGCAATCTTCAAGTGTTTGTCAAAGAACTCCGCGCTGGCTGCATAGGCCGCGACCCAATCGCGGTGCAGTAAGAAGTCGTGAACTTCATCCGGGAAGATGAGTTGCTGAAACTCGACCTTCTGCGCGCGCAGAGCCGCCGCAAGTTGCACCGTTTGCAAAAACGGCACTTCGCGGTCGTCATCGCCCTGGATCAGAAGCACAGGAGAACGCCACGTCTCGATCAACGATAACGGCGAAGATCCCCACGCGAGACGCCATCGCGCATTCGGGTCGGAAGCGGTGTCGGAAATTGCAAAGTTTTGCGGATTGTCGACGTTCCAGTCATGCACCCCGGACATATCAACGCCCGCGGCAAACAGGTCGGAAGCGCGAGCCAGCGCCATCGCCGTCAGAAAGCCGCCCCAGCTTCCTCCCCAAATGCCGATGTGTGCCGGTTCGACATCGCAGCGGCTGCGCAGATAGCGACCACCGGCTTCGATATCGAGGAACTCACTGGCACCTGTAGGTCCATAATTCAAGGCCTCGCGAAAGTCGAGGCCATACCCGATGCCGCTCCGGTAATTGATCGAGAGCACAACATATCCGCGGCTGACGAGGTACTGGTTGAGAGCATAGGAGTTTGAATAATAGCCCATATAATGCCAGCCCAGCAGCATCTGGCGTTGGGAACCTCCGTGCACAAAGACAATCGCTGGATGGCGTGCACACCTGTCGGCATCTGCAGGAAGGAACAACTGCCCATGAATCCGCATTCCATCCGCTGTATTGAAAATGACCTGTTGCGGAGTGACCATGCGCACGGCAGGAAAACTTGCAGGAATGGCTTGCGGCGCGAGATCACGAAGCTGGCCTGAACTGCTGACAATCGCCGGCCGGATAGGGATGCGCGCATCGGACCGCAGAACAGCCACCGTCCGATCGTTGCTGGCAACCACTGGCGCGGTTTCAATGCCAGTGCCGCGTGTCAGCTCTATCGGGCTAGCACCTGCAACAGAAATCTTCCAGACGTGGCGGCGATCAATGTCGTTTTGATTGGAAGAATAGACGATGGTTTTGCGATCAGGGCTGAGAGAGACATCCTCCACTTCAAAGCTCCCCGGAGTCAGCAGTGTGGCCGTCCCTCGCTGTGTGGAAACACTATA
The DNA here is from genome assembly GCA_963823595.1 of uncultured Acidobacteriota bacterium. GTDB lineage: Bacteria > Acidobacteriota > Terriglobia > Terriglobales > Acidobacteriaceae > JAKAAZ01. The sequence goes on from CAWGME010000033.1 coordinate 79,967, forward strand.
TAGATGCGTCCAGCCATCTCCCTCCCAGGGAAAAATCAGATGATTGTTCGCACTCCAGAACACCTGATGATCGCCAACGATCTCGCGGAAGACGCTGCCCGGGCCTTCTCGTGCCGTCCAGATGGCGTGCCCTTTGCCGGTCCCGACATCCGCGACGCAAATGGACCAGGGCAGCCCGGCCCGCTCCACTCGATCGAAGTTTTCCTCTTTCGAATACGGAACGCGAATAAAGGCAATCTCCCGGCTGTCCGGCGACCAGATCGGGTACCGGTCATGATCGGTGCCCGGATCGAGATAGCTGAGGGTGTTGGCAGAAAACGAATAGACGCCGATGAAACTATGGCTTCCGCGGTCACTGACGAATGCAAGCTCATCGCCGTCCGGTGACCAGATGAGAGAACTACTCTCGCCGAGAGTGTGCAGCAGTTGCGCGGGTTTGGTACCGTCTTCCTCGATCTTCTTGAGCCATATCTGCCCATTGAGCACCCACGCGATCGAATCTCCCTTGGGTGAAAAAGCAGGCGAGCGGCCTTCACCGACCTCATGCGGTGCGCTGCCATCGAGAGAAACCAACCATACGTCCTGTTGTGCACCTTGCGGGAGAAGCGCGGGATTGGGAGACATCTTCTCGGAATCGTCGGGATCACCGCCACGGACATAAGCGAGGGATTCTGCATCAGGCGACCATTTCAGGCCCGTGATCTCCTGGCCATCATCGTTACGATAGTGCGTAATCTGGCGCGAAACATAACCCTGCCCATTGCCGGCAGGCATGGCAACCCAGATGTTCCGCCTTCCTTCCACGTTCGATAGCCACGCAAGCCTGTTCTTTGCGGGAGCGGCGATCAAGTCGGAATTGAAAGGCGCGCTCATCACCTGTTGCAGAGTGAAGCCTCCTGGTGCCGGTTGCGCAGCCATAGCAACGGAGGACAGCGAGGAGAAAACGACAATTATCCAGGCAACTCGCGCGATGCGTGGCATGAAAAACAGCCTCCCAAGGAAAGATGCTGAATGCGAACACACGGGGCGACGCGGGCGATATTGATAGGCAATCCTCGCAACCCGGTTGACCCAGACCTTCATGGTTGTGAACTAAGTATCTTCAGAAGTCGATAGTAGAAAACAACTCCATCGTAGTATGAGTCGAGTTTTACGCGTTCATCTCTTCCGTGTTCCCGGTTATCTCCTATATCGATTGCGACACCGGAAACTCCATAGGTAGGCATTCCCACGCCATTCGTATACTTTCCATCGGTCGCACCGGTCGACATGGAGGGAACGACGGGTGCTCCGGGCCACATTTCCGCTGCGATCGTGTTGATTGCCTGCATCAGGCTGGGCTGCGGCGGTGCCGGCGGCTCGGCTTGCTCGCTAGGATCCGCGCTACTTTGATCGCCAGAAATGTGCGCCATAATTTTGGGGTCGGACAAGATTTCGATCAGCTTCTGGCGTATCTGTTCTCGCGAGTGACCCGGCAAAATGCGGCAATTCACATTGGCTTTCGCCATTTGCGGAAGCGCATTGTTCGCCCCACCTGCCTGGAGCGTAGTCGCCACGCAAGTGGTACGCATGAGCGCATTATCCAACGGATCTTTCGACAGGCGCGCTACGGCGGCAGGATCGGGCGGCTCCTGCAAAACCGCTTTCATGTCGACTGCCTGCTGGCCAGGTACTACTGTGCTTTCCTTCTCGAAATAGGCGCGCGTCACCGCGTTCAATTCGACTGGAAACTGGAACTGTTGCAGCTTGACAAGTCCATCCGCAAGTTCGTAGATCGCATTGTCCGGCCTGGGTAGGGAACTGTGGCCACCGCGATTCACAACAGTGAGAGCATAGTCCGCGTAAAGCTTTTCGCTTGCGTCTACCTCGACGATGATGGGTTTACCGTGATCAGTTTCGACACCTCCTCCGTCCGGATTGAGCACAAACGCGGCGTCGATCAGATCCCGATGGTTCTTGAGCAGCCACCGGACGCCGTTTGCGTCTCCCCCTTCTTCATCTGCGGTAAGCGCGAGAATGATGTCTCTGTCGGGCCGAAAACCTTCCTGCTTCAGGCGAATCAGATCGGTAACCATGATCGCATCGCCATCCTTCATATCCTGTGTTCCTCGACCATAGACATAGCCGTCTTTTTCTACAAATTTAAATGGGTCAGTACTCCAGTCCTGGTGGCGCGCCGCCACAACATCAAGATGGCCGATCAGCAGAATGGGCCTGTGTACGCCGCTTCCGCGGTATCGAACCACCAGATTCTTCTTCTCATCATTCGGGCCTATCGCGGCAATATCGCTCTGCGGGAAACCGGCATTCAGGAATCGCTTCGCCATTGCCTCGGCAGCCGCTGTCGTCGAATTGGTTGTGTCGATCTCAATCAACTGTTGAAAGATCGATTTTGAGAATTGCTTATTTCGGGTGGATAGCTGCGCACGTACCTGTTTCGCAAAAGGGTTAACGACGACGAATATCAGGAGAGGAATTAGCTTGGGCAGATTCATAAGAAACGATTCCATCGTGAGTTTTAGAAATCAGCGTATCAGCAATTTTTCGTGAACGTCCAGAGTGCAAGATCGATTTCGGAAAATGAGAATTCCGCGAAGCTCAAGCGCGCCTCGCTGGTGCATGTGTTGCTATAAGCCACCCATCTTATCGGCCGTCGCGCGGCGCATCCGCATCCACACGTACATCGGCAGCCCAAGCGCGATCACCATCAGACCCCCAATGGAATTGCGTAGATTGCTTTCGAAAAGATAAACAATTACCAGCGCAGCGGCAGCAATAAAGATACCAGGCAGCCATGGATAACAGGGAACTCGGAACGGGCGATGGCGACTCGGTTCCCGACGACGAAAGACAAACAGCGTGGTCGCAGTGAACATGTAGAAGATCCATTCCCCCAGCAACGCCAGTTCGAACAGCGCCTGAAATCGCCCGACAAGCAGAAGCAGCACGGTAGACATGGCCGCCTGTACACCAAGAGAAACAGAAGGACTTTCAAAGCGCGGGTGAATGTGTGCCATGGAACGAAAAAATATTCCATCGCGCGCGGCTGCGAACGGAATGCGCGCGCCGGAGAGAATGGTTCCGTTCAACGAGGCTAGTATGCTGACGACCATGCCGACGGAAACGAGTCCAGCACCCCACATGCCTACAGCGAGAACCATTGCATCCGCCGCCGGCCTGGGTGAGTGAGCGATGGTGGTGGCGGGCAGCAGATAGTCGGTCGCGGCATTCGTCATGATGTACAGCAAGGCCACCAACGCTACGCCAACGATGAGAGCAAGCGGGATGGTGCGCTCCGGCCTCTTTACTTCTCCCGCTACCATGTTCAGATCGTTCCAGCCATCGTAAGCCCACAGCGCGGCGATCATGGCCACGACAAATCCTGCAACGCCGCCCTGTTTTCCGGTGAAGGCCGTGGTGAAATTGCCGTAGTGGCCGAGCGGGCTCCGAAAGCAAAAGAAAATGATTGCGAGGATCAGAGCGATCTTCAGAACAGTGAAAATGAGCTGAAATGCTCCGGCGCGGCGCATCCCAAGATAATTCAGGCCAGTCACCAGCCAGGTGAGGGCGATGGCGACGATTTGTCCCCACTCCAAACGCCAGGGGTGGAGCAGAAGGGGCTTGCTCAGCCAGCCGAGCGCGGCAAAAATTCCCAGCACTCGAACCACGCCGATGGAGCTGCTGGCGATTGAAGCCGGTTTGGCAACGGAGAACCACGTCCACATGTAGAGGAACGATGGCAGCTCACCGTAGGCGTCGCGTAGATAGATATATTCTCCACCTGCGAAGGGGCGCATTGCAGCCAGCTCGGCATAGGTCATCACACCGAACAATGACAACAGGCCGGCAGCGATCCATGCCAGGTACACCAGGCTGGGGGAACCTGCGGCTCGCATCATTTCCTGCGGTACGAGAAAGATACCGCTGCCGATAATCGTCCCGGCAACGATGGACGTTGCCTGCCAGGGGCCGAGGACGCGAGGAAGATTGTGGCTGGAGTTATGTTCGTTCAAGGTTGCAATCAGGCTTGCATGAAGACGGCCTTCGCGTCTACGGCGTCGTTCGAATGGCTCTCAAATTGCGTTCAAAAACGTCAAAAAAGGGCGAGATCACTTGCAATTTGCAAGTGATCTCGGTTGTGGACTTGAATTCTGCCCGTAAACAGGAGGCAAAACCCAAGAGAAAAAGCCCGGTTGAGCCGCCAGAAAAACAGCTTCCATCTCCGGCGCGATCGCGGACTAAAGAAGCCGGAGAAATCTCGGTGAGCGTCGCAGCACGCGAACAGCACCGTCACTGTGGACGAACAGTATCGAAATCCGCAAGACCACCGGGAGACCATGCCGTCACGATGGCTCTCGCCAGCTTTGCAATCGTGAGTTCTCCTTCATCGTCCACGGACCAGGTTTGATCTCGATTGTTATAAGTAAAGATCGACAGGATCAACATTCCTTGTTTTGCATCGATGGCGGCAACATCGTTACGAACGTCATCCTCTGCGCCTGTCTTGTTGGCAATCGCCGAGTCCGCATCCGGATACATCACTTCGAGATAGCGCGGAATGCCGCCTCGATAGAACTGATTGCGCAACATATGGAGCATGATGTCGCAGAGTTTCTGATCTCCTGGTTGTGATGGTGTACCCGGTTCGGCTAGATCGCAGTTCACAATTTTCTGCATGACCTCTGCGATTTCGCGCGGCGTCGTTTTGCCCAGACCGAATCGTTTCTGATCGGCTGGGATCGGCCCTACCACAGGCTGGAAGACTTTCCTGTACAGGTACGTGTTTTTGAGACCCAGCTTTTGAATCCGGCTATCGATGTTGCCAAGGCCGATGTGGTCGATGACCAAGTTCGTTGCGGTGTTGTCGCTCATGACGATCATCATCGTGAGCGCATCTTTCAGCGTAACGGTAATTGGAGTGTCGAAGAACAACAGAACGCCGGAACCCTGGACCTGATCGGCTTTGCGCAGAACGAGGGGGTCGTTGAGATGCACTTTTCCGGCGCGGATCTGCTCCGTCGCTTCGTAGAGGATCGTCAGCTTAATCACGGAAGCAGTTTGTACCGGGTCGTCCGGATGAATTCCGACGGTCTGGCCTGTTTTCAGGTTCTCCGCATACAGTGCAACGTTGCCGTGATGCTGGGCGGCAATGGCGTTGAGGGTCTGTTCCAGTGGTTGTGGGTTCTGCGCGCAAGCGAGGCAACTCGCAAGCAGAATTGCGACGAACGGACAAATGCTCCACAGAGCAGGCATAACGACCTCACGAATCTTCTGCTGGCGCTTTGGCTATTCAACAAAACAGCAGGGTTTTGCGAGCGAATTCTTCGGCTCTTCTATCGGTTCCCCCCTGTGCGAGCCGATCTTTTCTTTGGCTTAGGACGACTTATACATTTGCGCATCTAACATACACGATCGTGCATCATGCCTATCAGCCCTGGTCGTGTTAACAACTCTGGGCCCGAAAACCAAGGTGACCCCATGTACAACGCAAAAGCTTACGCAGCCGCCAAGTCAACCTCGCCGCTTGCTTCCACGGTGATCGCGCGGCGCGATCCCACTGAACACGACGTCCAAATCGAAATTCTCTTCTGCGGCATCTGCCACACGGATCTTCACCAGGTCCGCAATGAGTGGAGCAGCGTGATGCCTACGACGTACCCCATCGTACCCGGCCATGAGATCGTCGGCCGCGTTACCAAAGTTGGATCGGCGGTGATGAAGTATAAAGTCGGCGATTTCGCCGCGGTCGGCTGTCTGGTGGACTCCGATGGCACCTGTCCCGCGTGCAAAGCCGGCCTTGAGAATTTCTGCCCGAATCTAGTCTTCACCTTCAACTCCCCGGACAAGCACAAGACCGCTCCGGTCACTTACGGCGGCTACTCTGAGAGCGTCGTCGTCGACGAGCGCTTCGTTCTCCGCGTCCCTTCGAACCTCAACCTGCCCGGAGTCGCACCGCTGCTGTGCGCCGGGATCACCACCTATTCGCCGATGCGCCACTGGGGCGTCACCCGGGGCAAGAAAGTCGGCGTGGTCGGTCTCGGCGGCCTTGGCCATATGGCCGTGAAGTTCGGCCGCGCGTTTGGGGCACACGTCGTGGTCTTCACCACCTCGCCGAGCAAGACGGAAGACGCGCTCCGCCTCGGCGCCGATGAGGTCGTCATCTCCCGGAACGCTGAAGAGATGAACAAGCACGCGTTCAGTTTCGACTTTATTCTCGACACGATTTCGTCCAATCACGATGTGAACGCATACCTCAACCTGCTCGGACGCGACGGCAATCTTACCCTCGTCGGCGCTCCCGCAAAGCCGCTGGCCGTCTCTGCCTTCGCCCTGATTGTCGGTCGACGCAGCCTCTCCGGCTCGAATATCGGCGGCATTCCCGAGACACAGGAAATGCTGGATTTCTGCGGTGCAAACAATATCACCGCCGATGTCGAAGTCATCCCGATTCAGAGGGTCAACGAAGCCTACGAGAGACTCGTTAAGTCCGATGTGAAGTATCGCTTCTCTATCGATATGGCCTCTCTCAAAGCCGAGTAATAACGGAATTATACGAGTGGTCCAAAACAGTTCTGAGCAGTTTGAGAGGTCAATAATGCAAAAGCGCAAATTGGGAAAAGCAATCTGGAAGTGTCGGCGCTCGGTTTCGGCTGCATGGGGCTTAGCTTCGGTTAGGGTCCGGCAACAGACAAGCAGCAGGCAATTTCACTCATCCGGTCTGCCGTCGAGTATGGCGTCACGTTCTTCGACACCGCAGAAGCCTACGGTCCTTACAAAAACGAAGAAGTCGTGGGCGAAGCCCTCGCGCCATTCCGTGAACAGGTCGTCATTGCAACCAAGTTCGGATTCGAATTTGATTCGAACGGTGGACAAAGTGGCATGAACAGCCAGCCGGAGCATATCCGACAGGTCGCCGAGGCTTCGCTCAAGCGACTCAGAACGGATGTCATCGATCTGCTCTACCAGCACCGCGTCGACCCCGAACGTGCCCATCGAAGACGTTGCCGGTTCCGTGAAGGACCTGATCCAGCAAGGCAAGGTCAAGCACTTCGGATTGTCGGAAGCAGGTGTGCAGACGATCCGTCGCGCTCATGCCGTTCAGCCCGTCACAGCTCTTCAAAGCGAATATTCGCTGTGGTGGCGAGAGCCCGAGAAGGAGATCCTGCCGACATTGGAGGAACTCGGGATCGGCTTCGTGCCCTCCAGCCCTCTTGGAAAGGGCTTCCTCGCGGGTGCAATCGACGAGAGCACGAAGTTCGACAGCAACGACTTCCGCAACATCGTCCCGCGCTTCACTCCGGAGGCTCGCAAGGCGAACCAGGCTCTGGTTGACGTGCTAGGCGAAATCGCAACCCGGAAGAAGCTGACGCGCGCCCAGATCGCGCTTGCCTGGCTGCTTGCCCAGAAGCCGCGGATCGTTCCGATACCCGGCACCACCAAGCTGCATCGCCTGGAGGAGAACCTCGGAGCGGCTGACGTAGAACTGACTTCCGGCGATCTGCATGCCATCGCCAACGCACTGTCCGGCATCGAGGTGCAGGGCGCCCGGTACCCGGCACATCTACAGCAGCGAGTCGATCGCTGAGCAGAAAAAGAGTAATTTCATCTGAGGAATGTCTTAGTGAACGAATGACACCGCTGACTGAATGGCAAAATTTTTACGTGATCGTTGGCTCATCGGCCGGCGCCTTGATCGGATTGCAATTCGTCGTCATGGCCCTGATCGCCAGCGCGCCGATCATGCAGGGTCAGGAACAGACCGGCCAGGCATTTGTGACTCCGACCATTGTCCACTTCGGAACGGCGCTGCTGCTCGCGGCCATTATGAGCGCGCCGTGGCGCGGGTTTGCCCCCGTGGCCCTTCTCTGCGGGTTGGCGGGGTTCATTGGAGTTTTCTACGCCGTCACCGTCACTGTGCATCTCCGGAAACAGACTCTGTACCAGCCCGTCTTAGAAGACTGGTTGTTCCATGTCATATTGCCCTGTGCCGCCTACGCCGTGCTCATCGCATCGGCGTGTGTCGGATTTCTCCTTGAGCGCCCGGCTCTGTTTGGCGTTGCTGCGGTCACACTGCTGCTGCTTTTTATCGGAATTCACAACGCCTGGGATACCGTCACGTATTACGTCTTTGTCAAGAAACCAGAGTGGCAAGATCGTTGAATCGATACGAGGAACACAAAGGCCGAATAAGGGAGCATAGAACATGGAGATCAAACGAGTAGGCACGCAAGCTTCCGCAAGAGGCCCGTCTGAGTGGTTTACGGGCACGGTGCGAATCGATCCGCTATTTCAGGCGCCCGATCCGGCATTTGTTCAAGGCGCCAGCGTCACATTCGAGCCTGGCGCGCGCACCGCATGGCATACGCATCCGCTCGGTCAAACTCTCATCGTCACCGCTGGCTGCGGCTGGGCTCGGCGCGAAGGCGGGCCCGTCGAGGAAATCCGGCCGGGGGATGTGGTCTGGTTCTCACCGAATGAAAAGCACTGGCACGGCGCCACGCCCACGACAGCCATGACGCACATCGCCATTCAGGAAAAGCTCAACGGAAAAGTGGTCGACTGGATGGAACAGGTCAGCGACGAGCAATACCATAAATGAAGTGTTAGTTTATTGCTTGTGTCTGTTTTGTCTTGCCGTTCCGGTCATAGTAACGGTACACCCAGCGAAACGCCGTTGCTGTTTTTCTCTGGCGAATGCTACCCTGTTTGTACCGTGACCGCGTCGCTCCTAGCTCTATGGCGGAGGTCAGGCCGGATACATGGAGCATCGATCGAAGTGTTTCATTAGCTTCTATCTATAAGTAATTGATTCAAAAGCGCCGACGTAGCTCAGTTGGTAGAGCAGCTGATTCGTAATCAGCAGGTCATCGGTTCAAGTCCGATCGTCGGCTCCATTTAGTGGATCCTATTCTCCTTAATGGCGCATATACCGGGGTCGCCTATCTCTGAAGTAGGTCGTGAAGCGTTGCCGATATTGCATTTCCGCCAATGCTCCCGCCCGAAATCCGCAAATTTTCGATCTGTTCACTGATTTTGCCGATTTGCTTCTTCGCTCTCCTCGCGCCATTGACTTCTGCGGCAACCCAGCACTGGAAATCGGGACAGAGTTCCCCGGTACACGACTCCGACCGAATTTACTCGCTGGGACAAACGCGAATTTCTCTTGCGAATAATGTTCTCCTGCTGGAGTTCGATCGGTATACCGGCGCGTTGACTCATTTTGAAAACAAGCGCACTCGCTGGTCGATCACTCCGCGGGCAAAGCTTGCCGAATCGTTCGAGATGTTCGTTCCCCTGCCTGGCCAGGATTACAACCCGGTGCTGGGAGCACGCAACCCCGTCCGCTCCATCACAAAATCTGCGGACGGAAAACAACTGACCCTCGTCTGGGACAATCTTCAGAGCGAATACGGCGGACAATTGAACATCCGCATGATCGCCACCGTAACTTTGAACGGTTCACAAGCAACCTTTAGCGCCAGCATCGTGAATCATTCGAAGTACACAGTCAGTTCAGTGGAATGGCCGATTCTGGGCGACCTTGAGCCTCCGTCGCGGAACAGTTCGCTCACTCAGGAATCCGCCTCCTACGGCGACCTGAGGCGCAACTCGCTGTGGCCGGTGATGGACAACAACCGCGGGTACTATGGAACGGATTATCCAACCCAGATGGCAAATAACAACGGCTATGGGATCGTCCGGTATGTTCTGATCGCCGCGCCTACTCAGGGTCTTTACCTTGGAACCCATGACACCACCGGACGCGAGCTTGTAAGCTACATGACCGTCCTGAAGCCGGGCTACGAGGATAGCTATCAAGGGCGGCTGCCGCAAGAGCCGACGATCGGCGGTCATCCTGCGCGCGTCGTGCTGGGAGCGGTGCATTTTCCTTTTCTGAATGCGGGGGAGAGTGGATCTCTTGAAAATGTTGTCCTAAGTCCCTACAGCGGAGACTGGCACGATGGGGTGGATATCTACAAAGAGTGGAGGGCCACCTGGTTCAAACAGCCGCCGATGCCGGCGTGGGCGAAGGAGGTCCATTCATGGCAGCAGATGCAGATCAATTCCTCGGAAGACGACTTGCGGACGCCCTACCGCGACCTGCCGCGCCGTGCCGAACAGGCCGCCAAGAATGGCGTTGCCGCTATCCAACTGGTTGGATGGAATAACGGCGGCCAGGACCGCAACAATCCCTCCGATGACACAGACCCACGATTGGGGACTACGCAAGAGTTGAAAGACGCGATCGCCGAAATCCAGAAGATGGGAATCCATGTCATTCTTTTCAACAAATACACCTGGGCCGATATCACCACGGACTGGTACAAACGCGAATTGCATAATTATGTGGCCACAGATCCTTATGGCATCCCGTACCAGCATCCGGGATATCAGTACCAGACCCCAGAGCAGTTGAACGGAATGAATGTCCACCGCTTTGCGCCCGGCTGCTTGCACGACCAGCGCTGGCTCGACCTATCCACGCAGGAATTTCAAAAGGTGCTGAATCTGGGCGCGTCCGGCATGTTGTACGACGAAGTCTTCCACCACGGCGGCGCCGTTTATTGCTTCTCGAAAATTCACGGCCATCATTCGCCCACAAGCCTGTGGTCGGGCGATCTTCGTCTGGCAGACCGCTTCAGCACCATGGTGCGGCAGGCCGGTGAGCAGGACAGGTTTCTGTTCGCGGGTGAAGATCCCTATGACCTGGAGAGCCAGACATACGCCGTGTCTTACTTCCGCATTTCATCCGGAAACATTCCGGTGGAACGCTATGCCGCACCCTTTCAGCCGATGATGATTGCGGTGACCGGATTCAAAGATAGAGACATGATCAATCGCGCGCTGAAGGACAGGTACATCATCAGCTACGAGCCGTTCAATTTCAAAGGCGACCTGTCGGATTTCCCTCTCACTCTGGATTACGGGCAAGAAAGTCGACGCACTGCGCCGGAGATATGCACGTTATCTCTGGGATGCCGAGTTCCGCGACACCCGCGAAGCATCCGTTACGCGCGATGACAAGCCGTACGCCGACTACAGTGTTTTTCGCACTTCGTCCGGCAAGCACGCCGTGGTGCTCGTCAACGATGAGCATCATCCCGTCGACGTCACTGTGAAGGCGGATGGCCCCCAGAATTACGTCAGCGCAACTCCGGAGTCGCCCCTCGCCCGGCGGGCCGCAGGCGCCGTAGATATCCCCGCCCAGTCGGCGGTGGTTTTGATGCAGCAATAGTATGAAATGGGTTTTTGAATTATCGCGAACATCCCGAGTGGATACCGCAATCGCTGCTTTCCAACGTTATCCATGCTTCCGGCATCCGAAGTAATCATGCAGCGCTTATCCGGGCAAAGCTCCCCCTCGGCCCCATGCAGACGATAGGAATTCCAATCGATCCTGTCGATTCAGCAAAGGCAGCCGGGCTGCGCTACGTTTCTGACGCCAAACCCGGCATCCAGCGCAAGCGGTCGGGCAAGGGCTTTCGCTATATTGGCGTCGATGGCGCACCGATGCGCGATCCCGAGGTGCTGGCGCGCATCAAGTCCCTTGCCATTCCGCCTGCCTGGACCGATGTATGGATCTGCCCGAATCCGAATGGGCATTTGCAGGCCACCGGCCGCGATGCCAAGGGGAGAAAACAGAGCCGCTATCATCCCCGCTGGCGGGAAGTGCGCGATGAAACCAAATACGAACGAATGATGCTTTTTGGAGAGGCGCTGCCCGTAATCCGGGAACGTGTCGAGCACGACCTGGGAAGGCCGGGACTGCCGCGCGAGAAGGTGCTGGCTACTATCGTGCGGCTGATGGAAACCACCTTTATTCGCGTTGGCAACGCCGAGTACGCGCGGGAAAATCATTCCTACGGATTGACGACCATGCGAGAGAAGCATGTGGATGTCGATGGCTCGACGGTGAAATTCGATTTCCAGGGAAAGAGCGGCGTCCGTCATACCGTTGATGTCAACGATCGCCGGCTGGCAAGGATCATCAAGCGCTGTCTCGATCTTCCCGGCTACGAATTGTTTCAATATCTCGATGGCGATGGCGAGCATCACACGATCGATTCCGCGGAGGTGAATGATTATTTGCGCGAAATCACCAACGAGAACTTTACCGCGAAGGATTTTCGTACCTGGGCAGGCACGGTACTGGCCTTTGAGGCTCTCAAGGAATTTGAGACCTTCGAGTCGGAAACTCAAGGCAAGAAAAATGTGGTGCAGGCGATCGCCGCGGTCGCCAAGCGTCTCGGCAACACTCCTTCGGTTTGCCGCAAATGCTACGTGCACCCGGCCGTGCTCGAGTGGTACTTGAGCGGAGGAATGAGCGAGGTCATGAAACGGAAAGTTGAGCGCCAGATCGCCGAATGCTCCGTGGCGCTCGTACAGGAAGAGGCTGCGCTGATGCAGCTGCTGCGGCAGCGCCTTGTGCCCGAAAAAGGTTGAAGGCGCTTCGCATGTTCACCTTATGACGAGCTACAAAAGCGGCAGCAGCATCATTCGCATGTATGAACACGAACCGGCCGGTCCAGGTCCGCATCCGGCCCTGCTTCTGCTGCATGGTTCCGGCGGGTCGGTATCTTATTGGGTCGACCGCTTTGCTCCGACGCTGGCAAACTTCGGGGTGGCCGCGTATGCGCCACATTATTTTGACAAGACCGGCACACAGCGGGCCACGGTGGAGACCATTCTCGACGGCAGGCACTTCACGGGATGGCTGGCTGCGATTCGCGACGCCGTCAGTTCTATCGCCACACGGTCTTCGGTCGATCCGCAGCGGATTGCGGTGCTCGGCATCTCTTTAGGCGCCTATCTCGGAGTCGCTCTCGGTGTGGAGGATCCTCGCGTGCGCGCCATCGTTGAGTTATCGGGCGGTATCCCTCGCGGATGGGAAGATCGCGTCACGTCGGCGATGCCGCCGGTGCTGATACTCCATGGAGTGAAGGACAATGTAGTCTCCGTTTCTGAGGCGCGTAAGCTCCAGGCTGTGCTCGCACGCCACCAGGTTCCACATCAGATAGAGCTGCTGCCGAATGAGACCCACTGGTTCTCCGCCGCTGCGCAACCAAAGCTTCTGATGAGCTGCGCCAGCTTTCTCGCCCGTCATCTATAAGAAGGTCACGCGGCATAGACAGCAGTCCGGCAGCATCCAAGCAGCAGGAGTATTGTATGGTCCCGCAGGATAATCCGCCTTTCGCTGATCCGAGCACAATTGATCCTTATAATGAAGAAAAAGTTCTGCAGGTGGTCATCGAGACACCGAAGAACAGCCGCAACAAATATGCCTTCGATCACGATCGCCACGTCATCGTGCTCCGCAAGGTTCTTCCTGCCGGGATGGTCTTTCCCTATGACTTCGGATTTGTGCCCTCCACGCTGGCCGAGGACGGCGATCCGGTCGATGTGCTTCTGCTGATGGATGAGCCTGCTTTTCCTGGTTGCGTCGTGAATGCCCGTGTGATCGGCGTCATCGAAGGCGAAGACGAGCTGGATGACGGCAGAAAGCAACGAAACGATCGCTTGCTCGCCGTTGCTTCCGCCAGCCATACCTTTGAAGACCTGCAGACGATCGAGGAGTTACCGAAGCAGTTGCTCGACAGTATCAAGGAATTTTTTGTGAACTATCCACAGTTGCTGGGAGGAAAGACCTATAACGGTCCTCGCGGCAAAAGGTCCGGAGGAGGCAAACAAGCTCATCGAGCAAGCTCGAAAACACGCCTGAGCGCCATGATGCAGTGTCCCAGGGTGTAATTCGGTAAGTTGCGGGCGGCCTATTGAAAAGGGCGTTTCTCTTATAGCTAGATATAGACAGGATTGTCATTCTGAGCGTTTCGACTTTGCTCGGGTAAACTCCGCGAAGAATCCAGACGAGGCCAATGTTCTCTGGATTCTTCGCTGCGCTTAGAATGACGGGCTTTTTGCATCCGACCACATCGGAACAAGCATTGCTCTAGTGATCTTGAATGTCGAAAACATAGTCTCTGTTATTCAAGCTAAGAGGAATCGACGATGTCGTGCTCAAAGCGGTGCCGCTGGCGTCAAAGGAGCGTATCCGGTACTTCACTGCTGAGCCGAGTCCGCGGGAGTCAAGATCGACCAGGTGAGTATGAGCATCGAGATGGAATGCGACTGCATGCAGATCGGCGGAATGCCATCCACCGTCGCTGTTTACAGAGACGTGGACGCTTCCATCGGCCTCTACGTCGATGCGCTCTTTTGCGTCGAAGTCGGTGTCGGAGACCTCATTGCCCGATGCATTCGCAATCGCGATCTGCCAGTGAGTTCCCCTGACAGCTTTCCAGCGGAACGACATTTTTGCCGGCACAGAATTTCCTTGCTCATCGGTAGAGGCGGGTCGGGCCGTCGCGTAGGGAGCCTGAATATCCTCGTTCGCAACCAATGCCGCTTCCGCTCGCCAATAAGCTGGGGGACCGGCATACGGATTACTTCCATTGTTGCCCTCGTCTGTAACGTAGAGCCAGCCAGCGCCACGTTGCTGACTGAGTGTAAAGATCTGCTGCAACTGATCGGCACCCGGAGCGTTGTAGACGATATGCCAGAAGCGGCTTGGGCCGTAGTTATGAAACCACGGCTGATCGACGTAATTCATGGTGTAGTCTGCCAGGCTGCTTGATTCAGCGGTTACCAGGATGTTGGCGATGGACATCCAGCAGTCATTCGCCGGTTGCGTTCCGGGGTTCAGGATCACGAATCGTCCGCCGACCTGATGGGCGCGTATGTACTCACTCAGCTTTTGGTAATAGCTGTAGTTGGTGCCGCCGTGGGGATTCCCCGCAAGGCAGTCAGTCGGCACCTCGTCGAAGAAGATGCCGTCGACTAAGTAGTTTTTGTAAACGGCATCGACCCGGTTGCGTACTATCGCGGGGTCTCGCTTGCCATACCCGGTATATACATAACCGACTACGAAGATACTTTTACTGCGCGCCTGCCGAATGGCTTCGGCGATGGCCGGCTGATAGCTGGTGTCATCCCCGTTGTTTTCATTCACGATCATAATCCCGACAGATGCGCTGCCGACAGCGCTCCATGCATTCCATTGCGGACTACCCGGGTCCTGGTAGGAAGGAATCGCGATTCTGTTCTGCGTATAGGCCACAGGTGAGATGAGAAGGGGGATGATGCAGAGCAGCGACCGGAATTTGCTTGTCATGTGAGCCTCCCGAGACTTACGCGTGATGGCGTGACTCTCGTGCAGAAGGCTAGCGCAAAAACGACTGGAACGGCAACGGAGCATTACCCCTAGCCTGGGTTCCTTTCCTCAGAGAGACCACGCTCATTTGAAGAAAACATCAACCTCGGCTGACCCATCCAGAATCGATTGCTGACTCGCGTCAGCCAGCCGGTCTCTCGCTGCAGTGCGGAGTCTTGCGCATGCTTCGTGGAACGGCCCCACCCAACGCCCCGCTTTGGGCAGCGTTGTATAGAGGCGCGGAAACCAGTGCCGGGCCCGTGCGACAGCCCGTTCTTCTTCAGGCCCGAAATCTAAGGCAAACTCACTCCTGAAGCGGTCAGGCATCCAGCTTGCGGTCAGAGCGCGATACCAGTGTGGCGGCTTGATCCAGGATCCCGCGCCCTGAAGCAGCCGGTGAGCCATCGAGCGCGATATCTCGTTCACTCCCAGGGTATTCGAATCCCACATTTGCCGGTTGTAATCCGTAAACGCATTCCAATCGCGCGGCAATGCGCTCTGGGGAATGCCGAACAGAGCTGCCATCTGTCTGCTTTCGACGTAATACGTTTCGCGCTCCTCGGACGTAAGCGGTGGCAAAGCGAAATCATATGCCAGCATCGCGCTTTCAACCAGCGTGGCATAAACCCAGCGCAGGGCGTGGATCTCGTTGGCTTCGTAGCGGCTTCCGGCGCGGTAAGCGGCGACGTTCTCCGGCATCTGCCCCTGTATTCCGACATGTCGCGCATACAGATGACGCGAGGCGGCGAGCGCCTGCGCACGCGTGCCGAAGATCATGGTGTAGATGACTCGGAACGTCTGATGGAACCGGCCAATCGGATCAGAGAGCGTGGTGGAATGCTGGGCCAGCGCCGTTGCCACCCAGGGATGCGCAAGTTGCAGGATCGCCGCGCGGCCAGCGCCCAGAAACAAGGCCGATTCGCGATTTATCTTCCAGGTGATGGATTTCGGGCCGAAAATCCCGGCGCTGGGATCGGAGGTTGCATCCCGCGTGTCGTGAAGAAGACCCTCGATGTTTTCCTGGGACACATGCGAATCGGACCCATTATCAAGCCGCGTTCTCATCTATCGATAGACGCTGGAGAATCATATTTAGACTCCAGCAGAGTGCGATAGTACTTCACGAATTTCTCGGAAATTTAATACTCCAGACGGCATTGGAACAGGAAAGGCCGCATACGTCTGCATGCGGCCCTCCCAGCATTCAATTCAGTGTGCTATGGCAGGCAATTCAGCATCGTGCCACTGTTCTGGTATGCTAGCCCCCCGGCATCCGCCGCGTTCTGGCGTGTCACTCCACAGGTGGGGGAGACGTATTGATATTTAGGCACCAGGGAGTAGCCCTCAGACGAGACTCCTTCGCTTGTAGCCTCATTGATCGCCGGCGATCCAGGATTCAGGTTATAGTTGTAATTCGTCAAACTGACGAACGAAGGGTTGCCGACGAAATTGCCGCTGAATGTGGTGTTGCTCTGGGTACTCAGAGTTCCACCGCCATAGAAGATGTTGTCCTGCGCCAGCACGGGAACCGTGTCTGCCGATCCGATATTCAAGAATATGGCACTGCCCGTGTACTGGTTCACGAAGGTATTGCTGGTGACATAAAGATCATGCCCCGGATTAGCCGAGTTGGTGCCCTCTTCCAGGTAACTCAATATCGCGCCGTTGCCGGTGTTTGTACCTTGCTGGATCAGATTACCAATGAAGTACGTGGTCCCGCCATTCGGCACGTCGGTTTCGTAGCTGTCCGTCCCAGTCCTGCCGAGTAAGGCATTGTAGAGAATGTAATTCACGGCAGCACGGGTCTTCAGCAGGTGCCCGACAACCGCGTCATGCGAATAGTTGTATTGGAAGGTCAGTTGCGCCGCATGGCCGATGTAAAGATTGTGCTCCTGACCTGCAAGGCTGCCGCTGCTGACGCCATTGTTTGCAAACTCGCTGTACTCGATCAAAATGTTGCTTCCAGCGATGTTGCTCTCCAGAATGCCGTCCTGATTGTTGTGGAAATAGCAATTTTCGACCGTCCAGTTCACTCCCTGCTCTCGAATGGCGGCACCGTTGTCCCCGTTTGCTTTGGAAACGGCGGCTCCCTCCATTTCGACATTGATCACGGTGAAATTGCTGCCGCTTACAACCCATGTACCTTTGCTTTGGGCGGCTTTTCCATTGGCATTAATAATTGGCCTGTTGGTCGGGCTCGTGCCTTCAATCGTCAGATTGTTCTGCGAAAAGGCACACACGTCCCCGGTGTAAGTTCCGGGGTCAATGAGAACTGTATCGCCGTCGACGGCCACCGCCAATGCTGCGCATGGTGTCTTGTATTGCTCTGTAGAGCCGACCTTGAGAGTGGCGGCTTGCAGAAAAAGAGGCGAAAGCAATCCTAGAGAGAGTAAAAGCACGAGGGACTTTCTCATAGTGCGAGCCAGACTAGTCTCAAAAAGAAATCACTGTCAAGAACCTTGGTCGTTTTCACAACACGAAAGATTGCACCGCAACGGTCGGTAAAAAGAGAATGTAAATAGATCGAAGGATCCAGCGGGCGATGGCAGCGCTTACCAAGCGGTTACCCTCTGGATTCTTCAGTCCGCCACGCTTCGTTCAGAATGACTTTCACATTCAGCCAGATTGAATGTGGAACAGCTATAAGGCAGCTGCGGTTGTCGAGAGAGTGATTCACGAACTGGACAGCAGATATCAACTGCACAGGGGAGAGTACTTGCCTGACAAAAAATCCGGTGAAGTTAGTGCCTGAGAACGCCTTCTTCCGGAAGAGGAGCCTTGAGTCCACTGAGTTTCCTGCCGGGCTGTGCCACCAAATCGAAAACCACGACCGTATTCTTGCCGCGCTTCAACCAGGGTCCGGGCACGTAGAGGTCGCGTTGCGGGCCAATGTCCCAGAATCTGCCGAGCGGATGACCATTGATCCAGACCGCGCCCTTTTTCATTGAGCGCAGGTCGAGGAAGGTATCGCTTGCATTTTGCAAATTAAATTGCCCTTTATAGAAGGTTGGACCTTGGATTGCGTCTGTACCGCTGATTTTCGAAAAGGGAAGTGAATCGGGATCGGCCATCGGCAGGGTGTAAACCTGCCAGCCGGTGAGCGTTTTCCCGGCCAGTGTTACCACCCCGCGGATTCCTTGCCATTCGGTACGGATGGCCGGTCCGAAGTTTACGCGTCCGCTGTTCTCGACTAGGATATCGAGGCGGGTATTTGGGGCGCGAACATCGAGCGGCAATCGGTCCTGATGCATCCTGCGGTCGAGCGTTCCCATCAGTGAGCCATTCAGATAGATCTGCGCGTAGTCCCGCAGGTGCTGGAAGACCAGCTCGCCGTGGACTGGCTGCGCAATCACGGTTCGATACAGGATGTAACCGTAGGATTGACTAAGCATTTCCATGGATTTCGGATCTGTCAGCTCGATCGGCTTAGGAAGGGTTTTCCAGAGAGAAACGGACTCTGCCAATGAAAATTGCGGAACCGCAATTGTTGGCGGCGCGGCTGGCACCGCGGGCAGAGGTCGGTTCTGATGCCGCGCAATGATGTTGCGCAGAGCGTAATAGAGCGGCGTCGGATGGCCGCCCTCATCCAACGGCGCGTCGTAGTCGTAGCTGGTCACGTCGGGAGCATAGGTTCCGTTATCGATGTTCGCGCCGTTCATGAATCCAAAGCTGGTCCCACCGTGGAACATGTACAGGTTGACGGAGTAGCCCTGATCGAGCATCCATTCGTAGTCCGCGGCCACCTTTTTCGGGTCGATGATCACGTGCTTTTCGCCCCAGTGGTCAAACCAGCCATCCCAGTATTCACCGCTCATCAGCGGCATTCCCGGTTCGTATGCTGCCAGCGAACGGAATGAATTTTTCGCGTCGCCAGCGCCGAAATTTACGACGGCCAGCACACCGGGCAAGCCGCCATCGGCGAACCGCCCCGCTCCATCCGCGGTGTACATCAACGCGTTCGTGAACCCGGCCCGCAGGAGAATCTGCCGCAGGTGCCGGAGGTACGTCTTGTCTTTTCCAAAAGAGCCGTACTCATTTTCGAGCTGCACGGCGATGATCGGCCCACCGCGACCCATCTGCAGGGGAGCGAGTTCCTTGCCCAGCCGCATCAGCCAGCGCTCGGCCGGAACCATGAAGCTGGGATCGTTGCTGCGAACCACCATTTTGGGGTGGGCGAGCAGCCAGGCCGGATAGCCGCCGAAGTCCCACTCCGCGCACGCATAGGGGCCGGGCCGCAGGATGACATTCAATCCCTCCTGCTGGGCGATACGGACAAACTCCGCGATATCGCGATTGCCGCTGAAGTCATAGACTCCCGGCTTCGGCTCATGGATATTCCAGAAGACATATGTCGTGACCGTGTTCAGGCCCATGGCTCGTGCCATCCTCAAACGATCGCGCCAGTATGCCCTCGGAACCCGTGCATAGTGAATGGATCCAGCGAGGATTTGATACGGCTGGCCATTGAGAAAAAACTTTCCGTTTTTCGCCACCATAGGATGTGCATTGGATTGCATCTGGGCGCGACCGCAGGCGTTGAAGATCAGGAGAACGACGAAAACCAGGAGAGCTTTCCAGCCTGCAGAGTTCGACGCGCGAGGCCGAACAACATTCGTTTTCAGGGTCATCGCAGCTCCATTCCGACACACTGAGTTTTTCATGGACGACATCGGCGCGCGCGTTGATTCGGCTGTATCTGCGTGATATATTGAAAGAGGACGGATTTAGTACTACTTCTACTTGGAACCCAGAAAAACGCATGTTCAGGCTGAACAAATTGACCGACTACGCACTCGTTGTCATGCAGTACGTGGCAAGCCACCCGGAGGAGCCGCTGCATACCGCGCGCGCTCTCGCTGCGGCAACGGAGCTGCCCGTTCCAACGGTCGTCAAGATACTGAAAGAACTGCTGGATCACAGGTTATTGGTTTCCCATCGCGGCGTCAAAGGCGGCTATGCCCCGGCCCGGCTTCCTTCTCAGATTTCGGTAGCCGAGATTATTGAGGCGCTGGAGGGTTCGATCGGCTTTACCGAATGCGCGACCGCGCCGGGGCGGTGTGAGCTGGAAGGCCGCTGCAAGGTGCAGGACAACTCCGTCATCATCGGCCGCGCACTGCAGCAGGCCCTGGGAAACATCACGCTTTCCGATCTGACCGCCACACTGGGCACGCGGCCCACCCGGCCAGACCGCAGCAATATCGTTCCATCGATTACGCCGAATCCCGTGACATCGGGCACAAGGGGAGTTCAATGACAACGGCAAATACCATTCAGGACCTTGCCAATCAGGAATATAAATGGGGCTTCGTCACCGCTGTCGATGAAGACCGGATTCCCAAGG
Source organism: uncultured Acidobacteriota bacterium (assembly GCA_963823595.1). Classification (GTDB taxonomy): domain Bacteria; phylum Acidobacteriota; class Terriglobia; order Terriglobales; family Acidobacteriaceae; genus JAKAAZ01. Next base: position 100,516 of record CAWGME010000033.1, read on the forward strand.
GTCTCAGCGAGGACACGATTCGCCTGATCTCCGCCAAGAAAAATGAGCCGGATTTCATGCTCGAATGGAGGCTGAAGGCATACCGCTATTGGGCTTCGCTCAAACAGGCCGAGGCGGAGCCGACCTGGGCGAATGTAAAGTATCCCGCGATCGATTACCAGGGGATCACCTACTATTCCGCGCCGAAGCAGAGGCCGAACCGCAAGAGCCTGGACGAGGTCGATCCCGAAATTCTCGAAGCCTACAGCAAGCTGGGAATTTCTCTTGATGAACAGAAGCGGCTCTCCGGTGTCGCCGTCGATGCCGTCTTTGACAGTGTGTCGGTTGCGACGACGTTCAAGGAGAAGCTGGCCGAGAAGGGCGTTATCTTCTGCTCGTTTTCTGAAGCTGTGCAGAAGCATCCCGATCTGATCAAAAAGTATCTGGGCTCGGTGGTTCCGTACAGCGACAACTTTTTTGCCGCGCTGAATGCTGCTGTTTTCAGCGACGGCTCTTTCGTCTACATCCCGAAGGGTGTTCGCTGCCCAATGGAATTATCGACGTACTTCCGCATCAACGCTGCGGACACAGGACAGTTTGAGCGCACGCTGATCATCGCGGACGAGGATGCGCACGTCAGCTACCTCGAAGGCTGCACCGCGCCGGTTCGCGATGAGAACCAACTGCATGCCGCGGTGGTCGAACTGGTGGCGCTGGACAATGCGCAGATCAAATACTCGACTGTGCAGAACTGGTATCCAGGCGATAAAGAAGGCCGCGGAGGCATCTATAACTTCGTCACCAAGCGCGGGAAATGTCAGGGAAAAAATTCCAGAATTTCGTGGACTCAGGTCGAAACCGGGTCCGCAATTACATGGAAGTATCCCAGCTGCATTCTGATGGGCGACAATTCGGTCGGCGAGTTTTACTCGGTTGCACTGACTAACAATCATCAGCAGGCCGACACCGGCACCAAGATGATTCACATGGGCAAGAACACGAAGAGCACCATCATCTCAAAGGGCATCTCCGCCGGGTTCGGACAGAACACTTATCGCGGTCAGGTAAAGATCATGAAAGGCGCCACGGGCGCCCGCAACTACACGCAATGCGACTCGCTGCTGATCGGCGACAAGTGCGGCGCGCATACCTTTCCGTATATAGAGGTTCGGAATGCTACCGCGCGCATGGAGCACGAGGCCTCTACCTCAAAGATTGGTGAGGATCAGATCTTCTATTTCCGGCAGCGTGGTCTGCCTGCGGAAGAAGCCGTGTCGATGATCATTAATGGATTTTGCAAGCAGGTCTTTCGCGAGCTGCCGATGGAGTTTGCCGTCGAAGCGCAAAAGCTGCTGAGTGTCAGTCTCGAAGGGAGTGTTGGGTAGGTATGAGCATGCTCGAAATTCGCGATCTGCACGCGAGCGTCAACAATCAAGAGATTCTGAAGGGCATCAACCTGGTGGTCAACGCCGGGGAGGTGCATTCGCTGATGGGCCCGAACGGGTCCGGCAAAAGCACGCTGGCACAGGTGCTTGCTCGCCGTGAAACCTATGAGGTGACTCGGGGAGAAGTCCTGTTCAACGGCAAAGATCTACTGGCAATGAAGCCGGAGGAAGCTGCCAGCGAAGGCCTTTTTATGGCTTTCCAGTATCCCATCGAAGTGCCGGGAATCAGCAACCCCTATTTTCTCCGTGCGGCGTTGAATGCGCAGCGTAAATATCGCGGTGAAGAACCGCTGGATGCTATCGACTTCCTGCCGATCTTAAAGGAGAAGATGAAGCTGCTGGAAATGGATGAACGCTTCCAATCGCGTTCCGTGAATGAAGGCTTTTCCGGCGGCGAGAAGAAGCGGAATGAAATCGTGCAGATGGCCGTGCTGGAGCCGAAGCTCGCAATCCTCGATGAAACGGATTCGGGCCTGGATATCGACGCGCTGAAGATCGTCGCATATGGCGTGAACGCGATGCGCAGCCCCGACCGCGCCATGGTGCTGGTCACGCATTATCAAAGGCTACTCGACTACATCGTGCCGGATTTTGTCCATGTCCTGGCTGCGGGAAAAATTGTGAAGTCCGGCGGGCCGGAACTGGCGCATGAACTGGAACGCGAGGGCTACGGCTGGATTGAACCAGCCCTGGCCGCCGCGCGATAAGGAGAGACCTGTTGAGCGCAACCATACAAATCGCGGGTCTTGGGAATTATCTGGAAGCATTCACCAAACTGCAGCAGCGAACATCGCGCCAGCCGGAATGGCTTCGCGCGCTGCGGGAAGATGCTTTCGGCCGTTTTTGCGATGTGGGATTTCCGACAACAAAGGATGAAGACTGGCGCTTCACCAACGTGGCTCCGATCGCGCAGGCAACATTTTATCCGGCGAAGGACGGTTCGGCAGGCGTCCGGATCGAAGACCTGGAACCGTTTCTGCTGTCCAGCGCGCTTTGTCGTATGGTCTTTGTCAATGGACGGTATGCACCGGAACTTTCCGACACGGAACAACTCGCCGAGGGCGTAGAAGCCGGAAGTCTTGCGGACGTAATTCACAAATTTCCGAAAGCTCTGGAGGCGCACCTGGGCCGATATCTTGAAACGCAGGGCGACGCTTTCTGCAGCCTCAATACTGCATTTCTTGAAGACGGCGGATACGTTCACGTCCCGCGTGGCATCGTGCTGGAAGCCCCCATCCATCTGCTATTTGTGTCGACTGTATCGGATGAGCCGCAAATCGTCCATCCTCGCAACCTACTGATTGTCGAACGTAACGCGCAGGCCACCATTGTGGAGGAACACGTCTCCTTGACGGATGGAGTTCTGTTCGCAAACGCCGTGACTGAACTGATTGCGGCAGAAAATTCCGTCATCTCCCACGTGATGATCGAGCGAGAGAGCTCAAAGACTTTTCACATCTCGACGCTGCGCATACAGCAGGAAAGAGATGCCAACGTCAGCTCACATTCCGTGCTGATCGGCGGTGCGCTGGTGCGCAACAATGTTCATCCGGTGCTGGCAGGCGAAGGCGGCCAATGCCTGATCAACGGCCTTTACCTCGGCGACGATCATCAGCATCTCGACAATTACATGCTGGTCGAACACGCCAGTCCACACTGCGCCAGTCACCAGTTTTACAATGGCATCCTGGGCGGCTATTCGCACGGAGTTTTTCACGGACGCATTCTGGTCCACAAAGATGCACAGAAGACCGATGCCAAACAGACAAATCGCAATTTGCTGCTCTCCGACACGGCGCAGATCGATACGAAACCGCAGCTTGAAATTTACGCAGACGACGTGAAATGCACGCACGGCGCCACCATCGGGCAGATCGAGGAGAATGCCTTGTTTTACCTGCGTTCCCGCGGTTTGGATGAAGATTCGGCGCGCGAGATGCTCTTGCTGGCTTTCGCTGGCGAGTGCCTGGTACGCATCCCGGCCGGCCCCGTCCGCAAACATGTCGAACGCGTCGTCCATCGCACGTTGCTGGAAGCGAGATCATCCTCCGGCGTAGCGTCGCAGGCCGGCAGGCGTTGGGAGGAAATTGAATGAGCACCCTCATCCATGATGTTCGCAGCGATCCAACTGCAGCCACGCCGTTCGATGTCGAGAAAATCCGCGAAGACTTCCCCATCCTGAACCGTGAGGTTCATGAGCATCCGCTCGTATACCTCGATAACGCCGCCACCACGCAGAAACCTCAGGCGGTGATCGACGCCATTTCGCATTACTACGCGTTCAACAACGCAAATATCCATCGCGGCGTGCATCTGCTTTCACAGACCGCGACGGACGCGTATGAAGCCGCCCGCGAGAGTGTACAGCACTTTCTGAATGCCGACGACTCTGTCGAGATCATCTTTGTTCGCGGCGCAACCGAGGGAATTAACCTGGTTGCCCAGACCTATGGCCGTGAGCATGTCGGCGCGGGAAATGAAGTCATTATTACTGCGATGGAGCATCACTCGAACATCGTTCCGTGGCAGATGCTGTGCGAAGAAAAAAGCGCACGGCTGCGCATTGCCCCAATGAACGACGCGGGCGAGCTACTGCTCGACCAATTTGAAGCGCTGCTGAATCCGAAGACAAAATTTATTGCGGTCAGTCATATTTCAAATGCGCTCGGAACAGTGAATCCCGTTGCTAGGCTGGTCGAGATGGCTCATCGTCGCGGCATTCCGGTGCTGGTGGATGGCGCACAGGCAGTTCCCCATACCAAAGTAGATGTGCGCGCTCTCGATTGCGACTTTTATGTTTTTTCCGGACACAAGGTGTACGGGCCGACCGGTGTCGGCGTGCTCTACGGCAAGCGGCAGATGCTTGAGGCGATGCCCCCCTATCAGGGCGGTGGCGATATGATCCGCTCAGTCACTTTTGAAAAGACGCTCTACAATCAGCTGCCGTACAAGTTCGAGGCAGGCACGCCGAATATGGCGGGGGTTATCGGATTGGCGGTTGCGATCGAGTATGTGCAGGGAATTGGCCTTGACGCCATCGCCGCGCATGAACATGAACTTCTTCTTTATGGCACGAAATGCCTGAGCTCCGTGCCGGGATTGCGCATGATCGGCACTGCGAAGGAGAAAGCCGGCGTGCTGTCGTTTGTGATGGAAGACATTCATCCGCACGATATCGGCACCGTGCTTGACCGGCAGGGAATTGCCATCCGTACGGGCCATCACTGCGCGCAGCCGCTGATGCAGCGCTTCGGTATCGCGGCCACAGCACGCGCATCGCTCGCCATGTACAACACCATGGGCGAACTCGACGCGCTGGTTGCGGGACTCTACAAGCTGCGGGAGGTTTTCGCTTGATGTCGGAGCTGGGGGATCTCTACCAGGAAGTGATTCTGGAGCACAGCAAACACCCGCGCAACTTCCGCGCGATGGAAGCGGCGAACCGTACGGCGGAAGGCTACAATCCGCTCTGCGGAGACCATTACACAGTTTTTCTCGATGTTGCGGACGGCGCGATCCGGGACATTTCTTTCCAAGGCTCCGGCTGCGCGATCTCGAAGGCCTCAGCCTCCATGATGAGCCAGGCATTGAAGAGCAAGACCACGGCGCAGGCCGAAGACTTGTTCCTCAAGTTCCACGAGGTTGTGACCGGCGCTCCAGAGGGCGATGCGGAAAATCTTGGCAAGCTGGCCGTCTTCGCCGGCGTGGCCAGTTTTCCTACGCGTATTAAATGCGCCACGCTCGCCTGGCACACGCTGCATGCTGCGCTTGAAGGGAAACAGGTCGCGTCCACGGAGTAGATTCTTTCCCGCAGCCAACTGAGTAAGGACTATATGGCCCAGATTACACCGCTTACCCGCGATTGCCCGGCCACGGAGATTCCCAGCGGCACGCTTCACCTGCTGTCGGCGGGAACGCCGGTATACATTACGCAAAGCCTGGGCGGCAGCTACACGGTTTCGACCGGCTACGGGCAGATGATGCGCATCGATGCGAAGGATGCCGATGCGCTCGGCATGGAACCTCCGAAGACCGCCGAGCATGCAGGAGAGTTTAGCGAGCAGCTGGTCTGGGACCAGCTGAAAACGATCTTCGATCCGGAAATTCCGGTGAACATCGTCGATCTCGGCCTGGTATATTCATGCGCTATTATCACACGCAACCGACGGCAACAATATTCACATCACGATGTCGATGACGGCCCCGGGCTGCGGAATGGGCGATGTACTCAAGGCCGATGTCGAACGCAGGTTGTCCGGTCTGCCTACTGTGAAAGAGATCGTTGTGCAGATTGTTTTTGAACCGGCATGGAGCACCAGCCGCATGTCCGACGCGGCCCGACTGCAGTTGGGCCTGGATTGATTCAAATCTGACGTGGGCGTCTAGTGCCGGCCCATCAGCCACTCCGCGAGATTCGCGATTGGCAATCGAACCCCTAGATAGAATGGACCGAACAAGGCGTAAAGCGCGCTTGCCTCATCGAAACGCATTTCGTAAATCAGCTTCTTGAATATCAGCGGATCGTCCGCAAAAAGATCGACTCCCCACTCCCAGTCATCCCAGCCGATCGATCCTGTAATGATCTGGCGAACGTCTCCCGCGTATCGCCGTCCGATCATGCCATGATCGTGCATCATGCGCTGGCGCTCATCCATTGGTACGGTGTACCAGTTCACTTGCTCGCCCCGCTTGCGGTCCATTGGGTAAAAGCATAGGTACTTCGCATCCGGGAGCGAGGGATACAACCGCGGCGACATCGCTTCCGCCTGGCGCTTCAGCAGCTCTTCGATGGCTGCGTTCCATTCCGGCGAGTGCGGCGTCAGGCCGTTCGCCGCCAGTGCCGAATAGGTCTTTGCCGAGGACTCGTACAGTCCCAGTTCCACAACCGACACATAGGAGTATTTTGGCTCCAGAAAGTCGTAGAGTTCCGTCCGCGCCAGCTCGAGTTCGGTACGATTCAGGTCTTCCACCGAACCGCGAAGGTGCACCAGCATCAGATCGCCCTTATGCCCCAACTGGGAATACAAGGCTGTCTGGCAGCGCGCGTCCGCGCCTCCGCTATGCTCCATCGCTTGTAGTGTCTGGGTCGCCCGGTGGCCGATGGATTCGCGCTCCGCAGCGGGAACCCGCCGCCAGGAGGCCCAGTTGAAACGGAACATCTGATGCAAAACGCTCGACCCTTCAACGGTAAGCGGGACGGGGGGAGCTTCAGCCAATGGAGACTTCCTTTCGTAGCGCAATGTAAATCGTGCTCATCTTTCAATGATATCCGCATGGCACCTCATCGACGCGCTTTCCAACACCTCCATGCAGCTGTTCGGAGATAGGGCTGTTCTGCACTCGTTTTTTGGTTGAACGTTCCGTAACTTCATCTCTCTGTTCGTCCAATCGCGGCGGTGAACCGGTTTTCTTTGTGTAGAATTCGCTAATGCTCCTGTCGCATGTTTCTGCCTGTCTTATGGGCGCCGCTTTACTGGTTACTCCTGCCCGGCTGGCGCGGCTGAATGGCGTCGACATCCTTGTGATCGCAATTTATTTCGCGATCGTGGTCTTTATCGGCGTTTATCTCAAAGGCTCTTCCAACACAGGCGAGGATTTCTTCATGGCCGGCCGGGAGATGACGGCCTGGATCGCTGGACTGAGCTTTGTTGCCGCCAATATGGGATCGCTTGAGTTGATGGGATGGGCGGGGGGCGCCTATCAATACGGCATTCTGACGGTGCATTGGTATTGGATTGGCGCGATTCCAGCGATGCTGTTTCTCGGCATTGTAATGATGCCGTTCTATTACATCTCAAAGACGAATTCTGTTCCGGGCTATCTGAATCTTCGCTACGGCCCAGCCACGCGCGCCCTCTCCGGAATCACCTTTGCTCTGATGACCATTCTGATGAGCGGCATCAATATGTATGCCATGGCGCTGGTCATGAAGGTGGTCCTCGGCTGGGACCTGAACTTCAGCATCTGGGTGTCTTCGCTAACGGTAGCTGTGTACGTAGCTTTGGGCGGCCTGAAGTCAGCCATCTATAACGAGGTGCTTCAGTTTCTGCTCATCTGGGCCGGCGCCTTGCTGGTCCCTATTCTTGGATTGGTCGAAGTGGGGGGATGGGGCAATTTGCAGCGCCAGATTGTCCATAATCTGGGCGATACCGGCTATGTCCATCTCTGGAGCACGTTGGGCCATTTCAATACAAATCCCATGGGCGTGAACTGGTTTGGCATTGTCTTCGGCCTGGGATTCGTAGTCAGCTTCGCTTATTGGACAACGGATTTTCTGGTGGTGCAGCGCGTTCTTTCCGCCAACAATCTACGCTCCGCCCGCTTGGCTCCTATCATCGGCGCAGCCTTCAAGATGGCAGTCCCGTTCATCGTCATTCTTCCGGGGCTGCTCGCGCTTTCGGTTCTGCCTTTCCGCCTCGTACCGCAGGACATCGCGGTGGCGACCGGACAGCATAGTTACAACGAAGTGCTGCCGCTGATGCTGGTGCGCTACTGCGGTCCGGGCCTGCTTGGTCTGGGTGTGACAGCGCTGATCGCCGGCTTTATGTCGGGAATGGCGGGCAATGTCAGCGCGTTCTCTACCGTATGGACTTACGACTTGTACGGCGCATTTCTCAATAAAAAAGCGAGCGACAAGCATTATGTCGCCATGGGCCGCTGGAGCACGCTGATCGGTGTTCTGATCTCTGTCGGTACGGCGTACCTGGTGCAACACGCCGCCAGCATTATGGATTATGTTCAGGCACTCTTCAGTTTCTTCATCGCGCCGCTGTTCGGAACAATTCTGCTCGGTATGCTGTGGAAGCGAGCCACGGCTGCCGGCGGCTTTTGGGGATTGCTCGCGGGCACATGCACCTCGGTCGGTCTGTGGGAATGGGTGGTGCGCGACCCGTCCGCGCTGCGTTACGTCGCCATGTCGCCGGACGCCAAAGCCATGGCTCAGGACGTATATCGTGCCATGTGGTCGTGGCTGGTGTGCGTCATCGTAACGGTTGTCATCAGCTACCTGACGAGACCCAGGCCTGTCACAGAGCTGGAAGGTCTCGTCTACGGAGTATCACCGCTTCCGGAAGAGCACGATGACCACTGGTACCAGAAACCGATCGCGTGGGCCGGAGCCGTTGCGGTAGTTTTTATCATTTTGAACGTCATTTTCTGGTAGAGGAGGGAAGCGATGAGGGAGCCGATCTCAATCTGGTGGTTCGCTGGCCTGCTGCTGCTGTGCTACGGCATCGTCATCTTTGTGACCGGTATTTACGAGCTGAGTCATCCGCTGCTTCATCCGCCGGTGTTGAGCCACTTGCATGCGCCCATTTGGTGGGGCGCTCTGCTTGCGGTTAGCGGCCTCTGGTACATGATTCACTTCCATCCGCGCAAGTTCGGCAGACGCTGAGATCGCATGAATCCGTCTGCTACAATTTACCCACGGACCATGAGTTCATGTACTGGTTCGGGGACGTAGCTCAGTTGGTTAGAGCGCTGCCTTCTAACCGAGCACCTTTAGAATCAATAACATGCTCCTTTGGTGTCCACTTTGGTGTCCACCTTTGCTGGTTGAGAGCCCGACTTTAGACAGGCTAAAATGCCCCAGAGGAGGCCTCCAATTTGCCTGCTCTCCCCCACAAGAATGCCCCCGAATACGCGGACCGCGTAAACCTCATCAAGAAGATCAAAGTCGACGGCGCCTCCCGGGATGAAAACTCCGTACGCTCGGGGTATGGATCCCCGTTTCGGCAAGTGTTTGTAGATGTGAAACTCATCGATTTATCACTTTTCGAGGAGGGTCGACCTGCTCCAAGAAGCCGTGTAAGCTAGCCAAATCGACAACTTACGAAGTTGCCTGCTTTCCTCGGCGCGCAATTCCTTCGGTATGAGATCAAACCCGATAGACTGCGGGTAGAGGCTGCAGAAATGCTTCAGACGAAAATGGCGCCATCGAGTGCGGTGTTGCGACCCTACGTCTGGGCATACGGCATGACTACGGGGCGGGTCGACTCTGCTCCGCTCATTATCCCGCTGCCGGCACGGCCGAAGCAGCTCCTGACGTTCTCCTTTGCAGACAGTTACCGCATCCATCGCCCTGGATTAGATCACGGGGATGCCTCTCCGCGTGTCACCGTGGTGGGACCTCAGACTTACGCCCGGCCAGGTTTGTCGGTATGCGGACGTATCGACAACTTCACCATTCATTTCCAACCATCCGGCTTCAACCGGCTGTTCGGGATCCCCATGACCGAATTGACGGATGCCGCGTACGACGCGTACGCCGTCATTGGACCTAAGATTCCGAGACTCGAAGTTGAACTTGGCGAGACTTCAGGCTTTGCCGAGCGTATCCAAATCACCGAAGATCGCCTTATTCGTATGCTCGTTTGCGACGGTATACGGGACCTGGTCGCCATCGCGGCGAACTGCCTTTTTGCAAGCAACGGCATTCAGCGCGTCTCGACAATGGCGAGTTATTGCGGGCTGTCACCGCGACAGTTCGAGAGGCGTTTTCTCGCGCAAGTCGGCGTGCCGCCGAAACTCTACGGCCGAATAATAAGATTTAACGCCGCGCTGGACGATAAGCTCCGATCGCCGGCCCGCCAGTGGGGCCGTATCGCCAATGATCATGACTTCTATGATCAGATGCATTTGGTACACGATTGCCGTGCCTTCACGGGAGAGTCGCCCTCCCGGTTCCTGGCGCACATCGAAGGTGTGCCCGCGTTCCATACCTTTTTCGCGACTCAGAACCCTACGCGACACTAAAACGTGTGCATTGGGTGTCGCATTCTTACTATCCGGCCACGCCTTCACTCACTATCATCCTGGACGTGGCCCCGCTTCTCCATGATGCGCTGTGGGCTTGTTCGAGTACATTCGGGCCGGCGGCCCGTGCAAGTCTCATCTTAGATCTATGGAGGACTTATCATGAATCGAATTGTTTTGGCGATACTCGCTGTGATTGCCCTGTCAGGATTCACCATTCGGGATTTTGCAATGACGAATACTCCCCCGGCATTCACTGCCGATGATGAATCAGCAGTGCGGGCCCTCGTGAACGAGTTTGCGAATACCTGGACTCGGCATGACATGAAGGCGATGCATGAACTGGACACAGAGGACGTGGAGTGGGTAAACGTAGTGGGCCATCATTGGCGCGGAAAGGCTAACGTATACAAGGGCCACGTTGCGATTCACAAGGGTATGTCCCGGACGACCACCGCGAGCATCGAATCTGCGACAGTCCGATCGATAGCTCCCCACGTGGCGATCGTCGTTGCGACCATGCATTTTGGAGCTTCCACCGACCCACATTTCCCGTGGGTGACTGCGGCGAAGACAAGGGCTTCCTTTACGATGGTCAAACGAGATGGCATCTGGAAGATTGTGCACTTCCAGAACACGTTGATTGATCCTAAAGCGGAGAATGACGATGAAACCAAATGGGACGCCACCGGTTTTCCACCCCCCGGCCATCCTTTATATATTCCCACTGCTCGATGACCCCAGAATGATTCAATATTCGTGTCATGCGGCTCTGTGATTGTGTGGTCAAGTTGCCCGAAGGCGACGCCGCACAAATCTCTGTTCCGAAGTTGTGCCTTCCCGATCCTGGGCTCTGCATCCGAACCACTAAAGGATTGCGCTGTGCCTCTGATCAATGGCCTTGGCAAGAGTCTTCGCTGACTGCGCAGTTTCCCGTGCGAAGGCGGCTTGGATCCGAACGGGGCATTTGCCATTCTGGATGCGTGGCGGGGAGGAGCCAGCAGAAAAGACTTGCGGTTTGCCCAGATTCCACATAATGCACCGACCCGAATTGCTATGCCGTCAAACTGGACGCGCATGTGAAAGCGAAGGTCGCCGCCAAACCGGAGCTTGTCCAGATCAGTACGGCATACAAGCAGCAGCCCGAAGGCGACAAGGCCATCCCGCGCAACAAGTACGTCGAAATTAGGGGGGAGAAGCCCGACACGCCGGAGAAGGCGAAGTGGCCGGAGTTCAAGAGCAAAGCTGTGGTACAAGGCCATACAGATGCTTAACTTTGCGAGACAACTACAAAACTCTGCTTCACCTGATAAACTAAATTTCGTTGTTGGGTTGGCTGACTTGGTGTCCAGTTTGGTGTCCACTTGGTGTCCACAAAGGTCTAAAATTGAGTCCAAAGCAGCGAAATGGTAGAAGAGAGCGAAAATAGCGAAAGCTGCGAAACGCTTGATTCTATGTGACATAAATCCAAGTTGTTGAAAAACAATCTGGGGACGTAGCTCAGTTGGTCAGAGCGCTGCCCTGTCACGGCAGAGGTCGCGGGTTCGAGCCCCGTCGTCCCCGCCATACATTCCAAAAGACTTATGGGATCAAATGGCGACCTACAGTGACAACAAATCAGGGTCCGATAAAGGTCCAATAAGCCCGCTACTGCCCATGTTTGAGAGTGTTTCTTCATCCTTCATTTCACCCAGATTTAGGACACCATCATCTTCACAACCTTGCTCTGTGCGGCCCGCTTGTTCGAGTTCACTGCTTGCGTGTAAACATCAAGCGTGATCCTGCTGTTCGCGTGCCGTAAGAGCTCCTGAACAGTTTTGACATCCTCTCCGTTCGCCTTCAGCAAAGTGCCGAAGGAATGCCGGAAAGTATGCCAACCGATGTTCTTGTTGAATGCCATTTGCCTTCGCAACTGGCTGAATATGTCGCTTCATGAGGTTGTCCGGCCAATAGGGCTGCTTTCCCCTCATGGTCTCGCTAGCGAAATCTATTCACTCAGCCTGGATTTCTTGCCGGGGCAGCGTCGTCTGAGCAGACCTCGACTGACTGCGGAAACGTGCAGGAGGGGCGTCAAACTCGCGTTTGAAAGCCTTATTGAACGCAGCTTCAGATTCGTACCCCACTTCGGATGCGATCTGCGACACCGGATAACTTGTCGAAGCAAGCATCTGTGCTCCCAACTGAAGTCGCCAGTGTGTGAGGTACGTCATTGGTGGTTCGTTGAGGTAATGCCGGAAGCGCTCCGCCAGCACCGAGCGTGACACTCCAACCTCTTTTGCCAGAGAAGCAATGGTCCATGGATGCGCAGGACTCCGGTGCATGAGCGCAAGCACCTTTCCGACCTCCGAATCGCGCGCGCCAGCCAGCCAACCGGTTTGCTCAGCAGGAAGATGGGCAATGTAGGCCCGCAGAGTTTCGACGAACAAAACCTCTGACAGTTTGGCCAAGACTGCTTCTCCGCCGGCGCGGGAAGCGTCGGCATCATTCACCGAAAAGCGGATCGAGTTCTCCAGCCATCTGCCGGACGCATCGTTCCGAATGCTGACTTTGAAGACCGGCGGCAGACCGCTAAGAAAAACTTGGCTCAGCCGTGGCTCGCAGGCCATGAAGCCACAGACGAATCTCGTAATTTCCCCTCCGCCACCCAGGCGCGACAGCTTCAGGCCCTGGGAAAAAATTCGGCCCAACTCTTTCACCATGTCCATAGCCTTCGTCGGACGGCCGTTTTCGATGAAGTGCGCGTCGCCATGGGGAAAGATCACGATGTCACCGGCGTCAAGAATGATGCGCTCGCCATCCACAAGCCGGGCAGAGGCGCGCCCTTCAGTCAATAGGTGGTAAATGATCACGTGTCCCGCGGCCGGTGCGACATAAGGCGCGATCATGTGGGAGGGCGGCGAGCAAAAACTCCAGGGGGAGGAAAATTCTCCGTTGTAGAACATGGCCCCCTGGAGCTTCACCACCTTCAGCACTTCGGAAAGCACATCCATACATCCTCCCGTGGGACACCCGGCAATTTTTTCCGGACTCTGGGCAAAGCCATCATACGGCAAGCACGCCGCGAACAAGAAAGCAGGACGCATGGACAAGTATGGGCCAGGATAGTGGCGGATAGTAAGTCTCGTAGAAGCCTTCGCAGATACGAAAGACGCTTTAAGCATTTCAAAAATATAGAGGGAGATGACGAATGCTGACCACAAGCGATGTTCTCGATCAACATCTGAAGTGCTTCGGCGAGAACGACCTCGATGGCGTTCTCGCTGACTACTCATCGGATGCCGTTTTGTTTGTACCCGGGAGACCGCTGAAGGGCCCTGTCGCGATCAAGCCATTTTTCCAGGCATTCTTTTCGGAATTTGCAAAGCCTGGCGCGTCGTTTGAGATGCAGCAGCAATACGTTGAGGGTGATTACGCTTACATCTTGTGGAGTGCAGAAACAGCGGACAATTCCTACGAAGCCGCTACCGACACGTTCGTGGTGCAGAACGGGAAGATAGTAGCGCAATCCTTTGCTGCCAAGATCACCCCGAAGCGCTAAGAATAGCCAGTCCAGCATATCCATACCGTTGTTGCTGGCGAATAAAAAACATTGGAGGAAGCATGAGCACCACTACAATCGCACCGGAAATCGACGGGCTGAAGGCACGACTAAAAGATACCTGGATGGCCGGAGACTACGACCGCTTCTCGCGCTACATGGAGCAGGGCGCACGCATTTTCTACGAACGACTCGACGTTCCCGCAGCATGCCAAATGCTCGATGTGGCCTGCGGCTCGGGCCAGGTCGCGCTCTGGGCGGCGCGAGATGGTGTGAATGTCACTGGCGTGGACATCGCGCCGAATCTGGTAAAGCGTGCCCAGGCCCGTGCCAACGCGGAAGGTCTCAAGGCTCATTTCATTGAAGGTGACGCAGAGGCTCTTCCGTTCGAAGACGCCAGCTTCGACGTTGTAACCAGCCTGGTCGGAGCGATGTTTGCCCCGCGGCCGCAACTCGTAGCCCGCGAGCTGCTGCGAGTGTGCAGTCCCGGAGGCACAATCGCGATGGGAAATTGGACGCCCGAAGGGTTCATTGGACGAATGTTCAAGACGGTCGCCAAGTTCATCGCTCCCGCTGGTATGCCGGCTCCAGTCTTGTGGGGTGATGAGGCTGTTGTCCGCAAGAGGCTGGGCTATGGGGTTTCTGACCTTAAGATGACGCGGCGCGACTACACCTTCACCTACCCCTTCCCGTCCGCTGAAGTAGTAGAGTTCTTTCGTCAGTATTATGGGCCGACCAATCGGGCATTTGCTTCCTTGGATGAAATGGACGCGAGAAAACTGCGCGTTGACCTGGAAGCATTGTGGTCCGCGCACAATCGCGGAGGGGATGAACTCACAGTGGTTTCATCGGAGTATCTGGAAGTGATCGCGGTGAAAGCCTGAGGTTTACGGGTTCTCCCCGCGAATCTTGAACGACAAGGAGATACGAAAATGACTTTAATGCGTTCGGATCCGACGTTTTACCCTTCGCCGAGCATGGCAATGCAAGCGCCGGCCGAACGCCTTGCTATGTCGTGCTGCTTAACAATGGCAAGAATGGAAAGCACGACACAATGCTCGGCACCGCGGTCGATACGATCGGCTATCTTGCGGTTACAGGGCTTCGGGTGTGTGGTCTATATCAAGCTTAGCCTCGCGGTTCTCCGAAACGCATGGCTCAATCTCAACCTGGTATGGGCTGCCAGCGCTCGTGATCACCAGCGTGGTCACTCTGCTGATTTAGCCTCTCAAACCTTGACGACCGAGCAGGGTGGATCGCAAGGAGTACGAATCCAAAGACAATGAACCAAAGGAGACTACGAGAATGAATGCAATTGCAAAAGAGATACAGACGAGCAAAGACTTTCAGCAACTCAAGACTCAACCGACGACAACACAGACGACTGGTCGCGCTGAATCACTAGCTGACCGCATCGAGGTAGGCGCTGCCGGCTTGGCCGCCTTGGCTGCAGGACTCTCGGAAGCGGAGTGGCGTACACCAGTCTCCGAAAGTGGGAGGGACGGGCGTTCGGTCGGGGTCATCGTGCACCATGTTGCCAGTGTCTACCCTATTGAGATTGATCTCGCACGAACAATCGCCAGCGGCAAGTCCGTTACGGACGTCACGTGGAATATTGTTGCCGAGTTGAATGCCAAGCATGCCCACGACCAAGCGGGGGTGACGAAGGCCGCCGCGCTCGAACTCTTGCGTCGGAACAGCCGTCAGGCGGCTGCCGCGATTCGAGCGTTCACGGATGAGGAGTTGGACCGGGCGGCGCCCTTCTCGCTGAGCTACGGCGCACCTGTCACCGCGCAGTTCGTCATCGAGGACCACGCAGTGCGGCACAGCTGGCACCACCTGGCGCGCATCCGCACAGCCCTGGGGCGGTGACCGGCGGTGCGTAACAACTAATGTCACACAGATATGTAGAGCCGCCCCTTTTGGACCCCGCGGGCGGGCCGACCGTGCACGAGCGGGTCCTAGGAGGTCTCATGAATCGCTACCTGATCGAATCCCCACACACGGAACAGAACTGTAGAGACTTAGTCGACCTGGTCAACGCGGCCGGGTACCTCAATCATTTCGACTGGGGCTGCATGGGCGGTGTGCACTGTGGCTGGGCCACCATCGAGGCCGAGAACGAAACGCAGGCGCGGCTCGCTGTGCCCCCTCTGGTTCGTGGCCAGGCGCGCGCGGTCAGGATCGGCAAATTTACTCAGGCGATGATGGATTTGAGTCATCAACAATGACTCCGACCCAGGCAGCTTCTCGGCCACTGAAATTGATGGCTGTCCTGGCACACCCTGATGATGAATCTCTCGGCGTCGGAGGAACGCTGGCAAAATACGCCGGCGAGGAGGTCGAGACCTATCTTGTATCAGCCACGCGAGGCGAGCGTGGACGCTTCGGCGAAAGCGGAGAAAAACCGCCGCCTGACGTCGTCGGTCGCGTGCGCGAGGCCGAGCTGCGCGAAGCTGCGAGCGTCTTAGGCGTGCGCGAGGTCAGTTTCCTCGACTATCACGACGGCGACCTGGATCAAGTAAACGTCACTGAGGCAGTGGCAAGGATTGCGGACCACCTCCGCCGAGTGAAGCCACACGTCGTCATTACGTTCGGTCCCGAAGGCGCCTACGGCCATCCCGACCACATCGCCATCTCGCAGCTCGCGACCGCCGCGGTTGTCGTTGCCGCCGGGGAAAACGGGTCGGGTCAACCCCATCGCGTGTCGAAGCTGTATTACATCGAGTGGAGCCGGCAGAAATGGGAGGCTTATCAGGCGGCGTTGCGCGGTCTGACCTCCAAAGTGGATGGTATCGAGCGAAAGTCGTCACCCTGGCCAGATTGGGCCCTCACAACAGTCGTAGACACGAGCCAGTTCTGCGCCACTGTCTGGAAAGCCGTGTCGTGTCACACGACACAGATGAGCATATACAAAAACCTGGAACATCTATCGGACGAGAAACACAAGGCGATCTGGGGAACACAGGAATTTTATCGTGCGTTCAGTCTAGTGAATGGCGGTCGCGCGCGCGAATCCGATCTCTTCGAAGGGCTGCGCGGAGAGAATTCGCATGTAGCACCCGCCCCTTAGGCGGATCGTCAGGGGTATTCATCGCGATGAGCACCGAGCTGCTCTTCTAACCCACGTTTGACACCATCATCCTCGCAACCTTGTTCTGTGCCGCAGGCTTCTTCTGATCAACTGCTCGTGGAAACAGAGTCCGCGGGATGACGGCGCATCTCCCACCCGAAATAGCGAGTCGCGGCTTCATGTACGGCGCTCGAAACCTGGGAGAAGTTAGCGGCGACATGGTGTTCGAAGCCCTGTTCACAGATCAGGCGGAGCAGCTTCTGCAGTTGAGGAATCTTTACCACCCCGGCTCCGCCGAAGGTTTCTAGCGGGTCGTTGGTGAACTCTCCCTCACCAAGGTAGCCGCGAATCCTGCCATGAAAATCATCCGTTGAAAATCGCAGGTACGTCATCGCTCCCGCTTTCACTCGGCCGACGCAGGTTCCGAAGGTGTTTTCCTTGCCGACGGTTCCGGCGATAATTGCCTGAAAATCCATCACGACATCCTGAAAGAAATGCTTTGGCAGGTTCGAGCAATGGAAGCAGACGGCCTTGTCGGGGTCGGAGCCGTAGTTGTTATTCCAATCGAGCAGCGCGCTGGGAGTTTCAGATGCGAGCGCGAGCGCGTGCATGCTGAGGGTGCCGCAGACGTCGACCTCGCAGGCGCTGGGCAACAGGTTTTCGCTCATCATGCTCATCACCGTGCAGGGCACAACGCCGAAATATTCTTCCATCGCCGTCCAGCACTGCACCGCGCTGACGGTGCAATAGGTCTGCTGCATCCATTGCTCAATGACCGCGCCCAACTTCGCCATCTTCATCAAAGCAGATTCGGGAATGTTGTTGGTCGGAACGTAGCCTTTGATGGCGGCAAGTTTCGCCTGTGCGCGATCGTCAGTATCTTTCATTCGCTCGATGCGTCCGAGGATTTCCGATAAATCGATCGGCTCGACAGAGATGCCATTCCGTTCCAGCAGTTTTTCACTGTAGCGCACCGTGTTGAAGGCTGCCGGTCGCGCGCCGATCGAGCCGATACGCAGGTTCGTAAATCCGTGCACTACCCTGCAGATTGCCGAAAACCAGGCCAGGTCCTTGCGAAAAACATCCGAATCAAGGGCCTCGGTGTGCTCCGTCGTCAGCGAATAGCGTATACCGTACTGCATCAGATTGTTGCAGGCGGACATTTTTCCGCAGAAGCTGTCGCGGCGGTCGGAAATCTTCATGTCGTCGCGGCGGTCTGGCGTAGCTTGCACCAGCACCGGAACTTTCAGCGTGGATAGTCGCAGCGCATCGACGATTCCGCGCTCTTCGCCGAAATTCGGCAGGGTCACAATCACGCCATCGATTTCATCGCGGTGTTTGCGGAACAGGTCCGCGCAGATTCGGGCTTCGTCCGGCGTTTCCACCGCGCCGAACTTCGACTCTTGGGGAGTCAGTGCTATGGCGCGAATTCCAGCCGCCGCAAGCACCTTGAGGATTTCTTCGCGACCGGTCTTGGCCAGGTGATCGGGGAAAAAACCCCGGTTGCCAACAATCACACCAAGTGTCATTTGTTTTGTCATAAGAATCGCTTTATAAAATCAGACTACTATCGAAAACTTATATTTCGTGACGCTGCGGAATATCTGCCCTGGTCTAAGCTCCGTTGAGGGAAATCTGGGCTGATTCGGAGAATCCGGAAAATGCTGCGTTTCGAGGCAGAATCCTGCATGTTTCCCATAGATATGGCCATGCTTCCCACGAATGGTATGGTCAAGAAAATTCCCCGAATAGAACTGCACGCCCGGCTGCGCGGTTTCAACTGTCAGGCTTCTCCCGCTCGCCGTCTCCAACACGCGCGCCGCCTCGTGGAGCCCTTCCATACGGCTGTCGTGGTGTAGAACAAAGTTTTCGTCATAACCCCTGGCGAAATGAAGCTGCGGATTGTCCTGACCGATCCTTTCGCCGATCGCAGTTGCATGGCGGAAATCGAACGGCGTCTCGGCAACGGTCGCCAACTGTCCGGTCGGAATCAGGTCCGCATTGACAGGCGTGTAGCGCTCGGCGGGAATCGTCAATACATGATTCAGGATGGTTCCTTGTCCTTCTCCAGCCAGGTTGAAATAACTGTGATTGGTCAGGTTCAACACGGTGCGCTGATCCGTTGTGGCGAAATATTCGATCTGCAGCGCATCCGAGCTCAGCGTATAGCGCACCCGCACGGTCAGCGTTCCCGGATAACCCTGGTCGCCGTCCTTGCTGACCAACGTGAATTCCACTCCGTCCGGGATAGTCTCAGCCGCCCAAATCCGCTTGTCGAAACCTTCCGTACCGCCATGCAGCGAGTTATCGCCATCGTTTTTCGGCAGTTGATATCGCTTGCCATCCAGTTCAAACGTGCCGTGGGCGATGCGATTGGCGTAACGTCCTGCAATCGCGCCAAAATATGTTTTGGAATCCGTTGTATACGCCTCCAGCGTCTCATATCCCAGCACGATATCGGCTAGCTGGCCGTTTCGGTCCGGGGTTTCGAGGGAAACAACACGTGCCCCGTACGTCGTGATTCGCGCCTTCAGACTGCCCTGCTGCAGCGTAAAAATATAAATTTCCGTTCCGTCCGGCATGACGCCGAAGATCGCTTTCTCTGCTGCTTGCCGCATATGTAATCTCCGCGAATCTATGATTCTTCACAACTATATATATCGTTACCTTTTATTCGCCCCCATTCGAGGCCGGCTTTGCTTCCGAGCCGGGCAGCCAGACAACCTGAGGACAAAGCTCGCGCATCTGATTGCCGCAACTATGTACCCCCACTAGAATAGGACCCGACCCGCAGTAAGGGCGATGATCATCAGCTGCTATATCCGCGTGGCTCAGCACGTATCTCTTCGATCGATCATCGCTCACTCGCCGTTCCTAACGGTGCACGTTCAGGAGATGTCATGAAGAAAACCGAAGCGCCGGAATTCTATGCAAAAGAAGACGTTCGCATCCGAAAATCGAAAAGCAATGGGCACAATGCTCCAGTGACCGGACCCGGCCCGGCGGAAATCAGCCTGATATTGGAACAGATGCAGGCCATGCGGGATGGCAATTTTTCCGTGCGGCTTCCCGGGTCATGGACAGGTCTCACCGGGAAAATTGCAGATACCTTCAATGAGATTGCGATGGCGAACCAGCGCATCGCAAAGGAGCTGAAGCGCGTCGGCCAGGTGGTCGGGAAAGAGGGCCGCACTCGCGAACGGGCCAGGTTCGATGAGTCCAGGGGCGCGTGGGGAGAGATGGAGGTTTCCGTCAACACGCTGGTGGAGGACCTGCTGCGGCCAACCACGGAAGTGACCCGCGCCATCGCTGCCGTCGCCGAAGGCAACCTGACCCAGACGGTAAGAATGGACGTGGATGGGCGTCCGCTGGAAGGCGATTTTCTCCGGTCGGCCAAAATCGTCAACACCATGATCCAGCAGCTGGGCGTGTTCACGTCGGAGGTCACGCGCGTAGCCCGCGAAGTCGGTACCGACGGCAAGCTGGGCGGTCAGGCAAAAGTGCCCGGCGTCGCCGGAACGTGGAAAGATCTGACAGATTCCGTGAACTCGATGGCGAGCAATCTGACCAGCCAGGTCCGCAACATCGCCGAAGTCGCAACCGCGGTGGCCAGCGGCGATCTTTCCCGCAAGATTACCGTCGATGTTCGCGGAGAGATTCTGCAACTGAAAGAAGCCATCAACACCATGGTCGATCAGTTGCGCTCCTTCGCTTCGGAAGTGACGCGCGTGGCTCGCGAGGTAGGCACCGACGGCAAGCTGGGCGGCCAGGCTGTGGTTCTGGGAGTCGCCGGAACCTGGAAAGATCTGACCGACTCCGTCAACGCCATGGCGGGCAATTTGACCGCCCAGGTGCGGAACATTGCCGAAGTAACGACAGCCGTGGCCCGCGGCGACCTCTCGCGCAAAATCACCGTCGATGTGAAGGGCGAAATTCTGGAGTTGAAGGACACCATCAACACCATGGTGGACCAGCTGAACGCCTTCGCAGGTGAGGTAACGCGCGTGGCCCGTGAGGTCGGCACCGAGGGCAAGCTCGGCGGACAGGCGCAGGTGCCGGGCGTCGGCGGCACGTGGAAGGACCTTACCGACAACGTCAATTTCATGGCCAGCAACCTGACCGGCCAGGTCCGGAACATCGCCGAAGTAGCCACCGCCATCGCCAGCGGCGACTTGTCCCGCAAAATCACCGTGGACGTGCGCGGAGAGATTCTTCAATTGAAGGAAACTCTCAACACCATGGTCGATCAGTTGAACCGCTTCGCTGGCGAAGTGACACGCGTTGCCCGCGAGGTTGGATCAGAAGGCCGGCTGGGCGGTCAGGCTAATGTTCCCGGTGTTGCCGGCACCTGGAAAGATCTGACGGATTCCGTCAACTCGATGGCCGGAAATCTAACTGGACAGGTCCGCAACATCGCTGAAGTGACAACCGCCGTAGCCCGCGGCGATCTGTCGCGCAAAATCACGGTCGATGTAAAGGGTGAAATTCTCGAGCTGAAAAATACCATCAACACCATGGTCGACCAGCTGAACGGGTTCGCAGGCGAGGTAACCCGCGTGGCCCGCGAAGTCGGTACGGAAGGGAAGCTCGGTGGGCAGGCGCAGGTGCCCGGAGTGGCCGGAACTTGGAAGGACCTCACCGATAACGTAAATTTCATGGCCAGCAACCTGACGGGCCAGGTGCGCAACATCGCTGAAGTCGCTACCGCCGTCGCGCGCGGCGATTTGTCGCGCAAAATCACGGTTGATGTAAAGGGCGAGATTCTCGAACTGAAGGACACCATCAACACCATGGTCGAGCAGCTCCGATCCTTCGCCTCCGAGGTCACCCGCGTCGCGCGCGAGGTTGGCACGGATGGCAAGCTGGGCGGGCAGGCGCAGGTGCCGGGCGTCGGCGGAACGTGGAAGGATCTCACCGATTCCGTCAACTCCATGGCCAGCAATCTGACCGGCCAGGTGCGCAACATCGCAGAAGTCGCGACGGCAATCGCCAGCGGCGATCTCTCGAAGAAGATCACCGTCAATGTGAGCGGCGAAATTCTTCTGCTGAAAGACACGATCAACACCATGGTCGACCAGCTGAACGCGTTTGCCGGCGAAGTGACGCGCGTCGCCCGCGAGGTCGGATCGGAAGGCCGCCTGGGTGGACAGGCCAATGTGCCCGGAGTGGCCGGCACATGGAAGGATCTGACGGATTCCGTCAACTCCATGGCCGGAAACCTAACCGGTCAGGTCCGCAACATCGCTGAAGTGACGACGGCCGTTGCACGCGGTGATTTGTCGCGCAAAATTACGGTCGACGTAAAGGGCGAAATTCTCGAGCTGAAGAACACTATCAATACCATGGTGGATCAGCTGAACGCGTTTGCCGGGGAAGTCACCCGCGTAGCGCGTGAGGTTGGCACCGACGGCAAGCTTGGCGGTCAGGCTCAGGTCCCCGGTGTCGCCGGCACATGGAAGGATCTTACCGACAATGTAAATTTCATGGCCAGCAACCTGACCGGGCAGGTGCGCAACATCGCAGAAGTCGCCACAGCTATCGCCAATGGCGATCTGTCAAAGAAGATTACTGTCGACGTGCGCGGGGAAATTCTGCAGCTGAAGGAAACATTGAACACGATGGTCGAGCAACTGCGCTCGTTCGCCGCCGAAGTGACCCGCGTGGCGCGAGAAGTGGGATCGGAAGGCCGGCTGGGCGGACAGGCAAACGTAGGCGGCGTGGCCGGAACGTGGAAGGACCTTACCGATTCCGTCAACGCCATGGCGGGAAATCTGACCGGCTCAGGTGCGTAACATCGCCGAGGTTACAACCGCCGTGGCTCGCGGCGATCTGTCCCGCAAAATCACCGTCGATGTGAAGGGCGAAATTCTCGAGCTGAAGAACACGATCAACACCATGGTCGATCAGCTCAACGCCTTTGCCGCCGAGGTCACGCGCGTTGCTCGCGAGGTGGGCACGGATGGAAAGCTTGGAGGCCAGGCGAAGGTATCGGGCGTGGCCGGAACCTGGAAGGACCTCACCGACAACGTCAACGTCATGGCGGCCAATCTGACGGAACAGGTGCGCGGCATCGTCAAGGTGGTCACCGCCGTCGCCAATGGCGCGTTGACGCAGAAATTGACGGTAAACGCAAAGGGAGAAGTCGCGGCGCTGGCGGAAACCATCAACAACATGACGGACACGCTCGCCACCTTTGCCGACCAGGTTACGACCGTGGCGCGCGAAGTCGGCGTCGAGGGCCGCCTGGGCGGTCAGGCAAATGTGCCCGGCGCCGCCGGTACGTGGAAGGATTTGACCGGTAACGTCAATCTTCTCGCCGACAACCTGACCAACCAGGTACGCGCGATCGCCGAAGTCGCCACCGCCGTCACCAAAGGCGATCTCACCCGTTCGATTCAGGTGGAAGCCAGCGGGGAAGTCGCGGAGCTGAAGGACAACATCAACACCATGATTAACAATCTCCGGCTGACGACCGAGCGCAATACCGAGCAGGATTGGCTGAAAACCAACCTGGCGCGCTTCACCGGCATGCTGCAGGGGCAGCGCGATCTCGCGACTGTAGGAAAAACGCTGCTTTCGGAACTGGCTCCGCTGGTGAACGCGCATCAAGCCATCATCTATCAGATGGACACGGAGGAAGAGCAGGAACTGGTGCTGCTCTCCGCCTATGCCGGCGACGGACCGGACGGCCATTTGCGGCGCGTAAGCATCGGCGAAGGACTGCTCGGACAATGCGCGGCGGAGAAGCGCCGCATACTCATCAGCGATTTGCCGCAGACCGATGTCACCATCCGCTCCGGACTGTTCGATGCTGTGCCGCGCAATGTAATCATCCTGCCGGTCCTGTTTGAGGATCGAGTCAAAGCCGTGATTGAGCTTGCTTCTCTGAGCTCCTTTACCGCCTCGCATCTGGCTTTTCTCGAACAACTGACAGCCAGCATCGGCATCGTGCTGAACAGTATCGAGGCCACGATGCAGACCGAAGGCCTGTTGAAGCAGTCGCAGCAACTGGCGACAGAACTTCAGATGCAGCAGAAGGAATTGCAGCAGACCAACGAGCAGCTCGCGCAGAAGGCGCAACAGCTTGCCGAGCAGAACGTCGAAGTGGAACGCAAGAACCAGGAAATTGAGCAGGCGCGCCGCGAGATCGAAGGCAAGGCCAAGGAGCTGGCGCTGACCTCGAAATATAAATCCGAGTTCCTGGCGAATATGTCGCATGAACTCCGCACCCCACTCAACAGCATCCTGGTGCTGGGTCAGCAGCTCAGTGACAATCCGGACGAAAACCTGACGACCAAGCAGGTTGAGTTTGCCCGGACCATCCACGGAGCAGGTACCGACCTGCTGAACCTTATCAGCGATATCCTCGACCTCTCGAAGATCGAGTCTGGGACGGTTTCGGTCGAAGCAGAGGAGGTCTTCTTCGCAAGCCTGCTTGATATGATCGGGCGTCCATTCCGGCACGAAGCGGAAAATCGCCGTCTCAGCTTCGAGGTGCACGCCGATCCGCGGCTCAGCCGAAGCCTGGTCACCGACTCAAAACGTCTGCAGCAGGTGCTCAAGAATCTGCTGTCGAATGCGTTCAAATTTACGGCTCAGGGAGGCGTGCAGCTCTCGGTCTCAATTGCCGATCGGGGATGGACGCCCGATCACCCGGTCCTCAGCCGCGTGGCATCTGTGGTCGCGTTCCAGGTCACCGACACAGGCATCGGAATTCCGCAGGAAAAACAGCGAATAATTTTTGAGGCGTTTCAGCAGGCCGATGCCGGAACCAGCCGTAAGTACGGCGGCACCGGGCTGGGATTGGCGATCAGCCGGGAACTGGCCAGCCTGCTCGGAGGAGAGATCCAACTGCGCAGCACGCCGGGAGAGGGCAGCACGTTCACCTTGTATCTTCCCCAGGTGTATAACGGTCCGTCTGTCATATCAGCGAATCAAGAGGGAAAAAGTTTGCCATCCGCCCTGCAGGCCGACTTCTCGCCCACCGTTCTCACCGAGTTTCCAGCCGAGGCCATCTCGGACGATCGTGAAAATCTGGAGCCGGAGGATGCCGTGCTGCTGGTCGTCGAAGATGATCCATACTACGCTTGTATCCTTCGCGATCTTGCTCGGGAAAAGGGATTCAAAGTGCTTCTTGCGGCTCGCGGCGCGGAGGCGCTGGCTCTGGCCCGCGAGTTCCACCCCGCCGCCGTATCTCTGGACGTGTTTTTGCCCGACATGCTCGGCTGGACCGTCCTGAACCACCTGAAGCAGGACACCGGGACGCGTCACATTCCGGTACAGATGCTGACGCTCGACGAGGACAGGAGCCACGGCCTGGCCAGCGGAGCGTTTTCCTTCATCACCAAACCCGTCACACCCGAGGGACTGGATACCGCGATCACTCGGATCAAACAATACGCGGCCCCGCGCCGCAAACGCCTTCTTGTCGTCGAAGACAATCCAGCCGAGCAGCTCAGCATTCGCGCGCTGCTCGACCACGATGATATCGATCTGACCGTCGCCGACACTGGTGCAGAGGCTCTCGCCGCCGTTCTCGAGCAGCCTTACGATTGCGTCGTACTCGATCTTCGCCTTCCCGATATGTCCGGTTTCGAGGTGCTCGAACAACTCCGCGACATGCCGCAACTGAATGATCTGCCCATCGTAGTCTTCACCGGCAAAGAACTTTCTCCGGAGGAGGATGCCCGCCTGCACGTGCTGGCGCGCAGCGTGGTCGTCAAGGGAGTGGAATCTCCGGAACGGCTGCTGGATGAAACCGCCTTGTTCCTGCACCGTGTCGTTGCAGAGCTGCCTCCTGAGAAGCAGAAGCTGCTCGATCGCCTGCATCGTTCCGACGACGCTCTGGTCGGCAAGAAGGTGCTCGTCGTCGACGACGATGTCCGCAACATCTTCGCGCTAAGCAGCGTTCTGGAACGCCGTGGGATGAGTGTACTGACAGCCGACACCGGCAAGGGAGCGATCGCTACACTCGATTCCGTGCCGGATGTTTCCATTGTGCTGATGGACATCATGATGCCGGAGATGGATGGCTATGAAACCATGCGGGTCATTCGTCAGAACGCTTCCTTCCGACGCCTGCCCATCATCGCTCTCACCGCGAAAGCGATGAAGGGCGATCGCGAGAAAACGCTGGAGGCCGGCGCATCCGAGTATCTGGCCAAGCCGGTAAACACGGAACAATTGCTTTCCACGCTTCGCATGTGGCTTCACCGATAGTTCTGGTTCGCGTAGCTTAATGCATAGGACAAGATGAATACACATCAAAAAGTCAACATCCTGATGGTGGATGATCAGCCGGCGAAGCTGCTGAGTTACGAAGTCATCCTCCGCGATTTGGGGGAGAATCTCATTTCCGCCAGCTCGGGAAGGGAAGCTCTCGATCATTTGCTCAAGAATGACATCGCCATAATTCTCATGGATGTCAGCATGCCGGAACTGAATGGGTTTGAGCTGGCGGACATGATTCATCAGCATCCGCGCTTTCAGAAGACTGCCATCATTTTTATCTCCGCGGTGCATTTGACGGACATGGATCGAGTGAAAGGGTATCAGCGGGGAGCAATGGATTACATTTCCGTCCCTATCGTACCCGAGCTGCTAAGGGCTAAGGTGAGTGTGTTCGCCGACCTGTACCGGAAATCGCGGGAGCTGGAACTTTTGAATCGCGAGCTGGAAGAACGTGTGTTGGCGCGCACGGAAGAGTTGGGAAAAAGCGCGCAGCAGGTGCGCGTTCTCAATGAGCAGTTACAGCAGAGGGTTGCCGAGCTCGAAAGCATCATGAACGTTTTGCCTGTCGGCGTCTCGGTTGCCCGTGATCCGGAATGTCGCCTGATCAGCGGAAACTCAGCATTGGCTGAGTTGCTGGAAATGCCTTCGGAGGAGAATGGATCCCTGAGCGAAGAGCATGGGAGACCGGACGTCGAGATCTATTACGAAGGCCGGCGGCTTGATGCAGACGAGCTGCCCCTGCAACGCGCCGCCTCTACCGGCAAGCCGGTGGGCAGTATCGAACTCGAAATCCATCACCAAAGCGGAAAAGTGAGACAAACCCTGGGCAGCGCGAACCCCTTATTCGACGATTCCGGCAATGTCCGCGGTGCCGTGGGAACGCTCATCGACATCACCGAGCGCAAGCAAATGGAACAGATTCTGAGGGAGCGCGCCGACCTGATGGACCTTGCTTCCGAAGCCATCATTGTGCGCGATCTCGATGGAACTATCCGGTTCTGGAACTCTGGAGCCGCTACGTTATATGGCTGGTCTGCTGAAGATGCGATCGGCTCCAATCTGCATCGACTGCTCCAGACAAGATTTCCCGTTCCGCCCGAAGAGATTCAATCGACGCTCGTCGAAGGCAAGCGATGGGAAGGGAATCTGATCCAGTTCACACGGGATGGCCGCGAGATCGTTGTGGCCTGTCGCAAATGCCTTCGCCGCGACGGAAGGGAAAGAAGCCCTATTCTGGAGATTTGCCGGGACATCACCGCGCAGTTGCGGGCCGAGGAGGCGTTGCGCAAGTCAGAGAAACTGGCTGCAATGGGGAGAATGGCCGGAATCGTCGCCCACGAGATCAACAATCCCTTGGGAGCGATCACGAACGTTTTCTACCTGCTGCAGGCGCATCCATCCTTAGACGATGAAGCCCGGGAATATGCGCGGATGGCAGAGCAGGAACTCTTGCGAGTCACCCATATCACCAAACAGACCCTCGGGTTTTATCGTGAGTCGGCCCAGGCCATCCCGGTTTCCATTTCGGCGCTTCTGGAAGACACTCTCGAACTGCAGTCGCGCCACTTGAAGACAAGTAAGATCGTTGTTGATCGTCGCTACAGAAGTGACGGTCTTGTGCAGGGCTTTCCGGGGGAATTGAAGCAGGTATTTCTAAATCTCATCTGCAATGCGATCGAAGCGATGCCTTACGGCGGACGCCTGCGTGTAGATGTGCGCGAATCCGAAGCCACGGAGACTCAGCGGTCGGCAGTGCGCGTCACTATATCCGATACCGGCGCTGGTATTCAACCCGAAGACGCAAAAAGACTCTTCGAGCCATTCTTCAGTACAAAATCCACCAAAGGAACAGGGTTGGGGCTTTGGATCAGCAGAGGCATCATTCAAAAGTATGAAGGCACCATCCGCTGCCGGAGCACGCGCCTGAACGGTGGAAATGTGACCTGCTTTTGTATCCTCATTCCCACCTCCTCACTTCTGCAGAACGTCCAGAACTCCCGGTCAGAAGTAGAAAGCCAGCCGGTTATTTAGCCCGGTTCTCCTTTAGATATAGACAAGCGACAGGCTTTTTTCTTGATCCGGCGACATTTAAACGAGAACCGCTCTAAATCATCTTTCGTGATTTCGTCGTATCGACTTAGGAATTTAGCCGATCATTGCTATCCAGCCATTCCGCCGCCGCATCAGTGTCAAGATATGCCGTCGCATCCGGATGGGTGCGAAGAATCGTCGCCGGGCATGCCGGCGAGATCGGCTCTTCCATTACCCGGCGGAGTATGTCCGTTTTCCGCTTACCGGAAATGACGACGATAAGCCGTGGTACCCGGAACAACGCCGGAATCGTAACGGTGATGGCTTGCGATGGGACCTCCTGAGGAGTTTTGAACCAGCCATCGGTTACCTGCTGCTGCCGGGTGATCGAGTCAAGATCGACGATTTTCACATCCGCCGGATCGTGGAAGTCGGCTTCTTCCGGATCGTTGAATGCCAGATGTCCGTTGTCTCCTACCCCCAGGAGACATATCTGCGGCTTGGCTCTCTGAAGCTTCAGAGCATATTCTCTGCACACCGATTGAGGGTCCGGAGAACTGCCGTCAATTTCGAAGAATTTCCGCATGGCCACCCTGCTGGTCAGGTTCTCTCTCAGATAACGTCGAAAAGAAGCTGGATGGTTCGCGTCGGGTCCGATATATTCGTCTAGGTGAAATCCCAGGATCTCGCTCCAGGGTAGATCCTGCATGGATGTCAATCGGTGCAGTGTTACAAGTTGCGACATGCCAGTCGCAAAGATAACTGCTAGATCCTGCATCGTTGTTTCAAGTTGCCGCAGCCGCGCCGCGACTGCATTTGCCGCAGCTTCCCCGGCAGCCTTGCCGTTGGGGTGAACCTCCACCTTCAACGTTCCCACCTTCAGCTTCCGAACTTCCGTTTCCTGCATACCTGTATTTGTCACTCTCATCCCTTGTCTGTGCGTGACAGCTGCACCGCGCATTCCTGCAAATCAGCGGACATGAGCCTTCAGGGCCATCTGCACACCGCGCCTGGTGAAAAACCCGGAGCCGCTGGATTTCATAGAATACTATGCGAACGATTCGTTCCCCGCGTTAGAGAGAGGAGAAATGGTGAGCCGGAAATCCGTTCAGGCCTTTGCCGGGCTTTGATCCCCAGGTGCCGTACAGTCCCAGATTATGTGTACGTTTTCGATCGGCCGATCGCACTATGCCCATACGCAAACAGTACCTGCAGGCCGGGATTCTTGATCTCAACGCGAGTATATACAATGAAATACTAATCAAAACTCCAAGGATCGGATCGATGAGCGAGCACGGAATCTCCCCAGAGCAAGAAGAATGTCGCTAACCCCTGCGAGCAAACCGATATTATCTGAACCTGTATTACCCTCACGCGCTGTGGAGCAGCGCACGCCTGGCTGGGGATTCGCCGTTTCCTCCGGCATTCTGGGCTGGGTGTTGGATGCTTTCGACTTCTTCGTTCTCGTTTTCCTTGTCGATATCCTTGCGAATCGATTTCAGGTCGGCAAAGGCGCGATCATCTGGACGATCTCGATCACACTGGCAATGCGTCCCATCGGCGCGCTGGTGTTAGGTACGCTGGCCGACCGCTATGGCCGTCGGCGTCCCCTCCTGCTTTGCGTGATTTATTTTTCCATCGTCACTGCGTTCACTCCCTTCGCGCCGAACTACACCGTCTTTCTTGTTTTGCGCGCCCTGTATGGAATCGGCATGGGAGGGTACTGGGGCATCGGCGCCTCGCTGGTAATGGAGAGCACGCCTTCCCGTTGGCGCGGACTTTTCTCCGGCATTATGCAGGCCGGCTATCCGTTGGGATATCTGCTGGCAGCCGTAGCCCTGCGTATCATGAAGCCATATTTTGGCTGGCAGTCGATGTTTCTAAGCGGTCTCGGTCTTGCCCTGGTGATTGCTATTCTTACGATGCTCGCTCCGGAATCCGCCGCCTGGCAGCTGCAGCGACTGCCCAGCGTTCGACATATTCTGGTCACACTGTTCCATCACAAAAAGAGTTTCGCGTACCTGCTGGTCGTCATGTTGTTTATGACCTGCCTCTCCCACGGCACCCAGGACCTGTATCCCGACTTTCTGAAGTCGGTCCACCATTTCACTGATCGAACCATCTCTTCACTGGCGATTCTGTACAACCTTGGCGCAATCGCAGGCGCGCTCGTTATCGGGCATCTTTCAGAACGCATGGGTCGCCGTTACAGCATGATGCTGGCACTGGCGCTGGCCCTCGTCTCCATTCCCGCGTGGTCTTTTGGAGCCAGCGTGCCCGTCCTCATCGCCGGGTCCATTTTGATGCAGTTCGGCGTGCAAGGCACATTCGGCGTGATTCCTGCCCATTTGAATGAGCTCTCGCCCGATGCGGTGCGCAGCCTTTTTCCGGGTTTCGTCTATCAGCTCGGCGTACTTGCCGGGTCGCCCTCCGTGGGTATTGAATATGCTCTGCGGGACCACTTCGGCTATCGATGGGCACTCACATTGTTTGAATGCGTAGTCATCGTAAGCCTGTTTTTCATCTTTGCCTTCGGCCCGGAGCGCCGCGGCCACGATTTCATGGCGCCTCCGGAGTCTTAGCCCGAACTCGACACCGTGCGTCACGTGTCGTTTTGGATGCGTGGATTCAGCCGCGTCGAACCGGGCGAACTGAGTTCCACCATGCCGGAGAATTCTTTA
The DNA here is from genome assembly GCA_963823595.1 of uncultured Acidobacteriota bacterium. GTDB lineage: Bacteria > Acidobacteriota > Terriglobia > Terriglobales > Acidobacteriaceae > JAKAAZ01. Next base: position 131,248 of record CAWGME010000033.1, read on the forward strand.
CAACAAATCGTATTGCAATCCGCGCGAGACCGCGGGTTCCATCTTGCCGGGATCGCGCCCGTCTTCAATGAAGACTGCGGCGAGTTCGACCCGCCGGAGCTCTCACGGTTTGCCGAGTGGGTCGCCGAAGGCCGCGCTGGAGAAATGGAATACCTGAAGCGCCGAGACGCGGAGGGCAGGTTTCTGCGGTCCTCTGTCCGCGTGCCCTTTCCCTGGGTCCGCTCGGTGATCGTCTGTGCCGTCAATTACAACAGCGATCAGCCGTACTCGATCGAAATCCCGGAACAGGGAGCAGAGAATCCTGTCTGGATTGCGCGTTACGCCTGGTCTGGCCAGCGGCAGAATGAATCTTCCGAGCAAAGCTTCGCACCCACGGATTATCACCAGGTCATGCGCGAACGCCTGGACCAACTGCGCGCCGATTTGCAGGACCGGCTGGGAGAATTTCAGGCGCGCTGTTTTGTCGATACGGGTCCGCTCGTGGAGCGGGTCTATGCCAAGTACGCCGGCCTCGGCTGGCAGGCGAAGAATACATGCCTGATCAATGAATCAATCGGATCGTGGTTTTTTCTCGGAGTCATTCTAACGTCGCTCGAACTGCCGCCCGAGCAATGGTCACTGGCGATGCCGGACCGTTGCGGCAGTTGCACCCGCTGCATCGATGCTTGTCCCACCCAGGCGCTCGAACCCTATCGCATGGATGCTTCCCGGTGCATCGCCTACCTGACGATTGAAAAGCGCGGAGCTATTCCCGAAGAATTCGCAGCCCAGATTGGCCGAAACGTCTTCGGCTGCGACATCTGCCAGGAAGTGTGCCCCTGGAACAATCGAGGCGGCAATCGGCCGCCGGTCACGGACTGGCCGGAATTGCAGCCGCGGCCCGAACTCGTCAATCCCGCGCTCGACTGGTTGTCGGGGCTGGGAGAAAAAGGATATCGAGAGGTGTTTCGACGATCACCGCTCGAACGCACAAAGGCTGCGGGGTTGGAGCGTAATCTTGCCAACGCGCGAAGAAATTACAATATTCCTGCGGACTTACCGGACGAGGCGCGACGTCACTGATTCCGGGTCACGTTGGCTGCGTTCAGGCCCTTCGGGCCCTGCTGACATTCAAAGTCCACCGCATCGCCTTCGTTCAAAGTTCGGAAACCATCCGCCTGGATCGCGGAGAAGTGAACAAAAACATCTTCGCCGGTCGAGCGCTGGATAAAACCATAACCTTTTGCACCGTTAAACCATTTCACCACGCCATGTTCGCTCACAAGATTCCTCTCATCCTTATCTTGACCCGGCGCCCACGGAAATCCCGAACCGTACCGGATCAAGATGATTCAACAAAGTCACACAAAATGGCCTTGCCTTAAAATTTGAAACGCATCGGCAGGCTCACACGGAAGGTTGAGATGTCGATGCGAATCTGGGACTGTTATGGCATGAATTTTCCTTCAACGCAAGAAAAATCTTCTTTGCTCCCACTTTGGCCCGGGTGCAATTCGGCGCGCATGCCGGTTCCGTCCAGCCCGGAAGCGTTTGGCGGGGGCAGGGAAGGCCTTGTTACACTCGGACACGGCCCTGAATGAAGCACCTCGTCCCATCCTTCAAGGAACGGACCTCCGCACTGCTGCGTCGCCGGCAGGGTCGCGGCAAATTGCGCGACATCGCCTTCTGGTGTCTGGTCACGGCGGTGGCTTTATTCCTGCTTGACCTGATACCGGGGATCGGGCGGCACATCGGCCTGGCTCCCTGGGCTGCGCTGTTTCTCTGGATTCTGTTCAGCCTGCCAGCCCTGTTCCACTGGATGCGGTGGCGCCTGCTGTGGCGGTTGCGGAACCGGCTCTTCGTCACCTATCTGCTGATCGGCCTGACCCCGGTCGTCCTGTTCGGCTTGCTGGCCGGACTTGCCTCGTACGTGCTGTTCGGGCAATTTGCCAACTTCGCCGCGACCTCTGAGATCTCCACGCAATTGGCTGAGCTGGCGGCAAATAATGAGGCATTGGCCCTCCACTTTCAGCAGGAGTTACTCACACGAATCGACAGCGGCCATTCACAAACAGCTGTGCTTCCCGCAGTGGTTCCGGCGGAAGCCAGAATGATCATGAGCATGCCGGAGCTGAAGGTCGGTGTGTACCTGGATGGCCGGCTGCAGCCGCTCGATCTGCCGCCGGGCCACGCGCTCACCAGCGTCCCAACCCCGCCCGCCTGGGTGCATGGCGCGTTTCGCGGATTGATCCTGACTAAGGACCGCGTCTATTTCCGTGCGATCACGCGCGAACCGGCCGGTTCTCACACCGTATCCGTCATCACCAGTCTGCCGCTCGATGCCGGATTTCTGAGCAGAGTCGCCAGCGGACTTGGCCGCGTGACCCTGATGCCCAGAGCCATGATCAGCAGCAAATTGATGGGGCAGACCCCGGATGGAAATGCCCTCTCCATTGGTCGAAACGGAGATGACCATATTGACTCTTCCGATCTTGGGAACGTCAGCGGCGGAACCCTTCCCAGGCGCTCGGACTTCTTCGATTTTCCGATTTATTTTGCCACCACGCTCGACACCGTGCGCTGGCCGACAGGTAGCCACGTGTGCGGTCGTCGCGCTGGTTACGTCCCGTCCGTCGCTTCTGTATCAACGCCTGTTCCGCAACTCGCTCACGATCGGAGGCGGCATCCGCTCGATCCTGATCCTGATCGCGGTGCTGTTCGCCTGCCTGGAGCTGTTTTCCATCCTCCTGGCCAGCCGTCTCAGCCGCACGATCACGCATTCCGTATCCGACCTGTATCACGCTACCCGCGAAGTGGATCAGGGACGCCTGAACTACCGTATTCCGGTCTCGCGCCAGGATCAGCTGGCCGCGCTCAGCCGATCCTTCAACAACATGTCGGCATCCCTGATGCGCCTGCTGGAGGAGCAAAAAGAAAAAGAGCGCCTGCAGAGTGAGCTGGCGATTGCACAGGAGGTTCAGGCGAATCTGTTTCCGCGAACCGATATTCGACTGGGCGGCCTGGAGTTGCACGGATTGTGCCGCCCCGCACGCACGGTGAGCGGCGATTACTACGACTTCCTGGTCCTCGGCAGCGGCGCTCTTTGCCTTGCCATCGGAGACATCAGCGGGAAGGGAATTTCAGCGGCGCTGTTGATGGCAGGCTTGCACTCTGCTGTCCGCGCCTATCGATTTGCCAGCGAGGAAATGTTTGCGACCTACCCGGACGGCTTTATGCAGGATGGACAGGCGCATGCGGCGGAATTTTTCCAGTCACCCGGAAATCTGATGCGGCTTCTGAATCTGCATCTATACCGCAGCACGCAGACGGAAAAATATGCCACCCTGTTCCTCGCCCATTACGACGCGGCGACTCGTGCGCTTCGCTACTCGAACGGCGGTCAGTTGCCGCCGCTGATTCTGCGTCCCGATGGTTCCATTGTGCGGCTCGACCGCGGCGGCACAGTGGTTGGGCTGCTCGACAATATGGAGTACGAAGAAGGTGCGGTGACGCTCAACCCCGGTGATTTGCTGATCGCGTATAGCGATGGCGTAACAGAGCCGGAAAATGAGTTTGGAGACTTTGGGGAGATCCGAATGGTGGAGCTGATCCATAGCAATCGCCATCTTCCGCTCGAAGAAATCTCCGCCTGCGTGGCTAAAGCGTTGGAAGACTGGATCGGCGCGGACGAGCAGCCCGACGACATCACCCTGGTGTTGGCACGCCAGCATTAGAGCAGATCAGCATCCCTGAATATACTCATAAGTTGAAGGATTGTGCGGAATAGTTGAAGGATTGTGCAGAATAGTTGAAGGATTGTGCAGAGAATAGTTGAAGGATTGTGCAACGTGTATTCGGCTGCCAAGTGTCTTTATTGTAATGATATGACAAGAAACTTAAAGCTTTTTGCGCAGGATGATGGAGTTTTATCGCTTTGTGCGGAAAAGATAAACCATAGGTCCCTGTTCGACTCACCCGCTGATGGCGGGTTCGCTCAAGGCAGGCTCTCCATTCGATCCCCTCGGCGGACTTCGGTCGGGATACAAAGCTTCTCAGTATTTCTGCGTTGCTATAGTTTATCAATTCCGAAGCAATGACAACGCCAGGGATGACACAGGATTCTTCACAAATGATGACGCGGCTTCACCAGAAATGACTTGATGGCGATGTCATTCGGTTTGCTGCCGGCGGGAAGAATTGTCAAAAGGCTATGCGTTGACGTGCGGATCACGGCCACATCGCCGGAGCGATCATCGACAGTGAAGAGCAAATCCCCGGCCTTTGAAAAAGCCATTGCGTCCGGCCCGTCGCCACTGTGAGAAGTGCCAACCAGCTGGCCGTCATCGATGCTGAAAATGCCTAACGCATCGGCATCGAAGTCACTGACGTAGAGCGTGGAATCATCACCCGCAATCAGACCGCGAACCGGATGCGAGCCCACGAAATACGCGCCGCCGACCTCATTCGTGCTGGTGTTGATCTCCGAAATCGAGCCATCATCGTAATTGGCAACGTAGATTTCTCCTCCGTCCGGCTTGATCGCGAGGCTGATCGGGGTCTTGCCGACGTCCAGCAACGCGAGCAGCGCATCCTTGCGTATCGGCGTATTCGACGACGATGCTCTTGGCGAAGGTTTTGCCGATGGCGTAGCCAGCTCGATTGCCATCACCTGGTGCCCGCCGGAGCAGGCGACGAACGCTTTGGTGGAATCGGGAAGAATGGCAATGTCCGTAGCGCCCGGGCAGCCCGTCCATACGCTGCGGACACGCTGCGATCCCGGATCGGCCGAGGCATCGATGATGCTCGCGCTTCCGCCAACCCGATTCGAAACAACCAGCGTCTTTCCATCGGGGCTGATGGCCGCCATGCCCGGCGCTTCTCCCACGCCGATCGTCGAAATCACTCGACGCTTGTCGAGGTCAATCACCGACACCGTATTCGAGCCGGAGTTGGCGACGTATGCGCGCGTGCCATCGGCATTCACTGAGATGAAGTAGGGTCGCTGGCGCACCGCAATCGTGGCCGCCACTGCCTTTTTTTCCGCATCGATCACGCTGACGGTATCACTGCCGCTGTTGACGACGTAAACTTCATTCCGCCGTGGATTTACCGCCACGCCGGTGGGATCGGCGCCCACCGGGATCACCCGATCCTGCCGGAGATTCATGACGTCCAGCACGGTGACGGTGTTGCTTCCGCCGTCGGTCACATAGGCATATTCACGATAGTTCGCCGGATACGTGTGGGTTTCGCGTGAGCCGCAGCCGGCGAGTGGCAGCGTAATCGCGAAGAGAACCGCACACACGGAGAATCGATCTGGTTTTCCGCGCCTGAAGGGCAGTCTCATCGCCGCCGGTTACTTAACCTTCGTCAGCGTGAGCGGGTCTTCCTGCTCGACGCGGATGCCGTCGGGAACATCGCGATGCAGGATGCGGGCGATCTGGCGTACTTCCCCAACCATGTCAGCAAACTGCTGCGGATAGATGGACTGCGCCCCGTCGGAAAGCGCTTTGTCCGGCTCGTGGTGGACTTCGACGATCAGGCCATCCGCGCCTACCGCCACTGCTGCGCGGGCTAATGGAACCACTTTGTTGCGCTTGCCTGTGCCATGGCTGGGGTCGACGATGATGGGCAGATGGCTCAGCCGCTGCACCGCCGGGATGATCGCCAGATCGAGCGTGTTGCGGGTGTGATCGACGAAAGTGCGAACGCCGCGCTCGCACAGAATCACCTGATAGTTGCCCTCGCTCATCACGTATTCGGCGGCCATCAACAGTTCTTCCAGTGTCGCCGCCATGCCGCGCTTCAGCAGCACGGGCTTGCGGGTGCGGCCCACTTCGCGCAGCAGGGAATAGTTCTGCATATTGCGCGCGCCGATCTGAATCACATCGGCATACTTTTCGACCAGTTCCAGCGATTCGCGATCGAGCGCCTCGGAAACAATCCGCAGCCCGAACGCGCTGCGAATCTCCGCCATGATCTGCAGCGCTTCTTCACCTAGCCCCTGAAAAGCGTAAGGAGACGTGCGCGGCTTGTATGCTCCGCCGCGAAAGAACTGCGCGCCGGCCGCCGCCACCTGTTCGGCTATGGCGAACGCCTGCTCGTGCGTTTCGATCGAGCAGGGGCCAGCCATGATCGCCAGGTTCTTTCCGCCGATGGACGCGTCCGTCCCCGGAAAGCGGATGACCGTGTCTTCTTCCTTGACGTCCCGGCTTACCAGCTTGTACGGCTTTGAAACGCGAATGACCTCGGCGACGCCGGAAAGTTCTTCGAGTGTGCCTTGATCGACCGCACCCTGATTGCCGGTCACGCCGATGGCGGTGCGCTGAGCGCCGGGCAGCGGATGTGCGCGGAAACCAAGCCGTTCAATATGCTCGCAGACAGCGCGAATCTCTTCTTCGCTGGCCTGCTTTTTCATCACGATCAGCATGGAAAACCTCTCTACTTGATCTTAGTTCAGGAGTTTTGGGCGATGTCACAGGAAACGCCGTCAATCAATTTTCGGCGACGTCGGCTTGGAATCACGCTGGCGCAGGCGACGCCAACCCACCAAAATGAAGCTGAGATACCCGAGTTGCAGAATCCAGGTGAGGCAATACGCAAAAACCAGGTGGCGAAAATTCATTTCCAACTCCTGCAATTCAGCGGCATGTCCAGTGCACCGCTCATCGCGTTGTTTCCAAACTCGATTCCAGAGCGCGCAGTGCGGATTCCTGCTCCGCCTTCTGGCGCCTGCGTTCCAATTGGTATCGAAGTGCAACCAGCAGCACGCCCCAGCAGAACCATCCCGCCAGGTTCAAAAATGGCCGGCCACATCCGCGGATCGATTCCTGTATCCGGGCCGCCGAAAAACACCGGCGAAGGGTGCTGCGTGCGCCACCACCGAATGGACATATAGACGATCGGCACATCGACGGCGGCGAACACCGACAGCACCGCCGCGAGCGTCTGCGTCTGCCCTCCGGCGGTAAATCGGCGCAGCAGCAGATAGCTGACATAGATCAGCCACAGAACCAGGAACTGGTAAGCCGCGGATCCCAGGTCCACCAGATGCCCCAGACCGGCTTCGCCCAAAGCATTCCGGTTGCCAGGCCGATGCTTACGAATACAACCGTCATCTCCGCCGAAGCCAGCGCCAGCGCATCCGCCGCCTGCGCGCGTAGCGGATTCGATCGCCGCGTAACCAGATAGACCAGCGAGGCGGCGAAGTTCACGTAAGGGAACAGCAGCCCCATGACGTTCGACGGAACATGATAGTAAAAAATCCGCTGAATCTGGCCCATCGTCGCTTCCGTGGGCGCGACGAATATGGCCTGATAGAAACCCGCGACTAACAGGGCCAGCGCAATTGGTAATCCGATCCAGAGTGTTCGTTTCATGACAAGTAAAAGCAATCTGAATGCTTAGTTTACGCCATTGGCGGCCGCCAGTTACGGATGCGCGAGGCGTTCTGCATCGAGGAGTTCCACAGCAACCTATATCCGGTCACGAGTGCCGTGGTGCAGCCATTCTTAAGGAAAGCCGGCGCGAGGCGACCAACCCGCTGGACAGATCTACGCGAAACTGCTCTACCGCGCCGTCGATCGCCCGGCCAGATGCAGCTGGTTCTCAAAAAATAGAGCCATGTCCCGATCGGCCTCCTTCGATTCCGGCAGCAGCGGATCATTCCAAAACGCGTGAGGCAATCCATCGAAGACGATCAGGCGCGCATCCACTCCGGCCGCGAGAAATGCCCGGTGCAGGTTGATGGTTCCGCTCAGCAGCATGTCCCGCTCGCTGGTCACGAAAAGCGTCGGTGGAAAGCCCCGCAAATTTGCATAGAGGGGAGACAGGACTGGGTCCAGGGGATTGGTCGATACCTGGTATGGAGAAAAAACCTTCGGGTCCAGTTTCGCGTACAGCGGCCCGGAAAGACCGGCCAGTCCAAAAATTGCGCCGGAATCGCCGCGGCGGGCAAAGTCGCCATTGCCGGAGAAGACGCCCAGGGCGCCGGGAAGCGGCAATCCCAGCCGGCGCAGCTTCACTGCAATCTCCGGCGTCAAAACGGCGCCGGCGGAAGTGCCGTAGAGCGCGATGTGTTGGGGCTGATATGTCTTCAGCAGTTCCTTGTATACCGCGACGCCGTCATCCACCGCCGCCGGAAAAGGATGTTCCGGCGCCAGCCGGTACAGAACCGCAATCACCTTGGTCTGCGTCAGGTAGGCAATGGGAATCGTCTCCGTCAGCGAGCCCGAGTCGACGATGAACCCGCCGCCATGCACATTGATCAATACGCGATCGCGGTTCTGCTCTGGCATGTTCAACGGAGTGATGATGCGCACCGGCACTCCGGCAATGGTCTGGCCGTTCACAACATGCACCGGATAGAGACGCAGTGAGATTTGTCCCGCCTTCGCCTGCCATGCATCGGTTTTCCTGCGCATTTCCGCGACCGTTTCGTGCGGGGCTGTATCCGGTATCCGGCGGGATAAAAATTCCTGCGCCTCGGGGCTGACGGTTTTTGGGACGGGGACGACGCGCGTAACGTGTGCCGTGCCATTCGAATCGATATAGCTGGTGTTGGATTGCGGGATCGGCGTCGTTCGTTGCTGTTGCGCCATTCCGAAAGCTGCCAACGAACAGGCTACGGCGCATATGATTGAAGAGATTCCTTTGCGCTTCATCCAACTCTCCGTCAAAAACATCATTCCATGTTCCGAGCGGCAGGAATAAGCGATCTACTCCGCGTTCAGGATCGTCTCAAACAGCAGCACACATAACGTCAGAAAAATCAGATCGTAGCCGCCGAGCAGTCGAATCCACAGGCCGGGATCGAACTCGCCTGTAAGAATGCCGCTCGTTGACTGCACCATGGCCAGCAGCGCGGGAACGGTAATCGGAAACAGGATCAGCGGCAGCAGCATCTCACGGTTGCGCGTGCGCAGCGACAGCGCCGCAAAGAACGTTCCGTTCACCACCAGCGCCAGTGTGCCTAGCGGCAGTACCAGCAGCATCCACCAGCCCTTGCCCCAGCGCTCGCAGATTATAAAAGACGATGAACAGCGGCCCGATCACAATTTCAATCACGGTGACGAAAATAAAATTCGCCAGCACCTTGGCAAGGAACAGCGCGCTCGCCGGGCTTGGCGCCATCCGCTGCGCGTCGAGTACCTGGTGACGCAGCTCCCGCGCCCAGGTCTGGTTCAGCGCAGTGACAGAAGCGAACAGCAGCGCGACCCACAGAATGCCGCCCGCGATTCGGCGCGAGGCAGCCATGGTGGGATCGAAGGCGAAGCTGAACAGCACCACAACCAGCAGCGAGAAAAAAAGCATTCCATTGATGGCGTCTTTCGATCGCCATTCCAGACGGAGATCCTTCGCCAGATGGGCCCAGATGACGCGTGCGTAGTTCACTGATCATCACCCGGTTGCGGAACTGTGGATGCGCGTGTCAGATCGGCGAGCCGTCCTTCGGCGCGCGCAGATAGTCCGCGGGCGCAAGCAGAATCTGTAGTCCTCGCGTTCCCGCTGAGACCGAAATGATATCGAAGAGCTGAATCGTCTCTTCCACGAACGCGGGGTATGCCTTCTTGCTGCCGAAAACCGTGACGCCGCCGCGAATATAGCCGGTCAGCGGCTGAACTTCCTTGATCGGCACCAGCTCGGCGCGGCGCCCACCGGCGGCTGCGGCCAGCTTCTTAAAATCGAGCTCATCGGCAACGGAGAGCACAGCGAAAACAATCTGCTCCTGATCGACGCGGCACAGCAGCGTTTTGAACACCTGTTCCGGCGGAAGACCGATCTTTCTGGCGACGGTCTGGCCGGAGAGATCGTCGGGGTCGACTTCATATTCCCGTGTCTCGTACGAGAATGCCCAGCGTATCGAGCATGCGGCAGGCATTCGTCTTCACGCCCGCTCTCCAGCAAAGTCCTCGATGTGAACGATCTGACCATCAGTCATGGTGCAGAAGCTGTCGGCGATGGGGCGCGCCAGCTCCGGCTGATGCGTGGTCAGCAGAATCGTGTTTCCGGCGGCGCGAAGCTGCGCCAGCACTTCCAGCATCCGCGCGCTGCTTGCTACATCCACGTTGGAAAAGGGTTCATCGAGCAGCAGCAGCTCCGGCCGGGCCATCAGCACACGCGCGAGCGCCGCACGCTGCCGCATGCCCTGCGAGAATTTCCCCACCGGCCGATCGAGGCGCGGATCCAGCCCGACGGTTTCGAGCGCCTCTTCAGGCTTCATCTGCGGTGCGGCGGAATCGCGATCGTCACGGTAAAGCAGGGAAGTGTAACGCAGGTTTTCCAGCGCCGTCAGCTCGTCGTACAGCATGGAATCGTGGCCAAGATATCCGACTCGGCTGCGTATTGCGCCGGGATCGGAGGACCCCAGCAGCGTCAGTTTTCCGTAGGTGGGGCGTATCAGGCCCGCAACGATGCGCAACAACGTGGATTTACCCGCTCCATTCGGTCCCAGGATGACGTAGCATCGGCCAACGAAAAATTCGGCAGTCACTTTTCGCAATGCGGCAAAGGTGCCGTAGAGCTTCGAGATGTCACAGAGTTCGACTGCACAGGCTGGGCGCACGTGTGGAGTATACGGGAAATTCGAGTTTCAGCAATGACGATTTGGAGTCACGGAAAAAACTCGTCATTCTGAGCGCTTCGGCTTCGCTCAGGGTAACTCCGCTCAGCGATGTGCCGACATCCAATACAGAGGTCGCTGCTCGCTTCGCTCAGGATGACGACGCATTCGGAATGACGTGCACAATCTGAGCTCCTGCCGCGAATCCATCGCAGCCGTTTGTTTCGGCTGCGCTCCGGGCTTGGCGGGAGCATACTTGGACGCGCATTTGGCCTGGATCTGCGTGGCGTGGAACACGCCATCTCGGCCGTACATACCGACCGCAAGCGCCTGGGCGTTGTCCTTAAAGGTGTCCGGCGGCGGATCGTCACCGGCATAATTCACGTGCAGTTTGCGCCCCTGCTCCACCAGAACAAACTGCATGTGCGCGCCGTCGCGCTCAATGGAGCCCGGCTGCACATTTCCGGCGACGCGCAGGTGCCGCGTATATGCGTGGTTCCCCATCTTCTGCAGCTCCTGGATGGTTACGTAGTAGCTTTTATTCGCTTCCACACCTGTAAATGCCAGATATCCGATGGTCCCCAGAATGACGACGGTCGCGATGATGATCCGGAGGGTTGACTTGTTGCTCTGCATCGTGGGGTTCCTCAACTCTCCAGAGTAGGAGGCTGGAGAGTTGAGGTCAAGCGGCAGACCTATAAATCAGATGCAGGGCCATATTCCGATGGCAGCGAATCCGCATCGCTCGATGGCAATTCCAATCGCTGTTTTCTCAACCGGTGTGTGTGCGCCAGTCGGTCGAAGCATCAGAATAGCCCGCGTATAATCACCATGTTGGGAGATGATTTTCCGCTTCTAAAGTAAAGGCAGAATTTCCTCCCCGGCAGAGGACATTATGAGCGATCACGGCAAAAGCACGCATCTTCCTAACGGAGCACAGGCAAACGGAACCGTACCCAGACCACGCGCGGAATGGATCGTGAAACGCCGTGAGGAAGCGGCGCGCACCGGCGACTGGAACATGTCACAGATGCACTTCGCCCGCCTCGGGAAGATTACCGAAGAGATGGCCTACGTTGCCCACGTTGAGAAGCTGTCGCCGGAACTGGTTCGCGATGAAGTCGCAGCCGGTCGAATGATTATTCCCGCGAATGTGAACCATCCGGAGCTGGAGCCGATGGCGATCGGCGTCGCCTCGAAATGCAAGATCAATGCGAACATTGGTAACTCCGCCATTACTTCAAACATCGATGAGGAACTGCGCAAGCTGCACACCTCTGTTCACTTCGGCGCGGATACGGTGATGGATCTTTCGACGGGCGGAGATATTCCGACGATCCGCGAAGCCATCCTGCGCCATTCGCCGGTGCCGATTGGGACGGTTCCGATTTACGAAGCGCTGAACCGGGTCAAGAAGCTTGAAGATCTGAACATCGACCTGTACCTGGAAGTGATCGAGGAGCAGGCCGAGCAGGGCGTCGATTACTTTACTGTCCACGCGGGCGTGCTGGTGCAGTATGTTCCGCTTGTTGCGCGGCGCATCACGGGAATTGTCAGCCGCGGCGGCGCAATTCTGGCGCAGTGGATGACGCATCATCATAAGCAGAATTTTCTGTACGAGCATTTCGACCGCATCGTGAAGGTGATGGCGAAACACGATGTCAGCTTTTCGCTCGGCGATGGGCTGCGACCGGGCTGCCTGGCGGACGCGAGCGACGAAGCCCAGTTTGCCGAGCTGAAGACGCTAGGCGAGTTGACGAATGTTGCCTGGAAGAGCGACGTGCAGACAATGATCGAAGGACCGGGACACATCCCGCTCGACAAAATTAAAGAGCAGGTGGAGAAAGAAGTCGAATACTGCCACGCCGCTCCGTTCTACACTTTAGGCCCACTGGTCACGGACATTGCGCCGGGCTACGACCACATCACCAGTGCCATCGGCGCGGCCATGATCGGCTGGTATGGCGCGGCCATGCTTTGCTACGTCACGCCGAAAGAACATCTCGGGCTGCCGAATGAGAAGGACGTGAAGGACGGCATCATCGCCTATAAGATTGCCGCCCACGCCGCCGATGTGGCCCGGCACCGCCCCGGCGCCCGCGATCGTGACGACGCCATCAGCCACGCCCGCTACACCTTCGATTGGGACAAGCAGTTCGCGCTTTCACTCGACCCGGAGACCGCCCGCTCCATGCACGACGAAACGCTGCCCGACGACTATTACAAGGAAGCCGCCTTCTGCTCCATGTGCGGCCCCAAGTTCTGCTCCATGAACTGGTCAAGCAAGGTGGACGAATTCAACAAGCGCGAACACGGGCTGGAAAAGCGAGATCTTGGCCAGCTTGTCCACGAGCAGATGCTGGTCGAGCGGCGGTAGCAGCCAGCAGTTCAGAAATCGCCGTCATTCCGAGCGCAGCGAGGAATCCAGAGAATCCGGGCCGCATCCATGTGGCTGGTGACCTCTGGATTCTTCACCTCGTCAGAATGGCGGACGTTAGAAACGGGAGAAAAACAGCCCTGACAGATAAGAGTATGGATAAGACAATCCGCAAAATCACCGATCCCAAACAGCAGCAGGCGGCGACGTACCGCTACTGGCAGGGCGTCCCTGTCGGGGATCGCCTCGTCGCCGTTTGGGAGGCAAGTGTGAATGCCTACGCGTTTAAGGGAGTTCGGCTCGATGATGAACAAAGATCTGAAAGAACTCTTACTCGCGTTCAACGCCCACGACGTTAAATATCTCGTGGTGGGCGGCTATGCGGTTGGCGTCCATGCGGAACCCAGAGCTACCAAAGATCTGGATATTTTCATCCGCTCCGATGAGGAAAATAGTCGGGCCGTTTATCACGCTCTCGCCGCATTCGGCGCGCCGTTACAGGGATTCAGCCCTGCAGATTTCAATGACGAGCAGGGTTCCGGTTTCCAGATCGGCCAACCTCCGGCGCGAATCGACATCCTGCAACGCATCGACGGAATCAACTTCGATGAAGCGTGGGAGGATCGGGTCGAGGGTCTAGTCGAAGGCGAAATCCCGGCTCATGTCATCTCGCGGGAACACTTGATTCGGAATAAGCTCGAAGTCGGGCGGACGCGAGATATCGCGGACGTCGAGGCCCTCCGAGACGCTGCCGGTGAAAACCCAGCACAAGAACCGAAAAAGACTTGATTGGTCGAGCAAGGTGGATGAATTCAACAAGCGCGAACATGGCCTGGAAAATGCGACATGACGCATCTGGTCACCGAGCCGATGCTGGTGGAGCGCCGACAGGAGATTCGCGACTGTCCCGTAGAGACTTCAGAATGGTGAGCAGATTTCCGCCTCGTCGGGGTAGAGGAAGTTTACGAATTGCCAATGTCCATTTTGCTGTATCACGCACAGCAACTACGACATCTGAATCAAGATTCCGTAAAACCTGCTGATCGTTGGCATTCGGATCTCGCGTTCAATTCATATCATCGCGAATAATGGGGGCTTATGTCAGTAGCAGACGCGATTCGCTTTCATCTGGGGCTGAAGCGAACAGGCATTCCTGTGCCAATTCCCGTCTTTTCCAGCGCTGAACCGCGGTTCATTGCAATTTCCAGCAGGCCGGAGCTGCCGAGAATGGCGAAGATTTCTCCCGGTTCCACCTCCGCGTAGAAGCGGACGAATCGAGTTATGCGCCGATCGCCTATTTCAATCGCCCATCCATCCAGCAATTCAGGTACGTCATTGGCTGCAAGATTCGTCAGCAGATTCCCGAACCGATCGCTCTTCAAAATCATGCCTTCAATCGATCCGTCGGACTGGTGGACCGGCTCCGGTATCGCCAGTTGAACAATGTTCTCAACGACGGGGCCGAAAGTCTCCGCGGCGACCTTGCCATACTCGATTTGGCATGCCAGGTACGCCGCCGCTGGGGCGAAGATGTCTCGTCCATGGAAGGTGTTGCTCTGGGCCGGCAACCGGTATTTGGGATTCTTGATCTGGCGATACCAGACGTTGCCTTTGCCGCGCAGCGCTTCGCGTTCCACCAGAGTCAGCACGCCATTGTCGGGAGCTACAAACCAATGGCTTCCCATGCGCGCCAAAATTGGCAGCCGTTCAGAGCCGACGCCGGGATCGACCACGATAACGTGGATGGTTTCAACAGGGAAGTAGCGCCAGGCCTGCCAGATGGCCAGCGCGCCATCGAGCAGGTTAAACGCCGGTATTTTGTGAGTGATGTCGATGACGTGGGCTGCCGGGCAGACTCCCGCGATGACGCCTTTCATGATTCCGACGAATGGGTCCCGCAGGCCGAAGTCTGTGGTCAGGCTGATGATGGGACGATTCGAGATGGAGCGTTCGACGTTCTGGCACGGAGATGGATGCTCCCGCAGTAGTTGGATGCCAGTTGATGGCAAACTATGTTACTCTCAGATAGACACTTACGTGAGTGTAACCGACAATCATAAGAGGAGTAGCCACCGTGCTGGCACCTGCAAAAAAAACCGATGTTATTGAGCGCTTTCGCATTCATGAAAGCGACACTGGCAGCCCGGAGGTGCAGATCGCAATTCTGAGCGAACGCATTACCGAACTGACGGATCACTTCAAAGCCCATGATAAAGACCATGCCTCGCGCCGTGGGTTGCTGATGATGGTGAGCAATCGCCGCCGTCTGCTGGATTATTTGAAGAAACACGATACCGATCGCTACCGGGAAGTTATTGGCAAACTGGGCATCCGCAAGTAAGCGGCAGCGACGTTCCGCGGCATTTCGGCCTGCGAACGTGGTTGAACCTAAGCATTGCGGCATTCAGGCGGAAGCGCATCCAGCAGCTTCCGCGCATTCACATTTCCACCTCTCCCCGCCGCCTGCCAACTTCCCCACGCTCCTGCCATGCCGCACCCCCGCCCCCCTACAGCAATATTTGAGGATTTTATGAAACATGAAGTTACCGTCGAATTGAACGGCGGCAAGCGTCTTACCTTTGAAACCGGCCGTATGGCCAAGCAGGCCTCGGGAGCAGCACTCACCACCCTGGGCGACACTGTAGTTCTGGCCACGGCCGTTGCTTCGCCGGACCCGAAAGAGGGAATTGATTTCTTTCCCCTCACCGTCGATTACCGCGAATACACTTATGCCGGCGGCCGCATCCCCGGCGGATTCATCAAGCGTGAAGGCCGCCCCAGCGAGCGCGAAATTCTGACTGCCCGCCAGATCGACCGGCCGGTTCGCCCGCTGTTTCCTGAAGGGTTCCGCAACGAAACCCAGGTGATCGCGCTGGTCATGTCTGCGGACAAGGATAACGATCCCGACATCATCGGCATCAACGCTGCCTGTTGCGCGCTTTCGCTTTCGGATATTCCGTTCGGCGGACCCGTGGGCGCGGTGCGCGTCGGCAGGGTGGGCGGCCAGTTCATCATCAATCCCTCTTACGCCGAAGTGCGCGAAGGAGACATGGCGATCACCGTCGTCGGCACGCCGGACGGGATTGTCATGATCGAGTCCGGCGCCAAGCAGGTGAGTGAAGATTCGGTGGTCGATGCCATCGAGTTTGCCCATGTCGAGATCAAAAAGATTTGTGCGGCAATTACTGAGCTGGTAGAAAAGGCCGGAAAGCCGAAACGCACCGTGAAGCCGCCCGAGTTTGATCAAGCCTATTATGACGAGCTCTACGCGAAAGTTGGCGACCGTCTGAAAGACGCGCTCGACACCCACAAGCATCCGAAGTTTGAGAGCTACGCGCTGGTAAAAGAAATCAAAGACGAGCTGAAGGCTGCGCTGCCGCCCGACGACCTGGCTGCTCCGAAGAAGCTCTCGAAATACTATGAAGCCATCCGCGAAAACATCTTCCGCGACCAGGTGATCAAGGAGAGGATTCGTCCCGATCGCCGCCAGTTCGATGAAATTCGCCAGATTTCGATCGAAGTCGGCGTGCTGCCCCGCGTCCATGGATCGGCGCTCTTTACCCGCGGCGAAACCCAGGCGCTGGTCACGGCTACTCTGGGCACACTGGACGATTCTCAACGCCTGGAAACGTTTGAAGGCGAGCAGAGAAAACGCTTCATGCTTCACTATAACTTCCCTCCGTTTTCCGTTGGAGAGGTTGGACGTATGACCGGCGTTGGCCGCCGCGAAGTGGGCCACGGCGCGCTCGCCGAGCGGGCCATTACAGCCGTTCTTCCCAGCGACACGGAATCGCCGTATACGGTTCGCATCGTATCCGACATTCTGGAGTCAAACGGTTCCTCTTCGATGGCCACTGTCTGCGGAACCAGCCTGGCACTCATGCAGGCGGGCATTCCGTTGAAGACTTCCGTCGCCGGAATCGCGATGGGCCTGGTCAAGGAAGGCGACAGTTATTCCATCCTGACCGATATCGCCGGAGCGGAAGATCATTACGGCGATATGGATTTCAAAGTCGCCGGCACGCGCAACGGCATCACCGCGCTGCAGATGGATATCAAGATCGGCGGCGTTACCGGCCAGATCATGCGCGAAGCGCTGGCACAGGCCCGCACCGGCCGCATCTTCCTGCTCGATAAAATGGATGCGGTCCTGAGTGAATCGCGTACGGAGAAGTCGGAATTCGCGCCTCGTATCCACACCATGCAGATTCCGGTCGACAAGATTCGCGACCTGATCGGGCCCGGTGGCAAAACGATTCGCGGCATCATCGAAGCGACCGGCGTCAAGATCGATGTCGACGATACCGGCAAGGTCAACGTCGCATCTGCGGATGCGGAAGGCCTGAAGCGCGCCATCGAAACTATCAGCAACCTGACGGCTGTTCCGGAAGTGGGCAAGACCTACCTCGGCAAAGTGGTCCGGCTGGCGGAGTTCGGCGCATTCGTCGAAATCTTCCCCGGCACAGACGGCTTGCTGCACATCAGCGAAATTGCTGAGCATCGCGTGCACGAGGTGAAGGACGAGCTGAACGACGGCGATCAAGTGTTGGTGAAGGTGCTGGGAATCGAAGGCAACCGGATCAAGCTGTCCCGCAAGGCGGTACTGAAGGAGCAGCGCATCAAGCTGGGATTGCCCGATCCAAATACAGGCGGTCATGTCGGCGACGTTGCTGCTTCCGGGCATCCTGCGGGAGAGCGCCAGCCCAGCTCGAACGGCAGCACCATCGTGCTTGAAAGCGCCGATTTCGACGAGGAGGGCGGGTCTTCTTCAGATTCACCGAACTTCAACCGCGCAGAAGGCAGCCATGCTCCGCAATCGCAAACGCCGGGCGGGCGTGGCCCCGGCGGCAACAACAACCGCCGCAGACGTCCCGGCGGGCGCGGCGGGCGACCCGGTGGTGGAGGCGGTCGTCGCTAAGCTGAGAAGGTGAAATGAAACATGGGTGCCCCACATCTCGACTTTGAGATGTGGGGTTTCTTATCGGGACGCAGCTTCCAACAAAGTGTCATCTCGGCCGGAGCGCGGCTGGGGTCCCCATCACGCGCGGTTTCGCATGATGGGGTGGAAGCGAAGTGGAGAGACCTGTGGTTTTTTCCCAGCCCGCAATAAAAGTTCGCATCATTCTCGCCATGCTCGTCCTGTCGATCGTCTGGGGCAGCACCTGGATGGCGATCCGCGTCCTGGTGACGGCGGTTCCGCCGATGCACAGCGCCTCTCTTCGCTTCCTGCTCGCATCGCTGATTCTGCTTCCATTCATTGCGTTCAGAAAAATCCCATGGCCGACCGGCCGAGGCCTGCGCGCCAGCCTTCTTCTCAGCCTCACAATGATTGCCGTTCCTTCGGCGCTGACCTTCTGGTCGGAGCAGCGACTTTCTTCCGGGCTGACCGCACTGATCTTTGGCGCGATGCCGCTGATGACCGCAATATCTAACGCCCCTGATGGCGGGCCGCAGCGTACCGCGCAGCGCCTGGCAGGCGATGATCGTCGGCCTCGGCGGCATGGGGCTGGTCGTCTCCGGCGCGATTTCGACTTCGCTGTGGCAGGCCGTCGGCGCGGTGGCGGTGCTTGCCGCTGTGCTGCTCTATGCCGCCTCCTCGGTCTATGCAAAAGAGGCTCTCGCCGGCGTCCATCCTTTTGTGAGTACCGCGATCCAGTTTTTTCTGGGAGGAATCTGGCTCGCTCTCGCCAGCATGATCTTCGAGCGCGGCAGGCCATCGGTCTGGAGCGCGCAATCGATCATCGCGGTGGTTTTCTTGAGCATCTTCGCCAGCGCGCTCAGCTTCACCCTCTACTATTGGCTGCTCAAGCATATCGAGGCCTATCAACTGACCAGTCTGCAACTGGTCGTTCCCATCATCGCCGTAGCGGAAGGCGCATTCTTCATGCGGGAAACGGTGCCGTGGACCATGATTGCTGGCGCGGCGGTGGTGCTGGGAAGCATAGTTTTTGTGATGCGCGCCAAAACCGCCAACGAAAAAGAGATCGCGCTGCAGTTAAGCAAATAGAGGGTGCATCACACCCTGCCCTTAGCTTGTCGAAGGGTCCTCGATCTTAAGACGTGGGTCCGAAGTAGAAATCGGATGCCTCATCCTGACCGCGTCCTGTGCGGGGGAGGGTAGGAAGCTAGCTGCTCGGCGGAATGTTTTGATTCAACCGGAAGAAATTGGTCGGATCGTATTGCTTCTTGAGTGCCGCGAGACGTGCATAATTTGGCCCGTAGGCTTCGCGTACTCGATCGGCGCCTTCCTCTCCCAGGTAATTGACGTATGCACGCCCGGAGAGAAACTGCTGCGCGGATTGCCAGACGTCCCTTATCCATCGCACATTCACATCATTGGTCGTAGGGTCGTCCCACACTCCAAAGATGCTGAAATTGAAGTGATTGAATCGGTGGGCGAACGCGGTCGCTTCCACAGGCACACGACTGGCCAGGCCATGCATGTGCTCGAAGGTAAACGCCGTGCGCCGCGATGGCCGACGATGGAATTGTTCCATCACGTGATCAATGATGCCGTCGGAAATCGAATCCATGAAACCTGACTTCCAGTAATTGCACAGCCCGGCCGGATACGCGGCATCGAACATGGTTTGCAATTGTTCGTATGTGATTGGCCCCACCAGATCCGCAGTGGGTTTCCCAAAAGCCCGAATCGGAGCCAATGCCTTTTCGCCTTGCGCCAAGTCTCCTATATAGCCAACCACTATTGCGCAGGCTGGATTGCCGTCGGGTGCATCGAGCATGCCGGCAGAGATGATTAATTCGTCCGGAAGTTCTGGCGTCACCTCACGGAAGAAGCGCAGCATCTCTCTGGTACTTTCGGCAGAATAGAGCAAAATTCCACCGAGTATCGGCTGAAGTGGATGCAGGCGATATCGAAACTCAGTCACGATTCCAAAGTTGCCGCCTCCGCCACGCAGTCCCCACAGTAATTCTGCGTTTTCCTTCTCGTTCGTCTGCACGGTTGTTCCCTGGGCGGTCACCACCTCCGCGCCGATGAGGTTGTCGCACGCCAGCCCGTACTTGCCCATCAGCCAGCCCAAACCTCCGCCGAGTGTCAGTCCAGCGATCCCGGTTTTGGAAACGATACCCATGGGAGTCACCAATCCGTGGGGAGTCGTCGCCTGGTCGTAATCGCCAAGGGTCGCGCCCGGCTGGGCAATGGAAGTGTGGTTCTTCACGTCTAACCGTACACCGTTCAGTTTGCCCATATGGAGCATCACGCCGCCGTCACACACGGCGTTTCCCGCCACATTATGGCCGCCGCCGCGAACTGAGAGCGGGAGGGAGTGCTCACGGGCAAAGCGCACCGATGCTTCGACATCTTGGTTTCCCGCGCAATACACGATTACTGACGGCCGACGGTCAATCATCGCGTTGTAAATGCTTCGCGCCTCGTTATATGCCGTGTCTGAGGGTCCCAGGACCCGTCCACGGACTTGTTTTTTCAGCTCATCGATGGCGTGCTGGTTAACCATGAGTGTCTTCCTTTCATCTGATCAGCCGGCTTGTACGCATCATTCACTTGGAGAATATCTTCTATTTGCCGGACGCGCATGCTCATCGATCTCCGCCGTCCAGCGCAGAAACTGCAGCAGCCGTCCTTTTTCCGACGACACAAATTTCCAGAAAATCCGCGCATCGATAGTTTCGGCACGGATGCCGGAATACGTCTCGATCCGCCAGCGAAGATAAGGGCTGCGCCACGGCCGCAGCCAATGTCCGCGCATCGCGTGGCGAACGAATCGGATTGGAGCAAAAAAATTCTTCATGACCGAAGCTCCGCAGCAATCATTGTAGCTGTATTCGGATAGGGCTCACGAAAGCCGCTGTATAAAGGGACATGCCTGTGCGCCGCTTCTGGCTGTTGCTCATCCTGTTCTCCATTTCCGCACTCTCCCATGCAGCCACCGACCCTGCGTGGACAAAACCGATAGCTCCATTCCAAATCGCCGACAACCTCTACTACGTGGGTAGCCAGGACCTTGCCAGCTATCTGGTTGTCACCCCGAACGGAAATATCCTCATCAATGCAAATCTCGCCACGTCGCCACCACAAATACGCGCCAGCGTGGAGAAGCTAGGCTTCCGCTGGAAGGACACAAAAATTCTGCTGAACAGCCAGGCCCATTTTGATCACATAGGTGGCGCAGCCGAGGTGATTCGTGAAACCCATGCGAAAAACATGGTGATGGATGGCGATGTGAGCGTGGCCGAGACCGGCGCACGAACCGATTTTCTCGCTCCGTCTCCTAATATCCTCACCTACCCACCTGTGCATGTCGATCGCATCCTCCATGACAAAGACACGGTTAGCCTCGGTGGAGTGACGCTGACAGCTCATAAAACTGCCGGCCACACGCGCGGCTGCACCACATGGACCATGCGCTCTCATATACCAGGCGATCCGGCAGGAACACTGCGCAACATCGTCATCGTAGGCGGAGTTAGTTTTTGGTCGGAATACCATTTCGTCGCGACGCCGCACCATCCCGTAAGCTACCCCGGCATCCTTCAGGATTTTCAACACACGTTTGCTGTATTGCGTGCTTTGCCCTGTGACGTTTTTCTTGGGGCGCACGGGAGCTACTTCGACATGCTCGCGAAGCTCCGGCACGATCCGCGCGAGGGCCCTCGTGTTTTTATCGACCATACTGGCTATGAGAATTTCGTCGCTCATGCGCAGCGCACCTTCGAGCAAGCAGTGAGCGAACAGCAGGCACATCCGCACGTTGAATCTCGACGAAATCGTTCGAGTCGTCACCGTGGCCTGCAAAGAAACCGCTTCGCACCTTCTGGCGTACTCGGCAGAAAGGACGATCGTATGGCGGAAAAACTTAGCGAACCGGGTTCCCGGCACGTGATTTTTGCGTGACCGGAGTCATCGATGGATTTTCTTCCCTGATTCTGGAGCTCTTCGGCCCGGATATCGGCAGTGACGCCCGCACCGCAGTCGGCGTCACTCAGCTCCGCTCAACTCTGCCGTGTCGTGCCTGCGAAGATTGCGTTTCGTAAGTACCAATGATTCGCGGGTGATGCAAGTGACAGAAGTTTGCGCACGGACGGTATTAGAAGCCGAATCGCCCAGGAGAACTGAGGTCAAGCGTGGAATCACTTCCGTACAACGAGGTTTAGGAGTGCCGCTCGGCCAGCCTAAGCTGCTACTGAGTCGAGCAGTTTTCGGATAATCTCCCCCCTCGTAACACGACTATTACGATAATTTGTCGCTTGTAGCGCAGCCTTGTAGTAGCGTCCCGGGTCGCTATCTACCACGCCGCGAAGCTCGGGGTCGTCCACGCTGTTGTAGAAGATCTCAAGCGCAGAGGCTACCCCGTCCGGTGTTATTGCTTTTGCCCGCTTGTAGAGGGCTCCATGCAGTTCAATGATCGCGCTCAGGAGGTCCGCTTTCTTCCACACACGCGACGTCGCAGGAAGCCGCATAGCGTCGATAAATTCCAGCACAGCGTCGAGTTCGCGTTCCAAGTCGACCACATCGGGAGTTCGTCATTGTAGCGCCGCAGAAACCGCCCGAGCTCGTCATCGCGATTGAAGTATGCGCTCAATGCTGTCACGCCAACCGTCAGTGCGAATCTAACATCCTGCATTCTGCGGATCTCCGAGGCACTAAATCGCGATGATTCTCGAAAAAGGCCCGTTGCGCAAAGTCTTCACCAAACGCCTTGAACTCGCCTTCGAATCGCGATGTGGATTTCCATTGCGTTCAGCGCATATTTTGTGGCGTTAATTCTCTTAAAGACCTCCCGTAATATTTGAATTTCGACAAGGCCCAAGCTAACAACGACCATACTGCAGAAATGCTTCTTTCTGCTCTTTTGTGAGTTCCGCGTATGTCGACACCTCCGAACAGCACAAGATCCGGTGAGCCTATGAAATACTGGCGCAGCGTCGTGAGACGTGCTGGCCATCGACCAGTAAGTCCTTTCCCTCACCCGTTTGGACGTCGACCTCACCTGCAGCAACATAGACCTCGGGAAACGGGAAGTTCAGGAGGACTGTGTCGATGAACGCTGAATTCTCTTGTTGCTCCGTACAAGCCGCCGCTGAAAATCCGGACGAGGAATCAGCTTCCCCTCCTTTAATTGGGACAATAGCTCTCTGACCTTGCGATTTGTACCTGCTGCATTTCTCGCTCATTCAAGCCCCTCGTTCATGACGCAGCCGTGCACGCACATATATTGATATGACTCAAGAAAATGCCAATCCTTATAAAGGGCCCCACTGATTTTGTCACAGAAAAAAATCACCACTGCTCACCATTGAGCAGAAAAATTCCCACCAATCCTTTGCACGTTGGAAACTTGCTTCTGGCGGGAACTTATCCAGTCTCATCCAGCCGCGAAAAAGATATTTACGAAAAATCACCGTTGAGGGCCATGTCTCGCCTCGCCTCCAATAATCAAATACGTCCCTCCAGAACATGTCGAACAACTCACTTGAGCATATTGCTTAGCATAGATATCAGAAGTCTCGCCGAATGGCCGATACCGCTTGCTCCGGCGCAATGGAGAAACCGGTCTTCGCGGACCCTACTATAAGAAAACATGGGAGATATGTAGCCCATATCGCGTTGCCACGCGATTCTTTAATTCGAAATAGGAAGTGGCCGAGAGCGCAATACCGCGCCGGATGTGATGTGCCGCCGCACCAGTTCGTTCACCGTGCGCTGGCACAGGTCTGCCCGGAACCTTTGAATATCATCCTCAACATCATCAGATCACGGCGCGAGAGGAAGGCGAGGATGATCCGGCCGAATCGTAGCCTTCCGCATTGACGCTCAGGATTTCTCTCATGATACTCTGGGTGGTAGATACAGAGCAAACATCGCGTCGGGAAGAAATGCAAGCAGGCCCAAAAACCAAAATTCCGTCATCCCGAGCGAAGCGAAGGACCTCTGCATTTGTCTTTGTTTTTCCGCCAGGGCACCAGGTGCCCCATTCAAGCCTTCC